>NZ_JADYWY010000004.1:0-357349 GCF_015864635.1 Psychrobacter sp. SZ93C1 | reverse complement strand
TGCTACTACCAGTATAAGTGCCAATTAAGCGGTTATCGTAACGATATAGATCACTCTGCTGAGTATGTTGGGCAACTTGCGGACGAACGGTGGTGATGCGGTCTTGTCTGTCAGCGAGGTTAGCAGGGTTTTGACTGAGGATGCTTTGAATGTCATTGGCATCAGGACGCAGTATTTCACCATCATGGGGTAGTAGCACCAGCGTGTGACTGTCCACGTCATGACGATAGTAACCTGTAATACCATAAAGAGTGAGATACTGCGTTAAGTAAGCGAGATCTGTTTGGTTATATTGCACGCTGTGCTGAATATGATAGACGCTGTCATCACTGAGACGTTCGTCCATCTCAACATTCATATCATATGGGCTAATAATATCGGTGATCAGCTCGCTTAGACTGAGGTGATGATGACGGCGGTTATGACTAGATAGGCGTAACTGGTTCAAAGCAGGTTCGCAGATGATACGATACGCCGCCATACCACTGTTGCTACCCAAAGCTACAACTTCGGTAATGACACCATGACGGATCTGACTGGTTAACAGCGCGTCGCCAGTATTCCAGTGAATCGCTAAACTTTGTCCTATCCAATCTTTGGTAGCCAGTCCTGCTTGCGGATGCAATAGCGTAATACTTATACGGTAGCCGCAATAGAGCGCCAGCTGACGCTGCTGATATGATTGCGCTCGTTGATCTTGATGATAAGGGCTTGGATAAGCATCAGGCGTTGGCATAAGCGCGGGCTTACTCCACACGCTATCAGGCAGCGGCATGCCAAGCAAGCTCTCCACCAAGTCAGCTTGTTGAATAAGGCTAGTAGCAATATCAGGATGGGCACTACTAATTTGCAGGTGCCGTTTTGTTTGAGTCCATACCATGACAAGCCCTTCTCTATCAGTCCAAAGATATAAATACAGCTCACCCACTATCAAACTACTACGATATCGATATCATGGTGGATAGACTGTATTCATATTACAAAATTAAAAATGGCACACAGATTGTTGGCAAACCAACCATCCAATCAGCTGTTCAAACCCAATTTAACTATTCAAGCCCAATCCAACTATTTAATTATAGCCATCATCAGATGATTCACGTTTTGGCTGAATCCCAATCATGTCTGAAAGATTAGCAAGCTGATCTTCATTTTTGATGATATGTGTGAGCCATTGATCTAGCGGCATATCGGCCCAATTAATCGCCCGTCCGAGTAAAAACGTCACTGGGCTGTGCGGCTCATTGGTCGCAAAGTAGTCTTGGATTTGACCCAATAATTTAAGCGCTTGCCGGCGATTGCTTTGATGATCGCGGTTGTTCGGATTAAAGCTGGTTGATGCGCTTGTTTTTGCGCCAATTGCTTGTCCATCATTTAGCACTGCATCCTCAGTAGAAAAACCTTCTTCCATATCGTCAATACCGTCTTGACTATTACTGTCTACCATATCAACCTGCTCTGGTATCAATGAGTGCAGGTGTTGCTTCAGTCCAGCCAACAGCTCTGTCACTGGCGCGAAGACAGGCGCATCGATACCCATTAAATCATTTAGTTGGTCAGACAATGCCTGCCACTGCTCGGTAACGGTACTCAGAGTCGTCATCAATGCATGTTGCCATGATTCACTACTGCTTTTGATGGCTTGGTTATAATCACTAAGCGTCAATTGGCTGGACGATTCGCTATCAGGATTCTGCTGACGCTGCTTGTCATGGTCACGAGCGGTTAGATAATAGTTATAATTATATTTTTCTGTTTTTGTATCAGAGAGCGATAGCTGTTTTAGGTCATCAGTGAGCGCTTTTACAAACCATGACAATAGCCCTGCCCTAATATCCATGCTGTCTTCTTCACCATCCAATGGTGGATACATGGTGAGCCAGTACTCGTCATTGAATGCTTGTAATACGCTTAGCCCATGACTAATACCTGCCAGATGATTCGTATGACTCAAGGCATCAACGTACCATAGTGCTAACTTCATGTCCTTGCTGGTATGGCTCAGCAACTCTGCACATTGGTTTTTGACAAAATCCCAATCAGCGACTTTTAATTCAGTGACCCAGTTGCCTTGTGCCAGCAGTGGATCGTCCTCTTGACGAGCAGCAACGATGGCATCGATACGTAAATCAAAAGTCAGGTCTTCGCCGACACCATGACGACTGCCATCAATAGGAGCGATAAGGGCATCCATATTGGTGGCTAAAGAGTTATCAGTGCTCATTATAGTAATTCCTCTTTAACAGGTTTTTTGCGTGCTGTTTTTTTAACTGTTGGCTTTTTAGCAGCAGGCTTTTTGGCTGAAACTGGTTTTCTTGCCGACTTTTTAACCTTCTCCTCAGTCTCATCTTCACTGTATTGCGCCATTTGATTCAGTGGCACAACCGCATCGGTATCCAGACGATACGCAAAATTATCTTCATTATCGACGAATACAGTAATTTTCTTTAGCACACTTTGACTGTCATCGTGCGCCAGTAGCTGACCTGCCAGCTGCGGTAGCAAGGTATGACTGATAATGGCATCGGCATTACGTGCACCAGAGTCGACCTCATGACAACGCGATAAAATGAGCTCAATGACTTCATCGTCAATGACACAAGGCACATCATAATTGTCATGGATGCGGCCAGTGATTTTATCCAATTTCAGGCGAATGATTTCTGCGAGCGCGTCATCCGTCAACGGATAATAAGGGATGACCGTTAAACGACCCAAAAAGGCAGGCTTGAAAGCTTTGTATAAATGCGGATTAATCACCTGTTTTAGGCTATCGCTGTCTGGTAAGCTAAAATCAGTGACGGCTGGATCAGTATTGATGCACGCTTGCATAATCTGCGATGAACCAACATTACTGGTCAATAAAATAAGCGTGTTTTTGAAATCAATTAAACGCCCTTCGCTGTCTTCCATCACCCCTTTGTCAAAGACCTGATAAAACAAATCCAACACGTCTGGATGGGCTTTTTCAACTTCGTCAAGCAAGAGCACACTATAGGGACGACGGCGAATAGCCTCCGTTAGCACACCACCTTCGCCATAGCCAACATAGCCTGGTGGCGAGCCTTTTAATGAGGCAACACTATGCGCTTCCTGATACTCTGATAGATTGATGGTAATAAGATTACGCTCACCACCGTACAGCACCTCTGATAGCGCCAATGCGGTTTCTGTCTTGCCCACACCGCTTGGCCCGACGAGCATGAACACCCCTTGCGGGCGATTGGGGTCATCTAACCGTGCTTTCGCCGTATGAATCCGCTTCACGATAGCAGCCACAGAATGGTCTTGGCCAATCACGCGCGTCTGTAAGGTGTCAGCCAAATTCAAGATATGGTCTTTTTCATTCCCCGCCATATCGTTGAGTGGAATTCCTGTCCAATCCGAGATAATCTGCTTAATAACTTGTCTGTCTAATACAGGATGAATGAGACGATGTGTCTCTTGTACTTGTTTTAGTGACTGCTCAATACTTTGGTATTCAGACTGTTTGTCTAAGCGCTCTGTTGCACTGAGCGTATCAGCACCATCAGCCTTGCCATTCAACTGCTGATTGAGTGCATCGAGCTGATCATTAAGCTCGCGCTGTTCGTGCCAGCGACTGGTCATGTCAGCAATGCTTTGTTGATTGGTTTGGCGCTGCTCATCAAGCACGGCAATTTTTTGACTGACTTTTTCTTTTTCGTCCACACCGCCGATACGCTCAAGCTGTTGACTGAGATTATTGATATGCTGCTCTAATTGCACACCTTTGGCTTGTAATCTATCCAGCTGATTGGGCATGGCGGTTTTCGATAAGCTCACCCGTGCAGCTGCCGTATCTAATACGCTGACCGCTTTATCAGGCAGTTGTCGATCGCTGATATAACGTGCTGACAGCTCAACGGCTGCTTGTAGCGCATCGTCATCTATCAATATGCCAAAGTGCGACTGCATCTTGGCACTCAAACCACGAATCATCGCCACTGCCGTATCGATATCAGGCTCATCAACTTTGACCACTTGGAAGCGACGTGACAATGCTGCGTCTTTTTCAAAGTATTTCTTATACTCTGACCACGTCGTCGCCGCAATGGTTCTCAGCTCACCACGAGCCAGCGCAGGCTTAAGCAAGTTCGCCGCATCGTTTTGACCTGCCTGCCCGCCAGCGCCGATTAAGGTATGCGCTTCATCGATGAACAAGATAATCGGCTGTACCGAGGCTTGTACTTCTTCGATGACTTGCTTTAGACGGTTTTCGAACTCACCTTTGACACTCGCCCCAGCTTGCAATAGCCCCATATCGAGGCTACGTATCGTCACGTCTTTGAGCTGATCAGGCACTTGACCGGCAACTATCTTTTGCGCCAATCCTTCTACCACAGCAGTTTTACCAACGCCTGCCTCACCTGTCAAAATTGGATTGTTTTGACGACGACGAATCAAAATATCGATCAGCTGATGAATTTCAAACTCACGGCCTATCACTGGATCTATTTGCTCTGCACTGGCTTTAGCAGTCAAATCATAAGTATATTTATCCAACGCAGGGGTTGGCTTAGTTTCAGTTTTATTAGCGTCTAAAGATTCTTGATTGTTAATATCATTGTCTACACTATCATCAGCACCCTTATTCACGCCTTTATTATTGACGCCTTTATTGCTGCTTGATCCACTACCCTCAGTACTACCAAGACACTGGCGTTCATAATCATCTTTTAGGGTAAAACGATCAATATACTGTAGCTGCTCAGGGAGGGTTTTTAATAATGACTGATAACGCTCATACGCCAATAACACCAGTAATATATGCCCAGATCGGATTTCTAGTGGATTGTTATTATCATCGCTTTGGCTATGTTGGCTACTGGCTAGCTCCCACGCATCTTCTAACAACGCCATCAACCCTTGACTAAACACAGGGGTCGAGCCTGTTGCCTGACTAAAAGTACCGAGCAAGTCTGTGATATCTACTAGCAATGCCTGCTGATTAATCTTATTGAATTTCAGTATTTGAGCCACGTCATTGTGCGGCGTCGCAATCAACTCATGCAATAGATGGACAGTATCGACTTCACGATGTCCATTATTGATACAAAGCCTAGCTGCCTGCTGCAAACACTGTCGGCAGCTCGGACTCAAGCGGGTAATTACAGCTTTTAACTGGCTCATAAACCTTTTCCTTTGGCATTCTGATTAGACTTAACATTATTTTTATAAAACTGACGTATAAAACTTAGCGCGACTTCTTATAATCATTAGTGAACAGACCGTTTTTAGCCTATTTACCGTTTAGGGTTCAGACTGACGACATGCCCTAGCTATTGAATAGGCAATGCATAGCGAGTGTCATCATGATGCTGGGTCGCGGGCTGCGATACCAAAAACCCGCCTTGCCCCAAGCCACCAAAACCACTTTCAGACAATGACAAAGGAGTGATGTACTGCTTGTCCAACTCGAGCTGCATTTCAACGGCAAGACAGACACCGCACCATTTACGAATAAAATCAATGATGACTTGATACATATCACCGGCTGGCAACAGTCTCAAATAACGCTTGGCATCCAACTGGTGAAATACAATTCTAATTTTGCTATCGAACTGTACGACGCGCGCACCGCAAAATGCAGATAAGCCAAGTGCCGCATGTTGTCCACCAAGTGCGGTCTGCTCACTAGCTGGCAAGTCAAACCATTCTGGTACGAACTGCTCCACACTCACCGTGCTATCCAAAAAGTGCGACAGTACATGTGCTAACTGATCAGCGGTCAGACGTCCGGGGGCAATCATGCCAGCATAGGCAATCAAGCTATCGATGGCGGTCAACTTTTTGGGCTGACGTGCCAGTGCCCGCAAACTCAACAGGTAGCTGTCTTTTTTATCCTTTAACTCATACTGTAATGGCAAGTTATAAAACCAGCTCGCTTCGACATACAAATCAGTTAAACGATGGTTAAATAAATCTAAAAATGCCGGTGCAGCTTTGTCTTTTGCATGATTGACTCGCGATGCTAAATGATCGGTATACATCGCGGGCAAAGCCGATAATGGGCCCGTAAGGCCGATAACTGCTGGGCAAACCTCTATCTGTCTGGCCATTAACGAACTGGCCTTTATTTGACCATCATCTACTGAACTATCACTGCCTTCCATATTGTCTTGGGCAATGAGCGCCATTGACTCAATTTCAGCTTGCGGATATGCCAATGACAACGAGGCACGGTAACGCACTTCGATAGGCGCATGCCCCATGCTAACTTCATGCTGAACCAAGCGCAGCGCTTGCAATAGCTCATAAGATTGCGGCGCCGCTAGTAAATCCGTTAGATAAGAGGACTGAGACCGCTGCGTGGCTGACATCTGTATATCTCCTCTTTCGTAACGGCATCACTAATGGCAACCTCAACGAAGCTGTTCAAGCTAGCGTGATAGCCAAAGACATGAGCCAATAAATGGGCAAACTGGCGGATACTCACTCCAGCAAAATTCTTTTGGTTAATCTGAATATCAATGACCGTACCACGCACAAACCCAGGTTGCGGTAAGCGCTGAATACGCCTAGCCGTAATACTGGTTTCGACAGAGACAATGCCTTCAACCAGCAACTTATTAGATGCTGATTGGGTAATATCATAGAGCGACAGATACTCTTTCATCAGCTCCGCATCTTGGGCTGCCAATGATAAAAAATTCAGACTAATCAGCGATATCAATCGCCAGCGCTCTTCACCTGTGTATTCAAACCGTGCGGTTCTGGTTGGCTGCTTTAATAGTGACAAACTGCTAAATCCTGTCATACCTTCACTAAACAGATCGCCACGGCTTTGACCGAATATCACTTGGGCGGGCAAGTCTCTATTGGTACATAACAAAGAAGCACTCATGCTCACCGCGCCTGACAAGTCTTCACGGTTTTTTTCTACAAACATAATCTGGTATTCAAAACCTTGCTTAAACTCAGCCATGTCTTTATCACGTTTAATGTGATAATAACGGCCTTCATCTTGCTGCTCATAGTGATTGAGCGCATAAAACGGATGGTATTCACGTTGTATCAGACGATTGTCGCTTTGCTTAGACTCTATGACCTTGTTGACCTCATAGATCTCATGCTGAAAAAGCGCGCGAGTATCGGGCACCAAATCATAATAGACAGAACGATGGGTCACTTGGATAGGCTTGGCAGCAGCTTTGAATAGATTAACAACAGGCGTGCAAAACAACTTGATACTGCTAGCGCTTAGCTGCTGCAGGTTTTTTAGGCGAATGGTGTTTTTTTTATCAAACTTAAAATAACAGCGAATCTCAAAGCCATTACTATCGATTTTTAAATTTGGACAAGCACGGCCAAGATTCAGGCGTAAAAAGTTGAATTTTTCAGGGAAATAAAAATACTCTTTTAGTAAAGCAGAGGCGGCATTACTCACACGGTGACTGGGGAGCACTTGCTGTTCAGGGTCAAAGCCTATAATCTCAAACGGACTACCCGTTATCTTGTTGACCTGCCTACCATGAAGATGCGTTTGCTTGACATCACACCATAATAAATCCCAGAGACTGGTGCCCTGACTGGCATCTTCGTCTATATACAAATCAAGCGAGTGACTTAATAACGCCTGATAGTCAAAGCTTGGATTCAGCGCCTTAAATTTAATACTGATACAACCATTTAGCAGGCCATGCTGATTGTCATAGATTTCTTGACGAGTCTCGAAGCTGACGCTATCTATCTCTATCGGTAACAACGTCACGTCTTGGGTTGACTGAAACTGGCAAGGCGTCCCATTTATCTTTTGGGTGGCAAATGTGCTCTGTTTCGGTGCCAAGACCGCTTCACTCATCGCATTGCCCTGCACGCCTAGATTGAACTGTGCGATAGAGACGGATGGAAAGGGTTTGAGATAATCAGGATAAACAACTTCTAATAACGATTCTGTAAAGTCAGAATACGAGTCATCTAGTTTTTTATTGATACGCGCGCTAATGAGAGAAAAAGCCTGTATCAACCGTTCAATATGTGGATCATCTACGGTATCGTGCCCCATCAATAACCGATTGGCTATTTTTGGGTACTTTTTGGCAAACTCTTTTGACTGTTTATTAAACAGGCTAAGCTCATGCTCAAAATAAGGAAGTAGACTGTCCATGATGCCTCAATACGGTTATCGCTGCCAACTCTGTCGGTTAAGCATTGATATGGGTTATTTTATTAAGTAACGTTGAGAGCTTGGCTCAAAGAACGCATCGAAGCTAACAAGCTCTTGTGCTGGATACACTTTCAGTAACGCTTCAATCGAAAAACACAGCTGATTGACATCAACCGCACCAATATCTAGCGATACGCGAACGTTTTTTAGCCGGGTATCTTGCTGTTCAACGGTTGTTGCGATTTGTCGACAGATATAATCGCAGTCAGCAGGGTTGGCACTGCTCAATCCCACAAAATCCAATATGCCAAAATTCAATATTGATGAGCGCACGTGCTGATACTCTTGCAGCTTGCTAGAAACCACACAGCGCGTATTCAATAAAGCCTCAAGATCTCGCGCGACAGAAGACTTTAACTCATCAATATTAAGGCGACGCACCACGAGCTCATGCGCCAAATGACGAGGCTGATCATCAAATAACTGTTCGAACAAATTTGGGCGAAACCCAAGTTCTTTGTTAGAGGCATTAGTAGCGTAGTTCATCGATACGATCATTCCTATTTAGAAAAGTAAAAAAGAAAGGCCTAGATATAAACCTTTCTTTTTCGGTACGATAAGATAGACAACACCTGATACAGCCTGACTTAGGCAGTATAAGTAGCAGTGTTATTGGCTAGTGACCATTTCTTAGTCACAGCGCCTTTAGCAGTACCATCGATATCTTGCTGGGTGTAAGTCCACTCAACAGCAGCATACTTGATACCGACTTTTTCGATTGGTACGCCTTCTGAACGTACGGTTGGCTCAACACTTGCGATAAGCGCATGCTTAAGCTTCACTTCAAGATATTTAACGCGCTTGTCACCGTTGGCACGATAAAAATCAATTTGAATTTCATCGAACGTGTAACCGGCAGAACAGGCTTCCCATAGCTTAGGACTGGTCGAATCCAAATCTTTCATAAACGTCATGTCAGCATGCTCACAACGCTCAGAAGTGTGACCACCAACGCTACTTGCTGTCGCTGATTTTGGCTGACGGATCAAGTGATCCCAAGTGTTTACTTCAAGCCAACCTTTATGCTCGCTATCACGAGACTCGCCATCAATTTTATATTTACCACGGAACTGAATATAAATATCTTTCATGTCACATACCTTATTTTGAAAAATTAAATTTAACGTTAGTTTTTAATAAACGATTAGCTGTTGCTAGACTGCGGCAGTTGAGTAACCAGACGCAAAGAAACAGACAATTCGTCAAGTTGAAAGTGTGGTCTCAAAAAGACCACTGACTTGTAGACACCAGGCTTACCCGGTACTTCTACAACTTGTACAGAAGCTTCGCGCAGTGGGTACTGGGCTTTTGCTTCCTGTGAGGCTCCGTCATCTAACAAGACATAACGTGAAATCCAGTCGTTCAAAAACGTCTCAACATTACCAGGTGCTAAGAAACTACCAACCTTATCGCGCATCATCGCTTTTAGATAATGGGCAATACGTGACACAGCCATAATGTATTGAATCTGCGTCGATAGCGCAGCATTGGCATTGGCATCATCGTTTTGATAAGTTTTGGCTTTTTGTACTGATTGCGCCCCAAAAAAAGCAGCGTAATTGGTATTTTTGCAATGGACTAATGGAATGAAACCTAAATCGCTGAGCTCTTTCTCACGGCGATCTGTAATAGATATCTCAGTTGGACACTTGAGTGCCAAATCCCCTTCATCTGTCTTAAAGGTATGGACAGGTAAACCTTCAACCAAACCACCGCCCTCTACACCACGAATAGCAGCACACCAACGGTAATCAGAAAAGGCAGCCGTCAAGCGTGAGGCAAATGCATAAGCTGCGTTCACCCATAGATAATCACTATGGTCGCTACCTGAAACGTCTTCGGTAAAGTTAAACCCTTCGACCACCGTGCCATCTTTAGGATCATAAGGCAGGCGCCCTAAGAATCTAGGCGCAGTCAGTGCGACGTAACGAGCATCCTCTGACTGTCTAAACGCGCGCCAGCGTATATATTCAGCAGTTTCAAATATCTTCGATAGATCACGAGGACGACCGATATCGGTGAACGAATCCAGACCAAACATCTCAGCAGATGCTGCTGATACGAAAGGCGCATGAGCCGCAGCAGCGACATGAGACAGTTGCTCGAGTAGATACATGTCTGAATTTTGACGAGTAAACTCAAAATCACCAACGATGGCAGCATAAGGTTCGCCACCGAAGCTACCAAACTCTTCTTCGTAGATCTTTTTGAACAATGTGCTTTGGTCAAAATCGATTGAAGACTGAAAGTCTTTGGTGAGCTCACGCTTGGTGGTATTCATCATGCGGATTTTCAGCATAGACTCTGAGGGCGTTTGACTACATAGATAGTGCAAACCGCGCCAGCTAGACTCTAGCTTTTGAAACTCAGGCGCATGCATGACGGTCGTCAACTGCTTAGATATCAGCGCATCAATTTGTGCAATACGAGCATCAATCGAGGCAGCCAAGTTATCTGATAACGTCACAGTACCTTGCATGACTTCGTTGGCAAGCTCGGCGATTTGTGACTTCGCACGATTTTTTTCATCATCGGATTTGGCAACGTTACTTTTATTGACGATTTCTTCAAGCAAGTCGTAGCTTTCACTATTTACGGAATCCGTTGCTATATTCTGCTGGGCTTGGGCACTCATCGTTTAATCCTCACCGTCAATTTGGTTTTGTTCAGCCATTTTTTTGACTTGCTCAGTATTTTTGAGCACATCATCCAATAAATCTTCGAGTTTTTCGTTGGCTGATATTTTATTGCGTAGATCTGCTAAGCGATCTCGTGCTTGTACCAATTGCTTTAACGGTTCAATCTGGTCAGCGACAGCTTCGGGGCGAAAATCATCGATACTATTGAATGCCAAGTCAACGGCAAACTCGCCGCCTTTATCACTCAAATCATTACTGACACGGAACGTCGCACGAGGTGCTAGACCTGACATCACCTCATCAAAGGTATCCAAGTCCACTTCGACGAACTTTTTGTCTTTAAAGCGAGGTTGCTCAAGTTTAGAATCTCCTGAGAACTCTCCTAGCACACCGACCACGAAAGGGATTTCTTTCGTTTCGATCGCATCACCAACTTCGACGTCATAGGTAAGATGTACACGAGGAGCACGTACTTTTGCGAGTTTCTTTTGCACACTGTCTTGCTTTGCCATAATTAATTACCTCAGCAGTTTCTGGTTTCAACGCAATATATCAAATGGATCAGTAGATACAGGAGTATTGCTTCTAGTAGGGGTAGGCTTTTGAATAACTGGTTTAACGTAAGTTCTTTTTGGTTTCACTACTGTTTTTTTCTTAATAGGAGCAGCTGTTTTCTTTGTGCTACTTGTTTTTTTAGGAACGCTACGTCTTACAACTTTCGGTGGTTTTGGCAAAGACTCATCGTAATTAAATCCGTAAATATCACCAGCTATCTTACTCAAGGCGTGCTGATATTCTTTTTTAAACGCCGCATCGACATTATTTAAGTAACCAGACTGCAATTGTTTTTGAGCAATAATGGCACTGCTATTCAACAAAATATTTTTGAGCTCAGCCGTGCTCTTACCTTGATCAATTGCTTCACTAGCAGCATAGACCGCATAGTCATGATAGCCATTGTTATAGTAAATCTGCGCCAAGACTTCCCATGCCAAAGAGTCATTGGGATTAACAGCCAGCCTTTGGTTTAAATTTGCAATTAATTGATGCAGCTGCGGTGATTTGGCATCTGCATTTTTAAGCGTGGCGAATTGATTGACAATACTGGAGCCTGGATCTTTTTCTTGAATCACAAGCTCACTGTGTGCAGCACTCATCGCTGAACCCATGATAAACAAACCCGCCAAGAGTGCTTTCGGTAGCTTAAAGCTGACGTTAATACTGCGTTGGATACTGGTCATCGTAAGTCGGTGCTCGTCGTTATTAGTATTAAGTGCGTAAGTACTAGATGGATACTTTTTTACTTTGAGTGTCTTTGCTCTAAAGCTTTTTAATCAAACCAGAGGCTTTAATTAGAAGCTCTAATTAGAGTTTTGTATCAAGGTTGTGATATTGGTTAGCTTATTTTTAAGCATGGCTTTATCACTACTATCCATTAATGAATCGTTGTGATAAGCACTGATATTATTCTCTGTTAATTTGATAGATGAGAGCATGGCTATTTGACGCGCCTCAACTGCTTGCTTATCAAACTTAAGGGCTTCGTTAGCCGCTCTTAATGCCCGCGCATAATTTTTTGAGTCATAGTTGCTTTTAGCGACAGTCATCCATGCTTCAAAATCACTTGGATTGGCATCTGCCAAATACACAAGTGATGGCTGGCTCAATACCTTGACAGTGGCACTTTTTTCTTCTTTAGCAGTCGTGTTACAACCAGTTATTACCATCGAAGCGCTCAGTACTATAGATAGCAAACCCATCGTTTTTAGGTTGGTACGATAAATATGATTCATAGGTGCGGTATCATCACTTAAGTATAAAAGGAAGTATAAAAGGAAGTATATTGACGTAAAAATCTAACTAAAGTCTATCAAGTAGAAGAATTAGGTGAGATTGATTATACATACACTTGACAATATTTCAATAAACTCTATACTTTTATTGACAAATAATTCAGCAACAATCCAATTCGGGCCATTTCCTTGGTATAAAGCCAGTAGTAACGGTACCCCTCTCATGCCTTCTAATACCAGTCGCCTACATACAATTACCGTTCATTCCGACAGCTTCACAACCAATGCTTTCTATCCTATTGCATTTTTTGGGGCTAGCGGTGTTAATAAAACCGATATCATTGACATACTAGTGTTCAGTTACGATTTTTTGGACTCGGACGCTTGTTTATCGTTGGTCGGTACGCCTATCTGCTTGACCACGCTATCCTCTAATCGTACGCCTACTTGCCGTACTGGCCTCATACGAGGTATCAGTTATCAGCAGTCTGATGGCGCGATGCATTTTTATGCGTTAGAGGTCGTGAGCCCTGATTGGCAATTGACGCAGTCGATACATACTCGCAGTTTTATCAATCAATCCACCCTCGATATCCTGACCGCTATCCTCGGTGATTATGATATAAAGTGGCAAATTTCTGAGTCTCTTTTGTCGTCAGACAGTGCATCCTCAGAGCACTTGTCTCTACCCTTACCTATACGCACGCAGTCGGATGTCAGTGACTATAAGTTTGTCACGGGTCTGCTTGCAGATATTGGTATTTCTACTTTATGGGTATCAGGGGATTCGGTAGATGACTTGGGGACGTGGTGGTTGGTCAGTGGTTTCGATGAAAATGAGCGACTGCCTCTAACCTATAGCTATGCCCAATCATCAGTACAGTCCGGTCAAGACAGCGTGAATGCATTACAGATGACTACGCAGCAGCTCGGTAGTCATAGTGTCATGGTACGAGCAGATGGCCTTGCGGCTGATACCATTTATGAAGGTCAAGCCGTCGATGAATCACCACTTGCGATAGAGGATACAACCGTATTAATCGGTGCACCTTCTCGAGTGCACAGCGATGACGCGGCGACTGCTATTGCTGAGCAATGGATCGCGGCCAATCGCTGTCAGCGTGAGACGTATCAAGCGACTGGCGCCATGCGTGGTCTAAGTGTCGGTAGTCCAGTAAGTATCAACAACCTACCCTCCATTGGCAGCTTATCGACGCATTGTATCGCAGTGACATTAATCGGTATTGAACCTGACAACGATAGCGTGTCTTATCATTATCAGGCCTTTATCAAACAATGGTTACAGCAAACTGTACATCTCATACAACGCCGTACCACAAGCTCGAACCTATTATCAATGCCCGATCATGGCTTTAATATCGCTCGTGATACTGGGGTTTGGGTATCAGCTACGCTACTTGATGCCAGCACCCCCTATTGTCCTTATCCCAGCGCCTTGTCCTTTGCCAGTAGTACCTATCACGGCCTGACGCAAGCGCGTACAGGAGACACGAGTAGCTCATCTTCTCCTAGTTACGCCTCTAGTATCACTGACGACAATCTACAACAAACCATTACTACGCCTGTCTGGTCAGGACTGAGTGATCACGATGACGGTACGACTCCGCCGCTGCGCGCATTACAGTTGTCTTCGGGGGCGACACATGGCTGGCAGTTCACGCCGCGCATCGGACAGTCCGTACTTCTTAACCACTGGTATGGTGATATTGACAGTCCCGTAATTAGCCGTGCGCTCTTTGACGGTATCGGTATGGGTGATGTGGACGAGAAAGACATCACCACTCAGGATGCAGGTTTATCTAATCGACATAACCTCAAAGGCGGTGCTTCCCCTAGATGGCATGGCGGTGGGCTTGGTCACTCGCAAATCAGTGACGATGATACTCATAGCGACTGGATCTCTGGTATTGCTCAATACGGGCTGACGGCTGAGTCTGAAGTGGCGATGAGTTTTGATGATACGCCTAACAAGGTCGGTCTACAGTGGACGGCAAATACTGGCACACGCGCCAATGCCGAGACACCAACCATCACTTCTAGCGCTACCTTTGCCCCTGATGAGCATATCGTCGCATTGGGCACGCTACGCCATCGCTTTAGCAATCATCAATCAAGTGATAGTGGTCAAGGCATCAATGTTGCCACCGATCATGGGCTACAAATCACTGGTGATACGGGCGTTCTACTCTCTACCTTTGATATCAGACACACGCAAACCGAGCATGAGTCTGCGTGGGTCAATGATGCAGGACAGCAGCAGCTTAAGTTGGGCGCGGAGCTGAGTGAGACGTTAGCGGAGGCTAAGCACGCACATCTGCAATCGACCGAAGCGCTCAGTAATGCCCGAGCGTCGATAGAAGGATTTAAGAGTACGGCGCAAATCATCGATGAGACGCTAAATACCGAAGTGCTTGGCGCGGCTGATGTGCTGCTAGTGAGTAAAGATAGTATCCTCGCATCAAGCAGCAATACGCTGTGGACGGCGAAAACCATAGTCAGGCAATCAGGCAGCACACAATCAAATATGGTGGCAGGCAATTATAGTCTGACGGCAAATACGATTGACTCACTCTCAGGGGTTGGCGGTCAAGTGGATCAGTCAGGACTACATATCAGTGCCAATACCAAACCTGTAGCGATACAAGCACAAGGCGATGAGTTGCAATTGCACAGTCAGCAATCAATGACGATTGGCAGTGAGTCGGGACAGGTCAATGTGTCGAGTCCGAAGCGTATTAAGCTACAAACGTCAGCTGGAGCTTCTATTACCATCGATGACAGTGGTATTAAGCTGGTGTGCCCGGGGACAGTTAAGATTAAAGCAGTGAAGAAAGAGATGGTTGCGGGGGCTTTCGCAAAACACGGCATACTTGATTATCAAGATCCTCATGATGAGATGTTTGTCATTAAAGATACGTTAGGTAATATTGTATCTGGGTTCGCTTATAAAATCGAAACCTCTGACGGTAAAACCTATCGCGGCGTAACAAATGATAAGGGTGAAACCATGAGAGTCCATACTGGTGCTGAAACAGCTGATCTGATCGTAAAAGCAGATATTGACTAGAAAAGTTAAAGGCAAACAAAGCATACCTGACAGGAAAAATAAGATGACAAGTAGTTCAGACGAACAAGAAATGCCATTAAATAAAACACCTGCTCCATCAAACAAAACTGAAGGATCGAAAGTTGAGTTAGAAATACGCCGTGTTGAGTTTAACGTTTATTTCGATGGCACATGGAATAGTAAATTTAATTCTAACTGGTACAACGATAGCAACTGGTATCAAAGTGATAGATACAGTATAGACGGTAAAATTTATGACCATGATGATTCATCTATAGAAGAAAAATACCAAAAAATGTATAAGGCAGATGAAACCAGCTTTGCGCGGGCACCAACAGGTGTTGATCAGATGAACCGCGCTGCCCGTACCAATGATCCTTATATCATTCCCCTATATGTTGATGGTTCCGGTACAGAAACGCCCTCAGACGATCCTTATGCACTGGATAATGTCAATGACTACAAAGGCTCTGAAGCCGCGATGCAATCTGATAGTGCTTTCGGTAGTGGTCTTGGTAGGGGAGGCACTGGTGTCTATGCAAAACTAGAAAAAATGTGTGAGCAAGTTCAAAACAAATTAAAAGCCGTAAGTATGGCTACCGATATCCCCATCCATATTGTCATGTTCGATGTTTATGGTTTTAGTCGCGGCGCAGCAACGGCGCGTATGTTTGTTCATCGTGTCATTAAAGAAAGGAACAAAGAACTATTAACAGATTATGGCCTTGATTTAACGAAATATACAGTTATGGTCAGGTTTGTCGGATTGTTTGATACAGTCAGCTCTATAGGAACGAATCATACCAATGATGTTGAAGGTGACAAACAGGGTTTGGCGTTTGCCAAAGGGAAAATCACCAGCAAGATAGTTCATCTGGTCGCAGGGCACGAGTTCCGTCAGAAATTCTCTGTTACTAGCATCCAGCAGGCAGTGGCGCGCGGTTATGGCTTGGAGGTGGTACTACCTGGCAACCATACTGATATTGGCGATGGCAAAGACACTAATAAAAAATATAACAGGGAGACAAAAGAGTATGAACTCGCTGGTAATGTCGATGAAAAGACTATCCTTCAGCACAAATCTTGGTCATTTTCTAATATGCTGACGACGCCTGCAAGAGCAGTACTCGGTATGGCCGGTGACGCTATTGATGATCAAAACGAGATGATAGATGCCATGAATCAAGCATCACTCGAAACTGCCATGCAAATACTTATTAAGCAAGGCTGGTTTGTCAATAAAGCAAAGACCGAACAGTCTACTAAACAAAAAGAAATTTGGATTAAAGAAGACTCACCTTACAAAATGCTTGAGGTAAACAGAACGCTTAATGTAGGTTACCCAAGAGTGCCCACTTGGATCATGCTCGATCTGATAAAGGAAGCAGGAGCCTATCGTTTTGAAAACAATTTGTTAAAAAAATATGCCATCAGCACGACTCAAGACAACTATTTAGAACAGTTTTATGCAGATATGCAGCCGCAAGTCATGGCACGATGGAAAGCAAATTCCAAAGATTATATATCAGGCAGTATTATTAATAACGGTCTACACACGCTACCTTATGTTACTGTCAATAACCCCAACCTACAAAAAGTCTTGTTCAATAAATACCTGCAGTGGCCAAGTAAAGTCACACAAAGCGTTAGTGAGCAAGTCGTTTCAGTCAGCCTACCTAGGATCAATCCAGCAACCAATCAGTTTTATCGTACCGTCATTTCTGGTTAGATAAACACAAAGGATACGCTCATGAAATCACTCTATCTATCATTACTTCTAGTCAGCATGTTAGGCCTCACTTCCTGTATCGATTTAGGTGGGCAGTTTATGTATAAGCAAGAGTATTTAGAAGATGACTCTGGCAATGCAGTAGGAAGATGCACCACACAGATCAATCCAGCAACAGATAAGCTTCTTTTCTCGCCCCTACCCGAAAGATCAGCAGAAGAATACTGGGAAGATAATAACTTGCCTAAAGGCACATTGTATTTTACCTGTGATGGAGATACACCCCTACTGCCTAAAGACTGTCAAGGAAACGAGCTGACTACGCCGCAGCTGCGTCGCTATTGGAAAAAATATGACTTGCCTATAAGTACTTATAAATTTAATTGCAGAAATAGTGTACCTAGTGTACCAGCGGATAGATAGTTGTTAAGACAATGAGACCCTCTGTCTGACTTATCATCGAATCATGGCGATATCACAAAGATATGGTGTACCACTTGAATACGCAATGACAGCATCATGCTATAGCACTTATAAAGGCACAGTTATGAAAAGTATCAAGCTCGCCATATTATCACTGCTCGTTGTATCGCTCACGGCCTGCATTGTCTTTGGAAAAGATGTATCTCGTGAATTAAAGGGAGTATTTATGAAAAAGAGTAACACGGGGTTTTCTACAGCAGTATTTGCGCCACGCTACTACCCCATTGAGCTAGTTGCAGGCGAATCTTTTTGGATGTATGACGATGGCTCAAGACGCGGTTTTTATGCGCACGCAGGCGGCGGTTGGAGGACAGCAGGTGCGGATGCATCAGGTGGCTCTCGCATTCCTGATGGCATTAATCTCACGTGGCTGGCGCCCATAGAAGGCAAATACTATCATGTCAGAGCCAGACTGCCCAAAGCAGAGATAGAAAAAAAGTTTAAGCGCAAGCTCACTATGGATTTCGAAGACACACCAGATACTGAACAGTTTAAGCAGATTCAGCTGGCGCTGGCTCCTGGTGGCTTCGTCTCTGTACGTCTTGGTTGGGCAGAAGTTGTAGAGGTGGCACAGTTTCAAGCAGAAGAGGTAAATATTCCGTGGGAGTATTTTGCACAGGCCAATCATTTTAACCCTGAAGGCCTGAGTGAAGAAGAATATCTATCAGGGTTTGTTGAGGATCAGCCCGAAGAGATACAAGCGCAAGCAGCCAACGGTACCTTTCCTATTGGCAGATGGAAAGCCTTTAATACCCAAAAGTTCCCATGGTATCTCTCCACGCCGCTTGATGTATACGGTTACACAGAATTCTTGATTAATGGGAACACGACATTTACCCCACAGTCTGAAGTAGACTTAACCACATACAAGAGTGAAAAAGCAGTGCCCGCTTGGTATCGACTATACTTTAAACATGAGGGCCAACGGTATCAAACCATTATTCGCTTTAGCCAAAGTTCTCCAAGTGCCAAAGAAATGCCCGATGGCGATGTAGAGCAGTTTGAGATTTTTAAAACTTTTTTTGCGGAAAACAAAGAGCCTGCAGCACTAATGGTCAACATTGTTGATGGTGAGCTGGTTGCTTACCTAACCGTTGATGGTGTCACCAAGCAAAATGTACCCTTACATGGTAGTTTTTATCGTCTACTACAAGAGGATGAATATAAATGGTTCAAATAAATTTGGTCTAGACATATAAAGATACTCGAATAAGAAGACTCATATACTTATAGTGGTCAACTAATTTAGGACAGATGATATGAGGTTTAGTTTATCACCCAAATAGCTAAAAGCCTTTTACCTCTAAACAGAACTATAATTCTTTCTGAATATTTCACAAATGACCACTTTCATCGTTAAGGATGTCAGCGGTTATTTATGCAAAAAAATGTCTAAACAATTCTAAAACTTGTTATACAAAACTAAAGTAAGACACCTCATCGCTAGCAATTACCGCTAAGCTATACTATACCCAGTCATCCATACATTCAGGACAAATGACAAATGACAAATGACACCACGATTCTGTTTGAGATAATCACGAAAAAATATATAGTTTATCGTGGGTCAAGGTTAATCTATAGATGTAATCCAAGGTTTTATGTTTATTGCAAGACTTATGACGAGATGTCTGAAGAAGAAAAAAGGTTGCAACAGAATACAGAAGAATTAGGCATACGTAACGTATATTAAAGATAAGGCATCTACAGTGAAAATCATAGCCACTCTCTTTTCCATTTTCTTATTAGCATCATGCACAAATAACTACGGTGATACTAATACCAACGATGATGCTTTCAATAAAAATGATACTCAAAGTGACAATACAGTTGCAACAAATATTAAAAATAACTCTCTCTTAGAAGATAACAGCAACCCGCTTATCTTTAATAAAATAAATTCATTAATAACCTATGATGAGAGTCAGGACAAAGTTGACATTAAGCATGATAATACTGCCATCTCTATCAAATTATTTGGTGGTGATCAGTCTGATATAACTTTAATGATGGATGGTAGTGTTGTCAGCAAAGGGCTTGATGGGCCTTTTAATTATACTTATGGGCTCTTTAATTATACGTATGGTGAAGACTTGCAAAGCGCATTAAAGCGAATTAGTGTTTTCGCTAATGATGCTGATGGGCAATTTTTGATACTACCTACGACAACAGAAGAATACCTGTCGTACAACGCTATTTTGTTTGATGATAGTGGATTTTTACACACTTATACGTTTGAAGTAGCTGAATGGGATTGTGGGGATATTGAATCAATAACTGTAAACACCAAAAGCGATGCTAACGTCACTAAAGTTACAGATAATACAGGTAAAAATTGTAGCACTAATACTTATCTAATTAATGGAGAGTACATAAAGGAAGAGCCTAAATCACTTTCGTTTACAGATATCTATGCAGAAGAAAAGAGTTTAGGCTCATTATGTATAGCTGGTGAAATACCCGTTGTATCATGCGAAATAAATGAACCACAAACCAGAATTGTATCTATATGTGGCTCTACTGACTCTCAAAGTGCAGTTTATCGATTTGGTAAAAAAGATAAAGTGGAGCTATCTAAACATTTTACTAGTAGGGAGCCTTTGAAAAGAACACTTGTTTATTCAGCCTACACAACCTATTTTCATTTTAAAAATGATGGATACCGCTACATTATAGGTGTTCCCGAGGAAGCCTATGGTGTTAGAGCTTTCATCGATATTGTAAGTCCTAACGGTAGTACTAACACAAAAGAATGTACAACCAACTCATTTGCAGAAAAAAAATTAGTATCTCCAGCAATTATAGATTTAGAAGAATCTAAAGCTGACTTGTCTTAGTAGGTTTTCAAATAAGCTACCTTTTTACTTTAGTATTATTTAGAATTTATATCTATACTATTATCTATAAATTGAGAACCCCGTAGGTTACACTAAAAAAAAGGATCGATAAATTATGAATCTTGATCATAGTTATATCTACGTTATTCTTAACTTTAGGCTGTAAAAGCTCTGTCGGTTCCGCAAATCCAGAGATAGCATCGCCTTCGACTAATGTTTAAAATAAAAGGCCATCAAACCACTCTCAAGTCTCAGGTACGACTACGCAAGAGTGTGTAATAGATGATAGCAAATCAATAAATATCTACTACCCTCAAAGCCTTAATGAATTAAAAATAAATGGCTACAGTACTTTCACATTAGAAAGTGTCGATGAGATCGAAACAAGTCAAGGTCGCCCCCATGAGTTTACTCGTATATATAACAATGACCAAGGATTTACGGCAGTGTTGATGTCTCAGAACTTTATTAGATATTTAGAAATAACGAATAAAAAAACCAAACTGAATCATATTCATTTGATACTGGATTAGAATGTGACACTCTGCCGAATAATAAATATTCAACTTATATAGTTATGACTCCTGCCGTCAAATCCGTACAGTTAAACGTGGAAAGGTCTGACTGATGAGCAAGTTAGATCAGCAGCATGTCTTCTAATTGCTTTAATAAAAAATATAACTTTACCTATGACAAAGTTCATTTTCATGAAGAGTTATGTCAAAAACAAAGATACGAAGGTCGCTTAGTTTGGATAGCTACGAAAAAGTATTTGCCAAGTCATCCCTCTGGTAACAAGATTGTACCTTACCGCAATCGCCCACTTGTACTTGATAAAAGATTTCCCAAGGGATAAGAAATGAAAAAAAATATTTATAGGGTATTATTACCGATTCTGCTTCTTGTCATGGCAGGTTGTAGCAATACGGAAGATATCAACTCTCCAGCGATAGCTAAGGCTGATGAAGGAGATGTTTCTTTATCTCAAACACAAACGTTAGAGACACCTCAATCTAGATTAGACTGCTCACAGTTTAATCTAGATGTCGAAGATAATATGGTGTGTACTTACTGGAAAGATTCCAAAAAATTTAAAGAAGCGATCGAAATTCAAGATTATGAGACCTACTCTTCGCTTATAGAAGTCAATGAACTATCACCAATTGAATATGGTTTTTTTACAACTACAAAAATATACTACAAGAATAAAAATTACGAAGCTAAGGTTTTTCCTAATTCTAGAGTACAACTATCAAATGGAAATGAAGTTATCAACCTAATCTGTAATAAAGATAGTTGTTCTAAGTCATTTTTATGGGGTTTTGCTACAGAGTCAACCATCAAAGCTAATCCTAAATTAGCTGATGCAATGATGATTAAGTTATCGTCTATATATTCTGAACACTATGGAAATTATCTTGATAAAAAAAATAAACAAACACTCAAAGATAGATTAGCTGTAAAAGTTTTTTTTGAAAATCCAAATTTAGATGGCTCAAGCTATATTATTCGATATGTAGATAAAGCATCGCCACTAAAAAACGGCATTCAAGAATACTTGAACGGTTTAACACCAGAAGAGAAAAAGCTAGGATTTGAAACTAGTAATTTTGGCAACGATAGTTTTCAAGTAAAGATTGAGAAAAAAACTGCTCTTATAAATTTTAAAAGCAGTGATTTATCAATCACAGGCCCAGAACAAATATTAAATTTTAATTACAACATTTCAAGAACAGCTGAGCAGTTTGACACTGTGGATAAAACAGAAATTTGTGTCAATAATATCTACAACTATCAAATGGCTTTCTTGGCTAACGAAGAACCAATTGATTGCCCTTTTAGTTTTTGAAATTTAAAAACGATATAAAATTAATTAAACTGCATTTGTCATTTCTGATGGCTCCTATAGTTAATTCACATAAGAAAAATGCTACTATTTATCCAAAATATAGACAGAAAATTAAAAAGAACCAAGTGCAAATGTATATAGGGTAATTCAAGTGAGGTTAATACTTGTAGTGATTAACTAATTTAGGACAGCTGTAAATTTTATGCAGTAAATTAACTATATTGAGTGTGGTACCGTGATGCTTAATACAATCTTGATAGAATAATGAAGGATAATTAGCTGAAATTTCACCCTAACACTCCACCCAACAAAAAACCCCACATCATAAGATACGGGGTTTTCTTTATTGGAAAACGTTTAGCTTAACTTTCAACCAAGATTAGGTCAATTGAGCAACGTTAATTTTATCAGCTTCTTCAGTGTATTCTGACATACGGTCGAAGTTCATGTATTGATACACTTCCTCGCCCATGCTGTCTAGCATACCAGCATACTGCTGATATTCGTCATTGGTTGGCAATTTACCAAGTACCGCTGCGACTGCTGCAAGCTCTGCAGAAGCAAGGTATACGTTAGCGCCTTGACCTAGACGGTTCGGGAAGTTACGAGTTGAGGTCGATACCGCAGTAGACTTCGGTGCGATACGTGCTTGGTTACCCATACATAATGAACAACCTGGCATCTCAGTACGAGCACCGGCTTGAGCGTAGATGTTGTAGTAACCTTCTTCCATCAACTGACGCGCATCCATTTTAGTTGGTGGCGCAATCCATAGACGTGTCTTTAGGCTTCCTGCTGGTACGTCTTTTAGCAGTTTACCAGCGGCACGGAAATGACCGATGTTGGTCATACATGAACCAATGAATACTTCATCAATGGTATCACCAGCGACGTCAGCTAATGTTTTAGCATCATCTGGATCATTCGGGCAGCATAGGATAGGCTCTTTGATATCAGACATATCGATAGTCATATCGATCGTGTACTCTGCATCTTCATCAGCACGCAATAGGCTTGGGTTCGCTAGCCAATCTTGCATCTGCTCGATACGACGACTGATGGTACGTGCATCGCCATAGCCTTCTGAGATCATCCATTTAAGTAGCGTGATGTTTGAGTTTAAATACTCAGTCACTGACGCTTCAGATAGAGTGATAGTACAACCAGCAGCACTACGCTCAGCTGATGCATCAGACAATTCAAACGCCTGCTCAGCAGTCAAGTCTTCTAGACCTTCGATTTCAAGAATACGGCCGTTGAATTCGTTGATTTTACCTTTCTTATCGACAGTCAATAGACCTTCTTTGATTGCTTGATAAGGAATCGCATGTACTAGGTCACGTAACGTGATACCAGGCTGACGTTCGCCAACGAAGCGTACACGGACAGACTCAGGCATATCAAGTGGCATAACACCAGTTGCTGCTGCGAATGCCACTAGACCAGAACCCGCTGGGAACGAGATACCCATTGGGAAACGAGTATGCGAGTCACCACCAGTACCAACGGTATCTGGAAGTAGCATACGGTTCAACCAGCTATGAATGATACCATCACCTGGACGTAAGCTTACGCCGCCACGGTTCATGATAAAGTCAGGTAGTGTGTGCTGAGTTTCAACGTCAACTGGCTTTGGATAAGCTGCGGTGTGACAGAATGACTGCATCACGAGATCCGCTTGGAAACCTAGGCAAGCCAAATCTTTTAGCTCATCACGAGTCATCGGACCAGTAGTATCCTGAGAACCGACTGTCGTCATTTTAGGCTCACAGTACATACCAGGACGTACGCCTTCTAGACCACAAGCTTTACCAACCATTTTTTGCGCTAAGGTAAAGCCTTTACCAGTGTCTACTGGCTCTTCTGGTTTAGCAAAGATGTCTGAATGACCAAGACCCATGTATTCACGAGCACGATTGGTCAAACCACGACCAACGATCAATGGAATACGGCCACCGGCACGAACTTCGTCAAGCAAAGTTGGCGAGTTTAGCGCAAACGTTGACAATACTTCGTCAGAGTCATGCTTAGTGATTTTGCCTTCGTACGGATAGATGTCAAATACATCACCCATATTTAGGTTATCAACATTCACTTTCTCAATTGGCAATGCACCAGAATCTTCCATCGTGTTGAAGAAGATAGGCGCGATGTTGTTACCAAGTACTAAACCGCCGCCACGTTTGTTTGGCACGTTAGGGATATCATCACCCATTAACCAAAGTACTGAATTGGTCGCAGACTTACGGCTAGAACCAGTACCGACGACATCACCAACATAAGCCAATTGATGGCCTATTTTTTTCAGCTCTTCGATTTGCTTCATTGGGCCAACAACGCCTTCATCATCAGCATTGATGCCGTCACGAGAGTTTTTGTGCATGGCTAATGAATGCAATGGGATGTCTGGACGGCTCCATGCGTCTTGCGCAGGTGACAAGTCATCTGTGTTGGTTTCGCCAGTTACTTTAAATGTTGTATAAGTTGTTTTCTCTGGTACTGCAGCGCGGTTCAAGAACCACTCAGCATCTGCCCAAGATTGAACGACTTCTTTTGCAATCGTGTTGCCCGCTTCTGCTTTTTCAGTCACGTCATTGAACGCGTCAAATACTAGCAAAGTCTTTTTCAATGCTTCAGCTGCATCTTGTGCTACTTCCGCGTCATCTAGTGCAGCAACCAATGGCTGAACGTTGTAGCCACCTTGCATAGTGCCTAAGATTTCAACGGCTTTTTGCTTGCTGATAAGTGGTGATGATGTCTCACCCTTAAGGATCGCAGCTAAAAATGCCGCTTTAACGTAAGCAGCTTGGTCAACACCAGCAGGAATACGGTTTTCTAGCAAGTTCATCAAGAATGCATCTTCGCCTGCAGGTGGCGTTTTTAATAGCTCAACCAACTCTGCTACTTGTTTTTCATTCAGTGGTAGCGGAACCGTTCCTAGCTCAGCACGTTCTTCGACATGTTTACGATAAGCTTCTAACACAATAGTCGTCCTCGTCAGTTGGTGTTTAGCACATTACGTTGGGTAGTCAGTATGACAGCCTGCGTCCATGTACTAGATGGAATAATTATCTGTGCAATCATAGCTTAAAACGCTCTAAATGTTAATGGCTCAGCTTGGAAAAGGCTTAGAATAAGGCCATATTGGACATTTATTATAAAAATAGTACCGTCAACAATACGCTTGAACGGTTATTTATATCTTATACGTCGCTTGCTACGCTCATTGACTGCTTTATGATTTTCAGTTAAATAGAAACTGTGTGACTGCTATAATCTTTTGTAAGATATTATTTTTCAAACATGCCTGTTTTCAAATGTGCTTTAGTCATTTAATGCACTCTAGCACAGCAGCTTAATAAGGTAGCACATATCATTAGCATACATAGCTAGCACATATAAACCGCCAGTGAGGATAATAAAATGAATGATAAAGAAAACAATGCCAATTATGACAACGGTCTAAAAGTTCGCACCGAGGTAATGGGTGAGCAGCATGTCAAACGCTCACTGGATAGCGCGACTGGGTTCACTCAGCCATTACAGGATTGGATCATTGAGCATGCGTGGGGTAGTACGTGGCAAGATGACTCAGTACTGCCGCGCAAATATCGCTCATTAATCACTATCGCTTTTTTAATTGCCCAAAAAAGCCCTGCTGAGCTAAAAGGACATATTCGAGGCGCTATCAATAATGGTGCTAGTGTCGCTGAGATTCGAGAAGTGCTCATGCACAGCTTACCCTACTGCGGCGCACCCGCTACCCAAGAAGCGTTTCGTGCTGCCATAGAAATCCTGAATGAGTTAGATATTGACATAGATATTTAAAACTATGGTAAAGAGACAAGTCGTAGTAATCTTAACAAGATTGATTAAAAGCTACCCCTTGAATTTCTGTTATAATGTCCTCACTCACAACACATTCTAATAATTCCATAAACCCTTATAAGATAAAGGGTTAAGAGATAATTTTATTATGACAACTGCCGTACAAACCTATGTACCTGCTGCGAAGGCCAAACCCAAAAAAGCCATTCAAGGCGAAAAGCTGCGTGGCTACGATAAAGTTGCCCGTATCCCAATTAAAGTGATCCCGACCGTCGAGGCAAAGAAAAAGCCAGATTGGATTCGGGTCAAGATGTCATCGCCTGCTGAAGTAGCCCGTATCAAAGCCACGTTGCGTGAGCAAAAGCTTTATACCGTCTGTGAAGAAGCGGCCTGCCCTAACCTGCCACAGTGCTTCGCTGACGGTACGGCGACCTTTATGATCATGGGTGATATCTGTACGCGTCGCTGCCCATTCTGTGATGTCGGCCATGGTCGTCCAAATAAGCTAGATGCTGATGAACCACGCCATACTGCTGAGACGATTGAAGGTCTAAAACTCAAGTATGCAGTCATTACTTCTGTGGATCGTGATGATCTAAAAGATGGTGGTGCCATGCATTTCGTTGAAGTACTTAACGAATCACGTGCGCTTAGCCCGAACTGCTTAATTGAAATATTGGTACCCGATTTCCGTGGTCGCATGGATATTGCGTTGGATTTGTTAACGGAAACACCGCCAGACGTGTTTAATCACAACATTGAAACGGTGCCACGTCTGTATAAAGCATTCCGTCCTGGTTCTGATTATCAGCATTCACTCGACTTGCTCAAGCTGTATAAAGAGCGCCGTCCTGATATCGCGACCAAATGCGGCTTCATGGTCGGCCTTGGCGAGACCGAAGAAGAGATTTATGCGCTGCTTGACGATTTAAAGGCACATAATGTGGACATGATTACGGTTGGTCAGTATCTACAACCTAGCAAGAACCATGCGCCTGTTGATCGTTATGTCCATCCAGATGAGTTCCAGCGTTATATGGACTATGGTAAAAAAATCGGCTTCTTTAATATCTGGGCAGGCCCAATGGTACGCTCAAGCTACTTTGCAGATCGTCAGTATTATGGCGAAGATTGCCCTGCACCAATCCGTAGTAAAAAGGCATTGGCAGCAGAAGGCAAATTAGGCTGCTAATCTGAACATACAGCGGATGTGAAAGCGTTCTCTAAGAAAAGCTACTGAGCGTAGATGAGCACAGAAAAAGGGTGAATAACAAATTTGTTATTCACCCTTTTTTATGACTGATTTAAGATATCGATGTAACAGATATGAATGCCTAGAACTTAGACAGTCATACCATTCACAAAAATTTGAGTAGCTATGAAAACAAGTAGCAGTATTACTTATGTAGACTAAACTTGTTCGACAAAGTTACTCATATAATTTGTGGTTGGTACTAGATATTCACAGCTACACACTAACAGTCGGTGTCGGTGCTTCACTCGTCTTAATATTAAACACAGCAATACCAAGGACAATAACAGCGCCTGCAACACCAGTGATGATCTCAGGGTAAATCAACAACAATGCACCAACAACCAAAATGACACGGGTGAGTGTATTCATTCCGCCTCTGAAATATCCTTCAAGCGCAGCGCTTAAGGCGATCACACCAGTGATTGACGTTACTACCACGGTGATGATATCCACAATAGGAGGCAGTGGGAAATCTTTCGCCGTAACGGCCAAACCTGTTGGGTCTATCATTAGCATCGTTGGATTATAGATAAACATAAACGGCACGATAAATCCAGCAAGGGCAAGTTTCAATGACAAGAAACCTGTCTTCATCGGATCACCGCCGGATATACCAGCACCCGCAAAGGCTGCGAGACACACAGGCGGTGTAATATTGGCAAAGATACCAAAATAGAATACAAACATATGCGCTGATAAAATTGGAATATCAAAGCCAGCTAATGCTGGAGCCGCCATTGTCGCCGTAATGATATAGGCAGGAATAGACGGTAATCCCATACCTAAAACCATCGATGCTAGCATGGTTAAAATGAGCGTAAAGAATAATGACCCTGCGCCTAATGTGACAATAGATGAGGTCATCACCGTACCAAAGCTGGTCAAACTCACGACCCCGATGATAATACCGACGACCGCACACGCTGCCATTACCGCTAGCGACTGGCGAGCACCATCTTCTAGTGCGCCTAAGATATCAGACAACCCCATGCGAGTCTCAGCACGTAACATACTGATTACGACGGTGAACCCAATGGTATAAGCCGCTGCATAGCCAACAGGAACATTTTTGATTAATAAGAAAACCAAAAATACAATCGGTAGTAGCATATGACCACGGGCTTTTAATACTTCTTTTACCGCTGGCAAGTTTTCTTTAGCAATGCCTTTTAGATCACGGCGTCCAGCACGGAAATGCACCTGTGCAATCACACCCAGATAATACAAAATCGCGGGCAATAATGCGGCCAACGCAATCGTGCTATAAGGTAAGCCTGTTGTCTCCGCCATAATGAATGCACTCGCACCCATAATTGGCGGTAATATCTGCCCACCAACTGAGGCACTTGCCTCAACTGCACCGGCAAAATCTTTATGATAGCCGACCTTTTTCATCAACGGAATGGTGAAGGCACCGGTACTGACCACGTTTGATAACGCAGAGCCGTTGATACTACCCATAAAGCCACTAGAGATAACCGCTACTTTTGCAGGCCCGCCTTTTTTGTGACCCGCGATGGCCAGTGCCAAATCATTGAACAGCTGACCCATTCCCGAGCGTGCTAAGAACGCGCCAAAGAGAATAAATAAGAAAATGAACGTTACCGATGCGCCAATCGCAACAGAGTATAAGCCTTCGGTTTTTAAAAATAATTGACCAAAAATATCACCCATGTCATAAGGACGAGTCAATAATCTATCAGGCATAAAGTCCAAATGACTGACAAATGGATACGCCAAAAATATCCCTGCTAAGATCGGTAAAATCCAACCAGTGATACGGCGACTGCCTTCTAGCACGCAGACTACGGTAATCAGAGAAAATATCACATCGACCTGATTTGCCATGCCGCCACGCGAGGTCACAATATCTTGATACTCATAAATCAGATAGCCCATGCCAGATAACGACAGCGCAAACCAAATCCAGTCATACCATGCCACACTTTTTCGGCTGCTTTTTTTGCTAGCAGGGAAAATCAAGAATATTAATGCAAAACCAACACCTACATGCACAGAGCGTTGTAGCAATGCTGGCATTGGATTAAAGGTAATATAAAGGTGAAATAGCGAATAGAGTATACAAACACCAGCGATCAAATATTTCACTGGTCCTTGGGTAATATGACGCGTGATTGACTCTCGGTCATATTTTTCCAATACCGCTTTGTTGATTGCCGCAGCTTCAGCGTCGGTATCAACATGAGCGTCTGGCTTGGTAGTTACGCTACCGTGATCCGTCACTTGGGATGTCATGACAAAAGTCCTTGTTAAATCTATCAATGAAACCATACATTTTCGGCATGATCGTTACTTCAGAATAATCTGGCACCAACTGATGTATTAAAACACGATGGTCGCCATAATCAATCTCACCTTTGGTCAGTCTGGATACCACCCAATTGAGATTAGGTAACTTCTCATTGATTTGGTAACCCAGATAGCCAGGTTTTTGTACAGGAGCAAGCATTTCGGTGGAAGGAGTACCTGCACCGAAAGCTTCAAAATAGGTTGTGGTCAGTAGCAGCTCAGCAGCTTCTGTACTGCTGCCGTCTATGCGTTGGTACTGCTCCTCCCACCATTGTTTTTCTACAGAATGTATCCATCGCAGTTGAAAGTCAGGCTCAACGAAATAACAAACCGTATCATCAGCACCTTCTACTCCTGCGACGCGCACTTCAACGACAGGCTGGAGAATAACCCCCATCCATAACGTAAAAAAAACCAGCGCGGCAATAAATGCTGCGCCAGTTGTTAGCCCTAATGAATTACTTGGCTGCTTGTTCGTCATAGTATTTTTTAGCACCAGGATGGATTGGAGCGACCATACCTTCACGAGCGGTTGCTAGGCTGATGTCATTGGCTGCTTGGTGAGCGGTTTTTAGACCCTCTAAATTATCAAATAACGTTTTGGTTAACTTATAACCATCAGCTTCAGATAGATCAGAACTAACCAATAGCGCATTCATAATTGCTGCCGTTGGGATAGCGGCTTCGTTACCGTACGTGCCAGCAGGAATCTCAAAGGTTTTGAAATAAGGCTTGCTCGCGATGATTTCTTTTAGCTTGTCTTGGTCGATGCTGACAATCTGTAAGTCTAAACCCTGCTCTAACTCCATCAAAGATGAGTTTGGCAGACCACTACTAAAGAAGGCCGCTTCAATTTTACCTGCTTTCATTCCATCAGCTGCTTCTGCAAAGCCTAGATAATCAACGGTGACATCGTCATACGTGATACCAAACCCTTCCAATAACGTGCGAGCATTGACCTCTGTGCCAGATCCTTGATCGCCCACAGCAATACGCTTGCCTCTTAAATCTTCAATAGTTTTGATGCCAGATTTCTTTGACGTGACGATTTGCACCACGTTAGGGTATAAAACAGCAATCTGTTGAATGTTAGTAATTGGCTTTTCAAAGTTGTTTTTACCTTCGATTGCATCGGTGACCACGTCACTGAGTGCCAATACCATGTCGACTTTCCCTTGGGTCAATAGATTGACGTTCTCAACTGAAGCACCCGTGGTTTGTGTCTTTGAGTTTACACCGAAGGTTTTGACATAAACTTCAGATAATGACGTACCAATGATGTTGTAAGGGCCTGACGCACCGCCAGTAGCGATGGTAAGGAACTTGGTATCTAGCTTATTATCAGCAGTGTCAGTCGCAGCGCCATCTGTTGCGGTACTATCGGTGGCTGTAGTATCACTACTTTCTGAACATGCTGCTAGGCCTAACGTAGCGCTTAGCATCGCTGATAATAATAATGGAGACTTGAAAGAGTTGAGCATGGAATTCATCCTTGAAATAATCAATTTAATACATAGAGTCGCATTAACTTATGCTTATTAATGCGTTACAGACTTGTAATAATATAGCAATTTTTACAATAAATAAACCACAGACTGTTTTCTCTTTTGCTTTCAATACCTTATATTTGAAGCTGTTTGAAGGCATGCTAGCGTTTTATCATCAAATCTGAATATACACATAGTTCCTCTATATAGAACTGAGTTCCTATCATCAACTATCTAAGCAAGGTTTGAAGGTATTACAAACCTTTATTAAAACCAGCTATAGATGGCACATACTGCCTATTTATTAAAACCAGCTATAGATGGCACATACTGCCTATTTGAGGCAGCATCTACTTTAATTGTGACAATATCTCGTTATAGGTAACACATAAAATCTGACCCAGTACTTATTTTTGATTGCTTTCTATTACCACTCAGTTTCTGCTATATTTTCTTTGAATATTAATAAGCGCCAATAACAAGAAAGTTCTTCTATATTAGCAAGGTTGTCTTTGACAACTAAAATTGGATAACACTTATGATAACCTCTATAAAACAAGCACCACTATCTGCGGATATCGCCATCATTGGGGGTAGCGGGCTGTATCAAATGGATGCGCTTATCAACAAGCGTCATATCACTATTGACACGCCCTTTGGCAGCCCCTCTGATGATATTGTCCTTGGTGAGTTAGCAGGTGTGACCGTTGCTTTTTTAACACGGCATGGTCAAGGTCATAGACTGACGCCGTCTGAAGTGCCTTATCGTGCCAATATTTATGCGTTAAAAACGCTTGGGGTACGCTACATCGTGTCCGTATCAGCAGTAGGCTCTCTACGAGAATCACTTAAGCCACTAGATATGGTCATTCCAGATCAAATGATTGATATGACCAAGCAGCGAGTGAGTACTTTTTTTGGCACGGGCGCAGTCGCTCATGTATCAATGGCCGATCCGCTTTGCCCTGCCCTAGCAGAACTCTTGACGCGTGCCTATGACAATGCAGATATTGCAGAAGGCACCAGTCACTCAAAAGCGACCTATGTCTGTATTGAAGGGCCACAGTTCTCAACCCGTGCAGAGTCCCAGTGGTATCGTCAGATGCAGGCGGATATCATCGGTATGACCAATATGCCAGAAGCCAAATTGGCACGTGAGGCAAGTATTGCCTATGCGACCTTGGCACTGGTGACAGATTTTGATTGTTGGCACCCGACTGAAGAAGCCGTCAGTGCAGACTATGCGATAAAAAATCTCATGAAAAATGCAGATAACGCTCAAAAGGTGATTAAAGAAGCGGTCGCTTTGATTGCCGCTGAATCACCTGACTCAATTGCACATGATGCGCTTGCTCAGGCACTGGTGACATCAGTAGATATGATTGATGAGGCAACCAAAACTCGATTGGCGGCATTACTTCCTAAACATTAATAGACATGTCGATAAATGAGTATTTAACCGAAAATCAATCGACCAAACAGTAAAAGGCTATTTCTATAGCGTCTGCCAATATATAAACATCGACAACGAATGACTCATAAAAAAAGCCATTAAGTGAATTAATGGCCTCTGCTAATGTCAATCTCTTAGTTTTAACAACAACCACCTAATCCAGAGGTTGGCATCACAGACTGGTTAAATGGCATCAGCTCACCGCAGCCGGCAAAAATACCATAGTGACGACTGTCATCACCGATAAACTCAAAATGCGGCGCAAAGCGAGACTCTTTTAGCATCCTAAACGTGTTGCCACAGACTGAGAATACCCGACCCGCTTCGATAGCATGATGCTTATCAAGATCAAAACGATGCGGTGACTGAGCGATAGAGCCTTTGTATATAACCGCTTGACCATGATCTTCGCAAGCATCTTCGAGCGCTGCAATCTTAAACAAACGATAAGTAGCAGAGAAAAACTGGATATCACCAATTTTGGCAGCCAAGGCAGGATCCGTAATTTCAAGTGGACGATCCTCGACCAAACGTACATCTAAAAACCCTGCCTCTCGTGACAGACGGGTAAAGTCTTTCCAGTACAATGCGCCGCTCAAACACTCGCCATACAAGACTGGGTCATTGATCAAATATTGCGGAATACGGCGGTCAGCATACACATCAGAAAAATAAAACTCGCCGCCAGGCTTAAGCAAACGCTGCACACTGGCCATGACTGCTGTTTTGTCTGGTGAGAGATTAATCACGCAGTTTGAGACAATAATGTCGAAGCTACCATCTGCAAGATTGAGCTCATCTAGCTTTTCGATATAGCCATGCAAAAAAGTCACATTGTCATAGCCAAACTTGTCGATGTGATATTGCTGATGCTCTTTGGCAACGGCCAACTGCTCATCCGTCATATCGACGCCGACCACATGCCCACTCTCGCCCACCAATTGCGCCAATGCATAGACGTCACGGCCTGAACCACTGCCTAAGTCCAAAATTCGGCAACCCTCGAGCAGTGCAGGACATACTAGCCCGCATCCATAATAGCGACTCAGCACTTCATCGTGAATGTTAGCCAATAATGGCTTGAGCCACTCTGGCATATTGCTCACATCACAACACGCTGAGGTTTTTAGATCGGCAGTGCCTTGTAACTTTTTACCATAGTAATTTTGCACAACGTCATGCATAACAATGTCCTTATTGAGAGTAAAACCTGGTTAAAATCTGAGTAAACATCATAAAAGTAAAGCGATACGATATAAATACATCTATGACAAGCGTGTGCTGAGAGTCACCTAATCATTCGTACTGTCATCTAGTCATTCGTATAGTCATAACTATTGAGCAAACTTAAGCCAATCTGATGGCAGATGCTCTAAATCCTGAGGCTCATCAATGTCATGTAACGGTGCTAACAATGCCAATGTCCAACCCAAATCCGCTACACGCTGCTGGGTCACAGCGGCCACGCTAGCTGTACTCCAGATAATGTCCGAAAACAGACTGCCATCCACTTGCTTAAACCCGAGTAACACATAGCCACCATCTGATGCTGGAATCATAACTGCATCATGGTCATCGAGCTGCTGTACTGCTGTCTGAATACGCTCTGCCGTCAGACTGGGACAGTCAGAGCCTATCAATACGATTTTTTGGTGTTTTTTCAGCGCATCTTGACTTGCTGTGATTAAACGCGTGCCCAAGTCGCCCTCTGCTTGAGTCGACCACTGCAACGAATCAGGCAAATCAAGAGTTTGCCAACAAGGGTCTGTCGCTGCTGGACTGACACATAACTCAACGGCAAAATTAGTAGAGACCGCTTGCTCCACACTATGCAACAGCAATTGTTTTGCCATACGGGCAGCACCCTCTACGCCTAGAGCTGGCTGCAAGCGAGTTTTTGCCATATCACGCGCTGGATATTTGGCAAACAATATGACACAGGTGTCTGGGTGTTGTGCATCAGTTATCGTACGGGTTATGTGAGGGCTTGAATGCTCAGTCATGCTAGGGCGCATCCTTAATCTAAAAGGGTATTAATGTTTATATAGCTGATTCGGTTTAAACGAGCGTCAAGGCAATAGAGTGCAAATGTATAGCTTGCTCTCGGCTTCCTTATATCAAAGTCATTTGAATTCAACGATAGTAGCGCTGCCTTAATACTTCAGGGGACACGCCGCGCCAATAATCGAATCGTAAGTGCCACATCAAAAAAATGGTGGGCCATGTGCCATGTTGTTGCCAACGCCGCGCTGAGGTCGTCACTTTACTTTTTAGGCAAACAGGCTTAGTAATACTTTTTAGACGTTTGCAAAGTTCAATATCTTCCATCAATGGCTGATCGGCATAGCCATTCATTCGTTCAAACAAAGACCTTTTGATAAAAATGGCTTGATCACCCGTGGCGATACTCACTAAGCGTGAACGCTTATTGATCATCATGCCGACAATTTTTAATAACGGATCACGGCTATTCAGACGCACATCGAAACGTCCCCAGTCATACTGAGTCATTGCCTGCTGAATGTTATCTATCGCATCAATTGGCAACTCGGTATCAGCATGTAAAAAGAGCAAAGCATCCCCTGTTGCTTGCTGAGCGCCCGTATTCATTTGTCGAGCACGGCCTGCTACGGATTCAATCAACTGCCAGTCGATAGTAGGCTGTGTCACACTTGATAAATCATTTAATAAACGTCTAGTAATACCAACCGAATCATCCGTCGAGCCACCATCCACCACTATCACTTGCGACGGTGGTGGATATAGACCATTAATATGAGCAATGAGCTGCGGCATATTATCTGCTTCATTGAGCAACGGAACGATGATAGAGATGTTCAATAAATGCACCATTTTGATGAGTCATCATCATTTTCGCCTGTCTTTAATAAAGACCAGCACCTGTATCTACCAAATTTTAGATTTACTTTTTATTTAAGTTCCAATTGTAATCGGTATAACTGATTTTGATTTTGCCTTGCTTCAAATCAGCGGTTTGGGATTTACTCAATCCCAACGATGAAGAGTAACGACCCAAAAACCCTTCCAAATCGTTGGTACTACGCCAATTGGTCGCAAAGTCTTCTTTGTACCATTTGAAGATTGGCGATACACTCAGCGTATTACCCTTTAGGCGATTTCGGCTACTGTCTGCCAAAAATTTCGAGGTCGCTTGCTCTAGTTGCCCATCCAAACCTTTGCCAGTGAAAGCATCATCTTGCAATGCAGGGCAGCCAATACTGGCACAGTTAACCGCGAAGTGAATGCGCGGATCATTGTAGCGCTTAGAGCCACGGATCAAGGTGTGCTCGATCTCATCTAGTGAACGAGTCTTACCCAATAATGGAATAAATTTTTGCTTCCATGGCGAGCCAAATGTCCCACCGATGTCTTTGATAGATTTGATATTAGGATATTTAGTCAATACCAAATCGACAGTACCCGCATTGTAGACATTGATTAAAAATGCCAACTGCTCATTTTTGTTCCAACGATTAAACTCTGACTGAGATACCTTGCTCGTGGCATCCAAATAGCTTGTGAGCTTGCTACTATCTGCTTTCATGCCAGCATAATTGACCACCGAGGCTTTGCCACCATTGGTCATGGTGACATGCTTGTTAAGCAAACTATCCCAGCTTTGATGGTTAAAATCAGCATAAGCGGCAACACTGGATAATAGAATTGCTGTCGCAATCACGGGCTGTACCACTAGGTTTTTGACTGAAAAGTTAGATACTGACATAAGATTGGCTCCATTTGAATCGATGATGTTTTGCTATTTAATTTTTGTCTGCTTCAATAGTATTTACTGACAAAAACTGTTTATTTATTTTTGTTGAGTTTCAACGTGTGATAATTTTAGATGAATTATTAAATAATCGTCTCTTCTGCTGGGTGACCCATCTCCTCTTCCTCTAACGCGCCACCGCAGCTACTGCCCTGTCCTGCGGTGCAGCCATAACAATGATCAGCAATAGCGATGTCATCGCCAGAAGGGTTTTGGGTCAACAGATCGTTTAGATGTCGACGCGATTTATTGGGTACGGGTATCTCTAACTGTTGATTAAAATCACAGTCAAATAGTTCGCCCAGCCAATTGACGCTAATGGTTGAGCGGCACATAACCCCAGCTAAATTGGCAGCGACATAGTTGTCTTTGAGCAGTGTCATATAGGGGTGAAATTGATCTTTGGCCAATAGCACTGCCCCAAAACGCTGAATCGGCATATTAGTCAGTGCAAATAATTGATTAAACTCTATATCGAAATGCTCTTTTAGCTCCCGCTTATAGTCGGCTTCAAGCTGCTGCTGATTGGGCGGCAGTGTGGCACCTTGCGGATTGAAGACCAAATTCAGTGTCAGGTTGGAGTCAGGCTTGCCATAGCCCAAGCTGTTGAGCTTTTGCAATCCCAATATACTGTCGTCAAATGCACCTTTGCCACGCTGTTTATCTACATTTTCTAGTGAATAGCATGGCAATGAGGCCACCACTTCTACCTGATTGTCTGCTAAAAACTGCGCCATGTCCTCATAACCCTCTTCCATGAGAATGGTCAAATTGCAGCGATCTATTACTGTGACGCCGAGTGCGCGAGCCGCTTCTACCAAATACTTAAAGTCCTCATGCATCTCAGGCGCACCGCCCGTGAGATCAAGCGTGTCAATATTTTGCGCTTGTAGCACTTTAGGTATCAGCTCAACCAACTCTCGTGACATCATCTCAGTTCGATAAGGACTGGCCGCCACATGACAGTGTACGCACGACATATTGCACAAGTAACCCATATTGACCTGCAATATGGTTAATTGTTGGCGTTTAATAGCAGGAAAGTCCGTATGCTCAAGTAATTCAATAGTCGATTTCATAGTGGTACAAAATCCTTTTAGTTGTACAGCTAAAGAAAATAATAACGTGAACATAAAAAAGCAATAGTAGTCAATTCAATTTAAAGGCAGTACAAGGCAACCGAGTGTAGGTGTAACTGTGATAATTCAAGCGAGGTTAACGCTGTCATACTTTTATAGTGGAATGACTATAACGACATGTAAACAATTGCTTTTATGACTATTTCATATTCATACTACCTCATTTATAAATTCCTAACTTTGTCTTTTTTCTAATGAATGGTAGCTGATTATGAATAAGCGCTCACAACTCACCATGTTGATTACACATCCATATATAGATGACATACTGTGCTTTTAAATAAACATTACATGTCATAGGACTTTACAAATCGTCTATCAATTTTTTGTTTGAGATACCATATCCAACATCCTTGTAGACTGACCCACCCATTATCTATCGTTTTTAAATCAGTCGATGATGTCCATACCGAGCCAACCAAGTAACATCCCAATGTGGGCATAACCTGCTCCTGCTAGTAGTAATATTTTTTAGACAGATTCGTCATAGGCTACTTCGTATCAGTCAGTGGTATAGTCAGTTCAGTATAAAAAGAACCTCCGATAATTTTTGAATGGTAAGCATGGCTTAAGTTATTAGCATGGCTTTGACATTCTGTTTAAAAATAACATGGAAATGCAACGGGTTTGAGAATGGTCTGTTGTAAACGTGCGATGACAACATCAATGGCTTGAACCATGCACATTAAACAGTGGTACTTGATTGTTCAGTCTCGATAATATTTATGATGTTAAAGCAAGCATGTTACCTACTAGCACCTGCTTACCCTTAGCTGTCCAGTTGATTCAGTTTATAAGAGAGTCAAGGCAGCCGATTGCAGATGTAACTGTGATACTTCAGGCGAGGTTAACGCTGTCGCTCTTTTATAGAGAATCGACTGTACCATTAAAAATAATCTGTCTGTGTGGGTCACTTAACCTAGTAAAAGCAGGTAAAATGTATCCACGTTCAATAAAACAAACCCGTTAAAGCCCTATAATTATTTGATTTTTTAGCATATCATTTATAGTAACTATACCTTTATAGTCACTATTGGCATGCTTCAGATACACTGTCTCTTTATTTATCAGATTTTATTCATCAAAATTACAAATAATAAAAACCCGTCAAGGAATACTACATGAGTACCAGTAACGACCATATTCTCTCCTCCGACAATACTCACTATTTGCACCATGAGTTTTTTGAACCCAGTAATAAAGATGTAGATATCAGTGCCACTTTATTGATTGTACATGGCATGGCGGAACACAGTGGCCGCTATAGCGACTTTGCACAGTTTTTGGCAGATCATGGCATCGCGGTGGCAACTTATGATCATTTGGGTCATGGGAAAACGGTGAAAACAGAGGCAGATTTAGGGTTTTTTGGAGATGAGCATCCAGTGCAATCGTTGTTGAAAGACGTGATTATCATGGCCGATACCTTAAAAAATCGCCATCCTGACGTGCCGCATTTTGTCTTGGGTCATTCAATGGGTTCGTTCATTATTCGCAACGTCCTCAAGCATCATGCAGGCACCTTTGCTGGCGCTATTTTAATGGGCACAGCCGATGCCAACCCATTGACTAAAGTACTACTGCCCGTCAATAAAATTTTGGCAAAAGTCGCCTCAAGAAAACAAAATCCTGTGTTTGCGAAGGTGATGAATAAAGTCCTTAATAGCAAGCTTGAAGATCGCATCTCTTCATCAGAATTTGCATGGTTAACTGAAGACCCTACAGCCATCGAAATCTACGAAGCAGATCCATTAACGGGCTTTGACTTTACCAATAATGGTTTTATGACGTTGTTTTCTCTAATGGAAACAGGCTTGAATAAAAACTGGGCGACAACCATCGCTAAAAACTTCCCAATGCTATTTATCAGTGGTGAAGATGATCCCATTGGAGATATGGGTCATGGTATCCGCAAAATCGTCACTCGCTTAAATAAGAAAAATTTTAGTAACGTAGACATCCAGCTTTATCCAAATATGCGCCATGAGCCACTACACGAAAAAGATCATGAAATCGTCTATCAAGATATCTTGGAGTGGATTGAGAGTAATACGTCAGATAATCAAGCTCAATGCCGAGGTTCACAGTGAACTCGTTTGCTAAAAGTTGTTAAATTAGCGACAATACGGCAAGTAAAATCTTAGTCCGAAACTAAGCAAACATTTAACTATAAGTACGATGTATTTTTTAATTACCTTTAACTAACGTTAGGATTTTTTATGTCATTACAACAAACCATCGAACAAGCTTTTGAAAACCGTAACGAATACAGCCCAAGCACTATGCCACAAGACGTGCGCGATGCTGTCGAGCAAGTGCTTGAGCAACTAGATAACGGTAGCCTACGTGTTGCAGAAAAGAAAGACGGTGAATGGATCGTCAACCAATGGGCGAAAAAGGCGGTATTATTGTCTTTTCGCTTGAATGACAACTACGTTCAAGCCGCTGGTGAGCATGTGCAGTTTTATGACAAAGTGCCAACTAAGTTTGCTGATTGGACTGAAGCGCAGTTTAAAGAAGCGGGCGTACGTGTAGTACCACCAGCCGTTGCTCGTAAAGGCTCTTTCATCGCAGCTGGTGCAGTATTAATGCCATCGTATGTCAATATCGGTGCTTACGTTGATCAAGGCGCTATGGTAGATACATGGGCAACCGTTGGCTCATGTGCCCAAATCGGTAAAAACGTGCATTTATCAGGCGGCGTTGGCATCGGCGGCGTATTAGAGCCATTACAAGCCAACCCAACCATCATCGAAGACAACTGCTTCATCGGTGCGCGCTCTGAAATCGTTGAAGGCGTGATCGTAGAAGAAGGTTCTGTGATCTCTATGGGTGTGTTCATCGGTCAATCTACCCGCATCTATGATCGCGAAACTGGCGAGATTCATCGTGGCCGTGTACCAGCAGGTTCTGTTGTCGTACCAGGCAGCTTACCGTCAGAAGATGGCACGCACAGCTTGTATGCTGCTATCATCGTGAAAAAAGTAGATGCGCAAACTCGTGCAAAAACATCAGTAAACGAGCTATTACGCTTAGCCTAAAATCATATTACAGCTCAAACCTGTATTGATTAAAAGAGATGCTAAAGTCAGGCTTTAGCATCTCTTTTTTATCTTATTTTTGCAGCGTAGTATTGCTCTGTGCGTTATAATCCTTTCCTTACCCTTTTAATTATTTGTTAAATCATAAGCTTTACGGTTTCCACGATTTTTTATTAGCCCATACTCTTATTTTGCAAACTTGTTCTAGATCGTGTTGAACATGATTCTGCAATAGGCTGTTTTTAGTTGATTCAACGTTCTCTAGACGATATAACGTTAAAAAATAAGTATCGTCATTCTAAGCATATATTTTTAACACGCCCTAACCACTCCATTCTTTTATCTGATATCGACATTGTTATGACCAAGCCATCGCTACGTACTGCCGCCATCCCTGTCACTGATCCTGAAGCGGGTCTACGCCTGACAGAGATTTTTTATTCCTTGCAAGGGGAAGCCATCACTTCAGGCTTGCCGACAATATTTGTGCGCCTGACCGGTTGCCCGTTACGCTGCGTGTATTGCGATACTGAATACGCATTCACAGGTGGTGAGCGCCAGTCGCTCGAGGCTATTATCACCACCATCAAAAGCCACCCGTGCAAGCGCATTTGTCTGACTGGTGGTGAACCGTTAGCCCAGCCAAATGCCATTGAACTAATGAAGCGACTGCTGAGCGATGATTATGACATCTCGCTTGAAACTGCAGGGGCACTCACGGTAGAAAATGTACCGCCAGCCGTCAGTAAAGTGATGGATCTCAAAACACCAAGTTCAGGCGAAGTCGACAAAAACCTATGGTCAAATCTTGACTATTTGACTCAACACGATCAAATCAAGTTTGTCATCATGAACCGCGCTGATTATGACTGGGCAAAAGACAAACTGTTTGAGCACAAGCTGAATGAATTGGTCGGTACGGTTTGGTTTTCTCCGATGTTCAATGTCGCAGATGATATCAGTGAAGATGCTAGTAAAAATTTGCCTAGCCCTGAAGTACCAGTATTGGCGCGTGAGCTTGCAGAATGGATGTTAGCAGATGCCCTACCCGTACGCTTTCAGTTGCAACTGCACAAAATCATTTGGGCTGATGCCAAGGGCAAATAACAATCCTCTATATGGACATTTAGTATAAGTAACAAGCCAAGGATACAGGCGTAGGTATGATTAGACTCATTTTATTGGGCTTGTTGGCGGGTGCATTTTTTAGCACCACGTTTATTTTAAACGAGCTGATGAGTACAGCTGGTGGTCATTGGTTTTGGTCAGCCAGTCTACGCTATGTCTTTATGTGGTTGATTCTCACTGCCATTATCGTCATGCAGCACGGCTTTGGACGTATTAGAGAGCTGGCGACCATTTTCCGTCAACACTGGGGCTTTTGGTGTGTGACGGGCAGTGTTGGTTTCGGACTATTCTATACTGGTATCTGCTACGCTGCTGATCATGTCTCAGGTTGGGTAGTCGCAGCAACCTTTATGTTTACGGTAGTGGCAAGTCTGCTGGTATTGCTAGCATTTGGACAGCGTTTTGATAAGAAATTTATTGCGTATGCGTTGCTGGTTTTTATCGGTGTCGTATTAGTCAATGTGAGCGAAGGATTACACGCAGCTGAGGTAGCCAATGTAAATGCTATACCAATGGCGGACATGCTGCTTTACGGTGCTCTGCCTGCATTAATTGCTGCCTTTAGTTACCCTATTGGTAATCAGCTAGTTTGGCAAGTGTCTTATAATGCCAAAAATCACAATACTAAACTGCCCCTCACCGCTCAAAATACTAACCAGATATTAGACTCTGAGCGCCCCTTTCTGTCTGCAATTGATGCTCACTATGCAGCTGATACTACTAATATCACCCATACGACAGATACTGTCTCAGCTCACTCACCACCCTCTTTACTACCACGCTTAATTGCAAAAATCCCCGCTATTGAAACTTCGCTCTTGAAAAACGCATTTAATAAAGTATGGTTAGTGACTGTCGGGAGTTTGCCATTCTGGCTGGTTTTAGGCATGATAGTTCGCCCTGAATTACCAAGTACGTCACAGATTTTCAATACTCTGCTCGTGGCTTTATTGGCAGGGGTTGCGGCAACGACTATATTTTTGTATGCGCGCGAGCAAGCCGTTACTTCAAGCGAAGTCGCTGGTGTAGATTCCACACAGGCCAGCGAGGTGATATTTTCATTAATTGGTGGTATGTTATTACTCAATAGCAGCCTGCCATCGTCGATGGGATTGATAGGTATTGGGCTGATTATAATAGGGCTTATTCTATTTGCGAAGGATGGTTAAATCACCATCTAAAACCATACTAACTATATACTCATCATTGATATAAACACCTTCAAAACCAGCCCAAGCTATCTATTTTGACGGTCACTACTTGATAATATAATTATGTCTCATAGTTTAGTTTTTCCTGATATTTTGTTATATTTATTAGACATGGTTGGCGTGATTGCTTGCGCGATAGCAGGTACTTTGCTTGCTCAGCATAAAGGCTTCGATATTTCTGGCTGTATCTTAGTGGCGATGGTCAATGCGATTGGCGGTGGTACGCTACGAGATATGGCGTTAGACCGTCATCCGCTGTTTTGGATGACTGACCTCAATTATGTGATTGTCATCACCGTGACGTCCCTCATCTTACAAATATTCTTTCATCTATATCATAAGATTGATAAGGCATTGAAGCTTTTCGATGCCATTGGGCTGGCTGCCTTTAGCGTGATTGGTTTTAAAATCGCGTTGACACAAGATATGTCGCCTATTATTGCTATTATGATGGGTGTATGGACGGCGATGATTGGCGGTATGCTTCGTGATATTATCTGTAATGAGATACCCTTAGTGCTGCAGCGTGAGATTTATATCACGGCTAGCATTGCAGGCTCTGTGGCTTATTTGATTTTGCAACAATTCGGCGTGTCCTCTGGTATTAATGAATTTATCATGCTGTTTATCATCTTTGCAGTACGTATGTTGGCGCTCAAATTTGATTGGCACTTGCCTTCTATTCGCCTAGCTGCTTAGTCGCTTGGCCACTTAAAGTAAAAGTGGCTATAGATTTAGCACTCATCATATCGATTTATCATCATCAGAAACTAGTGAGACTTGATCATGTTGGCCATCTCTGTGGATCCTAAAGCACTAATCACTACGTTTGATCCACGCTCGCTGATATTTGTGTTTGATATGATTGGTATCATCGCTTGTAGTGTATCGGGCACGATACTGGCCAAGCACAAAAACTTTGATGTCTTTGGCTGCTTATTGGTATCAATCGTGACTGCCATTGGCGGCGGTACTGTTCGTGACGTGATTTTAGATCGTCATCCATTATTTTGGATGGTAGACATGAGCTACTTGACCGTTATTACGATATCGTCACTCGTGATGCAGATATTTTTTCATCCCAATTCTAGACGCGTTGATAAGTTTCTCAAACTCTCAGATACTATTGGACTGGCAGCGTTTACCTTAATCGGTATCAAGGTTGCCGATAGCATGGGCACGAATGTACCCGTGGCATTGTTACTTGGGGTTATTACCATTATCGTCGGCGGTATCATCCGCGATATGATCTGCAATGAAATTCCCTTAGTACTACAGCAAGAGATTTATATTACCGCAGCCTTGACCGGCGGTATCCTTTACTTTGTCTTACGCAATTTAGGCGTGACAGATTGGATTACTGATATCGCCACCATGAGTACGATTTTTACCTTACGCATGATGGCGATACGCTACGATTGGCAATTTCCGACATTGGAATGGAAGTACTGATATCCAATCAAAAAGCGACAAATGCTATAAGTGCGTTCAAACTTAAACGCACTGATACCTTATGATCTTAGCCCTGCTCTACCACAGCCAAGTCCTTTACCATAAGCTGTAGGCTTTGCTTACCATTCCACTCGTTGATGTCTAGCTGAAATAACAAATGTACTTGTTCGGCACGGTAATCCCATACATCACTATCAAAGTTAAAGTAAATCGCTTCAATTGGATACTGCACATCCGGATAGCGCAATGACAGTTTCAGATGTTTATCCTTTAAAACCTTAAAACTTAGCACTTCGAATATCCCATCAAATATCGGCGGTGCAAAGCCATGACCCCAAATACTGGCATCCGCTAAGTGCTCAGCAAACCATAAGCTAAAGTCACTCGCCTGCAACGCCCCATCTGTGAATTTCTGCTCAGCGAAAACGTCATCATTCATCTCTGCCATGACTTCATCAAAAGCTGTCACAAACCCATCAAAGTTACCACGCTTAATCGTCAAACCTGCTGCCATCGCATGACCACCAAAGTGAGTAATCAACTCAGGGTAACGCTCAGCCACTTGCTCAATCGCATCACGAACATGCACGCCAGCGATAGACCGTGCGGAGCCTTTTATAGCGTCCTCGTCACCTGTCCGAGCCGTATCTGCTGGCGCGAAGACAATGCTAGGCAAATAATGACTTTCTTTTAATCGTCCCGCAACGATACCGATCACGCCTTGATGCCAATCGTCTTGATATAAAACAATGCTTCTTTTAGCACCATTAACAGCTTTCTTCTCAGGCTTACTTTGGATGATGACATCACTGACTTTATCTATATCGTTATCCGTCTCCACTGCCAAAGCTTCCACAATATTATCTGCTTGCGTCCGCATCTCACCTTCTACCTGACGACGGGTACGGTTCAACTGCTCAAGCTCTTGCGCCAAGCGCTGTGCCGTACCCCAGTCTTCCGTCAACAAGCACTCAATACCGATGCGCATATTGTCCATACGTCCAGCTGCATTGATACGTGGTCCTAAGACAAAGCCAAAGTCCTGTGCATGCAACTGCTTAGGGTCACGGCCTGCCTGCTCAAGTAACGCTAAGATACCTAGGCAACAGCGCCCCTGACGGATAGCGTTCAACCCATGATGTACTAAGATACGATTGTTTTTATCTAGTACCCCAACATCGGCAATCGTCCCAAGCGCTACCAAATCCAAATATTGACTGACTTGTACGGTGGACTTGCCAGCCTCTCGGCGCAGCTTGGCTAAGCGTCCTAGCACATAGAATGCCACGCCCACTCCAACCAGTGCCTTACTGGTAAAGTCACAACCGAGCTGATTGGGATTGACCACAGCTTCAGCAGGTGGCGTCTGTTTGGTCGTCAGATGATGGTCAGTGATAATGACAGTGATGCCATCGGCCTGCGCACGAGCCACACCCTCATGACTTGATATACCATTATCCACCGTCACTATCATATCGGGTCGATAAGTCTCGATACCCAACTCAACAATCTCTGGCGTCAGACCATAGCCGTATTTAAAGCGATCGGGCACTAAAAAATCAACGACTGCGCCCATCTTTGTGAGCGCGCGCATCATCAGTGCGGTACTGGTTGCGCCATCACAGTCGAAGTCACCCACAATCAGGATACGTTGACCATCATCAATGGCAATATCTAACAAGCGCACTGCCTCAGTCCCACCATGTAGCATCTCTGCAGGCAGTAGACCTGATAGTCCTGTCTCAAGCTCATCGGGCTCAGTGATACCTCGACCAGCATATAAGCGGGCAAGCGTTAATGATTGAGCAGCAAGTGGCTGCAGCGCGGTGGGCAACTCGTCGACGCGAGTGCTGGTATAACGGGGGGTTAAATTTAGCATGGGTGTATTCTACTGGCTTTAGCAAAAGGTCACAATGGTCATTTCTAGCGGAACGGTTTATCATTTTTCTTGTTATTACATTACTATCAATCCTATTTGAGCAGCTATATATTACAGGTCATTCTTAGACTATATTTATACTCTATAAGACAGCCAGTTTACAAAAACGGTGCACAGTGACTGTATTTTTATGCATTTTGCTACAAAGCAATGATTGTATGCCTCTTATAAATCCATAAAATAGATAGCAACTGAGATATTTGTTATTCATTAAAACTATAATTCGATATTTTAGAGTGTTTTATTTTAATTACTTACTTCAATTATTTATAAGGAACCTTTATGAAAACCACACCAAACGCTGAAAAACTACCAAATACGATAGATCCTAGCTTAGACCTCGAACAAACAAAAAAAGAATGTCAAAAGCTGGTCAAAAAACGCGCTAAGTACTCTGCTGGTGTTGCCATCGTTCCTGTGCCTTTCTTTGATGTCGCTGTGGATGCTGGTATGCTTACCCAGCTATTGCCTGATATCAGTGAGCGCTTTGGTTTAATTGAAGATCGTCAGTCAGCTGTTGATTTAGAGTCACGAGCCGTTCATTGGGGCGCTTTAAAAGACCGTACCGTTGACTTCGCAGGACTAATGGCGACACGTGGTATCGTGAAAAAGACAGTACAAGGCTTCGGTGGTCGTATCGCTGCCAAGCAAGTGACAAAATTTATTCCGTTGGGTGGTCAAATGGTTGCAGCAACCATGGGTTATATGATTTTCAAAAAAATCGCCAATGACCATATCAATGAATGCTACAAATTAGCGAAAGAGATTCAAACCAAACAGCATGGCAAAAATGTATAAAATTACTTATTAAGTAGTATAAAAAACCAGCTTAGACTATTTGTCTTTGCTGGTTTTTTTATGTCAACTTAGCAACGCATATATGCATTTGATTTTGCTATTTAATGACAGCCTTTTTCATAATATATCTCCAACTCAGAATAATCTATATCGCTAACTATAATGATGTTATCAGCATACGGACGATACTTTCTAAGCATTATTTGTGCTGTCGGTTGCTTACCTAAGTAAATTACATTACCTTCAAGCCGAATATAGTTATCAAAACTAAATGCATCTCCCATGACTTTTGATCCAGAGCTTTTCCAATGACATTGCTGTATATGATGATCAGACATTACATATATGCTTCTTATAAAAAACAGGCTAGGTATCAAAGCAATTAAGATACATAAGATAAGTAACTTACGATTCATATGAGATTTTACCTCTAGTTAAAATCTATTTATATCAGTATTTTTTACTATGTTCCAAGATTAAAAGAGCGATACCTTCGCCAAATACATAAATACTCCATGCAAATTTCATCTACTTTATCTATTCAAATCGTTAAAGTAAGATAAATTTTATGTTGGATGCATGGCATGCCGAATCTTGGAATAAATATTTATGAGCTTGCGTCAGCACTGACGCTATTGTCAGGCTGCATCATGCTTTTCATTGCCTGTATTTCTGCAGCATACAATAACAGTTTTGATGACATTTCATGGAAGCACATCACCACATGGTTATTTGTCGTCGGTAGTTTACTAATGAGTACTGGATATATTGGTTACAAAGTCTACGCTTATTATCATCCTTATGCGTGGCTGGATTAACATAAAAAGTGGCTTGATTTTCCTTAAGTAAGCATTGATAGTGTTATTAACGTATTTTGCTGATAATATACGACTTGCTAAAGAGAAGACTAATTCCGACTAGCAAACATTAAGTCGTGTTGAACATTCGCAGATAGATATTGTCAGTGATATTGCTGAATAGTCAACACGCCCTAATTCGTATCAAGCATTGATCTTGAAAAATCATAAAACCTCAAAGGAAAATTCTGTGAAAAAACTCTTAGCTTCGACCGCTATGCTTGCTACTCTTGCTCTAGCTGGCTGTACATCAACAGGTACTGGCACGACTACAGGCACTACTGCTAGCACAGCCATGACGACTGCAAGTAGTATTGGTATGAATATATTTACATCAGCCATTGATACGCAATGCCGCAGCGAAATCGAAAAACAAAATGCATGGCGCGTTGCTAGTGTTGCGATGACTGATGCGCAACAAGAAACTGTCAAAACCAACGTCTGTGGCTGCGTCAGTGAGCAAGCCCCTCAACAAGTAACCATGATTGAATTGGGTAATGCAGCAATAGACTCAAGCTATCGCACTGAATTGGTCGCTAACGTGGTCGCTAAATCACTACAAAGCTGCTATACCAGTCTCGTTAAATAAGTTATTTATTAATGGCTTATTGATAAGAAAAGGGCTAGGTTATCATAGATAACCTAGCCCTTTTTTATATACTAATGTTGCGAACCACTATGAAACACATATTATTAGCATTGGCTATGACATTGTTTGGAACTGTCAATGGTCATACACACAGTCAAGATAATACAAAAGAAAAACTACGAACAGATACCAATGCAGAATTTAAGAGAAATATATCAAAATGCAGTATAGAGGTAGATGTTGTCACTGACTTTGGTAAGAAAAAAGAGTTTTGGCGAATCTGTAACTTAGATAACAACAATCGAATCATCAAAATAGAGTCTCATAGCGAAGATACTTATTATCAAGAAGCCTATTTTGAAAGAAACGGTAGTTTGGTTTATGCCGCAGAAACAGAAAGATATATGCCAAAAAACCACTTTACTCAGCAAGTCTGGCATTGCGAGTTTTATATAAATAATGGAAAACTGGTGACCATGATGTCGCTTGGACATGGCAAAACTGAGATGGATGACTGGAATCCAAACATTATTTTTGAAATGTATAAAGGTCGACTCGGTGAAATGGAAAAAATAAAAGAATAATCATCCAAAATATCTATATTAACCCAACACGACCGCTAATCAATCTTGACTCTCACCAGCTATAGAACACATTATTTCTTGAACAAGAGTCATGATCAGTATATAGCATAATCAGTTAAACCTAATACTTATCAGCCTCTGTAATAACGGCATCACTGCCTCCTAATGCAGGTGTAAGAGGCAAGACTTTGCTACGACGGAAATACTTAGAGTGACTGTCTATAATATCATTTACGTTACCTACCACATCATCGATGACATCATCATAAATTCCATGATGTAGCTCAGTCGCAAAAGAAGTAAAAGGATGCTTTCGAGCTGCGGCTCTGACGTCAGTAATTCCTGCCTTAGTATAAAAAATATTGACACTACCATCGCTATTTAGCACACAGGTCAACTCCCCTTCCTCAACCGTCATCTCTATTAGCTCAGGCTTAAATATATAGTCATCTACATCTAGTAACTGTTTTTCTATGCCCTTTTTAAATAATGCTTTAACGTCCATTATAATTATGTCCTTGTTATTCGATATTTTTTGATCTTGATAAGTCAAAAACAGCTATACACTGTGTTTGCTTATCCTATTAGAAGGACGGATGTTTGTTAAGGGGTAATGTGTAAAACTGCGTTTAAGGTTGGTAAAAACCAGATGCAAACTAACCGCTTAACCCAATGAAAATCACACCCAACCCTTCTCACGAAATGACTTAAGCACTTCTACAAATACTGCCATCTCATCAGGTCTGCCAAGCGTCAAACGATTGAAACCAGTAATAGGCGCAAACTCACGACCGACGGCAATGCCATGCTCGCGCATTCTATCGATATAGGTCTGTACATCGCCTTTTATCTCATGGAATATAAAGCTAGCCTGCGATGGCAAGTAACGCAAACCAAGCTCATCTAACGTCTGCTCAACCAGCTGACGTGATTGATTGGCGGTTTGCAAGCTCAATGCCAAAAACTTCTCATCATCTAAGGTCGCTAACGCCGCCACAGCACCAGATAAATTGGTATTATCAATTGATATAAATGCCTCTAGTTTAGCAATCATTTGCGGGCTAGCGACTGCATAACCGACTCGCATGCCAGCGAGGGCGCACAATTTTGAAAATGTCCGCACCACAACGATATTGTCTGAATGCTGCTCCCTTATCCAAGTAACACCACTCTCAAAGCTTGGGTCTGTCACGTACTCTGAATACGCTTCATCTAATAAAAAATAATGATTGTCTGGTGCGCTCCCTACCCATTCTTTCAGCTTATTTGTATCAGTAATCGTCGCGGTTGGATTGTTAGGATTACAGAGATAAAATAAGCTTATTCCGTCAAAGTCATCAGCCACTTTTTGCATGTTTTGTAAATCGAGAGAATAGCTTTCAGGTGTCAACGGTACTTTTACTACAGGTACATCGATAGAGGTTGCATATAACTCAGCATAGGCAAAGGTTGGATGCGGTACGATCACTTGGAAGTTTTTGCTTTCTCTCAAAGCTTTGTTTTGCAGCATCTGTACAACCGTACGGATGTTTTCGCTAGAGCCGCAGCCTAGAGATATTTGACTTTCTGTTACACCATTGATATCAGCAATTCGACTAATCAGAGCAGCTCGTTGATCGTCTGGATAACGAAACCCGATGTCTAAAGAGTCTATGACTGCTTGCTTGGCAGATTTTGCCATGCCTAGTGAGTTTTCGTTAGAGTTTAATTCTATTAAATTATTGGTAAGCACAATATAAATACGCCTAGTTAGTACCCATACCAAATATTGAATTCGCAGTGTCAGTATCAGAATTGCCAAGTTTATTAGACAATGTGCTTGTGACTGAAAGTTCTTACGACTGTTTATCACTGCTCTCATTATTTGGAATGATATGATTTATGGATGGAGAGACTCATTTTCATAAGTGCTGATATGGTAAGTGGCATCGATTATTATTACAAGGATTCTGATATCAAATGACGCACAAAAAAATGAGCCACAGAATATGTAACTCATCTCCTCTAACATCGAATAAAAGCCAAATCGCGCCTTAGATTAAATGCGCCTTTAACTCTAATACTTTATCACGCGTTTTTGCTGCATCTTCAAACTTCAAGTCACGAGACATCTGTTTCATAAGCTTCTCAAGACGGCTGATTTCTTTGGCAAGTAAATCAGGACTACGTAAGATGCTAATATCAACATCAGGCAGATTGCTCTTGATTGGAATCACTTGATTGTCATTGGCATTCTGGTCGTCACCGGTATCGATTTTATCCGTAATACTACGACGCGCACCCTTCGGCGTGATGTTATGCTCTAGGTTAAACGCCACTTGTTTTTCACGGCGGCGGTCCGTCTCGTCTATCGCCTTCTGCATACTATTAGTGATGCGATCTGCATACAGAATAGCTTTACCATTGATATGACGCGCGGCGCGTCCAATGGTCTGAATCAAAGCACGCTCAGAACGCAAGAAACCTTCTTTATCGGCATCAAATATCGCTACCAACGATACCTCAGGCATATCCAAACCCTCACGCAACAGATTGATACCGACCAGTACATCATGCACGCCAGTTCGCAGCTCATGAATGATTTGCATACGCTCGACAGTATCGATATCAGAGTGCAAATATGCGACTTTGACATCGTATTCTTTTAGGTAGCTGGTCAAATCTTCTGACATGCGCTTGGTCAACGTGGTAATCAATACACGCTCATCTTTTTCGCGGCGTTTGGTAATCTCTGATAACACATCGTCGACTTGCGTCAATACAGGACGTATCTCAATTTCCGGATCAATCAAACCAGTCGGGCGTACAACCTGCTCAACGACTTGCTCGCTGTGCTCAAGCTCATACAACGCTGGTGTGGCACTCACATAAATCGTCTTGGGCTTGATACGCTCCCACTCTTCAAACTTCATCGGGCGGTTGTTCATCGCACTTGGCAGACGGAACCCATAATTCACCAAGTTTTCTTTACGTGATCTATCGCCTTTATACATCGCCCCAATTTGCGAGACGGTCACGTGCGACTCATCAAGGAACAACAGTGCATCTTCTGGAATATAATCAAACAACGTCGGCGGTGCTTCTCCTGATGGACGACCAGACAGATGCTGCGAATAGTTTTCGATGCCGTTACAGTAGCCAAGCTGCTGTATCATCTCAAGATCATACTGAGTACGCTCTTTGAGGCGTTGCGCTTCTATCAGCTTGTTATTCTCACGGAAGTACTCAAGACGTGGCTCTAACTCCGCACGAATGGTATGGCTAGCAGCTTCTAGCTTATTACGCGGTGTCACATAATGTGACTTTGGATAAATGGTAATACGTGGCACGCTACGCACGGTCTTGCCCGTTAATGGATCGAACCAAGTGATTTTCTCCACTTCATTGTCAAATAAATGCACACGTACGGCCAACTGCTCAGACTCAGCCGGATAGATATCTAGCAGCTCACCACGCAAGCGATACGTACCACGGCCAAAATCCAACTCGTTGCGCATATACTGCATTTCTACTAGACGCTTAATCGTCGCCGTACGATCTATATTATCGCCCACGACCACATGTAGTAGCATTTTTAAATAGCTTTCAGGATCGCCCAAACCATAGATACAGGATACAGACGCGACGACAATCGCATCACGGCGCTCTAGCAAAGCGCGCGTCGCTGACAGACGCATCTGGTCAATATGATCGTTAATGGCACTGTCTTTTTCGATAAAGGTATCGCTAGCCGCAACATAGGCCTCAGGCTGATAATAGTCATAATAACTAACGAAGTACTCAACCGCATTGTTAGGGAAGAATGACTTGAACTCGCCATACAGCTGAGCCGCAAGCGTTTTATTATGCGCCATGATAATGGTTGGGCGCTGCGTCTCAGAGATAACCTTCGCCATGGTATAAGTCTTACCAGAACCTGTCACCCCAAGTAGCAACTGCTCATTCATCCCAGTATTGATACCATTTACCAGCTTTTTAATGGCTTGCGGCTGATCGCCTGCCGGCTCAAAATCTGTAACCATCTCAAAGGCACGACTTGATATTTGCGTACCAGACGCATTGACACCACTGATTTCAGCTTCGCCTTGGAGCTGAGTGGCCAATTGATTTAACTGACGCGATGAGCGCGGTTCAGGCATTCGCATAATAGATTTCTTATTCTAGATGTTTATAACAATATGGGGTCTGAGTGTTGGTTTTTAAAGGACAAGCATCAGCTGAATATGATGCTTACAGACATCAGTCTTAACCTGTATATAGATGCACAAGACAGCTATTCTATACGCCTGTTTTAGCAAAAAGTCTAAGACAGTTATAAAAAACTCACATGATTTTGGCTATATTTACAAAGCTTTTCATGGTTAACAAACTCCTTACACGACCACTCAACAAAGCCTAACGCTTGAGGGTTCCAATAACGATTTAAGCTGCTATTATTTATAACGAATCAACAAGCAGTACCGATACAACCTATCAAATAACAATAAGCTAAATATTTAATTCAATAAAACAAAATACATAATGGAGTAAGATATGAGAGAACGTTACGCAAGTGGAATATCAGACGAAACAGCCAAAAACATGGTGGAGCTGTTAAATGCAAATTTAGCCAACGTCATCGATTTAACGTTAGATGGCAAGCAGTGTCATTGGAATCTACAAGGTACTGGCTTTATCGGTGTGCATCAGTTATTAGATGATACGTCGGACCGTATCCTTGAAGTGTCAGATACTATTGCCGAACGTATCGTAATTTTGGGCGGTCAGCCAAACGGTTTGGCCAGTCGTGTGGTAGAAGAATCTATCTTAGACGACTACCCAACAGATATTACTGAAGTCGATCAACATGTTCGTGAATTGACCAGCCGCTACAAAAACGTAGCCGAGACATTGCGTAAAGCAATCGCTACTGCTGGCGATGCAGGTGACGAAGATACCGCTGATTTATTTACAGAAGCCAGTCGTATCATTGACAAAGATGCATGGTTCATCGGTGCAAACGCTCCTAGTAAGTAACCTTAATAAGTAATCCTAGCAAGTAACAAGCAGATAACTTACCGAGCATTTAAAACGTAAGTTTAAAATATAAAAAGGTCGCCGTAATTGGCGACCTTTTTTATGCTTGTAGACTTTTATATAAACGATTTTTGGAATGAATGATTCTAGGCTAACAAGGCTCTACATTACTCTTCAAGTTTAAGGGCTTCAATATCTGCAGCCATTCTTGGCATAATATCTTGCACCTTTTCCATCGTAGACTCCATAACGATAGGCATCACTTTTGTCATATAATCTTTCATCATAGCAGGCTGCTTATTAATAATACTTTGACCTGCTTCACTACTATAAAATGCTATCTGTGCATCAACCTCTGCTTGGTCAAAGTGCTGTTTCGCTGTCTCCATATAAACCTTGATAACTTGTTGATTCACGCTGTCCCTGTCGCTATTATCTGTCATCTCTTTACTATATTTACTGACAATACCTTCTAAACGTTGGCGCTGATCTGTACTCAAATTATCAATAGGTAGCGAAGATAACATCGACTGCGTCACTTGATCTGTGATGCCACTGTCACTAGACATGTCATTCATCATCTCAACGACCTTAGTGACCTTGATGAGTTTTAATAGAGAGGCATCCGTCGGTACTGCCGCTTGTACAGATAGCGTTGGCACCGCCATCAAACTGACCGCACTTATGCTTAAAGATACAGCAAATACGGTGTTCTTCAGTATAGCGCTCTTAAATAAAGTTCTCATATAATTATCACCCTATGGTTTGTTAGCTACTTTTTAGTGGACTATAGTCGATTAAATTAAAAGATAGTATAAGGCAGCCGAGTATAGATGTATATTGAATACTTCAAGCGAGGTTAACGCAGTAACAGTTTTATAATGGAGTAACTATATCTGGTAAAGTCAAAACATCTGCGTCTGGTACGGATAGTGTCAAGATAACTTCTTGAAACAATGGGTCTTTGCGAAATTGGTTTTCGATAGCTTCAAACTTATGAGCGATTTCTCTCTCTTTTTGATTACCGGCGATGTCGACTGCCGCCACCATAAATATTTTTTTGGGTCCTACCCACTCTAGATGTAAGTACGAGACACTATCGATATCTGCATGATTCAGTAACTCACTTAACGCATAGCCATGTATTTGCTCTGATACTTTGTAGCCAACCAAAAAGTCACGGTTACGGCTAATCAAAAATATGGCTACAGCGCCCAACAATATGCCAACGATAATAGAGCCTAATGCATCCCAAAATGGCTGTCCAGTATAAGCATGCATGCCCATCGAAGCAGCAGCAACCGCCAAGCCAATGACAGCGGCCAAGTCTTCGAAGAACACACCACGTAACGTTGGGTTAGATGTATTGATCACATAACCGATAGCACTGACATTAATTGCCTCACCATGCTTTTTGCTTTGTAAATAAGCTTGCCCCAATGAAAATCCTTCGAGCACAAACGCGACCGCTAATATAATAAAACCGATGGTATAGTTGGTCTCACTCTCCGCCGCATTCCATTCGGTGATACCCGTATAAATGGAGACGATAGAGCCTGCCATAAACACACCAAAGGCGGCAATCATCGACCAGACATACGACTCCTTGCCGTAACCCAATGGGTGACTGCTATCCGCAGGTTTGACTGCCTTCTTTTCTGCGACAATGAGCAAGGTACCGTTGCCAGCATCTGCCCAAGAATGCGCGGACTCCGCTATCATAGAAGCAGAACCTGTCATAACTGCTGCAACGGTTTTTGCAATAGCGATAACGAGGTTAGCCCCGACGGCAATCAATACCGTCGTCAATGAGCCAGAGTGTGGCTCACTTTCATCGGTGGCAACATTAGCAGCATGATTAGGGTCTACACTATCCATGCCAGCACCACGCGCAATTCGCGTGGTTGGTTGAGCGATAGTAGTGTCTTTCGATTTGGTTTCTGGCGGCTTCAGACTCATAGTAGCCTCGATACAGACGTGTTAAACATAGATATTTAGATACTCAACGGGATAGTCGACTCAAAGTGACTATCTCAAGATAGTTGGGATACATACTTAGGAACTTAGGAACTTAGGAACTTAGGAAGCGTAAATTAACTCACTACCTATATTCCCATTATTTTAACGCTCATGCTCATCATCCAACTCTCCGACCATCTCTTTTAACTCACAGCTTGGACGATGCGAGCTTTGCATACGCAAGTTTTTACGATCTAGCGCAGCATCAGCACGACACTGTTGCAGATTATTTTTAATCTCAAGTGGTGGCACTGCGGTTGGCTTACCTTTATCATCGATAGCGACCATCGTGAAGTAGCAGCTGTTGGTATGACGGACCGTACGACCACGCACATCTTCCGCTTCAACACGAATGCCAATCTCCATCGACGTATTTCCCACATAGTTGACACTGGCAGCAAAGGTCACCAGTTCACCCACATAGATAGGCTCTCGAAACATCACTTGGTCGACAGACAGTGTCACGACATAGTTACCGCTATACCGGCTAGCACAGGCATAAGCGACCTGATCAAGCATTTTTAACAAATCACCACCATGCACATTGCCAATGAAATTCGCCATATCGGGCGTCATGAGTATCGACATGTATAGCTCACTGTTTAAAGGAGCTTTTTGAGCGGATGTGCTAGTGTTAGATTGCGGCATGATAATCCTTATTTTTAGAAATTTTTATTTGTATATATTTGCATGCCAGTATGACAGATTTGATGACCTAATAATATTTAGCTGAGCCAATGAAAGCGATAAGCCAACCATGCAACAGCAGCGCTGACTGAACCCGTCAAAATCCCACCCCAAACAAAATCTACCAACGCTGTATCTAAGGTAAAGCCTTTATACAGTGCCAAGTTAGTAAAATCATACGTTCCATATGCCATCAGCCCAATCAAACCACCAAGCAAGAAAATATGACCGACAGATGCGCCTGCTTTGATTTGTGGATACAGCACCAAGATACAAAGTGCCAATATATAAAACATATAGAACACGCCAGCAGCCATCATGTTTGGCTCATCAGCCAATAGATGCCCGATACGCGACTCATAAAAGGCTCCTTTCATGGTCGTCAGCCAAACAGCATCGACACCTAAAAAGATAACCACAGCGGCGAGATAAATAAAAACGTAACCCATGATGTCACCCCTTATAAAATGAATAAAAACGGATAAAACTTATAATATCGATGAGGCGTTAGCGGTGACACGCTATTCTGGGTTCCTTGATAGACGCGCTACTCAAACAATATAAAATATCTCAATGTACAACCTTTCAATACATGGGTCTCAAACGGTTAATGCGTTATGAAACCTTACGAGCGCTAAAACGAAACCATATCCACATCAAAACATTTACACAGTCGCGGTGTCTGCCATGTTTTCATCATTAAAGACTGTCTCATCGTTCAAAACTGTTTTATGATTTAAGACGGCAGCTGGCAAATCAGAGAAATGCATTATATCGATGTTGTTTGGTTTCACTGCTGTCAACTGCACCACACCGATAGTCCGCTCTAAAAACCCACCTTCACAGTAGCAAAAGTAAAAGTTCCACAGGCGGATAAACGCTTCATCATAACCAAGCTCAACTATCTCTTCACGCTGCGACATAAATGCTAAGCGCCAATCTCTGAGCGTATGCGCATAATCAAAGCCATAGTCATGAAGCTGCTTGATAACCATGTCAGTCTGCTCAGTAAATTGTGTATTGAGCTCTTGGTTAGATAGTAGACAGCCGCCTGGGAATATGTGCGTCTGAATAAAATCGACCGAATTGACGTAGTCTTGATAATTTTGGTCGTTAAAGGTAATTGCCTGCAGTACCATCAATCCTGTCGGCTTGAGCAAACTATTACATTTAGCAAAGAACGTCGGTAAGTATTCGTGCCCGACTGCTTCAATCATCTCGATACTGACTAATTTGTCGTACTGCCCTGTCAGCTCACGATAATCCTGCTTGAGTAATGTCACTTTATCAGACAGCCCAGCTGCTTCGACTCGGCGCTGCGCCTCGCCATACTGCGCATCAGAGATGGTTGTCGTGGTAACTTTACAGCCATAATGTTTGGCAGCATAAATAGCAAACCCACCCCAACCGGTACCGATTTCGATCACATGATCATCAGCAGTCAATTGTAGACGCTGACAAATGAGCGCCAGTTTATGCTGTTGGGCATCGCTAAGAGATACATCAGGCGTACGATATACCGCTGATGAATACATCATGGTCTCATCTAAAAAACGCTGATACATGTCATTGCCCAAATCGTAATGGGCTAAAATATTGGACTTGGAGCCAGACTTATCATTGCTACGCAGCTGATGCTTGGCTTTTTCAAAGGCTTTACTGACGCCTGCAAAGCGATTCTCCAATTTATTCAATACGGCCAAGTTACGAGCTGCCAACCGAATCAAACCCGTCAAATCATCCGTATCCCACTCGCCGTTGATATAGCTATCTGCTAGCGCAATAGAGCCGCCAAGTAGCAGTTGACGATAGACAGCTGGATCATGGATGGTCAAGGAGACATGTAAAGAGTGACGACCCACTGCCGAACTACTGGTTACCATAGAAGACTCACTGCCAAAACAGCTGGTCTTAGGCGCCTCATTACCGAACGATTCGATGAGAGTAAGGCTACCAAACTGTATATGCTGCAACGCGCGAAATATCAACTTCCTTGCCACTTTATTGACCCCGCCACTGACGGGTTTTAGGACAGCGCTCTCATTGACCACTTTGCTCATCTGTGCAGTTAATTTCTCTAATGTTGAAACAGGTGCTCGATCGGTCAGTCTGGCTGGCATCGTGTATTTATCCTTGTCTAAATGCTTTTTTGGTTGGTCTAACATTCATGAAATTTTGGGATTTCTAATGACTTTAAATAGCTAATTGCTTTGAATGGCTAATGACTGTCTTTTGAACTGTTTTATTTTTGCTGTTGGCTATCTGCTAGCTTTTCATCGTAATTGATATAAGGGACTTTTTTGAACGCATAGAGTTTAAAAGCATGCCAGTAGATACGAGTCAAAGAAGTCAGATTCATCACTGGATTTTGTCGTAAGCTTTTGCGAATAGAGATGTCAGTCATTGGCACACCAGACATCTTTATACCCGTTTTTAGCACTTCACCACGCTCATCACTGATATTGATTGCTATACGAACTTGCAAACAGTTATCTGGCTGTTTTTTCACCTTAACCTGCCAGCGATAAAGCTGGTCGATAGGATTAAAAGGTGAGACATGAAAATCTTTATCATGACAGAACTCCGTCTCCTCACCATCGAGTAAAAACCCATAACAATGACGCTTATCCCATGGCGTATTGGACACCTCAGCCAATAAATGAGTTGGTGTCTGCTGCTCGTCAAATCCTAAATAGAAATTGACTGGGCTGAAGTACAAGCCGACATTACGACAGACTAGCAAGCCGACCATATCGCCGGTCGGTGCGCTACCTGAATACGCAACGAAAGCATCACGCAGACGATGATTGAGTGCTTGAGTAGGATTTAAATTAATATTGCCATTGGTAGCGTTGTTGTCGTTATCTTCATTGCCGCTTAAACCCTCTAGTTTCTGCAAATAATCATCAGGGCAAAACTGCTGCAAGGCTTTTTTATTTGCTGAGAATAACGGTAGTCCTTTTGCTAAAAGCCCTTGTAATGGCAATTTTTTTGTAAGGCTATTTTTGCTAAAAATATTTTTACTTATTTCAGGGAGTGCTTGCCCTGCAGCTAGTGCGCTGATATTGACGCCCCAATAGCGATACGGGTAGACAAACTTATTCACACTTGGCAGTAGCCGGCTGTGCCATGTTGTCCCATGAAATAACTGATGTGGTAAGGCATTATTAGACGAGTAGTCTTCGTTAGACATAGCACTCTCTTTAGTGGTGTTTTTTATTTTAATTCTAAAATTACTTCGAGTTACGATAACCAAATAAGCCACGTTTTTTCTTCTGACCACCATCTATGACAGTAGACTGTAAACGCTCAGCATACTCAACCAGCTCCTGATTGGTGGTCGCTCTGATGACTTCACGCTTATTAATTTTACGTAACTTGGTATCTGCCTTTATCGGCATGTCTTTATAACGGAATGGCGTATGAGCACTATCAGCATCTGGCAAGTGAGTCAGATCAACGTCGTCTTTTATCTCAATATTATGACCCAATGCCTGACAGACACGTAAACCACTACGCACACCATCTTCATGAAAGCCATTGAACCAATACGCACCGCAAAAATGCGTGTGCAAGCCGTTACCAGAGATGCTAGACCATTTGGTTTGTGCGTCAATCATTGCGAGGTCAAATACTGGATGGCTATAATCAATGCTTTTGATAACTTGCTTGTCATCGATATTTCTATCGACGGTTTCTGGATTAAGTGTCACTAGATAGTTATGCTGCTTGGTGAGTCGCTGCAGGATATTCATATGATACGTCAGTACGGGCTTAGCAGGGGTTGGTGTACTTTCAACAGCTTGCCCTGTCTCCGTCGTGTTACCCGACGCTGTTTCATCAATGAGGTAGTTCCAACTTGCCCATGCCAACGGTTTTTTAGGTAGGACACTGATGTCGGTATGAAGTACGGCTGTATTTTTGGTAAAGCGGAAATGCCCCAGCACTTCAGACTCTTCTGTACTGGCATCTTTTAAAATCTTCAGCGCAGTATCTGCATGACAAGCAAAGATAACTTCGTCAAATACAAGATTTTCGATCGTGTTATCAGTGTTACCTTTGTCCTGAACCGTCAATAATACTTGCTCACCATCACGAACCACTGACTGTACTGGGCTGTTTACTCGCACTTCGCCGCCCCCTTTGATAAAGCGTGGCACTAACTTATTAACGTACTGTTTAGAGCCGCCTTTAATCGTGAACCACTGCGGACGATTGACCACATCGAGCAAGCCGTGGTTGTCAAAGAACTGTGCAAAAAACACCAATGGGAAGTCTTGTACTTCATCCAGACTGGTCGACCAAATAGCAGAGACCATTGGTAGTAGATAGTTATCTGTGAACAGATTGCCGTAGTTTTTCTGTGTAAGGTAATTACCAAGTGTTTGCTCAGTGAAGGCGCTGACGTCTTGCCCTTGAGCACGTGCAACTTCGTAATCTTGGCGGAGTTGCTTGATATGTTTATTGAACTGTAAGATGTCCTTGATAAATCGCCAAAATTTTGGATTGAGCACGTTCTTACGCTGCGATAGTAATGTGTTGAGCGTGTGACCGTTGTATTCAAAATGACGTGCGGTATTTTTTACCGAAAAGCTCATGTCTGTCGACTGGAACGGTACTTTTAAGTCATACAACAAACGAAAGAAGTTAGGATAAGTACGCTCGTTAAAAACAATGAATCCCGTGTCTATCGCACTGGTTTCCACATTGCCCGTTTTTGCTTTTTTGCCATCTTGGAGTGCCACATCAATCGTATTCACATGCCCGCCGATGTAATCATTGGCTTCGAACACTGTTACGTCATGTTGTGCCACGAGGTAATGAGCACAAGTCAATCCTGACACACCCGAACCAATAATAGCGATACGCTTTTTGGCTTGGACGCTAGACGCATTTTTCAAAACATTACTGGCTTCGTTAGAGACTATTTCTGTGTTCTTACGTTTACGGCGGATAAACGACATACATGCGTTCCTTTCTATGTTTTTAATGATCTGTTTTTAACGACTTGTTTTTAGCGATTTATTTTGAACGACTCTTTAGGGCGTGTCTTCATTTCAAAAATGGTGATAAAAATGAGATAAATTGCCGTCAAACAAGAAAAATAGCGCAGATAATATCGGGATATTAACCAGCTATTTGACGATGTTTGGCAAGATTTAGCCATTTTTAGCCCATTTAGATAACTATCGGGTGAATTGAAGACACGCCCTAGTATCAGTTATTTTTTATTAAGCTTTCCACTGACTTGCTGCCAGACCAGATCTGGCAATGCACCCAGCGCTTTCAATGGCAAGGTTAGCTTTTTAGGGAATTCAATCACATCATGCCCGCTCGCTATACCGTCGCGAATGGCCTGACTTGCCTGAGCTGGTGTCTGGATAAATGGCATAGGGAAATCATTTTGTTTGGTCATTGGTGTTTCGACAAAACCAGGCACGACCAAGCTGACCGATACATCATGCGGTGCAAGGCTAATCTGTAGAGTCTTCATTAAGTAATGAATGGCCGCCTTTGAGCTGCCATAAGCCTCAGCACGGGCAAAAGGCACATAAGCGGACGCTGAACCAATACCAACCAAGCGACCTTTTGAGGCGATTAACTTAGGCAAAACGCCTTCAATAGCGTGCGACAATGTCCCCATATTCACTGACATAACTTTCATAAATGACGCACTATTAAAGTTCGGCATATCTAGATATTCACACGTGCCAGCACCGCAAATCGCCAAGTCAACATGCTCCAATGTCTCAAAAGCAGCAATGACCTTGTCTCGATCCATGAGGTCTAAATCAATGGTCTCAGCACCCAATGATTTTAGCTCAGCCAATGCGGCATCATCACGGCCAACAGCATAGACATGATGGTCGTCTAACAAATAATCTTTAGCTAATTGATTGCCAATACCTGACGTTGCACCAGTAATGAGAATGTGTTGTTTCTTGGGAGAGTTTGTCATTGTCAGCTTCCTTTGTTATGTCTTCTATAATATATAAGTCAATGCTTAGCCAGATATTAAATACTCAGTTATTATTGTTTTTGGTATATAACATTAATCGCATTTCATTAAGATAATGCCTATTTTATTTAAGAAATCTAAATAATTATAGTGTACCGATACAGGTTTATTGTTGTGACTTCGCAATTAAAATACGTATAAGAGTACAAATTTTTTCGGTTTATCTAGTCAATGATAACGCTATGAATAATGACATTAACTCCTATTATTAAGACGTCATTTTCATTCTGTAAAATATTGGTGATAATTCGATAGAGGTTAGTTAGTAGAGAAAAACAGCGCAGACAATATAGTGTGAATAACATAGAACTGCTAAACAGCTATTTTGCAAAATTTAGTCATTGTTAGCTCATGTATATAACTATCGATTGAATGTTGATTAAGTTGAATATACGTCTTGGCGCCTTGGGACAGCAAAATACCTAGATGCTACAATATTACAATCAAAGCACATTTATTATTCAGTATTATTTATAGTCTCAACGGCTTAAAAAACCACCTCATATTCGACACGCCTACAACTATCAATAGTCCATCAAAATACTATCATGAGACAATTATTTAGATCACTTATACCACTTTTATTTTTTTGCTTAGCAGTGGCTTGTAGCAGTGAAGTAGAACAACCATTCAGTTTGGATTATCTATACAGTGCGGATCCTACAGCTGATGCTCTGAAAGCAATTTCGAAGGGTGATTTACACGTTTATGCCACTTACAGTGGTGGTCCCTACACTCCCGAAATAAAGCGAGGGTGCGTTAGCGATGAAAATATTGTTCCAATAATAGGAACTACACATGGATATGAAAATTATAAGCAGCATCAATTCAATACTTCAGCGGATTTATACGCTAAATATTATAATTTTCAAATTAAAGCTTATCTCATTAGAAACGGAGATAAATGTTTGAGCTGGATAAACTAGGGTTAATATCATGTACTGGTTGCATGGAGCACGTTATACAATCAATATCAGCTGTTCACCCACTCTACTCTAATACAAAAAGGATACCTCATGAGCGAGATACAATTGTCTAACCGCGTCAACAACATCAAACCGTCACCGACTATGGCCATTACCAATAAAGCCAAAGAGATGAAAGCTGCGGGCAAAGATATTATCGGCTTAGGCGCTGGCGAACCTGACTTTGATACACCAGAGCACATCAAAAAAGCAGCGATTGACGCCATTAATAATGGCTTTACCAAGTACACTGCTGTTGATGGCACGCCAGAGCTGAAAAAAGCCATTATTGAAAAGTTTAAGCGTGACAACGACATCAGCTATGAGCCAAACGAAATACTAGTATCGGCCGGTGGTAAGCAATCATTCTTTAACCTTGCCCAAGCCTTTATCAATCCAGGTGACGAAGTTATCATTCCTGCGCCTTACTGGGTCAGCTATCCTGACATGGTCATCATCGCAGAAGGCGTACCCGTCATTGTCAAATGTCCTGCTGAGCAAGACTTCAAAATCACTGCCGACCAGTTAGAAGCAGCCATCACTGATAAAACCAAAATGTTGGTATTGAATAGCCCATCTAACCCAACGGGTATGATTTATACGTTAGATGAGCTAAAAGCCATTGCTGAAGTCTTGAAAAAACATCCACAAGTCTATGTAGCCTCAGATGATATGTACGAGCATATCCGCTGGACAGGTGATAAGTTCTACAATATTTTGAATGCTGCACCTGAGCTGAAAGACCGCGCTATCATCTTGAACGGTGTCTCGAAAGCGTATGCCATGACAGGTTGGCGTATTGGTTATGCTGGCGGGCCTGCCAAACTAATCGGTGCCATGAAAAAGGTGCAATCACAATCTACCTCATGCCCAGCTTCTATCAGCCAAGTCGCTGCCGAAGCGGCTATTAGTGGCGACCAAAGCGTACTAGAACCAATGGTAGCGGCTTTCGAGAAGCGCTGTGATTTGGTCGTGAATGGTCTAAATGCCATTAAAGGTATTACTTGCCTGCGCCCCGATGGTGCATTCTACGTATATCCAAATATCGTACCGCTCATCAAAGCTGCTGGCCTGTCGTCATGCACAGAGTTCTCAGCATGGTTGTTAGACAAGGTTGGCGTGGCAGTCGTGCCTGGTGATGCATTCGGTCTTGGCGGTTACATGCGTATCTCTTACGCCACTGATGAAGCCACATTAAAAGATGCCTTGTCACGTATCGAGCAAGCAGTTGCGGATTTAGACGTTGCTGAATAAATCATAATGGGCAATCAGTATTACAAGTGCCTTTATAAAAAAGACGCCCTATAGAGTGTATAGGGCGTCTTTTTTTTGCGAGATTCTTAGGCATAATTAAGAAAAACACGTTATCTCATCATTAAAATGACAATTTTTACTAATTATGCAAAAAAAAGCTTGACGTATTTTTTATCTTTGCTAGAATACGCCCCACTTAGCAAGAACTCGTTAGAGACTTTCTAAGCTCGTTGTAAGCGTATTTAATACTTGCAACCTATTCTCCAATAGCTCAGTTGGTAGAGCAACGGACTGTTAATCCGTGTGTCCCTGGTTCGAGCCCAGGTTGGAGAGCCACATTTTAGTAGTAAATTTTTTGAATTATTATTAATTCGATTATGGCATTTGCCAAAACCCTCATCAATTTGATGAGGGTTTTTTTATGTCTGCTATTTTCTTAATCTATATATGCAGGACGGACAATACAGATCAAATAATAGATACTATGCGCACAAAAAAGGCATTCGTATAGTTACTATTTATATAGTTGCTATACAAATGCCCTTCTTATATTGCTGTCTGCTCGTAGAATCAATTTAGAGCTTCTACATACTTACCACGGCATAACTGTCATTAAGGTAAGAAAATCGAAATATGAGCCTGCTCTTTGTTCTCTTGAATCACATTATCATAGGCGGATAGCTGCTCGTTAGAGAAACTATTGGTAAATTGCCACATGGTTGCAAATATCACCGTCAATAATACCGCCATCACCGCCAAAATAATCCATAATGGCGTTTCGCTCGTAAGCGTATGTTTGATCTGATCAGGAATCGCCCAAAATGGTGAAAACTCGTTTTTGTTACCGCGTAGATGTTCAATCTCATCACCCAGTCGTGAGATAAGATAGCGGATTTTTTCAGGTGCTTCTAAACGATACTTTCCTTGAAAACCAAGCAGCATTGCGTAGTGGTAAACTTCTAGGGCTGGCAGACGCTTCTCCCCTTGCTCTCGCAATCCATCTAGACGGTCGAAGAACTCATTACCAGCGACTTGTGAGCCAAACAAATCCAATTGCAACGGATTGAGCTCCCAAGAATCTTTTAGAGTTTGAAACTCTGGCTCTTGCGATGTCATGATAGTTTCATCAATCAGCGCACAATACGCGTACTTGGCTTCATGGATATCTTCTGACAGAAATCCTTTTTTGCGCGCATTCATCTCGAACTTATCTAAAAAATCATATATTTTTTGACGAAATTTGCGTGGCTCTGTACTGAAATAGTGATTCCGCAGTAAAAATACCAAATAAAAGCCGTCATACATGATATCAACCAGCGACTGGCTGCTGATACGTTTATCAAGGCCCGTTGCTGAGACTTTTGAGGCTACCTCACCTGAATCTAATAGCGAAGGCGCAGAACCCGTTGAATTATTCCCTGACATGATTGTTCCTAATGCTTATTATTTTGCGAATACTAATTTAAAAGCACTGACGAAAAGTACTGACGAATAGAAATCCTTAACGACTGTTGATGTATAAACTAATAGATACATTGGTATATAAATACATTGATAGATAGTCGTTAAGTAGAATCACTTTGCCTGTTTATATAAAGCTGCACTCAAAATTGAAAACGACAATAGCGATTAAAGAGACTACTGTACGATAGCCATCAGTTCAATTTTTAAGTCATCAAAGCCATTTGGCACATAAATACAGATAGATTCAGACTTTAGCATCTCGTCATACAGCTCACCTACCGGCTCAATAGTAAAGTAGCTGAATCCAGGTCTCACAGGTATCGCACTAGGCACTTGAGTAACGTGTGACACGGGTGAGCCTGGAAGCGCGGATAAGACTCGTTTCTCTACTGAATCGGGGGTCGCAATCTTAAAGCGGCGCGGTACGATATCGATGAGCTCATGCATCGGTAGCGACGAGCTAATAGACAGATACAGCTGTGAGCCACGTGTAATCTTGTCACTGCCCAGCTCACCAGTATAGTAAGACGGCTTATTCTGACGTAATGGAATCGATATAAAGTTACTCGCAATGACCGTATTGAGTAGCTCACGAATGATCAGAATAATACTCACAAATGACTCATTGGCATTATCATGATGATAAGCAGGCAAATCACCTACTTTATATAATGAGCTAAAAGTCGCTAACTGACTGGCCACATTCAGCAGCGCTTCATAGAGACGTTCGGGATGTAATTTAGCGTTGTTATATAAATGACTCAACTGAGAATATGCCGTATTCAGCGTATGTAACAACCAGAAAGAAGCAATATCTGAAGAGCGGAATTCTAGTAAGTCATTGTTGGACTGACGATGATGATCGTACAGCGAAGTAGACTTGGTATTAATCATGGTCATCAAACGATAGACCTGACTCACAAGCGCAGCATTACTCGTAATATGTACGCTCGGCACGATGTAATCATCGTCCACTTGATAAACACCTTGGGTCGTACGTACCAGCTTAGCAACCAGTAGAGACACAGTGTCTTGACTAGGCGCTTGCACGGAATGACTTAGCTGTAAGCTAGGTGATAACTTAACGACATCAATAACGGCTTCGGCGGCTTGGCTATACAAATCCTGCGCCTCAACAGCACCTCTGACATAGCGAGCAGGGTTGTCACTGTGGTCGGTCTGTATATTGCTACCACCACTATGGACAATCTCTAAGCTCAAAAATACAAAAACTTCATCACCATTGTCTTGAGTATCTAGCGTAATGGCTTTTGGCAACGTATCGGTACGAGGAGCCTGATATATCGTGCCATCTGGTAGTACAGCATAAATACTCTGAAAGCTTAATAGATTGCTTTCCAAAAGTTGTTTGTCGATCTGCACATCCGATACGCCATAAGCATAGGGATGCATCAGCATCATGCTCAATGCTCGCTGCGAGTCATGATAGGTGTCTTGAATTTGAAAATGCTGAGGTCGTAAGAATAGCCCCTCGCCCCATAGTACTTTATGTTTACTCAAGACAATCTCCTACGAACAGCTGACAAGCGGCTGCTGATAATATTTAAGTTTGGTGGTAAATGTGGGTGCCTGATCTGGGCTGATACCTTCTACGATACTCACATCGCATGCGCCAATATTCAGAGTAAGTGGGGTATCAAAATTGAGACTGGTAATAGGAATAAGGAACTGTGAGCGCTTTTTGGTATACCTCAATCCCACTTTTACTGCGATAAAGCGTGCATCCTGTGGAATATTCAATGTCAAATTACTCTCACGATTGGGCACGACACTGACCTCTTTCGCTGCTAGCGATTCGATGTCAGTGAACTCGCTTTCTTCTTCCAAAAACGCAATATAAGCAGTACTCGCTGTACCCTGCTTTGCGCGTCCCGCATTGGCATTGGCCGATGGTTTGATCGTCAATGTGACCTGCTGACGCTTTAGCTGTTGCTGCAACGCCTGCTGCTCGGCAAGCATTGTCTCTAGCTGTTGCTGCTGCTTCTCTAGCTGGCCTTTTAGATTCTGTAAATCATCATTGTCACTGCTAATGATGTCTTTTATCTTATCACCAATACCAGACTCGCCAGCCAGCTCAGAGGCTTTATCATTTGATTGACTAAATCTGTCCGTGCTACATCCTGTGAGCACGCCACTTAACAAACAGGCAGTGGCTATTAACGCTGTCGGCAATGTCATACATCTGTCCATATTTTCAATTTACCTTGAAATATTATTATCATTATTGACTGGTCAAAATCTCTGCCATTTCTGGGCGACCGAGTACGCCTTTTTTACGTAGCTCAACATGCCCGAGATCCATCATTCGCCAGTCACCACCCCACACAAGTCCGGCAGACTTGGCTACTTTACCATATAATTTGTAGCCCCGCATCGCCCAAGGATCCTTTTCAGTTATGACAATCTTGCCGTTTCTGATAAAGGCACTATCACCTGCTAAACCAAACTGATGATAGCTCTTATATGAGCCTGCTTTTGTCACATGCGTTCCTTTTTTGAGCAGTCTGCCTTGCCTTTCAGGGCTACGATACCCTTCTAAAAGCACCATATCATAGCCATACTGATCACTCATCACCTTATACACAGTCAACAGCCGTTGAACAAATTCCGAGTTCATCTTTTTCCAATTACGGTCAGCATTCTTGATGTTTATATGACCACCACTCAAATGCGAAGCCAACATGTCACCTGAGTAGCCAGTGCTATGATCTAGCGCATTTAAGTTAGACAGGTCAGGTTCAGGCATCATCAGCGGTCTATCTATCAGACTCACGTCCGTCTGAGCATCCGGCCAATAGTCCACATCCGCTTTGCTGGCTTGATAACTTGCAATCTCAGCATCGAGCTCATCAAATAGCTCTTCTGGTGGCGTTGGTGGCGGACGCAATCGCTCTCCTATCAGTAATTGGCTGATTTGTGTGCTGGTAGTGCTGGGTACGGTATCTTTCGCATGGTATACCGCCAGAGAATGATTGTTAATCAGCGCATAGCAAAGACCAGCGGTTGCCATGACAATCAATACCGACAGTGCTGATATAACCGGGACACGAGAGACATCGATACGCGAAGCCATACTACTCAGCTGCCGGATACGAGAACGGAATGGTTTTGCTTGTGGCTTGACGGCTAAGCGCTTAATTTTGAATCTGAATAATCGCTGAAAACGAACAGCTACTTTATTAAACAGTCGCGCGCACAGCTGCCTATCAAACAGCATGATAATCATGATGATAGAGACAATAGTAAATGCAGACACAGTCCAGTAAATCATAAAGAAGCAGCAACGACAGTTAAGGCGATGAAAACAAAAACAAACAGGCGTTTATTATTGGTATTGCGCAAGTATTATATAGACAAATGACCACCGTTTAAAATAAAGCTGACTTAATTACGTTAATTTTCTTATCTTTCCGTTTGCTTTTTTATTTATAAGTCATTTTATATTGAGATTATCTTATAAACTCTCACTTACAACCCTTTATATACCTTATTTTTATAGATATTTTTTGTTTGAGTAGACCGTCATCGATTACGCACTCCTTCCATAAGCAAATGACATATAAGTAAAATAAAGTCATCAAATATAGTAGAAAGTAGTCTATGAATGCCCTAAAATACTGCCTAGCAAGTTTATCTACATAGTAACAATGATAATAACAACCCAACAAATAGGGAGTTTAGATAAGTGGCTGCAAAAAAAATACTGTCGTACAGTCGCTTTATTTTAGGAGCGTTTTTAGGCATTTATCTCATTTTGGTTTGGATGTACTTCAAAGACAATGCCCGACAGCTGACTTCATCTGGCTTATTACTGTGGTTCGTTGCCATTCCTTTACTGTTACTTGGTACTATCATGGCACTCCTATGGTGGCAAAAAAAGCTAGATAAGCAAGCCAGCAAGAACTCTGATTCCCTTGATGACATATCAAATAAAACAGAAAGTGCCAAGCAGCCCGATACTTATCAAGTATTTATATTTAGCCGTATTTGCCTGCCTGAAGGAGACAGCTGGTCTGAAGTTATTGACAACGACGAAGACCTGACACTATTAAGTGATGAGCTGACAGATTTCGATGGCTTGCCGATACTAGTAAAACCGATTACCAGACTTACCGATGCAGCATCGCTACCATATCAGTATATATCTAAGGATTTGGAAGACGCCGACTGGGATATTGATACCTCCGATGAAGACGAATCCAGATCAGAGCGTATGGCCGGATTGAATGACACAACTTTGCGCTTGTGCTCATTGATTCATGAGCAGCTTACTTTGAGCGATGAGATATGGTCTGTACTCGGTGAACATTTTTATCAGCATCATCAGCAAGACAACATGCAGTCCAACTCGGCTGCCCATATTCATCCCGAATGGCAGCAGCATTACTTAGTTAGCGCCAAAGAAGGCAATAGCGATGAGACAATGGCGACCGCCCCTACTGTACGTCTGTCCAATTTGCCTATCTATTTGTGCTTGCCTGCCAGCGCTGACTCAGCATCTCTTATCTCAGTAGTAACAGAACAGTTAGCGACCTACGGTATCCCTGAAACCGCACTCTCTTTTACGACTATCGCGACTGACGATACCGATGCAACAAATGACAGAGTAAGCGAGGCAACAACGGCCAGTCCTGCCGAGTTTATCAATAGACATATCATCTCCTTGTCGCAATCAGCTGTCCCTGACATTTGCTTGATGCTCATTGCAGATTCGCAGATTAGTGAGGAGTGGTTGGACTCTCAACTGTATTCCAATCAAACGGCCAATGTCATTCCTACTGAGGCTGGCGCTCTGCTGGTATTTTTTAATAAAGCGGCTCAGGATTTACTGAATATAGATACCAGTACCCATATTCTATTAACTGAGATAGATACCCCAAAAGCCAACGATAGAGATAAGGAAGGTCATACCTCTAATCGCCTAAGTAATAACCGCCGCTACCTTAATCATCTAACGACGATCCAAAAATTATTAATCGATAATACGCTGTCACTATCACCGACCAATACGGCAGCACTAAATACTGTCAACAAACCGACAACAAAAGCAGATGATGCTGATTCCAAAACTAATGTTGCACTATCAAACCTCAGCATTACGGCCATATCAGACATTAATCCATCAAACCAACCTTATGACATGTCGGTATACATGAATTTTCTTGACGCATTTATAGCGCAAGGCGCTCTAGTAAACGAACGTCATTTAGGGCATTATATGCCATTGAATCACTGGTTAAAGCCATTTATTAGCTTATCGCTATTCGTAGACTTAGTCGAAAATGACCAACAAGAGTCAGACAGCGTATTTTTGATTACCCAACATAAGCATTGCACCATGCTTTGGTTAGCAGATGCCTCTCAGCAGTCTGAATCATAGCTTTTGGTGACGCTTTATTATTGAAAATACTCATTTTATTATCTTAAGATCACACTAGGTAGCACGCATGTTTTCAAGGTTTTTTCATCTTATCTATAACCCAAGAGTGCTATTAGCCTTGGGTATCATAGTCGCCTTAGTCTTGCTATACGACTACGTCCCTATCAAAACCTTTTTCATTATTATTGGCGTCCTAATCACCTTTACGGTGTTAGGAGCGCTTGCCTACTATCTGTGGAAAAAGCGCAAAAAAGCCTCAGATGATCTGGCAAATTTGGTAGAAGATAATGGTAGTGAGAGTGCCAGTGAAAATGGTACTCCTACAGTAAAAGATGAAAACACCCAAGAAGTACAAGCGCTACGTCAGCAAATGCAAGATGCGATCAAAACCATCCGCAAATCAAAAATTGGTGATCAAACGGGCAAAGCAGCATTATATGAATTGCCTTGGTATATGGTCATTGGTAATCCAGCAGCAGGTAAAAGCTCAGCCGTACTGCACTCTGGCTTAAAATTCCCATTTATGGAGCAAACTAATAAGCTGTCTGTCAAAGGGGTCGGCGGTACACGTAACTGTGATTGGTTCTTTTCAACTGAAGGCATCTTACTTGATACTGCAGGGCGCTATTCTGTTTATGAAGAAGATCGCTCAGAATGGCTGTCGTTTTTAAGCCTACTCAAAAAGAACCGTCCTAAAGCACCAATTAACGGCATTATCATCGCTGTCAGTATCGCTGAATTGACCAAAAATGATCCAAACTATGCATTGGATTTGGCTAAAAACTTACGCAGCCGTGTCCAAGATTTGACTGAGCAGCTAGAAGTCTATGCGCCGGTTTACGTTGTCTTTACCAAGATGGATTTAATTTCAGGCTTCCGTGACTTCTTTAATGACTATGAGCAAGAGGAGCGTAATCAAGTATGGGGTGCGACCATCCCCTACCCTGAAGATCCAGATAACATCAACATGACCGATGTATTCGAAGAGCATTTTGGCATATTGGTAAATGGTCTAAAGGATTTGAGCACGACGAAACTGTCTTTGCGCCATCAGCGGACCGTATCCCCTAGCTTGATGACATTTCCTATGGAGTTTCAGTCATTACGCCCAATGATACGAACACTGATGCATGCTCTGTTTGAGGACAACCCTTTCCAGTTTAAGCCTATCCTTCGCGGGTTTTACTTTACGAGCGCATTGCAAGAGGGACAAGTTAGCAGTCAAATGACGCTGCAAATGATGCAGAATTACGACTTGCGTCCACCTGCTATCCCGCTCAATGCTCAGCAAGAAGCCGCAGACAAGCCTTATTTTTTACAAGACCTATTTTCAAAAGTTATTTTAAAAGACAAGCATTTGGTCAAGCAGCACAAAAACCGTAATAGACGCAGTCACCGTGCGATTGCAACCTTAGCAGCTGTCGTAACGCTGTGCGCGGCAGCTGGTCTATGGACATGGTCTTATGCCAACAACAAACAGCTCACTGAACGCGTCGTGGCTGACTTACAACAAGTCGCAGCGCTACAAAAGAACGCTAATGGCGACCTACAGTCTCAGCTTGAGTCGCTTAATATCTTACAAAGCAGAATAGAGCAACTTGAGGGTTATGAAGAAGACAAGCCGCTATCTTTGAGATTTGGTCTGTATCAAGGTGACAAACTCAAAGACAAACTGCTAGCAGAGTATTACAACGGTATCAGCATTATCGTCTTGGCACCCACCAAACAAAACATAGAACAGTTTTTGACCGAGGTGAACACCAATACTGACCAGCTAGAAGTGCGTACAGAGGACTCAACCACTGACGATGCCGCTGAAGCCGCGACTAATGATGCCTATATTCAGTCAGATCCTACGGATGTTGAAGATGCTTACAATGCCCTCAAAGCCTACCTCATGCTTGGCAATCATGACAACTTAGAGACCAGTCACTTGAGTGATCAGATGACACGATTTTGGCGTAACTGGCTTGAAGCCAATCGTGCAGATATGCCACGTGACAAAATGATTCGCCAAGCTGAGCGTATCTTGAGTTTCACACTGTCTCATGCCGATGACCCTGCCTTTCCACTCATCCAAAATGATTTGGGTTTGGTAGACAAAACACGTACCAATCTATCGAAAGTCAGCAAAGGTCAACCTGCTCGTGATCGTGTCTACTCTGAAATTAAGATGCGCTCCTCTGCCCGCTTCCCATCGGTTACCGTTGCCCAAATTACGCAAGACACCAACAGTGAAGCGCTACTGGGCAGCTATGTGATTTCAGGTACTTTTACCAAGCAAGCATGGGACTCTTTCGTCAGTGATGAAATAGACAAAGCCGCCACTACTAGAGTGGTAGCAGATGACTGGGTGCTAGCAACCAGCAGCCAGAATGATCTTACATTGACAGGCAGTCCTGAACAAATTCGACAATACTTGGTCAACCGCTACAAGCAGGAGTATATCAGCGAGTGGAAACGGTTTTTATCGCAAGTATATGTTCGTGATAGCAAAGGATTCGATGACCATGCTGTGCTGTTGAATCAGCTGTCTAACCCCACAGAGTCACCATTAAAGACACTGTTTGAAACCGTCGATCGTCAGACACAATGGGATAACCAAGCGGCCAATCCAGCGGCAGCCAATGGTGGCCAATCTCGACGCTCATTTGTCAATTGGTTCAAGCAGACCATACTACGTCAAAGCCCTGCTGAGCTGCGACAGGCAGAAGCAGCGCTAGGCAACAATGGTAGTACCAGTGACACAGCGACCCCTACAGCACAAGCACCGTCAGGGGTAATTGCTCAAGAATTCTCCTCTATACATGCCTTGGTAACACCAAGAGAAGACAATCAAGACTTGTCGCTATTAGACAATTATTTGGCAAGTTTAGGTGATGTTAGAACGCGCTTTAATAATATCGCTCGTAGTGATGATATCGGTCCTGATGCTCTGTTATTTGCTTCGCAGACTCTCAGCCCTGACGGTTCAGAGTTGACCAAATCTCTACAGATTTTGGATGAGCAGATACTGAGCCAAGCCAACTCTGAAATCAAACAACTCGTTCGACCGTTATTAAGTGAGCCACTAACCCGCTCATTTAATATGTTATTGACTCCCACTAAAGCGGAGATTAATAAAGTCTGGAAAGCACAAGTACGTAAGCCTTTCCTCGATAATTTAGAAAAGAAATATCCATTTACTGCCAATGCAAATTTAGAGGCAACACCCGCAGAGATTGGTCAGTTCTTTGGTGAAGACGGCTATGTGGCAAAATTCGTCAACGAGACGTTGTCGCCCTTTATCATTCGCCGTGGTGACCAAATCTCTAGTAAGATTTGGAATGGTGCAGGCCTAGGCCTTAACCCAAAATTTGTCGCTGATTTTGGTCGTTACTTTACTAACTATACGGGTAGCAATACTGCTGGAACGACAGGTGCCGCTGGCAATGGTGGCTCTACCAATCAAACTACTTTCCAAATCATGCCACTACCTGTCAGCGGCCTGACCGAGTATACGATTGTGGTTGATGGTCAGCAACTACGCTATCGCATGGGTACCCAAGCTTGGACGACCTTTGTATGGCCGAACCCAAGCAGCCAACCTGGTGCTAGCATTCGAGCTAAGGACTATGATGGCAGAGACTTTACCGTCTTTGAAGAAGCTGGTAGCTTCGGTGTAGAACGCCTCATCAATAGTGCAAAACGTACTGAACTTGGCGACGATATCTTTGAGATGGCATGGTCAGGTGACGGCATAACTATCTCTGTACGTTTTAGAATCATCAGTGGTAATAGCAGCAATGCTACTCAGGGTCGCTCTACCAATCCATTCAATGGTATGAAATTACCCGATGAGATTATCGCTCTTGGGGTCACACGTACGGCAGCCCCTATTGCTGATAGCAATGCTGCCAATAATAGTACGCCTACCAATGGTTCGACAACTAACGTGACAACGCCAAGCGGTGGGCAGAATAATACAACTCCTACGACGCCATCCAACATCTTAAACTTGACGCCTACTACTAATGCTAATGAAACTGGCAATGCGCAAGCTGATACCCCTGTTGCGACTAACACCTCTACAGATAATGACTCAGCCGAAGCAGAAACTCAGGAGCAAACTCCATGACTCCTGAGCTTTTACCTTTAGTATATTTTGGCAAGCTGCCTGCACGCGGAGACTTTGTGCGGGCACGTGCTCATATCTCAGAGACTAACGCGATTGACGAATGGGTCAGTAAAGCCCTAGTAAGCTCGGAAACACTATTCAGTGACCGATTAGTAGACAGGACGACGACCAATCAAACGGCTTTTTTAAACTTTAGTCATGTGGATACCAGAACCAATGAAATTATCACTGGCGTCCTGATTCCCAGTCATGACAGTAGTGATAGAAACTATCCGCTGATAGGCTTTGGTGTCCTACATATCGACAAACCTAAAAGCTGGATGAATTATTTGCCCATTAAGTCTGCTAGCATTTGGAATGAGACTTACGAAATTATAAGCATGGCCAAGTCTAAAACAGATAATTCTGACTTGATGGAGTACCTCGGCCATAGCCAGCTCACGATTGATAATAATGCCAGTACGCACTATTACGATTTTATCAATACCACGACTCTACACGATATCGCCATATTGATGAACATCGACAAGTCGCAATTGATACAGCAAATTATCGCGACTGGATTATTATTTTTACCGACATTCACGAAAGGCTTTCATGGTCTGAACAAAGCCATCTGTTGGCCACTCACTTCCGATAGAGCTGCCTCGATACATATGGCTACTTTTTGGCATGATTTGATCAGTGGGTTTTATCAACCACATCAGCTCTATCTGAACACCTATCTCTACCGTGCCTCTAATTGCTATCGTCTGCTACTGAGCTTTACGAAACCTGACGGACATATACTCAGTCAGATATCGGAGAGTGAGGACAGCTACCCTGAAGGCTGGGTTGTCATCGCTGATAGTGACTGGACACAAGGATATATTGAAGAAGATATCGGGCTGACCCGCTTCAATAAAGTCTTGTTACAAGACAGTCTCTACCTGTATGATACTAGGCAATTGTTTAAAAAAACATTTTTGGCACAATGATAATTCATGATTAGCTGATGACCCTGTATATCAGGCCTCTGTATTTAATAACTGCTCAATAATATAAAGATTAAAAGGCACTTCAATGAAAGTCCTCTCCAAAATATTACCATCTAAGCTCACTGGTCACTCCAAAAAACTGTTATTAGTGTCCGCGATGATATTTCCTCTCAGTGCGGTTGTCTTTGCAGCTCAAGATGATGGTCTATCACGCAACGTACCAGTCGTCATCAAAGGTGTGGTCGCTACCAGCTCAGACAAGCAACAATTGCTCGAAAAACTAAAAGCACAATATCCTAATAAAACGGTCAGAGACGAAATCGAAGTGCGCTCGAACATTAGTATACCGACCAATTGGCAACAGATAGCCACTGCTATTATCGATAGCGACATCTCTAATATTAGCCAAGGCCGTATCGATATCCATGGTACGACCATTAGCTTACATGGCAAAGTAAGCAGCGTAGAACAAAAACAAGCAATTCAAAATCGCATTCATACCCGCCTAACGGATCTCTATCAACTGGACAATCAACTGGTCGTCGTAGAGGGGGAGCAACGTCTCCTCGACGACACATTAGGCAATCGTATCGTTGAGTTTGAGTCAGGTAGCACCACACTAACCCCCATGGGGCTTGGTATTTTGGATGATATGGCAGGCGTGTTACAGCGGGTCGGTGATAAGCCCGTGACCATCACTGGACATACGGATAATGTCGGCAACCCAAGTTCGAACTTGGTGTTATCAAATAAGCGTGCAGAAGCGGTCAAGCAATACCTCATCGGTCGAAATATCAGTGCAGCACGTCTCAGCACTACGGGTAAAGGGGACGCAGACCCCATCGCCAGTAATGACAATGAAGAGGGGCGTACTCGTAATCGCCGTATCGAATTTACCCTCGCCGAATAACACGGCTGTATGCATGACAATGGCAGACAAGCACTTATGTTTTGATGCCAGCACTCAAAAAACATGATGCCATTGCGCAAAGAATAGGGACATAACTATGTTACGCTTGACCAATACTGTACTCCCCATGCATCCTGACAGGCTCTATGCCAGTGAAGGCAGTACACAAGCTCCCTATGCGAGTGCTCGTCAAGACATCAATGACCATAAAGCGTGGCAGAATAAGCTGATTCAAGCATCTTCTGAAGATGATATCGTTGCCCAGCTAAACCCCAATGGGAATGAGCAATATCAGCAGCACGGTATCGACACTTACCTGCTTCATGTCTATATTCATGAACGTCACCATCCGCCTTTTACATCGCTCACCTACTTAATCGGCACTCCGCTTACCTTGAGCTTCGATACCCCGAGCAGCCTACACTACCGCCATTTATACCTGACTGCCGTACATCAACTGGATCACGATGGCAGCTACGGCTATTATCGTCTGCTCGCACAGCCCATTACTTATCGCCTGCATCAGCATCCACGCTGTCATATAGATACTGACTTATCAGTACAATCAATGGTGGCAGAACGCACTGCACCCTTAGAGATAGAGACCGTCGATGATAGCAGTAGTGAAGACGCTAGCTGGACACCTGCACGCATGACCCAATGGCAAATCAGTGATTGGACGCATATTTGTGAGCGGCTTGCACGCCAAGGACTGACAGCTTATCTGCGACACGAGCAAACGGACGCACACTCCCCACCAAAGCTCATTATCACCACAGCTTCTCCAAGCGATAGCGATGGCATCAGCGCAAACATTGGCGCGATACGCTACCAGCAAGTATTACACGACCGCGTACATGCGCCAGTATTGGCATTGAGTGAGCAAATCATCACTCAACCAAGCTACGTGACGATGCAGCGTTTTAATAGTGCCAGTGTCGCACATCCCACTCAGTCCGCTGACGTTACCATAAACACCAGCACTGAGGAAAATAGCGCTGACGAGGACAATCAAGCAAATAGCCAATCACTCACACTAGACACCCCTGCCGCATTTGCGCCAGTGACAGATACCGAGAACATCGATGAAGCGACTGTCGTAGCAAACAGTCATCAAAGCCATCATAGCGTCTATCATGCACTTGCTCATGCCACTGATTTGAATGTTGCCGATACCTTTATACTGGTCGATCACAACCATCTCAATCAGCACTATCGCGCCACTCATATCGTTCACTTGGCACGTAACAGTCTGGCACATGTGACAGGGCTGACCATCAGTCGTCGCCACCATGAGCGTCATGCCTCAACACTAGAGTCAGGTATTCACTTGACCCAGCTGCGTCTGATTACCACAGATACACCGTGGGTGGGTGGCTTATATAGCAAACGCGTGCTACCGCCAATGACCGGTATCACAGACGCTCAAAGCGATACCGACAGTCGCAATCACATGACCCCGACCAAAAGCTATCTGCTTGACAGTCCTGCCCAACCTATCAATCGATTAGAAGCCCAAGCAGGTGCCAACTATGGCAGTCACTTCACTCATAGAACTGACGACCAGACCCTGATGCAGTCTATCGGTGATGGTGAGCACTTAATCAATACTGGTAGCTTATTATCCAGCACGCGCCCTAGCCTATTTGCCACGGACAATGAACAAGCAGTCGAGAGCGGCTATCGCAACACGGGCAACGGTTTATCAGAGTGGATCACTGATCATAGAACGGAGCAAGCGTACTCACAGCTGAACGTCGATGATGGTCAAGTGGCTGCCACGCTCAAGATGGGAATTATCAATGCTGAAAGTGATGGCGCCAGTAGTAAACGCCAAGGTATCAATGCCAATACTAACGCTCAAATCAATATCAAGTCTGGTGAAGCTTTGGTCTTCTCAACCCAGCCGCAAACCCATGCGCAATCTGGACAGCACAACTATCAACAGCACACCCCGACTCTCACCCAAACAGCATTGGGTGGTCAACATCTGGCTGAGCGCTTAACACAACTGGCCACAGGACTGGGACGTCAGGTCAATGACCACAAAGCGATTAAAACTCAGTTAGAAAGTATCGCAGAGGATCAGCAAACCAAAACCCATCAACAAGCGCCCTACACGCTGATCGATAGCGCTGCTGATACGAGCTATGTCAGTGACGATACGCTGATTCAACGATCGATGGGTGAGATGGTAACGACCACTCAGCAAGATATGATGGTTAGTAGTGGTGATGGTCATCATCAGGTCAGTAGTGAGTCTTTGACAATGGTCGCTGATGGTCAGTTCAGTATGACAAATAGCAAGGACAATATCATGCTGTCTGCTCATACAGGAAAGCTTGAAGCGACAGCGAAGCAAGATGTGAATATGTCATCCTCGACCAAGGAAGTTGAGATAGTGGCAACGAATAAGATTACGCTGACGGCGGGCGGTGCGAGTATCACGCTAGATGGCGGTGATATTACGATTGCGGCGATGCAGTTTACGGAGAAGGCTGGTAAGCATAGTCGTGATGGCGGCGGGATGGATGGTAATTACTTATCACGTCTACCTTTCGATAAACTGATGGAAAAAGAGTTTTTTGATGAGCAGATTCAGTTTTTAGATCCTACAGGTAAGCCGTTAACTGAACTAGAATATCGATTAACTAGTAAAACTGTCAACATTAAATCAAAATCAGATGGTGATGGCAAAACGCCGCGTATAGATTCAGGGGATAAAGAGGACGAGCTAAAAGTAAAATTAGTTTGGTCTACTTTTACGAGTACAGAAAATAAATCATAAAATGTACAAATATAAATACAAGCTTTTATAAAAAGGGAAAACAATGTCTGGTAAAGACTCTTTGGACTGGAAAAGTAAAACCAACTCTAATGTGGGTAGCTGTAGACCAGCTCAATGTAACTGTATTCAGTTTTTACAGATATATCAGCAAGAGGCTATGAAAAGAGTATCTAATTTTGATTCAGCTAATAATTATAAGCTAGAGCCAGGATATGAGGCTCGAGCTAGACGTATTGCTTCTGTCTATGCCAAAATATTCCTAGAAACAGAGGCCGGAGGTGACCCTACTTTATTAGGGCGCTATTATTGGATGGGACTAGGAGCTTTTGCTTCTAAAACAGTAGCTATGGTCTTTAGCGCTTTTAGAAGTGAAGTTGCTTATCTTACCGGTATGCTAAACTCAGATGACGCCTTAAATGCCTTTGCAAAAGGTAATTTATGGCTTTTTATGGATATATCAGTTTGGCATTATCTGTGGAGCGCTTCTCCTGACTCATTTAAAAAGTGTAAAGGACAACGTAATACTCAAAATTTTGTAGACCTTCGAACATCAATAAATAATATGCCATGGTCTTCTTGCTTATCAGATATCAACTACCTACGAGTAACATCAGAGATCAACTCTGCCTTTGGCCTGCTACCTAGTATTGAATCTAAATTTAAAGCAAAATCTACCTTAAGTTCTAAGTTTCAAGCTGCTCAAACAGATCTTTTGGATCATATCCTATATGTTGCAGTACAAGAACAAAAAAATATATTACAAAAAATTGCATGGGAGGATGCGTCTCTTCAAGCAAATGTTAAAGATCAACGCGGTTGGTTTTTGAGCAAGGTTTCTATTGATCAAACACTAGCATTATCAAGCGATTATGATATTAGTACACTAAAAAAAAGAAGAAGAGGAACTGGAAGAGGAGGATTAGGAGGAGACGCTAAATCTCTACGTGAAGACCCATGGAGCGCACCTCCAAAGGGAACGATACTAGAAAATTATGATAGCCGCATGGTCTGGATAAATAATGTAGCTAAAAAATATCATAAATTAATGCTTGATACTGATGGTAGAAATTTTTTAATCTCTGAGCTTAGAGTCATTGCGACTTGGGGCAATAGTAAAGAAACCGGTTGGATACTCCCTAGTAGTAATGAAGGAAAAAGATAATGCGATTACTATCCTTCAAAGCAGTCGTATTAGCGGTTATCGTGGCGATTGTTTTTATCTTATTTCAATACACACAACAAGAGAATAAATCTATGCCCACACCACAAAATGTCACTCTTCACTTTGGTCAGCAAGGAGTCGAAGACTTTAATACTTATACTGGTGGTAATGTAGACGTCCAACCTGCAGGTATGAGCTTTTTTGATTTGTTTTGGACGCCTCCTAATCTAGGCACAGTAAATATTGCTCATGAGGAGCATACTTTAACATTAGAAAATGTGTTTTCTGTATTAGGCAGTCAAAAAAGTAGTGGTGTCAGCGGTATTGATATGGACTCAGGCTTAAACAAAGCAGAATTTGTGGAACCAAAAGAAGCTTACTCAGCCTATAAAGAATTATTGACTCAAATTAATCAAAAAGGTTGGCAGCAGTATTACGCTCCCTATGCACCTCGTGTTTCAAAGCAAAATAACCTTAGGTCTATAAAGCGATCCAATGAAGTCACAGATCCTAATTATATTCTGAGCTATGAAGAGTGGTCTGACTTATTTAACAGCAACCCAGACCAAAGGCTAGATTACAATTTATATCTTGATGGCATTATAATGAATATTACTCTTAAAAAGACGAAAGCTAACGAGTTCGGACAAGAGCAGTATCTACTCAGATATTCTTTCAATACTGCTGGATATATTGGCGTTAATCTTATAGAAGGTGGATCTAAACTCGAAGGAGCAGCATTGAAAAAAGCCTATGAAGATACTATTAAACTGGCTTTAAACGATCGTTCGAAGCAAGAACTTAATTTACAAGAACAGGGCTATACTATCGATAAAAATTACGAGAGTCCTGATTTTTGGGAGTATATGAAATAGTCTGAAGTTGAATACAAACCTAAGACTATTTTATAAAATAATGCCTAGCCAAATCAGCATACTGGTTTACACCTACCAAAAAACATAACTGAGCCTATCTTAAGAAACGCCAGCTCATGCCAGACTATCCAAACAACAACTGGGGTGAAGTGATTTGGCAATTTGATGGTGAGCAAGGTTAGTCTTTTATTATTTTACTTAAGCCACCTTCGGGTAGTTTTTTTATTATTGTTTCACAACCCAGCCGCAAACCCATGCGCAATCTGGACAGCACAACTATCAACAGCACACCCCAACTCTCACCCAAACAGCATTAGGTGGTCAACATCTGGCTGAGCCCTTAACACAACTGGCAACGGGACTGGAACGTCATGTCGATGACCACAAAGTGACTAAGACTCAATATACACAGACTACAAGAGATCTATATGAAGGTAATGAAACTAACATTTACTCTAGTAATTACTACATTATTTGCTGCCTGTGACGCCACCTCTTCTGACTCACTCACTCTAGATTCAGGTAAAGTGATCGAACCTACTGTAATACTGGATGAGCAGAATAGCGCTGAGAACATATCAACATCTAAGACTGAACCCCAAATACAACAGGGTTTCAATACAACAGACCCAACTCCTTTCATCACTAAAACCCCCGCAAAGCAAGTTCATGAACCATTTTTTTTGCCTGACGAAAATGTAAAAAAAACTAAAAAATTATTCCACAAAGACTATAATTTAAACCAAATAAATAGTAAACAGTTTGACGAAACGGCATATGGCTTTTTTGTTGTCATTCAATATAACGATGGCACTATCTTAGATTACTCATTGGATAAAGTTAATAATAAATATTTTGTGAAGAGGTTTACCTTAGCTGGGAAGTATCAACCACATGACCCGTTTAATAAACTCGATGAAGATATCATATACAAAATATTAGATATAAGCGGGGCAGATAACCCTGAAGTGTTTTTTCAAGAGCTCATAAGCAGCCCTAAAATTACTAAGTATAAAGGCTGCACTGTGCAACAAAAACAATCAAAATACGCGATGGTAGATTTGACATCATGTGAGTTTGATAACAGAACAGATTTATCTCTATATAAATCTAAAGATTAGATAGTAATAGAAGTGTATATCAATATCAGTAATCAAATCAAACAGTAGGCTTTGTTATGTATATAAAACATCTTCAATTAGTCAGCACTGTTATTTTATTGATCCTATCCATTCAAGGCAAAGCACAACCAATAGCACCAGTATTTGACTCAAAATTTGATGCTTATAGAGATATTTATTTAGACCCTCCTAATTTAACAAACCTAGCACCTTGTGTAGAATATAAAGGCAGTCGCTATGCTAAAAAAATAGACAAATCATTAATACTGGTGTACAAAGAGACAACTTTATAGAAGTGATGGATAAAGATTTATTTTTATAACGATTTGAGAACTCACCATTATATACTCAGCTAACAAGTAATAACTATTATTATACTGAAAACATTGAGTTAGGAGAAATAAATGCTCAGATAAAATTATTAAATATAATAGGTAAAAATAAACTTAATAGTATTTCTTATTATTTTAATAATGTATACGCCAGAAAACAGTATGGTCATGAGCTAATAGAACTTGATAGATTTGGTATGCTTGAAACCATAAACCTAGTTCTAGATAACCGCGAAAAATCAGAAGAGATATTAAATGCGTTATATAGTGACTACAGTGAAAAAGTTAAAAACGATATGAAGTTAAAAGATACTGATATCTATTTTTCTTATGTTCTCTTTAATGGTTTGCTCTTTGAACTGTGGGGGCGAAATACTACTCATGAACTTGAGCACTGTAGGTTTGATATGTTGAGTAACCTAACAATTCATTAGTTGTATTTTTTACATAACAAAGGACGTTGTAACTGTGGATAATTTATTATGAAAAATTTGTTCTTATTAGCCTCAATGCTTATTTTCTTTGGTTGCGCAATGGATGATGCAAAACTGGATATTAATCATTCATTGGACCCAAACTAAGTTTTAAGTGTAGAAAAAAATAGCCATGAGAGAGCACCAAACGATGAGTCAATCTACCTATATAAATCCCCATCGGATCCATCCATAATAGATGATTATGATTTCAGACCTTTTGAATCTGAAGGTAAGTGGGGCTATAAGTACCATGGAAAAGTTGTCATTGCACCTGAGTACTCATTTGCAGGAGAATTTTTGGGTGGTTATTCTAGAGTGCAAAAAAATGGCAAAATGGGCTATATAGACCGTCAAGGAAACGTCATTGTAGATTTTTTATATGAACGCTCCTCTCAAATTCATGACGGATTAGCTAAAGTCCAATTAAATAATAAATGGGGACTCATAAATACAAAAGGTGAAGTTCTTCTGCCTTTTGAGTATGAAAATATAGATATGTTCAATGAAGGGTTTGCCTCAGTTCAAAGGAATGGTAAACGCGGCTTTATTAATAAGCAATTTGTAGAAGTGATTGATTGTCAATACGATGAAGGCTATGATTTTCATGAAGGCTTAGCGAATGTTAAGCTAAATAACAAATGGGGATTTATTAATAAAAAAGGAGAAGTCATTATTCCATTTATATATGATGACGCTGATAGATTCAGAGATGGAGAAGCTCAGGTTATCAAAGATAATGAAACGTTTTTGATAAATATGAAAGGAGAACGTCTGGATACTCCAGTTACTACTGATTATTTATATCAGCTTGAATAATAAAAGGTTTGACCCCTGCCCTCAAATCCGTACAGATAAACTTAACCCTTTTAACAGGCTTGACAATTAATTAGGTGTATTTCGTGGTTAAACTTATTTTTATAGCAATGTCATTGTCATTAGCAAGTTGTACAAGCTTAAGTACTTCAAAAGTCATAGCTAGTGAGCCAGCACTACTACAAGATGATAAACAGGCAATGATAAATGAACCTGTAAAGTCAGATAAATCAGTAATATGCTATGAGCCGACAGGCTACGATAATCAACCTATACCACTGGATACTGGAGTATTAAGAGAGAATCCTATTAATGTCGTATCAAAAGAGCTATTTATCAAAAGATTAGAAGCCTCTCCTTTATGGGAAAAAGTAAGCCGCGCCAACCTTTTCAAAAGTGATTTTTCATTAAATGATATAAACGGGTTTCTTCAAACCAGTGGCGATGGCCCTACCCCAAAGCAGATAAATAAAATTTCTTATTCGCCTTTAAGCGCAAAACAAAGAAATAAATACGGACATCAGCTATTGGATCAAGAAAAGTTTGCTATGACAGAAATTGCCAATATAGTCATTGATGATCACGATAAAGCTGCTGAAATACTAGACCAGCTCTATCAGCAATATTTAGTTAAAGTTGAAAATAATGACGTATTGAGTGATGGGGAAACATTGCATAGCTATGTTCGCTATAACGGTATATTGTTCGAGATTTGGGGAATAAACAGAACCAATCATCCTATTAAAGAGTGCAACTTAACTCTTTTGACAGGCTTGACAATTAATTAGGTGTGTTTCGTGGTTAAATTTATTTTTATAGCAATGTCACTCTCATTAGCAAGCTGTACAAGCTTAAGTACTTCAAAAGTCATGGCTAGTGAGCCAGCACTACTACAAGATGATAAACAGGCAATGATAAATGAACCTGTTAATAATAACAAACCAGTAATATGCTATGAACCACCCGAATATGATAATCCACCGGAACTACCTGATACAGGAGTGCGCAGAGAGACCCCTATTAATGTCGTACCTAAAGATCTATTTATCGGAAGATTTAAAGCCTCTCCCTTATGGGAGCAAACAGAACGTAAAGATGAAGACAGATCCAGTTTTAGACTTAGTGCTCTTAACGGTTTTCTTCAAGTTCGTAGCAGTCCTACACATGTAAAGAAAATTGCTTATATTCCTCTAGATGTAAATAAAAGAAATAAATATGGACATCAGTTATTAGATCAAGAAAATTTTGCTATGACGGAGATTATTAATTTAGTGATTAATGATCACAATAAAGCTGCTGCAATACTAGATCAGCTTTATCAGCAATATATAATTAAAGTTAAGAATAACGACGTATTGAGTGATGGTGAAACGCTGCATAGTTATGTTCGCTATAACGGCATATTGTTTGAGCTGTGGGGATTAAGTAGAAATACACATCCTTTGGAAGTATGTAATTTCAATATGTTAACAACGCTGACAGTCAGTTAGAAATTAAACATGATTAAACTTATTTTTATAGCAATGTCACTGTCATTAGCAAGTTGTACAAACTCACTTAGGTCTGCAACTGCGGATAAACTATGAAAAACTTAATACTAATACTATCAATGCTATTTCTCGGTTGCGACTCGACCAAATCTATAGATAAAACACTGAATACCGATGATGAGTTCATAGACTGTGGACAACATTCGATTGACCAAGAATCTGAAATGGTAGAGCCCGTAGCACCTGATACTGGCATACAAAGACAGCATCCCATTGACGTTATTTCCAGAGCAACGTTTATTGAAAGATTAAAGGTATCCCCCCTATGGAAGAAACTAGAAGACAAGTTCGAAGAAAATGAAGATTACACTGACATTCTTACCTTCCATAACAGCCAAAGCTATATAATTATTCAAGGAAATGATTACCTTACAGATATTACATACGGCTTTAAAGACCCATTTATCCGAAATGAGTCAGGCCATACATTATCAGAGCAAGACCAATTAGAAATGATTGAAGCTATTAACTTGATAGTTAACAATCATGATAAGGCCGTTGAAATATTTGATGCGCTTTACAGTAGCTACACGTATAAGGTTGATAACAATATTACCTTGTATAATGACCAATCAATTAAAGATAAAATTTTTCATACCTATGTTTCATATGACGACTTATATTTTGAGCTTTGGGGCGTAAGACAAACAGGTCACCCTATAGCCGAATGTAATTTTGACATGATAGATAAATTAACGATTAGTTAGACCACTGTTATAGCCAACAGTCATTATAGCGTCTATCATGCACTTGCACTTGCCCATGCCACTGCACACTACCTCGTGTCTTAGAATCACCCCTACGCGCGCTTCAAACGTAAAGCATTCAATACCACAAACAACGAGCTGAGTGACATACCAATAGCAGCGAGCCATGGTGGCACATAGCCTAAAGCTGCTGGTATCAGAACAATACTGTTGTATACCAGTGCCCAGCGAAAGTTTTGCTTGATGATACGCTCTGTCTTATCAGCGATACGTTTGGCCGCAGTAATAGCCTCAATGTGACCATTTAAAATAATACTATCGCTCGATACTTGCGCCAAATCTGCCGCGCCAGCAATCGAGGTCGAGACATCTGCCGCTGCCAGTACAGGTGCATCATTGATACCGTCACCAACCATCAGCACTACTGCACCTTCAGACTGCAATTTTTGAATATGGTTGACCTTATCGGTTGGCGATAGACCATTATAGGCAGACTCCATACCCAAACCTTTAGCCATCACTAACGCTTGCGGACTTGGATCACCAGTCAGCATTACAGACTCAATGCCTAGCGCTTTCAGCGTATCAAGCATCGACTTAGCACTGTCACGCACCTTGTCATTAAAGTAAAAACACGCCAGCGCCTGCCAATCGTCTGAATCGTTATTTTGACGAGACAAGACTACCGCTGAGCTAGCACGCTGAGCTACTAAATCAATGGTTATATCATTATTTGCACTAGCATCATTGGTATTGTCTAAGGCAAAATCCACATGACCAATTCGATATAACACATCGTTGATCATTGCTTCTACCCCACCCGCTGGATAATGCTGTAGTGCTTGCGTGGCTGGCAGGTGCAATTGATAAGCCGCAGTGAGCAATGCATGGGCAATTGGATGGCGACTACCCACTTCTAGAGCAGCAGCAATGGCTAAGACGTTATCTTTTTGGTCTGATGGTTCTACATCGTCTAAATTCAAAGCCTCATTTTTATTTATAGGGTCTATTAACTCAATATTGAGTAAGTTTGGCTTACCATAAGTCAGCGTGCCTGTTTTATCAAAAGCCACATGGGTAATCTCAGCGAGCGTTTGTAGCGTATGCCCACGCGTCGTTAGAAATCCATAGCTCGCCAACCGGTTCGTCGATACCGTGAGCGCAATCGGTGTCGCCAAAGACAATGCACAAGGACAAGTTGCGACCAATACTGCGACGGTAGCCCAAACGGCTTGGCTCGGATCAACGATATACCAACCAATAAATACTAAGACGGACAATACTAAAATCCGTGCCACGAACCAGCGTGCCAGATTATCTGCCTGCTGTGCCAGTTTTGGCTTTTCACTCATGGCACGGTTCATGAGTCTATCTATCAAGCCTATCTGGCTATCTTCTGGCAATGCGGTGACCAGCATCTCAAATGGCTGACTGTCGTTTTGCGCACCGCCAACGATATAGTCGCCTTGAGATTTAATAATCAAGTCGCCCTCACCCGTCAGCAGGCTTTGCGAGACTGTGGCGGTTGGACTGAGCAAAATACCATCACTGATAATTTCAGATCCCGCTTCTACCATGATTATGTCACCCACTTGCAAGCTATGAGCGGTCACCATTTTTTTGTCTTGTGTACTATTTTTATCTTCGACGCTGACGTCTGTTGTTGGCTCTGGTTTTGATTCTTGTTTTGATAAAAAGAATCGCTGATTACGCGATTGCTGCCAGTCTTGGGCAATACGTACGGTTAGTTCATGAACGTTATCATCTATGCTCTTCATAAAATTGGGCATAGCACTTAATAATTTTTGGTTGCTTATAGCGTCCACATTCACATTATCACGTGAAATATCAGCAGTGCCATCTTCTGACTTATTAGCCGTTTCATTGAGCATATTCTGTGAAATCTGTTGCAAAATACGCTCAGCAGCTTCTTTATCTTCCGCAATTTTTTGCACCAATACTGGTTCAACCACCACCAAATCATTGGCCATAGTCGCAGCTTTTAGGCGAGCATTATGCTCGATGTAACGGCCTGCTAATAAGAAGAAAATAAACATGCTGACCGAATCGTAATACGTTTCCCCTTGCCCAGTAATCGTGGCATATAGACTGGCGAAAAAAGTCACAATTAGCGCAATACTGACAGGCACATCCATATTAACTTGGCGGGCGCGAACCGCTGACCATGCTGATGTAAAAAACGGTAGTCCAGCATAAAAGAATACAGGCGTACTGACGAACAATGAGACCCAACGTAGAAAATCACGCTGCAATATCAGCATGTCACTATATTCACCAAAATATAGCGCCACGGCATACATCATTGCTTGCATCGAACCCAATGCAGCAATACCAAGGCGCAGCAGCATTTGATTAGTATGGCGTGCCAGCATGGCCTCATGCGTGTCTTGACGATAAGGCTTGGCTTCATAGCCGATTTCATTGATAACGGCCAGAATACGGCTAATCGGAAGCTTATCTTCGTTCCAAATCACCCGCATACGTTGGTTGGTCAGATTTACCTGACATTTACTGATACCATCCAACTCGTCGAGACGTGATTCAATCAACCACGTACACGCCGCACAACGCAGATTATTGACAGACAATTCTGCCACCGACATACCATCCTGCACATACACAAACTGCTGCTTTATCTCGTCATGATCATAAGCCTCAAGGCGTGTCATTTGAGTAGGCAAGCTTGCCGTACGACTAATCTCCGAGCGATCCAGATAATATTGCTCAAGCCCTGCCTCTACGATACTCTGCGCTGCCAATTGACAGCCCATACAGCACATCTCACGTGATTGACCCAATATCTCGGCATAGAATGGCGGCTGCGGTACAGGATCACCGCAATGGAAGCAGTCGCCCGCAAGTGGTAGCACTAGACCTTCGGTGATAGAGTTGTCTTCATAATGATGGTTTGGGGTAGAGGCTATTGATGGAGGGACACTAGACATAATCGCGCTTACTTCCTTTAGACAGGTTTGCTCGAACCCTATTCATTTCAAGTTCGTTTCAAGTAGATTCGCTTCGCGTGCAGCTTGCTATCATTAACGGTACTCAATGCTTAGGTTGTAGAACCAAATAAAACAGCAATTTTAGCTAGGGCGTGTCATCAATTAGATTGTGAGGCTTAAAATGAGAAAAATTGTAGATAAACGAGGAAGAAATTGCCGTTAATATGAACATATTGACAAAATTTCTGATGATGTTTAGCAAAATTTAGCCATTTTAAGGCCACTAAATGTATTAATGTGCTAATTGATGACACGCCGTAGCTCTTGGCGTTGCCAGCATAAAGTAACACGCAACAATAACAGCGGATAATTCATAAAAAACACATCGTTGTAGCAAGATTAAATTGCTATCGTGAACGACTATTCTATATGGCATCTATAAAAGCAATTAAAAGCTCTTGATGCGTTTATATTCATGTGAATATTTTAATAAAGATTATACTATAAGCAAGTGCTGTAAGCAGTCTCAATGCTCATAGTTTAATACCAATGAATGCTAACTTTGACGATGATAGATTGAAAAATTTGTCATTTTGCGTCATTATGAAGCAGTTTTTTATCCCAAAATGGTGCGATATCAGTGCAAAAATCCAATTCCAAGCTACCAAATACCCAGTTACCACAGTCTGCTAGGCCTATTGTCAGCACGCTACCTTCACAGCAGCGCGGCTTGGTATTTAGTAGTCTTATATTAATTGTCATTATCGCGGGTATGGTGCTGCTCGCGCTATACTTAATCAAACTTGATCGTACCATTACCCATAAGTTTGAGGGTAAGCGTTGGGATATTCCTGCCAAAGTATATTCACAGCCACTTGAATTATATCAAGGTGCTAGTGTCGATACCGATACGATGAAAACTTGGCTAGAACTGCTTAACTATCAAAGCAACAAAGCTTATGATCGCACTGGTACTTATCATAAATCAGGTAATACCTACTTTATCCATACGCGTGGCTTTACTTATAGCGCCAATGATGTGGACAAAGAGCAAGTCATCAAAATGACTATTAATGGCAATAAGATTTCATCGGTACAGAGCACCTTACCTGCCAAGAGTGGCATCATTCGCTTAGAGCCTGTCAATATTGGTGGCATTTACCCAGACAGCAATGAAGATCGTATGGTCGTCTCATTAGATGACGTGCCACAGCCGCTCATCGACGCGTTGATTGCTACGGAAGACCGTGCGTTTTACGAGCACAAAGGGGTATCTGTACGCGGTATCGCACGCGCCGTAATAAATAACTTCTCTGGCGGCTCTAGACAGGGCGGCTCGACCATTACTCAGCAGTTGATCAAAAACTTCTATCTCAACTCAGACCGTACGCTGAAACGCAAAGCCAACGAAGCATTAATGGCTGTACTACTTGAATTGCATTACAGCAAAGACGAAATTCTACAGACCTATCTAAACGAGATTTACTTAGGTCAGAATGGTAAGCGCTCTATTAATGGTTTTGGCTTGGCCTCACAGTTTTATTTTGGCAAACCACTCAAAGAGCTACGCTTAGATCAGCAAGCCATGCTTGTGGGTATGGCAAAAGGCCCAAGTATCTATAATCCACGTCGCAACCCAAATGACTCAAAAGAACGCCGTAACATTGTCCTTGGTAATATGCTGGCCGTAGAGTCACTTAGCCAAGAAGACTATGATAAAGCGATCGAACGACCGCTCGATATCGTTGAAAAACCTGTTGAGGGTAAGAGCCAGTTCCCTGACTTTTTGGATATCGTCAAACGTGAACTGAACACTGTTTATTATTCTGATGACCTCAAAAACGAAGGTCTCACTATTATCAGTACGTTAGACCCTATTGCGCAGTTGGCAGCAGACAAGGCCGTTGATAAAAAACTGGGTGAACTACGTCGCAAGAGCAGCAAAACCAAAGATTTACAAGGTGCTCTAGTGAGTGCCAATCCTGAAACTGGCGAGCTGGTATCTGTGGTCGGTAGTGGTAGTGAGTTTACAGGCTTTAACCGCGCCGTTGATGCCAAGCGTCAAGTCGGCTCATTATTAAAGCCGGTCATTTATATGACCGCGCTTGAAAGCGGTCGCTACAATCTCGCAAGCTCGGTAGATGACTCACCAATTACGGTAAATTTAAGTGACGGTACTAAATGGAACCCGAAAAACTACGACAATCGTGATCATGGTTATGTACCGTTTACCACTGCGCTATCACAGTCATATAACCAAGCGGCGGTACGCTTGGGCATGGAGTTTGGGATTGATACCTTTGCCAAACAGTTGAAGCGTATGGGTGTAAAAGAAGACATACCACCATATCCTTCAGCACTGCTAGGCTCTGTCAATCTTAGCCCGATGGATATGCTTGGCGTATACCAAGTCTTTGCGACTGGTGGCTTTCGCACCCCTATTCATAGTATTCGTACGGTGATAGATGATCGCGGCCGTATCTTGCAGCGTACTGGACTCAATACTCAGCGCAGCATCCCGCCTGAGACCAATTACCTCACAAATTACGCGCTACAGCAAGTGGTCGCAACTGGTTCTGCTAAACGTGCAAAATCACTTGGTAGCAATTTAAACTTGGCGGGCAAAACAGGTACCACAAACGACTTTCGAGATGCTTGGTTTGCTGGTTATAGTGGCAACTACGTCAGTGTGGTTTGGGTTGGTCGTGATGATAACAAACCTATCGGTCTAAGCGGTGGTAGTGGTGCATTACCAGTTTGGGTTGATTATATGGATCGTCTCAAGCTGACACCTGTGTCATTACCAGAGCCTGAAGGCATTGAATGGTTATGGTTAGAGAACAACTCAGGTAAGCTCTCTAATGAGCGTTGTACTGATGCCCGTTATCTGCCAGTACTGTCAGCACATCTACCAGAAGAAGCCAGCAGTTGTGCGCTTGGTCTATATCAGCAAGACCGTGCACGCGAGCAGTCACAACTGCAAAATCAACAAGGTAACTTTGAGATTCCAAATGGTGAAGCCGTTGATACCGATAGCCAAGAAAATAGTGATGAGCAAGATGAAAACGATGCCGATACTTGGTATGATCGTGCCGTTGAATGGTTCTAACATTGCTTTTAAACATTACAAAAGGTCTCAACATGTTGTTATTTCTGAAGCACGCTACATCAGTCAAGCCAGCCGTTATTGGTAGTCCTAAAAGGCCTACCTCAGCCAATGCTATACTGGTAACCAGCGCACTTATCAGCATGTTGGGTTTGAGCGCTTGTCAGACTGCGCCGACTACGATGACGACAGCCCCTTCTCAAACTGTCCCATCGTCACAAATGCCTGATACATCTGCGCCTACTGAGACTCAGGCCCCTACCTATGAAGAGGATGCTGATAGCGACTATCCTATCGAGCCTGACAGCAGTTCCGTTGAATCGACAAATCCACTGACGCAAGAGTCTCCGGTGTTTGTACCATCCAACCCTATACCGACTCAGCCTGACACCGTCTTCGTTATTCCTTCTCGTGAAGAATACGTAGTCCCTGAGCCCTCTATACCGTCACATAGCGAACTGTTGGAACGTGCTAGGAGCAACTCGCAGCAACGAACGCAACAAGCGACCAGTAACAATAGTAACTTGCCAGCGTTTCGCAGTTTAATGCAGACAGGTGTCAATCAGCTCAAAACAGGTCAATTGACCAATGCTGAAAGCAGCTTTACCCGTGCACAGCGCCTAGCACCCAAATCATCAGCAGTATATTTCTATTTAGCACAAGTGGCATTGAAAAAGAACCAACCTCGTAAAGCAGAAGCAATGGCACGCCGTGGTCTTAGTGTCTCTCAAGACGCCAATCGCAGACGCGCGCTATGGCAAATCATTTTGCAATCAGGACAGGCACAAGGTAACTCACGTGTCGTCAGTGAGGCAAAACAAGCATTACGTTAATATCAAAACATATCTAAGTGAATAGATGCCAAGTTTATAGCTTTGTAATCTATTCACTTTTTATATTCTACACCCCATCATTTATCCAAAATATACATTTAATTTAGCTTAAGGTTATCGTTATGGCATGGCAACAACTACATTTACAATGTGAAAAAGCAAACGTCGATTTGGCTGAGGCGCTACTACTAGAGGCAGGTGCACTGTCTATTGCCTTAGATGATGCAGGTGACCAGCCTTTGTTTGAGCCATTACCTGGTGAGTCGCCTCTATGGGACGAAGTTATCCTAACAGGGCTGTTTGATGCAACGACTGATGCTGGCAACCGTCAGGCTGTCGAGCAGTTGAGTCATGAAATTGCCGCTCAAGTACAAGCCACCCGTGTTTGGCTGAGTGCTGTCGATGACAAAGACTGGGAACGCGAATGGATGAGTAACTACCACCCTATCGAATGTGCCAATAATCTATGGATCGTACCCAATTGGCTAACACCACCGAACCCTGACGCGACCAATATTATTATGGATCCTGGACTGGCCTTTGGTACTGGCTATCATGCGACCACGCGCTTATGTCTAGATTGGCTAACAGAGCAAGATTTAAAAGATAAAGTGGTCATTGATTATGGTTGTGGCTCAGGTATTTTGGGCATTGCTGCTTTACTATTGGGTGCACGCCAAGTCTATGCAGTTGATATCGATCCACAAGCGGTATTGGCAACCAATCAAAATGCAGAACGCAATGATGTTGGTGACCGTCTACAAGCATTCTTGCCAGAAGATTTTACAGATTACTGTTCACAGAATTCTGTCTTGCCAGTAGACGTTATCGTCGCAAATATCTTGGCAAAACCATTAATTGGCTTAGCCCCTTATTTTGCGACTTTAATCACGCAAAAAGGTAGAATCGTACTAGCAGGCTTGATAGAGTCGCAAACTGACCAAGTCACTGATGCTTATCAGCCTTATTTTGCTCTTGATGCAAAACATGCTTTTACAGCGCAAGAAGACCAACATTGGCAACGTCTATCTGGTACATTTACAGGCTAGCAACATTTAATTACATCTGTTACGATAGAGGGCAGTCAGATACCCTGTGTTTGACGCCACTCTATCCGTGCTCATGACTCATAGATTTTTAAACGCTTTTGAATGATGGCATTAGCATCATAGGCAGCCTTTATTGAGTGGCTAAGCGGTATTGATAACCATATTTTTTTGGATTCGACCCTATGACTACGCCAATACAGACCCAGTGCCCTCATTGCAAAAATTGCTTAAAAATACAGCAGGGTCAGCTGAATAAAGACAACGCAATGGTCATCTGCGATCAGTGCCACCAACGCTTTTTAGTCAACAAACATCTTGTTGTAAACCCTGATGTTTCTAAGATATCAGCCTCTCCAGTAGAGACAGCAAAGACCCAAAAAAAGGATATGTCGCCTCCACATAGCCACTCTGCACAAACATCTAAAATCAATAATAAAAACAGCTCAGATAACACTAAATCAGCATTCAAGAAACCACCTTTAAAAAAAATCTCCTCTGACATATTAATCCATGATGACATGGATACCGATGAGCCAGACGACACCTCTTTAGAATACGATTCTCTAGACAGTATGGATGCGTGGTTGGATCAAATAAACGAGACCAATTATACTTCAACAGTATCTGATGAACCGTCAAACACCACCTCTAAAACAACCAGTAAAAGCATCAGTTCAGTCGTCTCTAATGATATTCACGCTAATATCGATGATACGACTGACAACTCATGGCTCGAAAAGCTTCTTAAAGATCAAAACAAAAGCGAAGACATACTACAAGACGAAACAGACTTATCACGACTGTTACTCGATATGGGCGTACCACTTAAAGACGAAGACAAATCCATTGATGAACGTGTGAGAAAGTCTCAAGAGCAATTTATACCAACGCCGAGGAAACGTTCAGCAGCATCGTTACTATGGATACTCGGATGTTTGGTATTGGCACTATTACTCTTTGCACAATATGTCATCTTTAACTTAGAGACCTTAGTAAAAAACCCTGCTCATGCTGAAAAACTCCAAGCAATATGTTCAGCTATTTCTTGTAGCTTGCCCAGTGCCGATATAAATGCGCTGACGCTCACCAATACCAATCATAGATCCAGCAAAATAAAAATGACGGGTAAATTCAGCGATATAAGCGCTACATTAAATAATCAAAGTGCAAGCACGCAGCTATATCCAAATGTTAAAGTCAGCGTCTATGGTGCTGAAACTTTGATTGGCGAGTTTATTGCTACACCAGCTGACTATCTATTAAGTAAGCAAAGCCAACTGGCTGCAGACAGCAACCGTCAGATACTCTTTACTATACCCGTTGCAAATACACAAATCCGCGATGTTAGCATCAGCCCCTTGTACTAAGTTTTGAGCTAAATTGAAGCTTATAACATTGAGTTAATGCTTATCAGTCAGAGAGGTTTGTATTCATACTATTGAGAATAAGCTTTCGTAAATAGCGTCAATGCTAAGATAACTGCCAATATATCAGCGCTAGACGACATTAATTTGATATAATACCCACAATATCTTATGGTTTGATTCTCCCTAATCCCAAGGACATTATCTTATGGCGCCTCATGCACAGCATTATGCCAATCATTTTGCTACAAGCTCTGAGCATCCTGCCGATTATAATAAAGAAAACTACCCTCAGCCGACTCACCACTTTAATGCGTCAGTAGACAGCTATGCGAGTAATACGCATGAGCCGCTACGAGTACATGTTGAGCGTGTGGTACGACAGTATTTTGCGATGCTAGGCGATGAGACACCCACCGACTTATACGAGCTCATCCTAAAACAAATAGAAGAACCACTCTTATCTGTCGTCCTTGAAAAAACTCGGGGCAATCAAACCAAATGTGCGCAAATCCTAGGTCTAAACCGTGGCACTTTACGCAAAAAACTCAAAACTTATGACTTAATGTAGCCCTTGCTCTATGAGCGCACTTATCTTTAACAACCATCATTATGCATGGCAATTTAATATTCATGACATTATCCATTGTGATACTGTTTGCAATAATTGTCTTCATCACCTTGCCAGACGTTTACGTCAGGCTTTTTTTATGGAAGTTTTTTTATGAGTACTACCCCACTTGCATTGTTATCGGTCTCCGATAAATCTAATATCGTTGAATTTGCTCAGGGCCTTATTAAAGCAGGCTTTGGCTTACTTTCTACTGGCGGTACTTATCGGTTACTCACAGAAAACAACGTTGATGTGACAGAGGTATCAGACTATACCGGTTTCCCTGAAATGATGGATGGCCGTGTCAAAACACTACACCCTAAAATTCATGGTGGTATCTTAGGACGCCGTGGTAAAGACGATGCTGTCATGAGTGAGCACGCCATTGACCGTATTGATTTAGTTGTGGTGAATTTATATCCGTTTGCTGAAACCATTGCTCGTGCTGATGTCACGATGAACGATGCTATCGAAAACATCGATATCGGCGGTCCTACCATGGTTCGTTCAGCTGCCAAAAATCACGCCCATGTTGGTATCGTGACTGATCCGGCTGATTATGACCGCATCCTTACCGCTTTAGGTGATGGTACTGCATTGACAACTGCTCTGCGCTACGACTTGGCCGTAAAGGCTTTTGAACATACGGCACAGTACGACGGTATGATTGCCAACTTCTTAGGCAGCCGTGTGAACGAAAACCAAGAAGCAGAAAACTTCTCACGTACATTCAATGTACAGCTTGAAAAAGTCCAAGACCTACGCTACGGTGAGAACCCACATCAAAACGCTGCTTTCTATATCGAAAATCAGCCACTAAAGAGCCAACAAGCTTCTATAGCGACTGCCAAGCAGCTACAAGGTAAGGCACTGTCTTATAACAACATCGCTGACACTGATGCAGCCCTTGAGTGTGTCAAAGCCTTTAGTACGCCTGCTTGCGTTATCGTCAAGCATGCAAACCCTTGTGGCGTCGCAGTTGATAATGACCAAGTAGCGGCTTATAACACAGCCTTTAGCACTGATCCTGAATCTTCTTTCGGTGGTATCATTGCCTTTAACCGCCCATTGACGCTCGCAGCAGCAAAAGCCATTATCGACAACCAATTTGTAGAAGTGATTATCGCGCCTAGTATCGAAGACGGTGTGCTTGAAGCGACTGCTGCTAAGAAAAACGTACGTGTATTGGTATGCGGCGAGCTACCAACACCAGATCAACGCGATATTCAGCTAGACTATAAACGCGTTAATGGTGGTCTGCTCGTGCAAGAGCAAGATCTTGGTTTGATTACCGCCAATGACTTAAAAATTGTCACTGATGTACAACCAACTGAAGCACAGATTGCAGATCTACTGTTCAGCTGGAACGTAGCAAAATACGTCAAATCTAATGCCATCGTCTATGCCAAAGGTCAACGCACTATCGGTGTTGGTGCAGGTCAGATGAGCCGCGTTAACTCAGCTCGTATCGCTGCTATCAAAGCAGAGCACGCTGGACTAGCGACTGAAGGTGCTGTTATGGCGTCAGACGCGTTCTTCCCGTTCCGTGATGGTATCGATAACGCTGCTGCAGTAGGCATCTCTGCTATTATCCAGCCTGGTGGCTCTATGCGTGATGATGAAACCATCGCTGCAGCCAATGAGCATGGCATTGCAATGGTCTTCACTGGTATGCGCCATTTCCGCCATTAAACTGTCTAGTATCACTGTGAAAACTGGCATTAATAGCCGTACTAAATTGTATACTGCTGTTAATGCTACATTCTTATGATAAAAGCAATAGCCATTAAAAAAGCCACTATAGATAGTGGCTTTTTTATACGTCAAATTTAATAAGGGTTTTTAGAAAATATGATTTAGCAATTACGTCATATTTCCCTTAATACCCTTATTTTAATATTCTTATTTCAACACCTTTATCTCTAGCGCCCTTGCGCATTTGACATGTTGGCTTCATTAATCTCAACTTTATACACCAAGCGTAGATAATCCAGATAGTCTTGTAACTGATCCTGACCTAAGTTATCACGGATGATGCTAGCCGTTTGCGCTCTTTGTGCATCAGATAATGGCGACTGTGGTTCTGTCTTGATACGATCACCAACCAACAGAGTAGCACCCGTTTCAGTTTCGCTCGCAACAGCAACCACACCGTTATTAGCCGCTTGCTGACTGAAAGCCAATCCACGCTCTTTTTCTGTCAATAGCGTCGTTTGACGATTCACTGCACCCAATGACTGAAGGCTGACTGACTGCTTACTAATATCAGCTGACGTTTTAATACCAGCGATCAACGATTTGGCTTCTTTCAATGCCAACGCTGTGGCTTTCTGTTGACGTAGTATCTGGGTAATTCTTGGGGTAGCAGCAGATAAAGCAAGCGTTTTGGTAGGACGATAATTGCTTGGCTGTACCCATACTGTACCGTTACCCACTTCGATACCAGCAGTCACTGCTTGATCCTGAATGGTAAACTCATCAAATGCTTGTTTGATCACTGCAGGTTGCGACAGTACTGATTTGTTGTTCTCTTTGCGATAATCTTTGAGACGTTTCAATGTTACATTCTCTTGTTGAGCAATGTCTTCAATACTAAAGCCATCTGCTGCCATATCATTGATCGCTGTTACTTTATCAGCATACATTTCCTGACGCTTATACTCTGTTGCCTTGGCGGTTAAGTCATCACGCATGCTCTCCAAAGTCGGTATTTTACTACCATTGTCTTCGGTGACCGTAAATATCTGATAGCCAAAGCTGGTCTTGATAGGTGCGGTGATATCACCAACACTCAACCCCTCTAATGCTTTTTCAACTGCTGTCGCGTCATTGCCGAATACAGAAGGGTTAAAGCGACCGATACTACCACCCGTCTCTCCTGATGGATCATCTGACTCTGATTTAGCCAATGCTACAAATGAGGCCCCTTTGTCTAAACGCGCTTTAACCGTATCTGCTCGCGCCTTAGCATTATCACCTGTCAATAGAATCTGACTAACTTGACGCTCATCGACGATGGCTTGCTCTTGCTTATAAGCTTCATATTGCTGCTGCAGATCTTCTTTTGTAACGTCTATCACCTGAATGGTTTGAGGGCTGAGTTGCAGATAAGCCAAATCTACCATTGCCGCACTTTTTAGCGTTTCTTTATTGGCATCATAGTAGGCTTGTATGTCATTTTTGCTCAATTTCACCTGATCGGTGTAGTCTTGCCAATTAAAGCGATGCAACCAGACGTTGCGCGACTCAAGCTGCAGATCAATCAACTGACTGACCGCTTGCATTGGATACACTGCCGTACCGACGATACTGGCGTTAAGCTGATCCAAGCTTAACTGATTGCGAAATTCAGCAAACAACTGATTCTTTGTCATACCGCGCTGACGCAAAAAGTTCGCAAATTGATCGTTAGAAAAATTGCCATCAGCATCCTGAAATACTTCTTCTTGACGCAATAAACGATTAATTGTGTCATCAGAGACTGTCATACCAAGCCTGCCTGCTTGCTGCTCTAGTAGCGTACGATCAATAAGACCTTTTAGGACTTGCTCGTGTAGCACATCTTCATTTAATAGACTGGCATCCTCAACTTGTTCTAATATTTCAGTACGACGGCTATTGACAGCAGACTGGTATTCGGTCAGCCCTATGCTTGCGTCACCTACCTGAGCAACTTGGTTGGGATCGACTCCACCGCCAAAGTAACTTTCGACACCCAATAGAGCGAGCGGCGATAGGCATAAAATCAATAAAATGCGACCTGGCCAGCTTTTTAAGAAATCGCGCAATTTATCCATAGTTATCTCTGCTGTATTAACCTATATTGATGAAAAACCATTGTAATATTAATATGAATATCAATGCTATCTAAGCAGGCAATGGTAAAAGTAAGCGCGCGTGCATTTTATATAGAAGGACAAGACTGACTAAAGCAGCCTAGTTTCAACAACGCATCTATCGCGCGCCCTATGATACGTGATTTTTGGTGTAGACTCAAAATATTCACGTTGTATGATACAAACTATAGCAATAAAAAAAGCACCCAAATATTAGGTGCTTTTTTATAATTTAGAGTATGGCGTTAAACCATGCTATAAATCATCTACTATTTTACTATTGGTAAACGCTATGTTTATTCGTATATTACGTCATGACACAGCGCTTACTGATAATAGTATGGCTTAGTTCAAGCGCTCTTTTAAGTTTTTACCAGCTTTGAAGCTAGGTACTTTGCTTGCAGGGATGCTAAGCTCTTCACCAGTCTTAGGGTTACGGCCAGTACGCGCTTTGCGGTCTTTTACGCTGAAAGTACCAAAACCAACTAATGAGATGCTATCGCCAGCTTCTAGCGCTTCACCAACACTTTCCATAACAGCATTCAATGCATCACCAGCTTGGGTTTTATTTAGACCACTTTTGTCTGCGATGCTATCAATTAATTCTGACTTATTCATAAAATTTCCTTCAAGTTTAAGGGGGATAATAAACGCTCACGCCAAGCATTGTAACGCTCTCATAGCATTTAAGCAATAAAAACTGCCTGACTGACGTATTAACAGGTCTCGCTTTGTTATCGTCTTTATATCAAGGCAGCATAAGGAGCGCAAGCGATTTTACATATTTTTGTTCACTACACTACGTATTTGACACTCAATGTTACGCAAAGTATCTGCAACGGTTCTATCAAGGCACAATGTTCAACTAATGTGACCTTATCTTAAAGAGACACCTATATGTTATCTTATCGTTTAGCGTTGGTCAGGTCACATTAATGCACCATCAGTCACAAACACTCGTGTCTTTATTGCCTAACAAATTGTAAAGTAATAATTGACCAACTGACAGAAACTAGCGTTACTTTTTATTATAAAGGCGTTACTATAAGCAAAATATTACTGCACATTTTGCGTCGATTTTGACCCTTGATTGTCTTTTGCCTATAATTTGCCAAATAAAAAAACGGATTATTTACATGAAGCGTTCTACGTTGTCTCACTCTTTTTCTAATATCATTCTGGTGTTCATCGAGTCGGCGCTGACATTATTGTTACGTTTAGATCCTGAACTGCGTAGAGCTGCTTATCCACTTGCCAAGCAAGGCACTGTTGTGGCGTTGCGTTTGTATTTGCCGCATGTTGAAATTTTTGCAACTTTTAGTACCAAAGGCGTATTGTTAGATGCTCAGCTACCTATCGACCGTAGCGAACCTGATGTCATCATCAATGCCTACAGCCTTCAGGTTATCAATGCCATTACCACTCACGACAGCGAAACGACTGAAAAGTTACAAATGCGCGGTGAGTCTGTGCAAGTACAATTGGTCAAGCAATTCATCATGCAACTTGGTCTGGGCAGCTTGATTCAAGGCTTGATCAAAAAAATAAAAGGTGGCAAAGGTAAGTCTAAGCCAACTGAAGCTGACCTAGCAGAAAAAAAGGAAAACTATAAGTTACGTATTAAAGAACAACAAACCCAGATAAACACCCTTACTATTAAAAATCGTGAGCTTGAAACCACCGTCAAAGAATTACAGAGCAAGCAAAAGATGCTTGTTATTGTGACGGTCGCTGCTCTTGTCATTATGATTGGTACTATCATTGCGTTGTTGATGAATTAATCTCAACGATACGTCATAATTTAAAACGATGGCTTAATAAAAGCGGCTGATATTCATTACAGGATATCAGCCGCTTTTTTACTTCTTAACCACCTCAATAATTAGTCACTTCAATAATTAGTCACTTCAATAATTAGTCACTTCAAAATAGTACGCAAACAAACTTACAATCTTCTGTTTCTTAGCACGTTCAGAAATTCTAAGCACAATCTCTATAATCACCACCACTAAACGGTTTTATGACTGCTTCTAAATACCATTGTTTTTATCAATCATAGTAATAAGCTAGATTAACCATTCAACCACACTTTAATCTTGACTAAATTACTCGGGATTAAGTATAATTGGTCCAATCGTTGCACACATCGGGTCAATCATCTGTTGTTTAATAACGATAAGACACAACTTAGCTGCCCTATAATTTGTATCTGTGACTTGTATATTTATACAAATTATCGCAAATATCATCTCGCTAAGATCGTTGTTAACTAAAATGACATAACAGTTTGGAGATAACACATGCGTTTGACTACTCGAGGCAGGTATGCCGTTACTGCGTTACTAGATTTGGCACTACAAACCAGCCAACAAGAAAGTGCGGTATCCTTATCTGATATAGCCAAACGGCAATCGATTTCTATCTCTTATCTTGAGCAATTATTCTCCAAACTTCGCAAACGTGGGCTCGTTACTAGTATTCGCGGTGCAGCCGGTGGTTATCATTTGGCTAAACCATTGGATCAGATAGATGTGATGAGCATCATATCTGCCGTCGATGAGTCTGTGAATGCGATGCAGTGTGAAGGACGTGGTGATTGCCAAGGTGGTACAATGTGCTTAACCCATGATTTATGGTGTGCACTGTCAAATCATATCGAACAGTACTTGAATAATATAACATTAGCACAATTATTAGACATGGAAAACGTGCAGTCAGTTTCCGAACGTCAGCATAGCTCTACTAAAGAGATTTCCATAAAAGACATCAATACTATTACTCTATCGAACAGCGAGGCAAACCCAGCATGAGCCAACATAACAACCTTATATACTTAGATTATGCCGCCACTACTCCAGTAGCTAAATCAGTAGCTGCTAAGATGAGCGAGTATCTGACGGTAGATGGCGTCTTTGGCAACCCAGCCTCGCGCTCACACGGTTACGGCTGGCAAGCAGAAGAAGCAGTAGAGACAGCGCGTCAACAAGTGGCTGAAGTCATTAACGCTGATCCACGCGAAATCGTCTTTACCTCTGGTGCTACTGAGTCTGACAACCTAGCTATTAAAGGTGCTGCACATTTTTACCAGTCTCGTGGTAAGCACATTATTACCAGTAAAATTGAACACAAAGCGGTACTAGATACCTGCCGTGAGCTTGAGCAAGAAGGGTTTGAGATCACTTACCTTGAGCCACAACCAAGCACTGGATTAATCTTACCAGAACAAGTTAAAGAAGCGCTACGTGAGGATACAATCCTAGTATCACTCATGATGGTGAACAATGAGCTTGGTACGCTTACTGATGTGACAGCGATTGGTGAAATCACTCGCGAAGCTGGTGTGGTTTTCCATGTTGATGGTGCTCAATCAGTTGGTAAAGTATTGATTGATCTTGCAGAGATGAAAATCGACTTAATGAGCTTCTCAGGTCATAAAGCCTACGGTCCTAAAGGTATCGGTGCTTTGTTTGTTAGCCGCAAGCCGCGTATTCGTCTAAAAGCTGAGCAACATGGCGGTGGTCATGAGCGTGGCATGCGTTCAGGTACCTTACCTACGCATCAAATCGTTGGCCTTGGCGCAGCATTTGCCCTAGCCAATGACAGCTATAAAGAAGACAATGCCCATGCAGCAAAACTACGCCAAAAGCTGTGGGATGGTCTACAAGATATTGAAGAGATTTACCTAAACGGCGACTTAGAGCATAGCGTTCCTAACATTGTGAACATCAGCTTTAACTTCGTTGAAGGTGAATCATTAATGATGTCACTTAAAGACTTGGCTGTTTCATCAGGCTCAGCCTGTACGTCAGCGACGCTTGAGCCATCATATGTATTACGTGCTATTGGCCGTCCAGATGAATTGGCACATAGCTCTATTCGCTTTAGCTTTGGTCGTTATACGACTGAAGAAGATATCGATACCGTTATCAAGCAAATGCATGAAGCCGTTGACAAATTACGTGCCCTATCACCACTTTGGGATATGTACCAAGATGGCGTTGATTTAGATTCAGTCGAATGGGCTGAGCACTAAAATTACCAAAAACGAAGATATGGCTATCGAACATAGCCATTAACCGATTGATCAGACAATTACGATTAAGTGTTTGACCCCAATTATCAATGAGTAGAAGCGTTCAAACCAATCAGCTACTACTCATTATCTAACTAGGAGAAAACCCCATGGCCTATAGCGACCAAGTTATTGATCATTACGAAAACCCACGCAACGTTGGTAACCTTGACAAAAACGCCAAAAATGTTGGTACCGGTATGGTCGGTGCTCCAGCATGTGGCGATGTGATGCGTCTACAAATCCAAGTCGATGATAACGGTATTATCGAAGATGCACGCTTTAAAACTTATGGCTGCGGTTCAGCTATTGCTTCAAGCTCACTCGTTACTGAGTGGCTAAAAGGCAAAAGCCTAGACCAAGCTGGCGAAATCAAGAACAGTCACATTGCTGAAGAATTGGCATTACCACCAGTAAAAGTGCATTGCTCTGTACTTGCAGAAGATGCTATTAAAGCCGCTATTAGCGACTATAAAGGTAAGCATGGCGTAGCAGCAGCAACTGAAGAAGCTGTTATCTAAGGCTAAACCTACTAGCCTATGTGCTGTGTGGTATTAGCAGCGCTATAGTAGCAACACGTTAAACAGCTGCTGATGCTAAAAAGGTGACAATGACACTTATGTAATTGTCACCTTTTATTTTCTAAGAGCCGCTAGCATATTATCTTGGCAATCTCGTAATTTCAGTTGCCAGTCTATACAGATTTTTTTATTGATACTTATAATTAATAGTCAATGGGAGTTGGCATGATTGAAATGACAGAACGCGCCGCTCAGCATGTTCGAGACTTTTTGGACAATCGCGGCAAAGGTGAAGGCATTCGAGTCGGTATCCGCACAGCGGGTTGCTCAGGTCTAGCTTATGTTTTAGAGTTTGTAGATACACCTGACGAAAATGACACACGTTATGAAAGCCGAGACGTTAGCATCTTTATTGATCCTAAAAGCTTGGTATATTTAGATGGTTTGTTGATGGATTATGAAAAAGAAGGTCTCAACGAAGGCTTTAAGTTCAGTAACCCTAATCAAAAAGGCGAATGTGGTTGCGGTGAGTCATTTACAGTTTAATGATTTAAACCTTCCAACCTTTACGCTCGAAAAACGTTAAACAGTCTACGCTACAATACGGATTGTAGACTCAGTAATAGAGTATCAACAGACAGACATTTCAAACAAATAAAAAGCAAGGCGTATGATATGACAGACATCACACCAGAAGCACAGTTTGATAACTTCTTTGCTTTATTTGAGCAACCAGTACAATTTGAAGTCAATCAAGACAGTCTCGATCAACATCTACGTCTGCTACAAAAACGTTATCACCCTGATAATGTCGCTAAAAACCAGACTGACATTGCTCAAGCACAACTACAGTCTGAAAAATATTCAGCACTGATCAATCAAGCTTATCAAACGCTTAGCTCGCCTGATAGCCGTGCTAGTTATCTATTAGATATAGCAGATCAAGCTCAAAATCTAGAGCACTCAATCGCAGACTTGGACTTCTTGGAAGATGCGATGGAAATGCGAATGGATTTGGATGACGCTATTGAAGGCAAAGATCTTCTAGCCTTGCAGCAGTTACATCCTCAAATCACAGAGCGTCTCGCAAAACAATCTGAGCGCTTTAGCCATGCTTATGACAGCCAAGATTGGCAAACGGCGATTGATGCGACACAGAAATTGAAATTTTTAGTCAAGTTAAATGCAGATGTCACGACTGGTCTTGATGACGTTGCAGCTGCGGCGCATTCAGATGACGATGATTTATACGTTTAGATAGCTGTGAACAATTCATTTTATCCAAAGACTAGGTTTTAGATATTTAGTTAAAAAATATTTGGTTAAAATAGTATCGACTATACCGTATAATCGTTTATCCCAAAATTTATTGGCCGTTGTACGACTCTATTTGTATGGTAGAGAACATAGTCGAGACAGTCTAGAATTGATACAAGGCAACCGAGCATATATAGCAGTATTAGTTAACACGCTAGGTTCGCGCCGTATTACTTGATAAATATTTTGACTATAATTATCAGACTGTCGTAATGCCTATGTTGCACTTACCCCATTTCACTTATTCATTTTATCTTTGAGTTATTTTATGTCTTTAATGCAAATTGCCGAACCCAATCAAAGTGCCCAACCTCACCAGCATCGTTTTGGTTTAGGAATCGATCTTGGCACCACACGCTCGTTGGTCGCTGTGGTACGTTCAGGCAAGGCGCAAGTATTAGAAGCAAATACCAGCACTGATACCTTGTTACCGTCTGTTGTTTATTATCCAAGCACTGGCAAGCCATTGGTTGGTTATGATGCCCTAGCCCACTTAGCGGATGATCCAAAAAATACGATCGTCTCGGCTAAGCGTTTTATGGGTCGTAGCCAAGCGGATATCAAATTTTCTCATCCTTACGAATTGAGTGGCAATAAAGATGACATGCCGGCTTTTGTCACCGCCCAGGGTGAAGTATCTCCTGTTGAGGTTTCTGCCCGTATACTAGCGGCGCTTGAGCAACGTGCAGCAAGCGCACTGCCTGAAGATAGTATCGAAGGTGCTGTCATTACCGTACCTGCTTATTTTGATGAAGCGCAGCGTCAAGCGACTAAAGATGCGGCTCAAGCAGCTGGCATCAAGGTATTACGTTTACTCAACGAGCCAACTGCTGCTGCTGTCGCTTATGGTCTCGATCAAGCCACAGAAGCTAGCGAAAAAGAAAGCTACTATCTAATTTACGATTTGGGTGGCGGTACGTTTGATGTCTCTATCTTAAAGCTGACTGACGGCGTCTTTGAAGTACTAGCCACTGGTGGCAACAGTGCACTAGGTGGTGACGATATAGATCGCCTCATCACCAATTGGCTTATCAAACAATTGAATATCGATCCAAAAGATGTCAGTCTTCATGACAAATCAATACTTGCGCAACAAGCCAAAGCTTATAAGCAGGCACTGACTGATAGTGAACAAGTCGATATCGACATTGTCGTCAATACTCAGTCTTATCAAGGTGTATTGAGCCGTACAGATATCCTGACGATCGTAGAACCTGTTAGCCGCCGTACTTTAAGTGTCTGCGATCAAGTACTACGTGATGCCAAACTCTCTAGTACTGATTTGGACGAAGTTATCTTGGTTGGTGGTTCAACCCGTATGCCTGCTATTCAGCAAGTCGTGACTGAGTTCTTTGCCAAACAGCCGCTGTGCCGCCTCAACCCAGATGAAGTAGTCGCTTTAGGCGCGGCGCAGACAGCGCATCAACTGGTCAACGGTGATAGTGACAACAACTTATTATTGCTAGATGTGACGCCGCTATCACTTGGTCTTGAGACTATGGGTGGCCTAGTCGAAGTGCTCATACCACGTAACACGCCTATCCCTGTTAAAAAACGTCAAGTATTTACAACTTATCAAGACGGTCAGACAGGCATGGTAATCCATGTTGTACAGGGTGAACGTGAAACTGTCGATAACTGCCGCTCACTTGGACGCTTTGAATTGTATGGCATTCCTTCTATGAAGGCTGGGTTTGCCCGTATTGAGGTTACCTTTAGTATTGATGCCAATGGTCAGCTAACGGTCAGCGCGCAAGAGACCACAACCAAAACAGAAAGTAAGATTGAAATTGTGCCTTCTTATGGGTTATCAGACGAACAAAAAGAGCAGTTACTGATTGCAGGATTTAAGCATGCAGAAGAAGACAAAAATGCACGCTCTTTAATCGAAACCAAAGTAGAGGCTGAACGTGAAATATTAGCACTACAATCGGCACTTAATGAGTTTGCAGCTTTGCTATCTTCTGAAGAGCAGCAATCACTGGCTGATCAAATACAACTAATGCAAGAAGTACTGAGCACTAATGACTTAGCACTTATTGAAGCACAACAATCACAACTCAAGCCCCATAGTGATGCTTTTGCTGCCCGTATTATGAATCAGAGCGTCAAAACCAGTATGGCTGGTACGAGCGCCCAAGATTGGTAGCATATTTGCTGAATAGCATCTCCATTATATTTTTATTTCTTTAAATTGATTAGCATCGGAAAGACGATTTATGCCAAAGATTACTGTATTACCCCACCACGAGATTTGTCCTGAAGGCGCTGAAGTCGAGCTAGAGGCCGGTAGTAACTTATGCAAAGCACTAGTAGAGAAAGGCATTAAAATTGAGCACGCTTGTGAGATGTCAAAAGCATGTACAACTTGCCATGTAGTCGTACGTAAAGGCTTTAATGGTCTGGAAGAGATGGATGATATCGAAGCTGACTTGCTAGATCGTGCTTGGGGGTTAGAGCCTGATTCACGTCTATCCTGCCAAGTAATAGTTGAGGACGAAGACTTAACCATCGAAGTGCCTAAATATACCCTAAATCATGCCAAAGAAAATCATTAGGCACTTGTAGAAAGCTCTTTTTTATTTTCATATGAAAAGCCAACGATCATTATGATCGTTGGCTTTTTTACATATATATTCAAAGACTATTATTTGTCAATGCAGCTTACTTATTACCTATATCATTGCGTTTATTTTCTGCATTAATATCATTTTCATTTTTTTCGTTTTCTTGCTCAATACGTCCAAGCGCAAAATTTAACCGAGCTTTAACATCTTGATAGTCGTTATGATTCATGTCTTTAAAATTTAAATGCAAATTAAATCCAGGTAATGTGTAATCAACCCATTTTGATAAATAAGCTTTATTAATATCAGGATCAAAGACTCGCCATGCTTGTACTTTCTTATCAAATCCTTTTAGATGAAATGCACCAGCATGCTGACACTCATAATTATGACAGACATAGTCATAAGTACTTTCACTGATTAATATCTCATCTTTACCAGCACTAGACTCTAGTCTCGCTGCCAAATTGGCTTCTTTACCAATCAATGTATAACTAAGACGATTGTTACTACCGAAATTGCCCACATGGCAATAGCCTGTCGTAATACCAATACGTATATATAGCCCCTCAAATCCCATAAGGCGCCATTTCTGTCTCAAGGTACGCATTTCACGCCGCATGTCTATTGCCATCTCAAGACAGCTCAAAGCATCTTGACGCGTACCTTGACTGTTTGGCTCACCGAAAAAGCATATCATGCCATCGCCAACAAACTTATCAAGCACCGCACCGTGTTTGTTGGCAATTAACGTCATGCTATGCATATAGGTGTTCAAAATATCAGCCAAATTATCCGAGCTAAGGCTATCAGACAACTCAGTAAAACCAATAATATCTGAGAACATAATAGTCAGCTTGGCACGTTTGTTAGAAACGTTCACTGGGATATCTGCTCTTACGATCGGCTCCCAAACTTGCAATGGGACAAAACGTGTTAGTTTATTGATAACAGAAACCGCACTATTCAATCGCCCAACCGCATGATGAGAGTGAGCTTCATAACGGACATACTTCCTATAAAAACACCCAAATCGACATAAAACAACGATCATACTGGCTAATAATATAAGAGGTGTTATCCAATCGTCATAACCTTCTAATGCGGGAATATTTAAAATAATACTGACATAATAAAAAATAATAACCGTTATTACGGATACAATGATCAATTTTATACGATTTTCAGGGCTACTAACAATAATCCTAAGACCTATTAATGCCGCTAGACTGAGCGAAATAATCATATGTAACTGTATCGATCCAATCACCATAGACAGTAAAATAATGACAATATTGGAGGTCCAAAAGCTGGCTTGGCGACCATAATTATAAATTAGAATTAGCACACTTGGCAGGCCAACAATGACAAGGAGCGCCATTGCAGTGGGTCTAAAATCAAAATGTAAAGCGAGGAGTATAACGGTGAGTATTAATACGAAAACTTCTGGGTAGTCGACCTTATCGTATACTTCCTCTTTTGTCAGAAGCTCTGGTCTCAATCTGTCTAAATTAGTCATATGAGCATTCGCTTAAACAAAATAGGCTGTAGGAGAAACCAAGAGACATGAGTATAAGTGTATTACCTATTTTTATGACTAATTGGACATAAGTACGGTCTGATACTACATTATACTTCTTAAAAGTTATAAATCCCATGCCACTCATAACCAAAAGAACACCACTTATCATTTAACTTGTCTTAATATCCAATTAAATTAAAATAACGATCTTTATTAGTGAAGTTAAAAAACAAAAAATCCAGATAATAAATATCTGGATTTTTTTTAACTGCTGCAAAATAGACTTTAAATAACTTAGTATATTTTTATTAATGTAATTATGGATTAAGATTTTATTTCATTTGCCAATCAAAAGGCATTTGATGATGTCCACGTAACGCCATCATCAGAGTCTGCTGCATTTGTGCCAATACTTCTTTGGTATAAGGAACGGCTGGAACACCCCATACTGGGTTTGGCCACTGCATATCGTTTTGATAACGTACGATATGATGAAAGTGCAACTGTGGTACTTGATTACCCAATGCGGCTACGTTCATTTTATCTGCTTGGAAAGTCTTGGCCAGTTGGCTTGATAACCAGCTCGACTCACGTAAAAACTGTACTTGGTCTGTTTCAGATAACTCATATAGCTCTTTGATACCTGATACACGTGGCACCAATATTAACCAAGGAAACTGGCAATCATTGATTAAACGGCAAGTCGATAGCGGAAAATCACCCACTAAAAAGCTATCGGCAGCAAGTTTATGATGAAGTTGGAACATAATGACGGTTCTCTTGTTATGGATCTCAAATAAAAGAAATCAAAAGTATAGAAAGCTAAAATATGAGTAAATAAAATATGGTCTCATTATTTTATCAGTTATCTATCCGATAAAATAGCGCCATGACTCATTGCCTTGGCGTTTTATCTTTAAACTATCTGCGTGAACGACTTGGCTAATCTTCTCATTCACCTGTATAGCAAATAGCCATTACAGAATGAAGCTAAGCAGGCTCTGATACCATATGCTCGCTAAAATAGCGCAACAGCTCTTGAATGACCGTAACACGCTGTTGAGGCGTCTCAAGTTTATCAGCATTTTGGTAACGGATGCCAGACGCGCCATTCATACGATAGCGCTGCCCATCTGTTTGAATCAGTTTAATAATTGCTAATGCATCGACAGGTGTGTCAGGTGCAAACTCTAGCGTCATACTACTACCATTGGCATCGATTTTGTTAATCTTCAATGGTTCTGCTTGTAAACGTAACCCATGAATGGCAAAGAGCTGCTTAGTTTGATCCGGCAATATACCAAAACGGTCAATCATTTCAGTCCGAATATCCGTTAGCGCTTCTTTATCATCGGCATTACTAATGCGTTTATAAAACAATAAGCGCTGATGTACATCATGCAAGTACTCTTCTGGTATCAATGCTGAGCTGTGTAGATTTATTTCACTGGTCAGTGACAGCGGTGTACTTAAATCAGGCTGTTTACCTGCTTTAATCGCTTTCGTCGCGCGTTCTAGCATATCCATATATAAGCTAAAGCCAATTACCTGCATATTACCACTTTGCTGCTTACCCAGTATCTCACCTGCTCCGCGAATCTCTAAATCCTCACTGGCCAGCATAAAACCTGCGCCCAGTGTGTTGGCACGTTCAATAGCATGCAGGCGGCGTTTCGCATCGCCTTTTAGACCTTTAATAGACGGTACAAGCAAATAACAGTACGCCTGATGATGGCTACGACCAACGCGGCCACGTAGCTGATGCAATTGGGCTAGACCAAATTTATCAGCACGCTCAATGATAATAGTATTGGCATTAGGCACATCAATACCAGTTTCAATAATAGTCGAGCATACTAGCACATTGAATTTTTTGTGATAGTACTGCTGCATCACTTGTTCAAGCTGACGCTCTTGCATCTGTCCATGAGCCACGCCTACTCGTGCCTCTGGAACCAGCTCACGTATGGTCTCTGCCATGCGCTCAATACTAGCCACATCATTGTGCAGCAGATACACCTGACCACCGCGCAATAGTTCACGCAAAATAGCTTCTTTCATTAATGCTTCTGTCTTTTGCATGACAAAGGTTTTAATCGCCAAGCGTCGTGCAGGTGGGGTAGCAATGATTGACATATCACGCATACCTGAGAGCGCCATATTGAGCGTTCTAGGGATAGGCGTCGCTGTCATAGACATACTGTCTACATCAGTCTGAATGGCCTTAATACGCTCTTTGTGACGCACACCAAAGCGATGCTCTTCATCGACAATCATCAATCCCAGATTAGAAAATTTGACATCAGGTTGTAGTAACTTATGCGTACCAATAACGATATCGACCTTGCCAGCGGTCAAATCCGCTAATACCGTGTCTTGATGCTTTTTGCCACCGAAGCGCGATAGCGTTTCGATACGTACTGGCCAATCAGCAAATCGATCACGGAAGTTGTCTTCATGTTGACCTGCCAATAACGTTGTAGGTACTAGTACCGCCACTTGGTAGCCCGCGCTAACGGCAATAAAAGCCGCACGCATGGCGACCTCTGTTTTTCCAAAACCAACATCCCCGCAGATAAGACGATCCATCGGCTGATTTTGCTTCATGTCTTCCATCACTGCATGGATGGCATTGGCTTGGTCAGGCGTTTCTTCAAACGTAAATTGACTGGCAAACAAATCATATTGTGACGAGTCTATTTTAAAATGAATACCTACTTTAGCTTCGCGCCGTGCCTGCATATTTAATAGCTCAGCCGCGACGTCATGGATTTGCTCCAACGCTTTTTGTTTAGCCTTATCCCACTTACCACTACCGATTTTGTGCAGTGGCGCAAGTGCGGGATCACCGCCACTATAGCGATTAATCATTTGTAAATTGGCGACTGGAACATAAATACTGGCGTCACCATCATATTTCAGGTGGATAAACTCTTGCTCACCGTCACCCACGTCTAACGTAATCAAGCCGTTATAACGCCCGACACCGTGCTCAATATGGACAACAGGGCTACCTTGAGTTATTTCGGTAACACTTTTGACCAAAAACTCCTCTGACACACCGCTCTGACGGTGACGGCGCGTTTGCAGTACTTGCCGACCAAATAATTGCGTCTCACTAATCAGCACCAAACGCTCAGGCACATAAACACCGCGCTCAATAGGCGCAACGGTTAGACCAACCTGTGGTAATTTATTTTGGCCAATCCCACTCGTTTTATCGGCTACTAGAAACGCTTCAAAGCTATCATAGGCTTTGATATCAACTTTGCCTTTAAACAACTCAATGAGAATCTCACGACGACCAGCTGTTTCAGCAACGATTAATACAGGTGTGGACGTTTTTTCTTGTATCTCTAGGAACTCTAATAGCTCAGCAAGAGGTTCAGATTTTTGATGATTTACCGCCAGCTGCGGTGGTGACTGGGCACTTAATCTCACGAGTCCCTGTGGTTTGTTTGATGCAGGCTCTAATAATGAATCCTCATTATCCACATCAGCAACATCTGTCATCAATGCTAGCTCATCGCGCGCGCTTAGAATAACGCGTGGATAATCGTTGAGATGTTCATTAAGCTTATTAGACAATAGATACAGTAGCTCAGGGGCGACGATAGGCTTATCAATATCATGACGGCGCTCTTCATAGCGGCGCTGAATTTGTGACCAATAATCTGCCTGTTTTTCGTTAATCAATTCATCAGTGATAAATAACGCATTACTTGGCAAGTAGGCAAATAAACTACTCTCTGCTTCCCAGTCTTTTAAATCAAAAAACAATGGCTGATAATATTCAAGTCCACTGCTGGCAATACCCGCCATTACGTCTTTATGCAGTTCAAACTTACGGCTACTCGTATTAGGAAATATCGTAGCAAAGTTTGTACGGAAGGTCTCACGCCCTTCGTCAAGTGGAAATTCTTTTGCTGGTAGGATTTGAAACTGCTGAATAGGTTTTGAGATATCTGGCAGTTTGTGCAGTAGCGACAACGACTCTTTGCCCATACTACTGTCATTACCACTCATCATTGACTTAAGGTCATCGACCGTCAGAGTGCGCTGAGTCTGTGGATTGAAGAAGCGAATGGTTTCAATCTCATCATCAAACAAATCGAGACGCAGCGGAAACGGCTGACCCATCGCAAAAATATCAATAATACTGCCACGTACGGCAAACTCACCCGGTTCAAAGACGTTTTCAACGGCGCGGTAACCTGCTTTCGCTAGCAGTCCGCGTTGGGTATTGATATCAAATTGATCACCCACACTCAAATCAAAATGCTGCCCAATCAGCCAGCTTGGCGGTGCTACTCGGTGCATCAGCGCCTGTACAGAAATCAGCAGGACTCCCGATGTCGGCATATCCGTTAACAGATTGATACGCTCGCTCACAATATCTTGATGCGGTGACAGTTCGTCATAAGTCAACGTTTCCCAATCAGGGAACACGTAGGCATCCACGCCACAAAATGCCAACTCTGTCTCTATTTGATTGAGCTGATTTTGGTCACGAGTCACAACAACCTTGAGACGATCAGCCACATCCCATATCGATCCCTGTACCAAGCTTGCTAACCACAAACTGCTGACAGCACCATGCACAGGTGCTAGCCAACGCCGCTGAGCATTCTGGATAGGGAATAGCTGCTGGTTAATAGGGTCAAACGCGTCAGTCAAAGCAGTGATAGGCATATAGAATAGGATCAAAGTTAAGAGTCAGATAGCTATTATACGAATATTTCATCAATTACCAAAACTTATGCCGTAACGGTTTGTCACTTAAAATTTTACTAATTAGTAAATGATCAATTAAGACCTTAAAAATACTCATTACCACATAAAATCGTCGTGAAATGAAAAAACCTCAACTTACAAGCCGAGGTTTTTAGTTGGTAATCATTGAGCTATTGTTAAACTAATGGTTTATCACTAGCGATAATGCCATTATTATCTGAATAAACAAACATTCCTGAGTTCAAGGTTAAATCACCAAAGCTGATTTCGATATCTGTTTGGCCTTCGTCGCGACGATTTGATTTACGTGGGATACAACCGAGCGCCTTAACACCAATATCCATCTGTGCAACGTCATCCACATCACGGACACAACCATAGATAATGACTCCTGCCCAGCCATTCTCAATTGCTGATTCTGCAATCATATCACCCAAAAGAGCGCAACGCATTGAGCCGCCACCATCGACGACCAGCACCTTGCCATGCCCATCTTTGTCTTTACCGTCACTGTTTAATAGTGATTTGACGCGGCTATTATCTTCAAAGCACTTCACTGTTACGATTTCACCGCAAAACTTGTTTTTGCCACCAAAGTTGTGAAATGACTTGCCTTCAATATTTGGCAAACATACTTGCGACTTAGGATTGGCATCCAATAAATCACAAGTCACAAAATTTTCTCTATTCATCTGCATGGATTCCGGCATAGTGAAGCTCCTTGTTTTTGATTATCTAGTCATTACTCTCAATTTTTATCGAATATCTATATAAATGCTTAGGCTATTTTAAATCTTTGTATTGTAATAAATATATAAATCATTAACTACTTAATTTTTCACTCTCGTCATTGCAAGCATCTGCTTATTTTCAATGATTTCTATTTTTTTCAATGTAGGCTCAGCACGGTACTTGTTACTCTCATAGATGGCGTGCGCACTCATTGCCATTGCACTAGCAACACGCTTAGCAGAAATAGGATGTAGTGGTAATGACTCTGACAAAAGCTGTGATATGAGCTTAAAAGCCTTTTGACCAATGCTCTCAAGAGGGCGACCTTTATGTTTGCCTAATAGCAATGAAGGACGTAAAACGACTAGATGCGCAAAATCCAATGATATAATGGATTGCTCGGTTTCCGCTTTGACTCGATTATATAAAAAACGACTGTCACTATCGGCGTTCATTGAAGACAACAAAAAGAAGTTTTCGACGCCTTTATCTTGACACAACTTAGCAAAAGTTACATTGTAGTCGTGGTCGACTTTTCGAAAAGCTTCGTCACTACCAGCCTGCTTCTTAGTCGTACCGAGACAACTAAAAGCATCCGTCTTACGATCAGCACCAACGCTGGCAAAAATCTCGGTTAGATTATCAAAATCGTTCACTTGATAAAAACGCATGCTCGCATTGATATAGCGTGGCGGACGCCGTGCAATCACAATTAACGTGTCATAAAGCTCACTAAGCTGCTTAACCAGATACTGCCCTACCAGCCCTGTCGCACCAATTACAATTGCTTTTCGCTGCATATCCGATCCATTTATATATAGTGTTGGAAAATTTATTTTTATAAGAAAGTCTGTCGTGTGAAAGATCTTAAGTCTAGTATCATACCTAATTTAATACACAACTGATGGTATTCTATAGAATATATTGTAAGAGGTTTTATCAGCTGACGCATCTGTGTAGCCAAATCATGTCTCCACTAACAATACTGAAAGATGGCTTAACAACAATCCTAATAGACACTAGAGAAATCAGTAGCCCATGTGATATCATAACTTCTTTTGGCATTAATCATCAAATATATTGTTCTAAGCGCAATAATTTGCTAAGATGTCCGGCTTTACACGTCAACGCTGTTTAATTATTCCAAACAGTTCTGGCGCTTGCGATGCTCTATTCATATTAGATACTTTAATATAAGACATCGACATCATGTTTGGCGAGAGGCTGCTCGTCACCGATGATTGTTTAAACCCTTTATTGCAATCAACATTCATATTTTATCTGTCTTTATCAAGGAGATACGCGTGGCTAATACTGCACAAGCTCGTAAACGCGCCCGTCAAAACACCAAACGTCGTCAGAACTCTGCGTCACAACGCTCTATGGTTCGTACTTACTTAAAACGTGTTGATGCGGCTATCGTAGCTAAAGATTATGACGCGGCTACCGAAGCTTACAAAAAAGCGGTACCAGTTCTTGATCGTATGGCTGACAAAGGTATTATTCATAAGAATAAAGCTGCTCGTCGTAAGAGCCGCCTAAACAAAACAATCAAAGGCCTTCAAGCTTAAGATTGGTCGCGTTTAGACCGCATTACGCTTTATAGTGTAATGACTAAAACCTTGTCACTGGTTCTAATACTGGGGCAAGGTTTTTTTATGCCTGTTTAAAACTCACTGATTCAACTTATATAGTCAAAGAAATCTAAAACAGCTACAAGGCAGCCGACCGCAGATTGTACATATAGTACCTCTAGGGAGAGTAACACCTTAGCAGTTCGCTGACTATGCTGATATCATGTCCATTTGACTTCTGGCGGTAGCAATAGTTTGCTTGGGTGATACCCTGCAGCACGGTAGCCGTCTAACAGAGTATGAATGGGACGAGTATAAACCTCACCACGCCAGACAAAATGCGCGTTGGCTTGCTCAAATGGCATATCATCAAACCACAAAAACACCCCTTCCATCATTTTTGGCCAATCGTTCCAATCAATCTCGACCACATCAAACATCACGGCTAAAAATGCAGACAGTAGCGTATCATGACTGACGGCAAGCATAAGATGCCCATGCTCAGGCTGGTGTTGATAAAATAGCGATAATATATCTAGGCCACCTTGATAGGCGTTTTTGGTGCCTTCAAGATTGCCTTGTAAGAATCGATTGATGAAGTTAAGTACACCTATTTCTTTGAATACTGGATTGGCTATTTCAGGTTCAGTAACGAGGCTGCCAGGCTCAACCAACAGTGATTGATGTGCAATACCTCGTCGTAGACCTGCCCCTTCTTGCATCAGCTGCGCCGTATCAATACAGCGACCTATAGGGCTTGAGATACTATCGACATTGAGGGAGTACGGCAGATGTCCTGCCAACCAACGACCCCAAGATTTTGCCAACACGCGACCTTTAGGTGTCAGTGGCAACTGATAGCTGGCAAAACCATTCCCATCAGAACGTTCGCGTAGAGAGTGCCTAGTAAACAAAATCAATCGCTTGTTTTCGGGTAATAAGCTGACTGACGAGATCATACTATCAGGCAGGTGTGAAGGCGCTGGTGCGCTTGGCGTGTGACTCGCAAGCTGTTCAGCGGATAATTTTGATAAAGTGTGATTTGTATATTTACTCATGCTAACAAGCGTAGCAGATTTTCTGGTAGGAATGAACAAAATATCAGTACAATCATCGTATAGGCGCCAATGATTGTACCCAAAGCTGCTCAAAAATAGGGCGGTCACTCTTAACACTGCTATGACATTATTGCTAACAATACCTGTATCTCTACAGATGCACGCTAACCGATATCAATCACTCTATCCCATGAGAACTCTAATGCTGTACTACTTACTTCATTTGGATAAGCACGTGGATTAACAATCACCCGCGTCTTACCAATCTGATAATCAAATGCTTCATGGGTATGTCCATGTACCCAGAGTGTCGGCGCCCACTCCTCATGCATCCATCCGGAGAGATCACTGATAAAAGCGGCGTTACTCGGCAAATTAGCATACTTCTCAGACACCGATAACGGGCTAACACTATGATGACTCATCACCACGGTTTTTTTACCCAGTTTATTAGCAGTGATTAATGCTTGCTGTAACCATTGGCGCTGCTCAGCATGAAGTTGCATAGAGACCTCAGGTGAAAACAACTCGCTACCGGCATATATTTGTTTGTAATCACGCATAAAGCGACTAGCAGCTGCCATCGTATCCTCATTGGCTTGATACTGATAATCCGTCCACAACGTACAGCCTAGGATTCGCACTTCACCAATATCCATATGCTGACACTGCAAAACCCGAACGCCTTCATTCGACTCGATATGATAATTGTCCCAAGTCGCTAGTTTCTTATCGAAGTGCAGCACATCTTCATTGAAGTACTCATGGTTGCCTGCGATAGTGATTAGAGGAACTTGCAGACGCGCAGCTTGCTCCTGTAACCATGGCATACCATTATCACTATTTGCAGTATCTCCCGCTACTAGCACCACATCTGCATCGGTTTTAGGGATATGCCCTATCGGATGTGACTGACGAGCATAACTATCAATATGTAAGTCACTCAAAATCTGTAATTTCATATAAGCCAATATCATTGAATAAACACAAATAGTTTAGCACCTTTTACCTACCCGCAAAAAGCAAAAAAGACAGCGAGTTAGGCTGTCTTTTGATCGTTCAGGCATTACAAGTTATTAAGGTGTGGCCTAAATACTTTGTAGTATCTTCTGCAATTTCGCAGCAGGGTCTTCTGCCTGTGTGATTGAACGCCCAATGACTAAGTAATCAGAACCGTCACTGAGTGCCTGTTTAGGCGTGCAAATGCGTTTTTGGTCATCAGCGTTGTCTTCTAGTAGACGAATACCAGGAGTAATGAGTTTAAAATCTTGACCACACAGTGCTTTAAGCGTCTTAGCTTCTTGAGCTGAGCAGACCACACCATCAAGACCAGCTTGCTTAGTCAATTGCGCCAGTCTACTCACGTGTGCATCCAGGCCGTCAGTAATGCCCGTTTGCGTCAGCGCTTCATTGTCCATAGAGGTCAATACAGTGACCGCTATCAGCAAGGTATCAAAACCATTATCTAGTAACCGCTGCTTGGCTAATGACATTGCTTCTAGACCCGCACTGGCATGGACATTCACCATCCATACACCGAGTTCAGCCGCTGCCAAAACTGCTTGCGCAGTAGTATTGGGAATATCATGAAATTTCAAATCTAAAAACACATCAAAATTACGCTGATGCAGTGCTTTGACCATGTCAGGGCCACAGCGAGTAAAAAGCTCTTTGCCTACTTTTAATCGACATAATGCTGGATCTAATTGATCCGCTAGCGCTAAAGAGGCTTCCATGGTCATATTATCTAAAGCAACGACGACTGGAGACTTAATTATATTATTCATGACTTAGCCATATTGGTATCGGAGTTATTAAAGAAGTATATCTAACTTAACCGCAGATTCATTGCGAGATGGTTTAGTCTCGCTTATGTTTAGTAAGAGCAGCACTGTTATCTAAGTCACTATCCACTCCATCCTGTACATTAGTCGCCGTAGAGCCATAAACGGCTTCTTCTACCGTTGGCGAATTCGCTTGACGATCGATGACTATATTGGCTTGTGTGAGTTGCTCTTGTAGATTGGTTTTTGCTTTTTGCAAACGCGAAATTTCCCACTTGTTTTGTAAAACACGGAAAATAAGCAGTGCTAGCAAAATACCAATAACGATACCCAGCATCAGACAAAGTATCAGTAGCAGCCCTAGATTCATCGTAGGCGCTTGCGAGAACAGTAAATTTACACCAACTTCAGTATTATTTGCCAATACCAAACCAAGCGCATAGGCAAAGCTCAGAAACAGTAATACAAACAGTAAAAAGCGCATGAGACGGTTACCTTAGTTGGAAATGCCGTTAATGTATTCAGAATAAATAGGTGATATGAGCGACTGACAAACCATTCTATGAAAAATGCTTATTCAATAAATGAGTTATGACAACATTTAGCTAGTTGCAACCGTGTCATTGACCGCTTCACGTAGTGCTTTTCCTGGTTTAAAATGAGGAATAGCCTTAGCAGGTACTGGCACGCTTTCCCCTGTTTTAGGGTTGCGTCCTAGACGTGCACGGCGATGGTGTAGACAGAAACTACCAAACCCACGAACCTCTACTCGGCCATCATTGGCTAAGGTATGCGTCATCAAAGTTAATATTTCGCGTACTGCATCATCGACGACTGTATCAGTCATATTGTCACAGTTCGCACTCAAATTACTAATAAATTCGGACTTGTTAATCGCTTGCTGCATTATTACGCTTGCCTTGTAAATTAATGGATAAGATGATTGTGAGTCGAAACGATATTTTAGGTTATTTAAATAAGGGTTATTTATTTCAATAAATGCTGCTAAATCAGCATATCCTTAAAATAGTAAGGACAAAAACTCGGTCTTTAGAACAGCCTATCGCTTTAAATAAATAGTGACTCACATCTTGTTACTCAATGTTGCAAATGATAGCGGATATTACCCTAAATGAAAATAAGAGTTTGCCTCTTTGGGCAAAAACATCACTTGTTAATGGTAATATCAAAATTTATTCATAAAAAAAAGCGACCGGAGTCGCTTCTTTTATATTACTTTATATCAATAACTTAGCAGCTTACTGCATCTGTTCTTTGATCAAGTCACCAATAGTTTTTGGTTGAGCTTCAGAACCGGCAGCGGCAGTAGTACTTGTGCTGCTTAGTTCTTTAATCGCTTGACGCTCTTCAGCTTCGTCTTTCGCTTTGATAGACAAGTTGATGTTGCGTGTTTTGCGATCAACACTGATGATTTTCGCTTCAACGTCATCACCAACAGTTAGATGCTTAGTTGCATCTTCAACGCGGTCACGTTGGATCTCAGAGGCACGTAGATAAGCTTCTACTTCGTCAGCAAGTTCGATAGTAGCACCTTTAGCGTCTACTTCTTTCACTTTACCATTAACGATAGCACCACGGTCATTGTTGACTAGGTATTCGTTGAATGGATCAGAGCTTAACTGCTTAACGCCTAGGCTGATACGGTTAGCTTCTGCATCTACTGACAATACCATTGCTTCAACGGTGTCGCCTTTGTTGTAGTTACGGATAGCGTCTTCGCCAGTTTCATTCCAAGAGATATCAGATAGATGAACAAGACCATCAATACCACCGTCTAGACCGATAAAGATACCGAAGTCAGTGATTGATTTGATAGTACCAGTGATTTTATCACCGCGCTCATGTTTCTTATCAAACTCATCCCATGGGTTAGCAAGGGTTTGTTTGATACCTAGGCTGATACGGCGACGTTCTTCGTCGATATCAAGAATCATTACTTCAACTTCATCACCCACTTGAACAACTTTAGATGGATGGATGTTTTTGTTGGTATGATCCATTTCTGATACGTGTACTAGACCTTCAATACCTTCAGAAATCTCAGCAAAACAACCATAATCAGTTAGGTTAGTTACGCGTGCTTTAACAACACTACCTACTGGATAAGTTCCGCCAACGTTATCCCAAGGATCAGTACCAAGTTGTTTTAGACCTAGGCTTACGCGATTGCGCTCACGGTCAAACTTCAATACTTTAACTTTTAGGTCTTGACCAACTTCAACAACTTCTGATGGGTGCTTAATACGGCGCCATGCCATATCAGTGATGTGCAATAGACCATCAATACCGCCAAGATCAACGAATGCGCCGTAATCAGTAAGGTTCTTAACGATACCTTCGATTTCGATGCCTTCTTCAAGCTTGTTCAATAGCTCTTCGCGCTCAGCTGAATTTTCAGCTTCCATAACTGCACGACGGCTAACTACAACGTTGTTGCGTTTTTGATCAAGTTTGATAACTTTGAATTCTAGCTCTTTGCCTTCAAGATGCGTCGTATCACGGATAGGACGTACATCTACCAATGAACCTGGTAAGAATGCGCGTACTGAACCGATATCTACAGTGAAACCGCCTTTAACTTTGCTTGAAATGATACCTTTTACGATTTCATCATTGTCAGCAATTTTCTCAAGGAAATTCCAAGTCTCAACACGCTTAGCTTTTTCACGTGATAGCAAGGTTTGACCCATGCCGTTATCAACTGCCTCAACCACGACATCAACGCTATCGCCAACTTCAACTTCAAGTTCGCCTTCTTCGCTTAAAAACTCTTCACGAGCGACAATACCTTCAGACTTCAGACCAGTGTCAACAGTGATCCAGTCGCTATCGATGGCTACAACAGTACCAGTGATAACCGAGCCACGCTCGATATCCAGACCTGTCTCTTCGATGCTCGCTTCAAATAGTTCAGCAAATGATTCCATTATGTCTACCTTTGTATAGCCGTATCCTGTCCAGCACAGTACGGATCAAATTTATGATTGCATAAAACGAGAATACTGGTTTTTTATCCCATGCAATCATATATAAAAACGTTTGTTGTTAATAAGCGCATGTTTTACTGAAATTATTAACAACAACTGTCTGTCTGACCTGAAAATTTCGTCATCTATTCTATCAAATCATGTTTTCTTAGGGCCTGGTAAACCCCATAAATTTCACTACTACAATTTTATACTAAAACCAAACCTCATAGCAAAGCTTTTAATGCTTAATATGTTGTTTTTATTAACTATTAAAGAATATGCCTTTGGTTTGGCAGTGTTTCTTCACTTGTTCGTATACAGTGTCAGCATCTAGTACTGAACTATCAAGCAGCAAAGCATCCTCTGCAGGTTTCGACGGTGCAGTGCTACGATTTTCATCACGATCATCACGCGCTTTAATCGTTGTTAAGATTGCGTCAAAGTCTGCTGTTTGCCCAGCGTTGGATAACTGTGCCACACGACGCTCAGCACGCGCTTCAGCACTGGCGGTCAAAAACACCTTAACATCAGCATTTGGGAATACTACCGTTCCCATATCACGGCCATCAGCAACCAAACCTGAACGAGTGGCCATGTCCTGTTGTAACTTTAACAACGCCTCACGAACTTTTGGAAAGATTGCTATCTGTGAGGCATAGCCTCCAACTGTCTCGTTACGTACCTGCTCACCAACTGCCTCATCATTCACCAAAATATCGACACGTCCTGACGCATTATTAGGCACAAATGCAATATCTAGGCTTTGTGTCAACTTTAATACCGCCATTTCATCAATGGTTTGACTGGTATCTGCGGTAACCAGACCAGCTTCGAAAGCTTTGAGTCCTACAATACGATACAGAGCACCCGAATCAAGCAACTGATAGTCCAATGCTTGAGCTAAGCGCCATGTAACCGTGCCTTTGCCTGCACCGCTCGGCCCATCAATACAAATAACAGGATAACGCAGTGGTTGCGTTTGACTATTATCATTATGAAGTGCGGTGTTATCAGTTGTAGAAACGGTCATAATAATCACTTAATCGGAGACAATACTCATATGGCTGACAACTTCGCCATTAAATAGGGCAATATTATAGCAAAGAAACATCCCTATCACTAGCGACAAGTCCGATATCTTGTTAACAGATTATTTTGATTTCATTTTGGCCAGTTTTCGTCGTTCGCGAAAAAAGCTTTTGAGTATTTGACTACTGTGCTCGCTACAAAGACCTCTGTTTACTTGAATACTGTGATTATAAAAAGGCTGCATCGGCAAGTTCATCTGACTACCAACCATACCTGCTCTTGGCTCGCTCGCCGCATAGACTAGCCTTTCTACCCGTGCGTGAATCAGCGCCCCAACACACATCGTACAAGGCTCTAAGGTAACATACAGCGTTGTCTGTAATGGCAATCGATAGTTATTTAAACGGGTACAGGCATCTCTCAATGCGATAATTTCGGCATGTGCAGTCGCATCATGGCGACCAATTGGCTCATTGAACCCCTGCCCTATGACCTGCTGATCGTGTACTAGTATCGCCCCTACTGGCACTTCTCCATGCTCAGCACCTTGTTTAGCAAGCTTGAGTGCTTCTTGCATCCACTTAACATCTTCAGTTGACCAAAATGTACTGGTCTGAATATCTTCGATAACTGGCTGATGATTGAAGAGTTGAGATAGTTTCAAGCTTATATCCGGTATATTTGTCATCTATTGCGGTAACTGCCAATCAATTGGTGTCTGACCATACTGTACCAAATAGTCGTTGGTCTTAGAAAATGGCTTAGAGCCAAAAAAACCACCACGGTTAGCAGCAAGCGGTGAAGGATGCACAGCCGTCAGGATAAGATGCTTGTCTGTATTGATATATTTGCCCTTTTTCTGCGCTTTACTTCCCCATAATATAAACACTGTATGCTCTGTTTGTTCATTGACCACATCAATCACCGCATCAGTGAACTGCTCCCACCCTTGATTTTGATGGCTATTCGGCTCACCTTCTTTTACAGTCAACGAGCTGTTTAATAACAATACTCCCTGCTGCGCCCAATACGTCAAATCGCCATGTGCTGATGGTTTCAGACCAATATCAACAGCCATTTCTTTCAACAGATTATTAAGCGATGGCGGTTTTGGAATGGCTTTTGGCACAGAAAACGATAGTCCCATTGCCTGTCCTGGACGATGGTAAGGGTCCTGACCTAATATCACGACTTTAACTTGTGATAAAGGCGTTAAGTTAAAAGCATTAAACATCAACGGTGCTGGTGGGTAAATGCTTTCCTCTGATTGGTACGCTTCTTTTAAAAATGCACGCAAATTATCCATATTATCAGAGGTTAGCTCATCTGCTAATGCTGTTTTCCAATCTGTTGGCAGGCGTACATTGTCTAAAATCGCTTGCTTTTGCTCGGGGGTTTTGGTCGTCTGTTCATCAAACAATTCCATAATATATCCTTTTTTATTTGTTATACATCATATAAATGCTGCATCAGATTGCATGAATAAGTCTTTGACATTCGAATGAATGGACTCATGCATTGGCTTTATGATGAATTATAGCAATAAAAAAACGGCTACCGTAGCAACATGGTAACCGTTCTTGTTTTATTGATAATAAAAGACTTAGCTAGCTAACGACTCAGAGTCCGGATATGGCTCATGCGTTTCAACGACGGTCAAAATAATACGACTGTCTGACGAACCTTTATCTGACGTTTTGCCATTGGTTTTTTCAATCTTAACAGACTTGTCATCTTGCTCATTACTGTCTTCAGGCTCTAGCGTTAGATGTACAACCCCACCATTGACCAAGTCACCAAACAAAATCATGCTTGCCAATGGCTTTTTGATCTCGTCTTGAATCAGACGCTGCATAGGACGTGCACCCATTAGGCGATCGTAGCCTTTATCAGCTAGATAGTTACGGACATCATCGTCAATTTCTAAAGTAACTTGCTTATCATCAAGCTGCACTTGTAACTCAACCAAGAACTTATCGACTACTGATACCACGACCGACGTATCTAATGGGTTGAACTGGATGATGGCATCAAGGCGATTGCGGAACTCTGGCGTAAAGACACGTTTGAGCGACTCTGTATTATCACGACTGTGGTCTTGCTGAGTAAAGCCCATAGATGAGCGGCTGATACTGTCAGCACCAACGTTGGTGGTCATAATAACGATAACTTGCTTAAAGATAGCAACACGACCATTGTTGTCCGTCAAAGTACCGTGATCCATCACTTGTAGTAACAAGTTGAATACATCAGGATGCGCTTTTTCGATTTCATCAAGTAATAAGACACAATGTGGATGCTGATTGATTTTTTCAGTCAACAGACCGCCCTGATCATAACCAACATAGCCAGGAGGCGCACCGATTAGACGTGAGGCGGTATGTGCTTCCATATACTCTGACATATCAAAGCGAACTAACTCGACACCAAGCAAATTGGCTAATTGACGTGATACTTCTGTTTTACCCACGCCTGTAGGACCAGCAAACATAAACGAGCCGATAGGCTTATCTGGAGCCTTTAGGCCAGCACGAGACAGTTTAATCGCATCTGCTAACGTTTCAATCGCTTCATCTTGACCGAACACTAAATGCTTGAGATCACGATCTAGATGCTTGAGAATACTCTTATCATCGCTAGACACTGACTTGGGTGGAATGCGTGCAAGCTTAGCAACGATGGCTTCAATGTCTGCCACATCGATTTTCATCGGTGGTCTTTTTTTCGCAGCTTTTGAATCTTTAGATGATTGAACGCGATCGTTGACTTTAGCAGTATCTGCTTCATCCTGCATTTCATTACTGTCGACATCGCTATGAGTCACACCGTCAAAATCTTCTTCATCAGCATCAATCTGAGCATCAAAGTCTTGCTCTAAATCAGCAATGAAGCTTTCTTCTGCATCGATATCATCCGCATCTGGAATCACGCCTAAACGCTTATATGCACCCGCTTCATCGATCACGTCAATGGCTTTGTCTGGTAAGAAGCGCTCGTGAATGTGCTTAGCGGATAACTGGACAGCAGTAACCAATGCTTCGTCTGTATATTCGACGTTATGAAATTCTTCATAACGAGGCTTAAGACCGCGTAAGATGTCAATACTGTCATCAACGCTTGGTTCTTTTACATCGATTTTTTGGAAACGACGTGATAATGCATGATCTTTCTCAAATACCTGACGATACTCGGTAAAGGTCGTAGAACCTATACAGCGTAATTCACCATTAGCAAGTGCCGGTTTGATCAAGTTTGACACATCCATATTGCTACTCATTGACGACCCTGCGCCAATAATCATATGAATCTCATCAATGAACAAAATCGCATTGGGTTTATTCTTTAATGCGTCAAGCAACGACTTCATACGTTTTTCAAAATCACCGCGGTATTTTGTACCAGCGATTAATGAACCAATATCTAGGCTATAAATAACGCAACCATTCAATGGTTTTGGTGCTTTGTCATTGATAATTAACCACGCCAAACCTTCAGCGATAGAGGTTTTACCAACACCAGGCTCACCGACTAGCAATGGGTTATTTTTACGGCGACGACATAGTACTTGCGCAGCACGCTCAATTTCAGAGGTACGTCCAATCAATGGATCCGTTTTACCTTCAGCAGCACGTTGGTTTAAATTGGTCGCAAACTCCACCAATGGATCTTTGCTGGTTTTCTCTGAGGCATTACGGCGCTCACCAGTCATCGAAGCACGCGGCTCAGAGGGTTCTTCTTTGTCTTGACCATGTGACAAGTACTGAGTCAACTCAAGACGGCTGATACCTTGCTTTTTAAGCAGGTAAACAGCATAAGTATCATGCTCTGAGAACATAGATACCAAGATATCCGAGCCTTCTACCAAACGACCACCACCGATAGATTGCACATGGAAAATAGCACGTTGCAAAATACGATCAAAGCTTTGGGTAGGCTGCGGTGATTGCTCTGTATCTACATCTATCGTTGGCGTATGCTTATTAATATAAGCTTCCAACTCAGTACGCAGCGTTGAGACATTTGCATTGCAAGCAGTCAGTGTATTGGCGGCGTGCGTATTTTCTAGCAGTGCCAGTAGTAGGTGTTCAACAGTTAGATACTCATGCGATTTTTGACGCGCAAGTGTCATTGCTAAACGCAAAGAAACTTCAAGATGACGACTTAACATAACAACTTCCTACGGTTATACCTATCTTTATAATTGATAGCTTTATGAATGAGTTAGTAAGTAAATCAGGGCGATAGATGGATTGTTCAAGGGTAATATCTGTATTATTAAAATATCTTGCTAAATGACACTGTCTAGGGATTGTATAAATAACAATACTGTCTATCATCAACTAACTATTATCAACCAAGAGTGCTGATAACTCATACTTGCTGTTCTTTATATCAACACGATACTCAATCAGAGTCAATCTATTAAAAACGACTAAAGTGTATCAAAGCGTGCTGTACGCTAACCGTATTAGAAATAATAAAGGATAAAAGCTTAGAGAAATGAACAGATAACAGAGAGAATGAGCGAAGTGACAAAGAATTTGAAGGGGCTTTATCTAAACAGTGAAGTGAAAAAATTTCTATGTAAGATAACTATCTAGCTCACTGTGGAAAGTGAGCTATTTATCAAAGCTAAGAATAGATAAACGAAACGTTGAAATCAGCATTATAGGGGGATTCAGTTATTCGCCTTGATGTGGCTCTATCTGAGTCAATAGTGGATAGCCTTCACGATGCGCCAAGCTATTTGCTTTTTTGGCCTTAGTCTCAGCAATGTCTTTTGGATAAATACCCGCAATACCTTTGCTCGCATTGTGAATCGTCAGCATAATCTCAACGGCAGAGTCCATACTGTGACGAAATTCTGATTGCAGAATATAGACGACAAATTCCATCGGCGTATAGTTATCATTATACATAACGACTGCATACATCGGCGGCTTAGCCACTTCCGGCTCTGCCACTAGTACGTCTGCTTGTGGTGACGTTTCGCCATCCGTATCCCCATCTTGCGCACGGTCAGCAGGCATATTTGGGAGATGCCAATCAGAGACGATTGGCGTAGTCTGTAGTATTGTTTGATTTATCATAATTAGAGTACAAATTAATAGGTATATTTATTACGGAATAAGGGATAATGAAGAGAGGTAATCGCTAGTTTAATACAATTAGATTTAACACATTCAGATATAGTATCAGGCGCGCTTAGTCTACTGTTTGTAGTACTTTCACTCGCCTTTCTCATATCTTAGTTATCTAGAACTAACTAAGGCTTAATAGGACTGTCATCAACTTCTGGCAAATCCAAAAGTGATAGCGGCATATTGTCCACTCGAGCACCGAGCTTCCAATCATAGATTTGCTCTACTTCCTGCCCGTCTGCTTTCAAGCTGAGTTTTACTTGTAACGGCTTAAAGCTAGATGGCATGATAAAGCGACCACGAATACGAACAATGCCTTCAATCGTATCGACTGGATACTCTAAAGGCACTTCTACGAAGTCATCATCATTGAGCAGTGTCAATGTTGGCGTCAATCGTTTTGACGCGCCATCACTGGCAAGCATTCCAACATCAAACATATACTCAAAAGCATTTTCGGGTAACGGTTTAATATGAGCGCCAAGCACCTGTAATGGCATGCCGCCTTTGCTACTAACGATATCAGCATATAACTCGTTGAGCTGCGAAAGCTGTCTGTTTTCAACCGTTAATTCTTGCTTGTTTTCACTCAGCTCTTTTACATTGGCTAAGCTTATCGCCAGCTCTTGCTTGGCAGTAGCCGCTTGATTGATCGCTATTTTATGACTAAGACGCGTATCTTCCAGCTCTTTGGTCGCCTCTTCACTATTGATTAGTGCTTGCTGGGTTTCTGTTTCCATAGAGTGGTAGCCGCGCTGATAGCCCAGCTTATGACCAAATATCAGTCCAACCATGGCCGTTACCAGTATGACAACCACAAATAGCGCCAGTACCAATGTAGACGCTCCTTGCTGCTCGCGGCCTATAGAACTTACTGGGCTAAAACGATGGCGATTGGCGTCTATACACGATGAACGTGCTGACTGTGAGCAAAAGCGTAATACAAACTTAACACGCATTTAGGCGGTATCTCTTAACAATAAGTACCTGTTATTATAGCGGAATTTATAATCAATACCTAGCACCGTAAATGTGAATGATTGGAATATAAAGCAGTCGATGTTAAGGAACAATCGGCGCAAAGTTCAGTCCCATTGACTCATCAAACCCAAACATAACGTTCATGTTTTGCACGGCCTGTCCTGCTGCTCCTTTGACCAAATTGTCTTGTACTACGATGACAGTCAACTCAGCACGATCACTGTCTTGATGCACGGCAATACGTAAACGATTGCTGGCGCGTACACTACGTGTATCAGGGTAAACACCCTTTGGCATCACATCAACGAACGTCTCTGATGCATATGCGTTTTCAAACGCCTGTTGCCAGTCGATAGCAGCCCCAGCATCCGTCAGTTCCATATGAATTGAGCTTAGCATACCGCGTATCATCGGTACTAAATGCGGTAAAAAACGAATACGATGGGTAAACTGACTGTCTAATAATTGTGCAACACCCTGCTCAATCTCAGGTAGATGACGATGCCCCTCGACGCTATAAGCTTTAAAGTTATCTGTTGATTCAGCATAATTGAGTGCAAGCGAGGCTTGGCGACCCGCGCCAGACACACCAGACTTTGCATCAATAACAATGCGAGATTCAATCAAACGTTCTGCTTGTTTATTTTGTGCTTCAATAATCGGCTTCAAACCCAAAATGGCAGTGGTTGGATAACAGCCAGGGTTGCCCACCAACAATGCATTTGCAAGTTTATCGCGATTAACTTCAGGTAGTCCATAAACAGCGGTCTTTAACAGCTCAGGACACGCATGTGACTGTTTATACCACTTTTCAAAGTCAGTCAATGACTGCAAACGAAAGTCAGCAGCCAAATCAATGACCTTTACACCAGCTTGAGTAAGCGCTTCAGCTTGTTGCATTGCCACGCCGTGTGGTGTCGCAAAAAACACCACATCACACTTTTGCAACGTTGCAAGCGTATCGTCACCTAAGTCGCTAAAGACGATATCTGATATACCGCGTAAGCTTGGGAATATCTCATCAGCTCGTGTACCAGCTTCACTACGCGAGGTTAGCAAATCAATAGATACTTCAGGATGGGCAGATAATAAGCGAATCAGCTCAATACCCGTATAACCTGTACCACCAACAATCGCTGCTGAAATCATAAGATATCCTTTTTTCTTTTACTCAGTAAATAGCAGATAAATATAACGTATATATTGACGCTTATAAGCTTTGCATATCCAAACTTTAGATTTTGTAATCGTGCACTGCATCGATAAACACTTTTGCATTGTCAGGATTAACCCACTGAGTGATGCCGTGACCTAAGTTTGCGACATAACCTGTTTTTTCGCCGCTAGCATATGCACTATCTAGCATTGCATTTACTTCAGTGCGAATCGTTGCAGGTGAACCATACAAGGTTGCTGGATCCAAGTTTCCTTGGATGGCTTTGCTACTCTGTAGTTTTTTATGCTGCTTGGTCAGTTGACGCTGACTGTCAGTCAACACCTGACGCGCACGATCAATCGGCATCGTCCAGTCTAGGCCCAAAGCATCGGCTTCGCTATCCGCTTGGATGTCTAACCATAGCCCACCACCTTTCGTAAACAATACCACTGGTATGTGTGGATGGCGTACCTTTAGCTCAGCGACAATACGCTTATTATAAGCATGAGAAAAGTCAATGAACTGACGATGACCAAGCGCGCCGCCCCAACTGTCAAATATCTGTAAAATTTGGGCACCAGCAACTACTTGCGCATCTAAATAATCGATGACAGACGTTGCCAATTTATCCAATAGTTGATGTAGAAAGTCAGGGTTACTGTATAAAAAACCTTTGGTATAGCGATAGTCTTTTGAGCTGCCGCCTTCAATCATATACGTCGCTAGCGTCCACGGGCTACCAGAAAAACCAAATAACGGCACTTGACCATTCAGCGCTTTACGAATACTCGTCACCGCACGCATGACATAATCAAGAGAGTCGGTCGGATCAAGCTTTGGTATTCTATCAAGATCCGCTTGTGTACGAATAGGATGCTTAAATTTAGGGCCTTCGCCCGCTTCAAAATATAGACCCAGCCCCATGGCATCAGGGATAGTCAAGATATCACTGAATAAGATGGCAGCGTCTAAATCATAACGACGTAGTGGCTGTAAGGTCACTTCAGTGGCACGGTCTGTATCTCTACACAAACTCATAAAGTCGCCCGCTTCAGCACGGGTTGCTTTATATTCTGGTAAATAACGACCTGCTTGACGCATCATCCAAACTGGAGTGGTGTCTATCGTTTCAAATCGTAGTGCTCTCAGCAATCTGTCGTTTTTTAATGGTGCAAAGTCGTGCTGAGTTGAATTACTATTGTCTGAAGCACTCATGTACAAATCTCCAAAACAACAAAGCATTCATACTTATTGATGAATACTTTGTTGGATAAAATACGTTAAATAAAAGAATGATAAATATTTATAGAATGATCATGACGACATCTCAGTTTCAATACTATTAATCCATATTTAGACTAAGACTGTATGCATACTAAGCGATTCTATATTATTAATGTGCTATACGGTTAGTGCCAAGTTATCACGGTGTACCATGACCACACGCTCTTCACTACTACCAAAAATCTTATCAAACTGCTCTGTACGCTCACGTGCTACTCGATGCGCATCCTGCGATGAAAAGTTGACTTGCCCGACTGCGAGACGCTCACCGGTATCTTGATGGATAATTTCAACCACGTCACCTTCATCAAAACCACCACGGACTTCGACGACGCCAACGGGTAGTAGACTTCTATTATGCTCAGTCAGTGCCTTTGCCGCACCTGCATCCACAACCAAGCTACCTGACATACGCAGGTGAGCCGCCAACCATTGCTTACGAGCAATAATTTTGTCTTCATCGTTGGTTGTCAAAAGCGTACCAACTGCTTCACCTGATACCACACGAGTAATGACATCATCAATTGCGCCGCTTACGATAACGGTTGGACAGCCACCCATTGCAGCAAGACGACCAGCACGGATTTTGGTTAACATACCACCGCGTCCAAGCTTGCCACCATCTCCGGCTATATCAAACAAATAATCAGCCATCGCACGCTCTTGACGAATCATTTTTGCATTAGGATTGTCACGCGGATTGTCTGTGAATACACCATCTTGATCGGTGAGGATAATGTACAAGTCAGCATTGACCATCGCTGCTGCCATTGCCCCTAATGTGTCATTATCACCGAATTTGATTTCATCAATGGTGATGGTGTCGTTTTCGTTAATAACAGGTAGCACGCGCCATTCTAATAATTGCGTCAATGCACCTGTCGTATTGAGATAACGGCTACGATTAGACAGATCATCATGAGTCAATAGCAGCTGCGAGCTTTGGATACCATGCTGAATCAGAGCTGACCACCATGTTTCAATCAAACCCATCTGACCAATGGAGGCACAGGCCTGTAGTGCGGCTAGTTTTTTAGGGCGCTCCTCAAGGTTCATACGTACCACACCTTCAGCAACAGCACCTGACGATACTAGTAGCACTTCGACGCCTTGCTTATGCAGCTTAGCAATCTGTTTGGCCCACTCGTATATGGCAGTTCGATCCAGCCCTCGACCGTTATTGGTTAACAACGATGAGCCAATCTTGACAATAACGCGCTGAATATCAAAGTTGCGATTTTGCTTAACAAATCTTGCTTCTTCGATCGTGTTTTCTATGCCATCTGCCATATAAACTCCTTTTTATCTTATGAATTGATTAGGGGATTGATTTAAAAAATTCAGGTACATCAGTTCAAGCTTGTTCACTTATGGAACGTAAACCACCTCGACACCGTCTTCATCATCGAAGTCGTCATCATCGTCATTTAAGTCCACCCCTTCACGTGCTGCTCTGCGGGCCGCACGATAGGCTTCACGCTGGGCTTCAGTGTTTAGACGGACTTCTACTTCTAAGCGCTCAAAACGTGTTCTTTGTGCTTCAGCGAAGATAGGATCTTCTAGTTCACGCTCGCGCTCTAGTTCAATCTCATTCATCAAATGATATTTAACCGCATCAGTCCCTTCACCCATTAGGGTTGAGGTGCGAAATACATCGCCTGTCCAATCAAGCTCAGCGACAATATGGGTACAGAGCTCATCTAACTCTTCTTCAGGCACCTGATCGATTTTGTTTAATACTAAAATCTGGGGCAAGTTAGATAACTCAGGTGAAAAACGTTCAAGCTCATTCAAGATAACACGAGCGTTGTTTACCGGATCGCTGCCATCAACTGGCTTTACATCGACCACATGTAACAATCGACGTGTACGAGCCACATGCTTTAAGAAACGAATGCCAAGTCCGGCACCTTCTGAAGCACCTTCGATCAAACCCGGAATATCCGCCATCACAAATGAGCGATGACGACCGATATCGACTACACCTAAATTAGGAACGAGTGTGGTAAATGGATAGTCAGCAACTTTTGGTCTAGCAGCAGAAACTTGACGAATAAAGGTAGATTTACCAGCATTAGGCAAACCAATCAAGCCAACATCAGCCACTACTTTTAGCTCAAATTTAAGAACTTTTAATTCACCTTCAAAACCTGACGTCGCTTTACGCGGTGCTTGGTTGGTAGAGCTCTTGAAATGGGTATTACCCAAACCACCATCACCACCTTTGGCAATCAGTAACGTCTGACCAAGTTCAATCAAATCACCCAATACTTCATCTGTTTCGGTATCAACTACCGTGGTACCGATAGGTACTGGTAAAAACAAATCATCAGAGCCTTTGCCTGAACAGTTTCTACTGTGGCCATTCTCAGCTCGCATGGCGTCATGACGACGGGTATAACGATAGTCAACTAGCGTGTTGGTGTTGTCTTCTGCAATGACATAAACATCTCCGCCTTTACCACCATCACCACCATCAGGACCACCACGTGGGACATATTTTTCTCGGCGAAAACTGGCGATTCCGTTACCACCGTCACCTGCTTTTACCGTTACGACGGCTTCATCAATAAATCGCATTTTACTTTCCTTAATTCACAATCCAGTTTATATACTGGTTACAACCAACGGTTATATTATGGGGTTTTACTGTATTGTCACAAAAAATATTGTGACAATATAAGCGCTAAAAGCACGCTACTTGTATTTGATATTCAATATGAAAATAACACCCGATAATCAATCGGACTATCGGGTGTTTAAGTATGACAGCTAACGCAATATCAAGCTATCCAAACCAGACGCTATTATGGCAAATTTTGCAGTATTACTGCACCGATTTACACAATATTAGACAACTGGTTTATTATGCTTAACGTTCTATGCAGGAATTTGAGTGTAGCTAATTCCAGCCATCTGGGTCGCCAAACGCAATACCTGAGTACTATAACCTACTTCGTTATCATACCAAACATACACAATGGCTTGATTACCAGTCAGGATAGTGGCTTGCGCATCGATGATACCAACATGAGTCGTGCCAACGAAATCCGTTGATACGGCTTCTGTAGAATCAGTATACGCAATCTGCGACTGCCAAGTGCTGCTGTTAGCAATTTTACGCAAAAATTTATTCAACGCTTCAGCACTTTCTGGTGCCGTCTTAAGCGTCAAGTTCAAAATCGCTAAACTGACATTTGGTGTTGGTACACGGATGGCGTTACCCGTTAGCTTACCACTTAATTCTGGTAGTGCTTTACCAACTGCTTTTGCTGCGCCTGTGCTCGTGATAACCATGTTCATCACAGCACTACGACCACGGCGGTCTGCTTTATGGTAGTTATCAACCAAGTTTTGATCATTGGTAAATGAGTGGATAGTCTCTACGTGACCGTTTTCGATACCGTACTCATCATTCAATACATTCAACGTTGGTGTAATAGCATTGGTCGTACAGCTGGCAGCACTAATGATAGTGTCATCACCAACCGTGTCATTGTTCACACCATAAACGACGTTTTTGATATCGCCACCAGCAGGGGCAGTTAGTAGTACTTTTTTCACGCCAGTAGACTGTAGATGCTTGCCAAGGCCTGCTTCGTCTTTCCAGATACCTGTGTTATCGATAACGAGAGCATCGTTGATACCATAAGCGGTGTAATCGATTTCACTAGGGTCTTTAGCATAGATAACTTGTACAAAACGACCGTTAATAATCATGCCGTTGTTATCATCATCGATACTAATGCCACCCAAGAATCTACCATGGATCGAATCACGCTCAAGTAATGAAATACGTTTGGCCAAGTCACCAGCAGCAGCTGGACGTACGACGATAGCTTTTAACTGCATACCTTTTGCACTTGACGCTTGCGCCAATAATAAACGGGTCAAGATACGACCAATACGGCCGAAACCATATAATACAACATCTGTCGCGCCATTCACGGCACCTGCATTATTAACAGATTTTAGCGCAGCTTGTACGTCAGTGTCATTAGCAATCAATTGACCAACATCGATACGAGTGGCTTGGATATCTTTGCTCTCTGCGATGACTTTTACCATCGCTAGTGTATCAGCGATATCAATAGACTTAGCACCATGATCGCGCAATGCAACTTTTTGATGCAAAGCGAGTATTTGACCAACTGAGGTAGAGTCTAGCGTTTCGCCGAACAAGGTCACTTGTACGTCTTGCGCATTATAGAGCTTATTCAATAACCCCATTAACTCAATCGCTTGTTGCTCTTGATTGTTATAGTTGCTTAAGTGGTCTTGATGTAATTGGCGTAAGGTATCAGCGTTGCTCACGAGAAACATCCTTATGGTCAGTAATGTATGATCAATAAAATATGAAGAAATATGAAATAGATAGGTTGTGTATGCTCTAAATGGTGACTCTAATGTGATAATCAACCACTATCAATATGGGTTATTGACACTAGAGTATTTGAATCGCATAGATTTTAGCCTAAAACGCCTCATTTTGCCAGTAGTAACCGATTAGCTAGTGTGCATAATAGGTTTCATTCTCATATACAGACTCATATATAAACAGGGATAAAAATAAAGGCAGCCATATATGCTGCCTTATTAGTTTTTTTGAATGAGAGTTACTATGACTTTTTATTTATTGAAATAACCTGATAATAACCAGTTATCTATCAGATATTCAGATATACAAATTCATTCTACAATTCAATTTAACGTTTTATATTCATATTAACTATGGCGTCAAATTTACCGTCTGATTGGTTTGCGGTGTGAGCTTAAATTCTTTTAAGTCATAACCTTGTTGTTGTGCAATCTGACGATATTTAGAATAGGTTTCTTGACTGACATTAGGTGAACGAGCCAATAGCCATAGATAATCTTTGTCAGGTGTGCCGACCAATGCCGTCTTATAATCAGCATCACGTGCTAGTACCCAATAATCGGCACGGCCGACTGGCAACCAACGAATCCATGAGGGCAAGAAAGTTACTTTGAGCTTACTACCAGTCTCGTCCGTTGGCTTAGCGAGACCTTCAGCAACAATCTCCGAGCCATCTTCGGCCATACACTTGTTAGTGACGGTTATACCTTTTCCATCAGCTTTTTGAGCATAATTGGCCGTAACATCACCTGCACATTTACGCTGAAAGTACATCGGTAAGCGACCTATCTCGTACCACGTTCCAGCATATTTTTCGAGGTCGACGCTATCGACTGTCGTTGGGGTATTTACAGACTTATGAATGATGGCGCTTGGTTCGATAGACAGCATCTCTGTTGTCGTCTTATCCATCGTTGCATTGGTAGCCGCCATAGACGCTGCATTGACTGGAGGCGTAGCAGCATAAGCTGAAAACGCAGCCAATGGTATAATAATAGCTAAGGCAATACCTGTATGTTTGATCAGTCCATTCATAAATATGCGCTCCGGTATTTCTTTGTATGATGAATGAGTGGTATCCGATGACGAATCGGTTTCTTGTTCAGAATCTCTATGCTCATACTTATCTTTTGTTATTTTTATTTGACCACCTACAGATTCTGAGGTGATTGGCGTAGACAGAGTCAGTCCTTGGGACTGTTCAACACTGCTTTTCAAATCATTATTTTTCGTAATGTCATCATCAGACATAGCAGACTCTTTTGCCTTTAACAGGCTTTTGACAGCGCTCTTGTACCCAAAATAACTGTCTTGCGAAGACGTGTCTTTTACCGAATGGCTCGGATACTCATCATTCGATTCGTCATGGTTGTAGCTAGCATCATTGCTGGCATAGCCTGCCTTTTGCGCATTATCTTTATCTAGATAATAACTGCTTGACTGGCTAGTCTGCTGAGATTGAGAACCAGCTTCCTGTGAATCAGACCATCCTGACTTAGGTAACTTGTTGGCTTTCATAGAATTACCGTTATTAATAATGACTGTGAAAAATTCTTTGTGTATTTATCCACCTAGTCTAACTCTCTGAACGTCGCCAAATTCAAAAAGCGTGTCTAATAAGTAAACCAGCGCTACAGAATTTGATTTTATTGCAAGGGTCAAAATATGTTTTCATAGGCAATTTGCTAATGAATAATAAACAGTTTGCTTATGAATGATAGAGTAAATACTCTTTAATTAGGTATTCTATATTAAGGACAACTTGACTATTAAAACAGTGTCGCAATGTAGGGAAACGCAACGGTTTGTAAGTAACTAGGTCTTTATGCGGTAGAACAAACACCTAATAAAAACATAGTTACTTACTGGATAAATATCAGACAAATCAGTGATATCCCTGATAATTTTCAACAAATAATAGGCTCAATATAAGCCGAATTTCTTCTCATTTTTCACTGTTAAAAAACTGACGAATACCAGCAACGCTGATACCGCCATGTGCTAATGCTTGATCTATCATCGTGGGTGATAGACCGCCCAAACCAATGACTGGCATATCGGCCAGCTGTGCTAAGGCAGACCATGCCTCCCAACCAAGTGGTACAGTATCAGGATGCGTGTGAGTGGCTAATACTGGTGAGATGAAAATACCGATCACTGGCGGTAGCTGTTGCTGTATTCGAGCACTGGCGAGTTTGTTGGCCGCTTCAATACTGACAATATCGTGACAGCTGATTATCAATGGAAAGTCATCCGATAAACAATGCTCAGATACAGAAGTGTCTGAAACACTTTCAAGCCATTGCATTAATGCCGTATGGGTCAAATGATTTGCAACGACTTGATGAGAGATATTTTCATCTTTAATTAGTATTGACTTATCAACGTCCATAAACTGGCTATCGGCATCATAAGGTACAATCGCTTGAACGTCTGGACGGACATGCATCAATTGCGCTGCTAGATTGTCTGAGCGCCCTGCATCAGATTCTTTTGTTCGAATATAAACTAAAGACTCTGGTGCTAAATAGGCTTGATGATATTGCAACCATGCTGCCGCTGGATCTGTACATTCGCTAAAATGTGATAATGAATAGGTAATCGTTATCTGCGTTGGCAATCTCAGCCATTCTAGAATCGTTTTATTCGCAGCGGGCAAGGGATATTCACCTGCCAATAGCTTAGACTTATTCACCCATGTCAGTGCCTGCCCTTCTAATCCATATTCGCAATGTTTATGCTGCTCGTATTGCTGTGCTGCCAGCTCAATCTTGTAAACCTGTAGTACAACCTGCTTGTCACCATAGTCATGATGCAAACGACCAAGCTTGACGACAATGTCATTCCCTATAGCAATCCCTGTTTCTTCAGCGACTTCTCTAACCAGCGCCTGTTCAGCACTCTCATTGGCATCAATCTTGCCACCGACGAACTCATAGCGATTGCCTTGATGTTGGGTAGCATTTCTAAACCCAAGCAAATAGTGCTCTTTATGGTGAATAACAGCGACAGCAACATTTACGATAACTGCTTTTTTATCTATGGTTTGGGTTATTTCTTGTTTATCTGATTTACTTGGCATGGTTTTGTCCTTCGTTATTTATTTTTATTCAGTCATTCAAAAATATTAGAAAATATTAGAAAATAGCAATCATCTAACTTAAGATACTGATTCTAAAAATAATTATTATAAATTAGCTTGTTCAATGTAGGCTTTATGACAACTGCTTTAGATAAGTTTACATAATAACTGCATTTTATTTTATCAATTGTCTTGCAAAATCATTCAATCTAAATGATAATTATTATCGTTAAAGACGATTACTTACTGTTATCGCTACTCAGCTATTTTTTATCAAAAGGATTTTATTATGAGCATGGTCATCTCTCGTTATCTAAACTGCCGCGAAAACCGCCTACCTACTCTACAATCACAGCACTTATTTGCCCTAACCAAGGAAGTACGTATCGAGCATGAAGGTGAAGAGTACCGCCTACGCCTGACGCGTAATAATCGACTAATCCTAACCAAATAGAACGAACATCACTCGATGTCCACTTATAAAAAAACGCCTTCATTAAAAGGCGTTTTTTTATAAGTGGACATTACTATAGTCATTGTTAATTGATATGGGTTTTAGATATTGATAATAATTTATAGTCAAAGAAATCTAAAATTGCTACAAGGCAGTCGACTGCAGATTGTACAGGTAGTACATCTAAGGAGACTAACACCGTAGCAGTTTAGTAGTTCTCTGACTATAGCGTTGCGTTTAGAACTGCCAGCTATAAACCACATCTACTGCATTCTCTGCAGCGGCGCTTGCTTCAACATAGATACGACGCGTCAACTGGTAACGAACCGACAAGCTATTCTGAGCATTAAATACACCCACTCCGTAACGAATATATAAATCAGGGGTCACATAACCAGTGACGTTGACATTGGTGTCTTCACTGCTGCCTGATGCATCCACAGTCAGAGATTGCAAACCAAAAGCCTGACCTATCTGATTGGTTAAGCTGCGCGTGCCACTCAGTCCGAAACTCAATCCAGCTGCTGCTAAGTTATTGGTAACCTGCGATTTAAATCCTTGCTCACTGATTTGGGTCGCACCTGTATTAGTAAGGCGGCCTGTGACCAACGCATTCATCGCTTGCTGCTGTGTCAGACCAGCATTGTTGAAGACGATGATGTTTGGTGATTCAGTATCACCTTTAACGCGTAGGCCTACTATTTTCCCTTCAATGCTTTTGACTGCTTCGACACTTAAGGTCGGGTTCATCACATCCCCATCAAAGCGTACTTGACCATAATTGAGCTCTAAACTTTGACCAAAGGCATTGATGTCCGTACGACGCGATACCTGCACCACACCTTTTGCACGCATAACCCCAGTACCATTTTGGGTGATATTAATCGCCCCTGCTAAAGGAATCACGGCACCGAAGCCACGGAAATTAATATCCTCACCCAAGTCAATACCAATATTTGCATTGATAGACCAAGGCTTCGAGATGGCCAAGACTTCATCGATATTACCAATCAAACGACGATCGAGCACAACTGCATCTTCGGTTTGCGTCACGATATCTTCACTGGCTTCTGGTGGACGGATAGTCGCTGACGGTACACTAATGGCACCTTTAATATCAACATAGCGATCGCCTGGGCGCACAATAATATCAATATCCGGATCGATTTCAGCCACTAGCAACGGCGGCTGAGTAAGCACCAAGCCTTCGCCGATAACACTTAGCTTAGCCTGTAGCTTCTGTTTCCAATCAACCGTTCCTGTTAGAGAGCCTTTACCAGTACCACTGTTAAACGTGCCATCCATCGTTGCTTGAGTGCCACGAATTTTGGCAGCAGCATTCACATTGGTCAAGTTAATCGGTAAATCCAACATGGCGATACGGCCATTAGAAAGCTTCACATCACCATAGAACTGCGGCTTGTCCAGCGTACCACCGACGCCACCTGCCATCGTGACATTTCCTCGCAGGACTCGCATCCCTGGGAAGAAAGGCTTGAATATCGCTAGATTGAGCTCATTGAGTACCAGTGCACCCGAAATTGGCTTAGGCGCTTTATAAGGATCAACAACGACCTCAGCATAGCCACGAGCACCGCTTCCGGTGTTGATATCTGTGCGTAGCTTGAGGCCTTCTGGAACGGATACAGCAATGAGAGAAACCCGCTTATAAGGTAAAGTAACAGCAGCGCTATCACCCTCTTGAGCTAAGCCAATTTTGCCATTATCCGAATACAACGTTGTATTAATAGTCGGCGGACGACCACGTTGCCAGCCGACAATGGCTTTACCATTAATCTTGCCATGCCAATCAATATCTTTGGGCAAAAAGACTGAGAATAATGAAGTATCTAAATTCTGTAAGGCCACATCGACCTCACCTTGATCTGGTGATGCGACTAGTTTTTTGCGTAAACACAGCTTGCCAGTTTGATCAGCAGCTTGCCAACAATGCGCAGCTAGCTGTACTTTAAAGTCCGTGTTTTTCCCGTTCTGTTCATTAGGTAAATTCACAATCAACTGCGCTGGTTGCAACTGGTTTAAGGTCGCGTATTTAGACTGAATGCGACCCTCACCGATGACTCCAGACCAGCTCACGTTATTGCGATTGAATCCACCTTTGACTCGCGCACCAATAGTCAGCTGCTCATTGGCCACGTCTAGATCGACCACGTGTGCCTGCTCTGTCCCATTGAATGAAGCCTTAACATTTTTAAAACTCTGTCCAGCAGCATCTAAGCCTTCGGCAGTAATGATAAGCTGACTTGGGCTATTTGCTAGATTGACCAGTTTTCCGCGAACACGACCCTGACGTAAAACAAAGCCTGGTAGCGCAAGACGCTCACCCACCAAATCAATATAAATGGTTGGCAACGCTTGTCCTACTGGCTGCGACAAAGTGGCACCGCCAGTTACTTTACCAGCCAGCTGGTCTGAGAGTTGATCTAAGCTGGTGATATTGATTTTGGTTTGTAGCTGCTTAGCATTACCGTTAGCAGTTACGTAATTATCACCCCAACGCAGTACGAGGTTTTCGGCATTTAAGCTATCAATTAAGGCGTTTACTTTTTTGTATTGCGCTTGAGCATCTTGCGTTTGCAGACTTTCAAAGTAGCTTGCCAAGTCTTTTGGTAAGCGCATTTTCGCCGCCAAGCTGCCTTTAGCGCTCAACGTTTGCCCTTTTAACATACCGCTCAAATTAACTTGCTTGATATTGATAATTTGCTGCGAATCACTCCAGCGTCCATCAGTATCTATCGTACCCGTGATAAGACTTGGTGTGTCTTTTAGGAAATACCCTAGGTTAAAACGATCCATTACCGCATTGATATCCCACGCAACTCCTTGACGCACATCTACAGTACCTTTGGCATCAATGCTGCCGGCAGCACCCACATGACGGAAGCGTTTGATACGAATCAATTGATCATCGCCACTGGCATCAATAGTCAGCTTACCTGCTGGCAGTTGCTCAGCATCCAGTACACCATCGAAATTTACGGCAAAACGTTTCAGCTTACCTGGCGTTTTTTTACTATTGCTAGGCGGCGTTTGCCATTCACCACTGGTGGTTAGGTCGCCCGTCAGAATCGCTGGGTTATTGGGTAGAAAATAACCCAAATTGAAATCGTCAAAGCGGCCATCTACCGTCCAGCCAATATTTTTGCGTAAATCAATGACACCCTTCGCTGCCACTGCACCAGCCTCGCCATTATAATTTAATTTACGGATACTAATCAGATTTGGCGTGCCAGCAGCATCAATAGATAAGCGGCCTTTTGGTACATCTGCCGTATCAATTTGGCCATCAAAACGCGCATCAAATACAGAAAGCTCTCCACCCACGATATCGATGCTAGCATCACCATCACCTGTTATACCGATGGTACGACTGTCTTGTGTGGCATCAAGCTGCGTCTGCAAATCAGTGTTATTCAGCGTAATGATATGGCGCTGACCACTGACACCGCTTTTGGTGATATTTAACAAACGACCGCGGGCGTTAATACTACCTGTCAAACGCTCAAGTGGTAAGTCACTGCGGTATTTTTTCGGCAGCAAGCCTTTGGTACTCGCGTCAATCTGCCATGTAAGTGGTGTATTTTTACTCGCTAGTCGAATCTGTCCAGTACCAGATAGGTCGCCTACGATCCCTTCATAGTTCAATCGATTGATATCAATGACGTCACCAGCTTTACGTAGACGCACATCATAGTTGCCTTTTGGAGCAGCATTGAGCTCATTGATAACCGCGTTGGCATCAACGGATAGCTGTGAGTCACGAATGATGACATCTGCCTGTCCACTCGGGCTATTAATATTGCCGACATCAGGCACATCACGGCGGACTAGGTTTTGCCATTTAGCATCAATATACCAAGGGGCCGCCTGTTTAGATTTCGCTGAAACTTTGCCACTGGCAATATTAGCATTAACATGCTCACCATCACGTTGACGTAAGTCTGCATCTATCTCTGTATTACCAGCGCTATTCTGCTGCTGATAATGTAGCGACAGTCTACCATCAAGCGTTTGCGGTGCGTACGCTTTAAAGTCAGCGTACTCATCAGGAATCGCTTGGCGGATATCAAAGTTACTGCCTGTCGCTCGGATTTTTGCATCAAAGCTGCTCTTCCAATCTAAAATACCTTGCAACACCAGACGTCCAGCAGGCACATCAGCATCTAAACGATCAATACGCAGCTGACTATCAGCAATAATCGCACGGCCTTGATAATGACCTGAAGGAATGTCTTTGGCCGTCAGTTCAGTATTGATGCGTAGACGTATCTCAGAGATGACACCCTCTGCTGTGGCCGTACCGCTTTTTAGGCGAATATCTTGATCTTCTGCATACGGGATTAAGATATCATCCCATTGCAGTTTTGCCCGAAACGGTGAATCGCTGTCCAATCCCTGCACGATAAAATCACCGGTAACATCACTATCATTATAGCGGCTGCTTACTTTACCAACCGTGCGCTTGAGCGTACCTGTTGCGGTAATGTTTAGTGGATCAATATAGGCTTGTTCTAGTGCACTTACTTCTGCAATAGCACTTAAATCTAGCGGATAATCGCCTTGTAAATCAATTTCACCTTTTAAAGCACTGATATTGACGATGTCAGCATACTGCAAATCACCACGAGCAATGGATACCGTACTGCCGACCCAAGTCAAATCACGGGCAACGATATTACGGATGATGATAGGCTCTTTGGTCACTTGCTTATAAGTGATGCTTTTGATTTTAGCTTGATCAAAGCGTAGATTGACGGGTAACTGCAGGGTTTTATAATCGAAGGGCTCACCCGTTGGTGGCTCATTATTGATAATCTCAATAGTCTGTATATCGGCCTCACGCAAATGCACTTCTTTGGCAAATACAGCGCGCCAGCCTATCTTTACATAGGCTTTATCAACCAATATCTCAAGGTCTTCAGTCGCCTTGATATCAATGTCGGTCACCCAAATACCGTCACGCAAGTTACCTTGCCCATATTCGAACTCTATGCCTGTCTCGGCACTGACTTTCTCTAATATAAACTTGGTACCTGACTCTGTGCCAGCCGCATAAAAGAACACCGCAAACATAATCGCGAGTACGATTAAAATCAGCACCAGTAGTTTGAGCAAAAATGATAACGGATACAAGCGCCTGACTGCACGAGCGTCACGCTGTGCCGGATCTTCATCTGGTGAGTTACTAGGCGGGTTGTTTTTTGTCAGCATGGCACTCAACTACGTTAAAGAATGATTACCGGCAATCGGTACGATAAATAAATAACAGAACGAATCAAACAATTATAAAGGCGAACCAATAAAGAAGTGCAGTCTAATGGGAATACTCTCCTCTGTCACGCCAGCCGCCACATCGACTCGCACCACGCCCACAGGTGACGACCAACGAATACCGACGCCGACACCGACCTTTGTCTCAGTATCGAAATTTTCGTCATAAGCATTACCCACATCCGTGAAGAATGCTGCACGAAGACCCGGTTTGAACTCATAGTTATACTCTGCACTACTCACCGCAAGAATTTGACCACCTGTCAGATAGCCGTTCTCTAGTGGTGATAAGCTTTCATAGTCATAGCCACGGATACTCTGGTCGCCACCTGCAAAGAAACGTAATTTATAAGGCACTTCGTAAAAATCATCTGCCCAGATATAGCCCGTATTCAGACTGCCCAATACTTGATGCTTATCGGCATCGCCGAAGCTATAAAGACCACTAACACCTGCACGAACGATTGCCATATTGGTATCACTAGCAACTGATTCACTGCCTGCTTCAATAGAGTAAGACTGACGTATGCCCTGAGTCGGATTAGTCACACTATCTATACTGGTTTTACTCATACCATAGCCAAATAACAACGCTTGCTGACTAGGATTTGAAGACGTAAAACGTATAGGCAGATCATCCAACTCTGTTTCATCGACCCCTGTTTCTAACTCATCCAAACGGTAGCGCACAGAATAGCTACGATTCCATCCGTTATCTTGACGGATGTTACGTGCCAATGCTGCTTTTAGTGTTCGAGTAGACAGGTCAAAGTTGCCTTCGCCTTGGTCGATCACTTCTTCCTCATAAGTCAGACGTGCATCTAGCTTATCATTGAGTGGATGCTTCCAAGGTCGACTGGCATAGACCGCCACATTTTTAGCAATTCTTGAAACTTCCGTTTCCGCACCAGCCTGATAACCTTTACGATTTATCAGGTTATAATCTATCTTTGCCGTTGCTCTCACGTCAGTATCTGTACCGTAACCAAGACCGACTTGAGCGTCGCGCGGTTTGTCAGAGGCAACAAATACATACAACGGTACTTTTTTACTTTCTGCTACTTCTTGCGGTGTTTTACGTCCTGCTAATGTCGGTGGCACAAAGCTTTCATCGGAAAGCAGGCTTTTTTCATCAGGCAGTATTTTTTGAGCGACATTACTGATTGAGTCACTGATTTTACCTAACAGGTTGTCTGCTTCTTGAGGTTTTTCATCTAATACCCGATCGTTCGGCAAACGGCTTAAACGATCTGCTTTTTGTTCAATGGCTTGCAGCTTGTCTAGGGTTGCTTCATCAGCCTCGAACTCGATAGCAGCAATATCGTCTTCATTGACTGTGTTTTCACTAACCACGCTGCCGTTATTAGAGTCGCTGGCGCCACTAACAAGTGCCTCGTTCGCCGTCATTAAAGATTCATTACCATTATTAATGACATCAGTAATGCTACCGCTACTAACGTCTTCATTTGACTCTGACGTACCGTTGCTATTCACTGGGGTATTATCAAAAGCCAATGTGCTGGCTTCACTACTTTCGTTCGGTGGTAGTATCGACTCAACGTTCACTGTATTAAAGTAACGAGTCGCTGATAAATCATTACTAAATTTGGTCACATCAGGCGCATAAAATGGATCGCCGGGTTTGAAATCAAGCAACTGCTGCAATAATGGCAGCTCAACAGGCAGCTTATCAGGGTCTTCCGTTAACGTATTGGTCTCTCGGTCATAGGTAAAAAACACAACGTCATCAAATTGGTAACGACTGCCCGTGTCATAGACCAAAGAGACGTCTGCTGTGTTATCCGGCAAGATAATATCAACCGATTTGTTTAGCCAATATTGGTCAAAATAACCATAGGTATTACTCAGTGACTCTAGCGCAGCTTTGCTGTTTTTGTAGACACGGTGATTGAAGATATCTTCTTCTTGTGGTGGGAGTTCTTTTTCAAAGTTTGCAAATTCCTCTTGCTCACTACCTTCGCCACGAATCTCAATAATACGGCTATCGACACGTACTGGCTCACCCAACTCTTCAATAACCACATCCAAAGTATCGCTACTAGGCTGGCGCAGACTCAAGGTAACCTCATAGTAGCCCACGGCTTTCGCAGCATCTAGTGCCGTCTGACGCAAGCGCGGTAAAGCAGCAGTAAAGTCAGCAACGGACTGAACTGTGGTGTTATCCAGTGCGGCTTTAATGTTTTTCATTGGCTGGATATCATTATCCGCCTTGGTTTCTTTTGGTTCGCTATCGTCCGTATCTTCAGACGTGGCCTCCTGTAAATAGATGGTCGTTTCAACATTAGGTATGGCAATGGCGCCATCATTAAAGAAACGATTATAAAGGCGCTTTACGATGTTGCCTTTGTTACGTTCCCGAGGTCCAGGTCTATTGGTTTGTTCGACATTTTCAACGGCTACCTGAGTATCTGTTTGATAATCTGGCAGATAGTCACCTGGATCGATAATATTTGCTGTCGCACCCTCTACATCCGTCACATCACTAGTATTCGCGACTAGCTCATTACTATTATCAATAGCATCGCTGTCGCTATTATCATCATCACTATCACTATCACCGTCCACACTTTCAGCACTGACAGAGCCGCTGATATTTATCGGATTCGACACCAATTCAGTCGCTGCTGTTGGCTCAGTGGCTTTTTCACTCTTACCCAATGTATCAAGATTACTAGGTAATGGTAGGCTGTCAGCATCAAGATCCACATCTAAACCAATAGGAGGTGCGGTATCATTCAAAGTCGCGATTGGTGCTGTAAAGTCACTATCAACATCACTATTACTGATGCCATTGGCATTATTACGGTTATTACCGCCATCTATCGTATTAATGTCTTGGGTATTTTGCGTATTCAATTCAGCCAGTTCACGATCTATCTGCGCAGGCGTCATCATCTGATAACCCTGCTGCTGTATCGCTGTGGCTTGTTGCAGCAACTCATCATCCGAACTATCAAAAATATTGCGCTGAGCATCATCATTTGAATCTAAAAGTGTGGCTAACTGACTGGCCGCTACTTGATTGGTCATGGATTGAGCAGGAGTATTTGCATTGATAGCAGTATCAGCCAAAGCTGCAGGTGCGATACCAAAACCGACAAAGCTGGTCGCTAAAGCAGAAAAAAGCGCAGAGCGTGTAAAGTGAATGCGCGGCGCATCGCACGTAGCCATACGAGGGCCGTTTTGAGTCTGGCAAGTTTGAGTCTGGCAAGTTTGAGTCTGGCAAGTTTGAGTCTGGCAAGGTTGAATATCGCAAGCTTGAGCATGGCAAGTTTGCATGCGTTGGGCACTGATACTATCTGGCACATTTATAGAGGTATCACACGGATTAACCGATACAGGACGCGCTAGAGTTGAAGGCTGGTGGTTCATGTTTATTTCCTATCACCTCACGCGGCACAATGTCATTAACGAGGGCAATCGCTAAGTCTTACCGGTGAATAAACTTATTAACAGTTGGATGAGATTCTGATTGACTACCTTTGCTCTTGATAATGACAGTCTACGGCCTATAGTGCAAACTTTAGTCCTGAGTGCCGTCATCGTATCAATAGGTAGGTAGACTGTATTGCTAGCGGGGCTTGCCATCACTTATATATAACAGTAAAACCCTGTAAAATTCACAAATCATAACGTAGATAATTATGAAATCATAGCGTCGGGCGCATGTATTTACACCAAAGCCTTGCTATTATACGTCCTAATATTAATAAAACCTATGCTATATTTCGATAAGTTTTTGATACTATTAATAATTACCTTTATCTTAAAAGCCGCACTCCGTATGTCCTTTTAATCTATCAGCCGCGATCTATCTGTAGGAACTTTCATGGCAAATCAGTTTCAGTTATTTAAGCACCGCCGGTTTAGTGCCATGTTTTTTACCCAGTTTTTGGGCGCGTTTAATGACAATGTTTTTAAGCAAGCGCTCATACTGGTTCTGACTTACACCGCTGCAAGTCAGTTGGGAATGGAAGTCAGTATCTTAAATAACTTAGCCGCGATGTTATTTATCTTGCCCTATTTTTTGTTTTCAGCGCTGGCAGGGCAAATTGCGGATAAATACGAAAAGTCAAAGCTAACGCAATTGATCAAACTGCTTGAACTTGTGATCATGGCGATCGCTGCGGTTGGTTTCGTGTTTGAGTGGTATGCCCTATTATTTGTAGCATTGTTTTTAATGGGTACCCATTCAACTTTTTTTGGACCGATTAAATACGCCTACTTGCCGCAAGCGATGAAAGAAGACGAGTTGGTTGGTGCCAATGGTTTGTTTCAAATGGGCACCTCATTAGCTATTCTGCTGGGTATGATTATCGCGGGCGTCCTCACACAACTGGCGCAGTCGCTATATTGGATTAGTGTGACCGTTCTGATCGTAGCCGTGTTGGGCTATTTGGCAGCACGTTACATTCCAACCATGCCAGCGATGCAGCCCAGTCTAAAAATCAACTGGAATATTTTCACCACCAGTTTGGCCACGGTTCGCTACTTATACTCATTACCTTTTTTATTCTGCGTCATCCTTGGCAACAGCTGGTTTTGGTTTTATGGTGCAACGTTCTTGACCCAAATGCCAGAGCTTAGCAAAGTCATTTTGCATGGTGATGAGTCAGTGGTGATTTTCCTATTGACGCTATTTTCAGTTGGCGTATCGATTGGTTCATTACTGTGTAAATCATTGACCAAAAACCAAGTCAGTTTGCGCTTATTACCTTTTGGTATTGCTGGATTAAGTATTTTTGCGATCGATTTATATTTCTCACTATCAGGCCTCAATATCAACGTGAGTAATGACATCTTTCTCAGTGTCAGTGATTTAGTGGGTATGAGTGGTAGCTGGCGAGTATTTGCAGACTTGTTCTTTTTAGGCTTTAGTGGCGGTCTATATATTGTGCCTTTGTATGCGTCTATGCAGGCGTATGCACCCAAAAGCCATCGTGCGCGTATCATTGGTGCTAATAATATCTTTAACGCGATATTTATGGTTACCTCAGCGATTTTCGCGATTGTTATCTTAAATACGTTGGCGTTGAGCATGCCTCAGCTGTTTTTGGCAACAGGACTACTCAATATTGCATTTGGCGCGTTTTTATATATTAAGCTCAATAGGCATATCAAAAGTGCTGTGATTCAAACGCATGATGAAGTCGTTCCATAAATATGCTAAAGCTGAATTGAGTATTACTATAGTAATCAGTATGTTTTTGAGCCGATAATATTCGTGCTGATAATTTAGATTGTTTGCTATAGTAATGCTTGTGAAGCCGAGACTATAATTGTCTTAGAAAAACAGACAACCTTATTTTTTGACAGCACCTTTTAATAACAGTACCTTTTGATAGTACATACAGCCATTAGGAGTGAATTATGGCCCTACGTCCCTTATCCAAAATTGACCAGTTCTTACTCGGCGTCGATAAGGCATTACGAGCTGTCGTACCGCACTCAAACCCTAGTACCCGTCCATTACCAGTCAGCAACGATGAGATTCCTGAGCTGACCATCACTGAAGCACGGCATGTCGCAGGGCTGATGCGTATCAATCATACTGGTGAAGTATGCGCGCAAGGGCTTTATCACGGTCAAGCCTTTGCGGCGAAAGACCACGGCGTCAAGCAAGCCATGCAACACTCTGCCGAAGAGGAAGTTGACCATCTGGTTTGGTGTGAGACTCGTCTAAGTGAGCTTGGTAGCCACGCCAGTCTCTTTACGCCACTATGGTACGGCATGTCTTTTAGTCTTGGGGCAGTAGCTGGTGCTATCTCTAATGAGTTCAGCTTGGGGTTTGTCGCAGAGACAGAAGCACAAGTCAGTGAGCACTTGCAAGATCATATCCAGCAACTGCCTGAGCATGACAAACGCTCAAAAGAGATACTGGCACAAATGGATATCGAAGAGTTACACCATCGTGAGCTCGCACTTGCCAGCGGCGGCGCTGCATTGTCACCGCCTGTACGCAAGACGATGCGCTGGATGGCCAACCGTATGAAAGCCACTGCTTATCATTTGTAGTAGTAAACGATGTAATTGCCAACTCTAGATTAATAGAGACTATAAGCTTGATTATCGCGTCTGCTATCGAGTTTTTGACGTTTATTATTAACAATCCTACTACTGATAGCGTAAAGCTTAATTTGCTACGGTATGAGAAATTTGTACGATTTTGCAGCAAAGACACAACCTATATGACCATTTAATTGCTAAATAACGACTAAATAAACAAGGTAACAATCTTTATGAAAACCACTAAAAAATCAATGCTCTCTAGCAGTGTGTCTACCAAGTCTTCGAAACTGGTCACGATGACCGCACTGGCAGCCGCATGCACAATGTTGCTATCAGCGCCTGTCAATGCAGCTGAAACCAATGCAGCAGCCACATCCGTCCCTAGTGCTGTAGACTCTAGTAAACGTGTGATTCGTTTGGCACAACCCAAAGCAGACAGTACAGCTCAATCAAGCACTCAACCAGTGCCACAAATTAACGTCCCTGTCGCTGCTACTCAACAAAGCGCTCCTACGCAAAGTCTTTTTCCAATGAGTTCTGGGCAGCCACAAACCGTCACACCTGCCCCAACCAAGCCGGTGTACACAGGTAGCACTCATGTCTATGAGCCGGGTCCAATGACGACATCTGGTATAGATCTGCGTAGTGGCCAACTTGCAAACATTCCAACGCCGAAAGTACAGTTGTCAGACGTGAGCTTTTTAAAGACCGTATTGATTCCACAACAAACAACCGCTAACTCTGACAAATTAGATGTGAGTCTGCTTGATGACTTTATCCAAGAGGCGTCACCTAATGCCCGCCATTATCCACCGAACTTCCCTAATCGTACACAACGATATAATGTTCGTGAAAAAATCAAAGTATTGGCTGAATGGATTGAACCTTATGCCCTGTCACCAAATGCCTCTTATGATGTACTGCTTCGTGCAGCCAAGCTTAACGGCATGGGACGTAACCTAGATTTGGGTTCAGACTATACGATACGCGGCGGAAAATATGTGGATCGTGCCATCAAGCTTCAACCTGATAGCGGTGAAGCTAACTTCTTGTATGGCATGATGCTATCAGAAGGCGGCGGTTTTAAAGAAGGTCAAAAATACTTAGATAAAGCCGTCTCTCTAGGCTATACCGAAGCAGAGCAAAGCTTGGCACAGTCGGACGTCTTAAGCGACCGTCGTGATAGCGCGTTAGAGCGTCTGCGTCGCCTTGAGAGTAAAAATCCCAACAATGCTATGATTGGTCAGCAAATAAAACTTGTTGAAGAAGGTAAGTTCTATATTTGGGACATACCAGCACCTGACATCAACGTTAAACCAGGTGTCTAAAACGGTTTTATGTATTGATCAAAATGATTGATACATAATCTACGACCAAAGCAGTCAGCGTCTTCATTTTATATCGATATTATTTCAATATAAAATGGAGACGCTTTTTTGTGTCCACTAATAAACCAGTTATTCTAATTAGCCTCTTATCCCGCTTAAATGAATAATATATTCGATTGGTGAAGTGTAAATATAATTAAGCAATATCGATAGTAGTATCAATGATAGATAGTCTTATTCCTTCGATATTACTTAATGACAAAGCCTAAAATAAAAAAGCTTAATCGCAAAAGTTACGCTACACTCTCTCTTGTACACCGCTTACTGACTCATACCTTGATGACTAACTGGACTGAACTATGACTTTCGTTAACCCTATAAAAAATATGGTAACGCACGCCAATAAAAAAAGCACACCGATCACTTCAGTTGCTTTGATAGTAGCGATGGCATTATTGCCGGCATGTAGTACGGTCTCAGTGAATAAACAAGCTTCAGCAAAGACCATTACGGCACAGCGTGGCAACATTGTCACGGACAACAAGCTCAGTAGTGATACCGCATCAGCACTTCTATCAGCAGGGCTCAATGAGCAAGCTTGTATGCAGCAGTTTGATTTATGTTTGACTCAGCTCACCGATAGCATCTTAGATGAACATCACCGTTCCTCACTGGCTATTTTTTCTGAACTACATTACGCAAAGGCTCGACAGCTTGCCAAATCGCAAGACTGCCTCAACGCCCTTTCTCGCCCGCCACTCGACCCTTATTATGCCAATGCACCGTTAAGTGATACCGAGGCCAATACTCAACAAGAAAACACCAGTCGTTGCCTAACTGGCTATCAAGAGCGATTGTTTAATGCGATAAAATACAGTTATACCTATCTATTTTATGACAGTTTAGCGCATGATTTTGAAGGTGGCGCTCAGGATAGTAGCCATTCTAGTGCACCAAACCGCATTCCAAACGATACCGATATTCAGACCCAAGATATCTATAATGCGGCGAGCAACGATGTCATCACTCAGCTCTACAAGGCAGTAGATGGTTCAGATAAATTGATGGGCGACCCGCAGATAGAACATTTACCAATAGCCTCTACTAAGCGTGATAACAGCGCGCAGGCGGCTATTGCCAATCGTGCACCTCTAGAAGGCAAGACTACCGACCAAGTCAAAGTCATGAAGATACGAGTCGATGGCTATGACCTCGGTGTTTATTTGCCCAATGAAAACAGCTATCTGCAAAATGCACATAAGCAAACCTCCGCTCTAGCAGACTTAGTCTCTACTTATGATTTACGTCTCTCTGGACTAAACTCAATCAGTAAACGTCCAGGCTTGGGTATTANTCAGGTCAATCGGATGATAAAAAAGACAATATCGACGATAGTAAACCAAGTTCGCGAATTTATCCCACAGGCCACTTACTGTTAACGGGTCTGATTGAACCTAGTGGCGATAGCGTGCTAGAAGTACTAGACAGTCGTAAACTCGACATCCACCTGTATAATCCGTATCAAAGCGAAAGTGTTAATATCCTCAATAATGACTATCCACTGGCAGCCAACTTCTCTGCCGGTTATGGCTTATGGCTATCAGAGAACCAACTAGATGGCGTCGGCTATCTAAATTTGATTACTCGCCAACCAGAAGAGAGACTGCCCAAACTATTCATGCTCGAGCCTTATGACCCCAATAAGCGCGTGCTGATTATGCTGCATGGCTTGGCCTCTAGCCCTGCAACGTGGGTGAACTTGACCAACGATATTCTCAATGATGATAAGTTACGTGACAACTATCAGGTTTGGCAAATATTTTACCCAACCAACTTACCTATTTTAGAAAACCGTTACCAAATCCAACGTTTGATTGACAGCACTTATCAGCAGACGGATCCGACAGGACAAAATCTCGCGAGCAAAAACAGTGTGATTATCAGTCATAGCATGGGTGCTGTGATCGCTCGCATGATGCTGTCTGATGAAAACTTAGTCGATGACTTAGACAATCTCGATGATCAAAACATACTCTCTAATAGTGAAAAACGTAAAGTCCGCGACGCACTCAAAGCTTCTTTTGGTGAAGCACAACTACAAGAACGTTTTAAGCTACAGACATTACCACAAGTAGATACCGCTGTCTTTTTGTCTGCGCCGTTTCGCGGTACTGATTATGCAGACCGCTGGTTCACGCGTGCCCTACGCCGTGTTGTCTACTTACCCGTTGGCTTAGTGAAAACCGTCACTGAAAATTTGGCAACGATTGCAACGAAAGGCGATTTGGCAGACAACCCATTAGGCGCGCTATATCTACAAAACGGTGCTAGCCAGCTCAGCGATAAATCCTCCTTTATACAGCTCACCAAAGATCTCGCCATCAATGACCGCATTACTTATCACTCAATTATTGCCAATAACGATGCTGACATCACCAAAGGACTGGCAGAAATGCAGCCGGGCGGTGCGAGAATCGACTTGTCACAAGCGATAGAAGAAGACGCAAGAGGTGAGGCTATTAGCACAAGTGAAAACGCTGATTCTGATAACACTAAACTGACAGATGAATCGCTTGTAGCGGCCGTTACCATCGATGAAAATATCAGTCAGGCATTAACTGAACGCTTATCTGACGGTATCGTCCCTTATACCAGTGCCCATCTAGACGGTGCTGCTTCTGAGACAGTCATTAACGGTGGTCACAGCATTCAAGAAAACCCTCAAACTATTTTGACATTAAGGCGTATACTGCATCAGCAGCTCAATCAATAGTTTAGGCTCTTTTGAACATTGACGATATTGAAGACTGCTGAGTACGATAAAACACCTTCTTTATACTTTATTACAATATATAATATTGTATAAGGAATATAGCATTAACTTATTCTTACTAATTTATATTTACTAGTAAGTATGCGTTACATGGCCTTACTTGTAGCGATAAAGCTGCAGGCGCATAATGAAGCATCAGTAACAGTAATTGAATGAACGACTATTTCTTAATTTGTATGGATATAAATTATTTATTCAGTTGAATCGCTTTAGTCATAGCATAAATAAAACGGTTTAACTCGCTAATATTCACAGCTAAAGAAAACCTGATTATTGACCGCGATACTCGTATAAAAGGTTGCGGGCAGTTACTTGAGCGTATCATGGAAGCTTGCGCTACTTGGCTAACAAATAAAGGTAAGCGCTTATGTTCGCTGCATTTATGATCGACCAAATGGACGCGTTGTTACTCGCGCGTATTCAATTCGCTTTTGTTATTTCATTTCATATTGTATTTCCTGCTTTTTCTATTGGACTAGCCAGTTGGTTGACGGTGCTTGAATTCCGTTGGCTTCGAACGGGCGATCCTATCTATGCCGAAGTTTATAAGCATTGGATTAAGATATTCGCTGTCGTCTTCGGTATGGGTGTCGTATCCGGTGTGGTAATGTCCTACCAGTTCGGCACCAACTGGGCGGTATTCTCTGACAAAGCCGGTAACGTCTTAGGCCCACTACTCGCCTATGAAGTACTGACTGCATTCTTCTTAGAGGCTTCTTTCTTAGGGATTATGCTGTTTGGTTGGGGACGTGTAAGTAAGCGCATGCATTTTGCTGCAACCGCAATTGTCGCCATCGGTACACTGATTTCAGGTTTTTGGATTTTAGCCGCCAACAGCTTTATGCAAACACCGCAGGGCTTTATGGTGGGCGCAGATGGCTTGCTATACCCAACCAACTGGCTTGAGATTATCTTTAATCCTTCTTTCCCTTACCGTTATGCTCATATGATGACAGCAGCATTTTTGACAACTGCATTCGTCATTGGGGGTATCGGTGCTTATTATTTACAATCCAAAAAACATACTGAGCACCGCAAACACGGTCGTGTCATGCTAGGTATGGCGATGATTATGGCCATATTTGTAGCGCCAGCTCAGGTATTGATTGGCGATGAACATGGTCTAAATACTTTAGAGCATCAACCAGCCAAAGTCGCTGCAATGGAAGGTATCTGGGAAGATGAGCGCGGCGCCGCCTTACGCTTATTTGCGATTCCCGACCAAGAAAACCAAACCAATAAATATGAAGTTAAGATTCCATATGTCTCTGGTTTGATTTTGACACATTCATTAGATGGTGAAATCAAAGGTCTCAAAAACTGGGCACCTGAAGACCAACCGCACGTTATGATTGTGTTTTGGGCGTTCCGTATCATGGTTGCTATTGGTATGTTGATGGTGCTGGTCGGTTTATTCAGCATATACAAATACTTCAAAAAACAGCAATTCAATCCCGAAAGTGTCTGGTTCCACCGTGCGTGGATGATGATGACACCGCTTGGTTTTATTGCATTATTATCCGGTTGGTTTGTGACTGAAACGGGTCGCCAACCATGGACCGTGTATGGCGTGATTCGTACAGCTGAGAGTATGTCACCGGTCGCTGCACAGCAAGTCGCGACCACATTGATTGGTTTCATTGTGCTGTATATCTTTGTCTTTGGCGCAGGCAGTTTCTATATCCTACGCTTGATTGCTCAAGGGCCAAAACCTTATTCAGACCCTTCTGAAGATAACTTCTATGAGCATTCTGTCACAGAAGGTCAAGGTCGCACGTTGACTGGCGATACCAGTGCTGGCGACAGAATGAGAACAGACCTTGATGAACCTGCAGATGACATCGATGAAGGAGGGTTACGCTAATGTTTAACTACGGTGATGTATTAGACTTACCTTTGATTTGGGGCGGACTTATCGCTCTCGCAGTCTTCGTCTATGTTTTACTGGACGGTTTCGATCTAGGCTGTGGTATTTTATTTCCATTTGCAGGCTCCGATAAAAATCGTAGCCGCATCATGAACTCTATCGCACCGTTTTGGGATGGTAATGAGACATGGTTGGTATTGGGCGGTGGTGGCTTGTTCGCCGCTTTCCCAGTCGCTTACGGTATCATTATGACGGGTCTTTATTTACCTGTGACAGCGATGTTATTTGGTCTTATCTTGCGCGGCATAGCATTTGAGTTTCGATTTAAATCTTCGACACGTCGCCATGTCTGGGATACTTGCTTTTTTGTCGGCTCAGTACTTGCTACTTTTTCTCAAGGGATTATGCTTGGGGCATTGGTACAAGGGCTTGAAGCGAGCAATCGCTTGTATACCGGTGGGCCGTTTGACTGGCTAACGCCTTTCTCTATCGTCTGCGGTTTTGCGATGATTATCGGTTATGCCCTACTTGGCTCTACCTGGCTTATTATCAAGACAGAACACAAATTACAAGTTTGGGCACGCAGAGTTTCTGGCTGGATGCTATCTGCTTTAGTTGTCGCCATGATTGTCGTCACAGTATTTATGTATTTTTCAGATATCAATGCACTCGACGGATGGTTTCACTTCCCAGACTTATTATATCTGGCTCCCATGCCTATTATCGTCATGGTGTTATTCTTTATTATGCGTAAAGACTTGAACACTGAACGTGAATACCGTCCATTCTTATTGACTGTCGCGCTATTTTTGATGGGTTATATCGGTGTTTGTTCTGCCATGTTCCCTTATATCGTACCGTATCAAATGACGATTTATGAAGCAGCCGCAGCAGATACGTCACTGTCCTTTATGCTCGTTGGTGCTGGTATTATGCTACCCATTATTTTGAGTTACACCGCTTTTGCGTATTACACCTTTAAGGGTAAGACGGATCATGAGCATATGTACTGATAAGTAAGAACGTTAAGCATGGACATATGAATTGATAAAACAGTCACTGGCTATTGCTGTTATTGGCAGTAGCTATACTGATGTTCAAAAGCGTATTGACACGTAAATGGGAGACGAGCATGAAAAAGCTCAGTAAGAAAAAGTCACAATGGCTATGGTTTGTCGGCCTATATGTGGCAGGATTTTTGGTTGTGTTTACCATCGCACAGCTAATCAAACTAGCAATGGGTGTTTAATATTTATTGAAATACACGCATAAAAAAGCAGCGTTGATTAAATCAACGCTGCTTTTTTATGCATACTCATATAAGAATTTATTGAGCTTATGCACCTAAGTGGTTTTTAGCACCCTTACTTTCGATAAACTCGTTTACCTGTTCCAAGCGCTCAGGCGTGCCCACATCTATCCAATTGTCAGTAATAACTTCAGCGGTAATCTGAAACTTGAGCATCGCTTGTTTGAGCAATGGTGCCAACGCTGCTGGCTGACCTGATACCAAGCCATCAACCAATCTAGGCGACATCACACTGATGCCAGCAAAGGTATATTTATCACCATTACCTACAGGTTTCTCACTAGCAAGACCATTATTAATCGCAAAATCTCCACTATCATTGTGCGCCGGATTATCAATCAAGAGTAAATGCGCACGCTGATCCGCACCCAGTGTGTAGTCTTGCAACTGGGTAAAGTCATAAGTCGTCCAAACATCAGAATTCACTAAGATAAATGGCTCATCACGCAGCTTACCAGTTTGTAGTGCTTGGAAAATACCACCTGCCGTTTCTAAAGGTTCATCGCCTTCTACTGACCAATGCAGTTTTACGCCATATTGAGCGCCATCGCCCAACGTATCGATGAGCTTATCAGCCAACCACGACGCATTGATCGTAATGTCAGTGATACCTGACGCCTGTAGCGCTTTGATGTGCCAAACGATAAGCGGCTGACCCGCAACTTCCACCAAAGGCTTGGGCGTCTCAAGCGTCAACGGGCGTAGACGAGTACCCTTGCCCGCTGCCAAAATCATGGCTTGTGTAATCGTAGAGGTAGACATGTACCCTCCTATAATGTGTGAGTTTTAAGCTCTCGAGATGCTAATATGATAAATAGATTTAGATATACTGTTGCACAAACTTATGCTGATATGCAGGCAGCACGGTATCCACAAACCATTTATTAAATGGTAGTAGTGCTTGTTGCAAGCTATCACTACCATGTTTGCCAAGCCACTCTAGCTCAAAAACTAAATCACTCATCACTTTAGGAATATCTGCTAAATAGCGGTCTTTACCATCACGCTCAGACAAACGGATGAAAATCCCCAGTACTTTTAGATGACGCTGTACGCCCATTACATTGACATCATTTTCAAACTGTTGCGCACTAGCAGCTGTGGTTAGTTCTGCTTGCTGCTGTAATTGCCAAAAGTCTTTCATCCATTCAGATATTTGATGCTCCGGCCATTCAACATAAGCATCACGTACCAATGACACCAAATCATAGGTGTAAGAGCCAACCACTGCATCTTGAAAATCAATCACACCCAAGCGCGAATGGTCTGCTTGATCTTGCATCAGATTGCGACTGTGATAATCACGATGAACGATGACTTGTGGCTGGTGCAAAATCTCTTTCGTCAAGGCTACTTTTAAATTGTCCCACAACGTTTTATCAAGCGCTATCCCGATATACGGTATAAACCAATCCGTAAACAGCTCCATTTCACGATCTAATAACGCCGTATCATAATCTGGCAATTGGTGCTGAGATTTTGCTGTCTCAACAGGTACGGTCTGTAATGCGACCAACGTCTGCATTGCCAATTGATAGTACTCGTTCACTTGAGTAGAGGGTGCATCAACAAGCAAATGGGCGAACTCTACCGCACCAAAATCTTGTAAGATCAAAAAGCCTTTGGTCACATCTTGTGCGACAATCGCTGGTACATTAATAGCAGGTGACATCAATTTTGCGACGTTAATGAACTGACGCATGGCGTCTTGTTCGTCAGCAGAATCCATGACAATGTAATTCAACGCTCCATTACCATCATCTTTTGGTAGTTGAATACGATGATATTGGCGGGCGCTGGCATCACCAGGCAGGCTATCCAAGTTAAATCTTTTACCTGTAAATATCTGCTGCAACCAGCTCTCTAGCTGCTGTAGGCGACTATTGGTTTTGGTATCAGTCATGTTCGGCTCTAAAGTTAGTTTGTCAGTCATAATGGGCATCGCAGGTTAAATATAAGTCGTAAACAATTAAAGTAGTGATAAGTCAGGCAAAACCTTGTTAAAATGGTGAAATCTTGAGCCACAATAACTGCTATAACAAGTATATTGAGTTATCATTCAATATCTAGCGGCGCTAAGCATAATCTCGGCAATCATTCGAAAAGCAGCCTAGCTATATTATAAATTTTGGTAAATAGTGTAGCTGATTTGGTTTTTTTTGACTATGATTAGTCGTCATTATATGTAAAACACTCAAATTCTTGAGATCGCTATTAGCAATTAGTGATTTTTTAGTCGTTTATTAACTGCTATACCTTGTTCAATAATGCGGCTACTAAGCTCAGTATCGCAATCCAATAGGCTCTGCAATCATAGGTGTGCCCTTGTTATATTCTCCGCTTTACCAAAGCATTCGCGTGATCTTATTTGGCGCCTTAGGCTTATCTAGCCTAGCCGTTAATGCTGCAATCAGCGATGCTGACACACAAAAAACTGCGCCGATCCTCACCGATAGTAGTACACGTTACATATCTAAAGCAGCGCCTAATGCTAATAGCAACATCAATCAAACGCCTGATTATAGTGATATTAACTATCAAGCGAGTCAGAGTCCAAAGACTACTGCTGCAACCAAACAATCGCAACAGGCAGCCGTCGCTGCTAAAGCTACTATTGATGACTCAACTTTAACTGACGGCATTAATAGTATTGATACGGCTGCAAGTGTTAGCACTTTAGATAGCAGCTCTTTTAACGATAGCGGCCTCAGTGATAGCTCTGTCAATAATGACAGCTTGTTCAATACTGAGAGTGCCATTAGTAAAGACACCCTAGATGACAGCTCTCTAGAAGTCACTGCCATTAAAGACAGCGATAATCAAGACAGCGATAATCAAGACAGTAACAATTCAGCTTTTGTACCAGCACTCGATACTCAGAAAAGCATTGCCGCTACACAAAGTAATGATACCAGCACGCCTAAAGCTGCAAAAAACACCAACAAGCTTGATTTAAATGATGAAAGCATTCAAGACAGCTTAATGCGCTTGGCAGAGTTCTATGAGCTAACACCCGATACTGAGCTTCCAACCGCTGATAGTATGGTCGACACAACCAGTCCTCAGGTCATTCCTAAAGTTGGTAAGAATTTACAGATACCGATACGTACTGTAGATAGCTCACAACGCTGTGAAGGTCAATGGGTATATCCACATAGCAACCCTAATTATCAGCGTGCTGTCAATGAGGCTGGAGCAACTAATAGTCTAGAAAATAACCGAGCACCTCTGTTTACAGAATCGGACTATGGTTATTACGACAGCGTTGACTATGCTGAGCTCTCGGGTAATGTCATTATTAATCAAGGCACCCAACAAATAGCAGCAGAAAAAGTCTCGCTAGATTTGAGCAAAGGTGTGGCAGCAGCCCAAGGCAACGTCATGTTTACTGACCAAGCGACAGGGCAAAAAGTACCACGGAATAATGTACCCAATCAGGCTATGAATAATACTCAAGCCAGTTTAAGTGAAAGAGCGTCACAAGGTGGCCTGATTGGCGTCGCTGACAGCTTGAACTACAACACGGAAACGGGACAATCAACCGCTGAGAATGTGGCTTTTGCTAGTGTCGATCTACAAGCACATGGCTATGCCAAGCGCTTAAACAGACCCAATGACAGTCACTATGAATTAGATGATGTCATGTTTAGTACCTGCCCACCCATGAATCGAAAATGGCAGTTTGATGCCAAAACTATTGATTTAGATACAGAAACAGGCCGCGGTGAAGCTTACGATACAACGTTCCGTATCGCTGACATACCAGTATTCTATCTACCCTATTTTAACTTCCCAATAGACAGTCGCCGCAGTAGTGGCTTCTTATTACCGAATGTCGGTATTAGTAGTGAAACTGGTCTTGAAGTTGATGTACCTTATTATTTAAATTTGGCACCCAATTACGATGCTACGCTTAATACCCATATTTATACTGATCGCAACCCCATGTTATCAGGTGAGTTTCGTTATTTGACCGAAAACTATGGGAAAGGTACGGTAACTGGTTCATACCTCCCTAATGATAACGAGTACGATGACGAAAATCGTAGCAGTCTATTTTATGATCATACTTGGGAATCCAAGAGTATTCCGCGTTTAAGCGGGGATCTCAAATACAGCTATGTCTCGGATTCGGACTACCTGGATGACTTTGATACCCTTGGTTTATCCGATAGTACGGTAAATTTACCGAGACGTGCCCGTCTCAACTATTATAACGACTATGTCACTGGTGAGCTAAAACTCGAGACCTTTCAAACACTGGATGCTTTTGATAGCGATGGTGACGCACTAGAGGATAAAGACAAACCTTACTCTCGCCTGCCACAACTAATGCTGAACTACCGTATACCGACAAACAATAACTTTGAAATTACGGGTGTTAGTGATTCAGCGTACTTTAAAAAATCTATCGATGATGGTTCTGAGACTGAAAAAAGCGGTACACGTCTTTATAATAAAATTAGCGCCGCTTACCCGATCGAATCTTCGTGGGGCTACATTAAACCAAAGCTGAGCCTACAACATCTCTATACGGCATACGACGAAGACAGCTTAGAAGATAGCTCGCTAAGTGCAGAAGATGGCAGTCTATCAGCGTTTGTACCGCAAGCCAGCATTGATGCCGGACTACATCTATACCGTGCCGGTTCACCATTTGGTGCGTTTGACGATACTATGGGTGGTTATCAGTTACTCAATCCGCGATTGAAGTACACTTATGCACCATACGAAGACCAGAATGACATTCCTAACTTTAATACCCGTATTGCCTCAACCAACTATGAGCAGCTATTTTCGGACAGTTGGTTTTTAGGTCATGACCGCTTGCAAGACTTGCATGCCGTTACGCCAGGGATTAATTATCGTTACATCGATGCAACGGGTGTGACACGTTTCGATGGTAGTATTGCAGAGCAGTTTTATATCGATGATGGTCGCGTCACGCTCACCGATGATGAGCCTGTTTTTACTACGTCATCATCAGGCATGGTTTGGGATGCGAGTATCCAACCATATAATAACGTTTGGGTCGATGTGAACGGTGCATTGGACAATAGCTATGACTTAAACTTTATCACAACTGAGCTACGTTACCAGCCAACAGACAACAGCTTATTTAATGTCGGCTTTGTAAAGCGTCAAAGTGATACGAACACCAATCAGCTACCATTATCTGCCGTTACTGCATCGGCTATATTCCCTATCAATAGTAAATGGCGAATATTGACACAAGGCCAATATGATTATCGCAACAGCAAGATGCTTGATGCACTTGTTGGTGTCGATTACGAAGACTGCTGCTTTGGTTTTGCCGTTTATGGCCGTCGTTATTATAATGACTTGGATGTTACCAATGAGCCGACACAAGCAATCATGGCAGAGCTTAGACTAAGTGGTCTTGGCAGTGGTAATGGCAGTTTGACGCGTTTACTGTCTGAGAAGGTACGTGGCTTTGATACTGTACAAACTGCGTGGAAAAACTAGGATTTCTTACAAGGTCTGTTATAAAACCAAAACTTTATGACAGACCGATAAGTTGCTTAGCTGAACAAATTAAGAATGAGCGGCTAAATAAAGTCAGCCTATCCCATTACTCGCGTAGCTATCTATTTACGTGATACTATTTATCACATTATTATGGACAAGATTATTCAGTATATGATTATTAAAATATAATGGATATGGTTGACCAACTACCATCCGATGCGATGACATTGATGAGGAGCATCATGAGATTTTTTTCTGTACGTCAAACCAGCCGTGCTGTACTGTTTTCTATGGGTATGAGTGCAGGCCTTGTGCTTAGTCTCAATGCCCAAGCTGCCACCGTAAAGCCTGCAGCGGCTAAAGCGACAACCAATGCTGAACAAAGCAACGTGAATCGCCTGACTCCAGCCAATAGCACAGACGGCATCATTGCATTAGTCAATGAGAATGCTATCTTAAAAAGTGAATTGGTTGCGGCTATTACGCAAGCTCAAGCACGTGCTAAAGCTGCTGGCGAGCCAATTGCCAACTCAGCTCAGCTACAGTCTGAAGTGTTAAATGCACTTATCTTACGCGAGTTACAGCTGTCTATGATCAAGCGCTCAGGCCTAAAACCTGACGATGCCGCTATCAATCAGCGTCTGGGTCAAATCGCACAAGCAGAAGGACTCAATAGCATCTCAGCATTGCAGCAACGTCTAGATGCAGCAAGACCTGGTAGCTACGCTGCTCTGCGCGCTCAGTTGATCGAAGACGCCTCTATTCAAGCATTGCAGCAACGTCAAATCAGTGATCGTGTACGCATCAGCGAGCAGGATATCGATGCATTTTTGGCCTCTCCTGAAGCCAAGCGATTGAACCAAAGTGAATATCAAACCATTCATGTACGCGTGCCTTACATCGATGACTATAGCCGTTTATCAGAGGCGCAGCGTGCAGAAGCATTAAAGGTAGCGGAAGCATTACGCACTCGCCTGCTCGTATCAGATGTCAATGTCACGGAAGCTGTGGCTGCTAGCCAAGGTAGCTATCCTATCCCACTACAAGGTGGCGATATGGGCTTTCACAAGGCGGCCTCATTGCCTACAGAACTATCAAGCCAAATTACCAAGCTTGACGTCGGTGCGGTTAGTGAGCCATTAATTACTCCTGAAGGCATCGATATCATTAAGCTTGCTAATAAGAAAGCCAGTGATACCATGCTGATACCACAATGGCAAACTCGTCACATCTTGGTGAAAGTTGATGAGCTCCAGACGGATGCGCTTGCTGAACAAAAGATCAATGACTTATATGAACAGCTACGTAGTGGCGCTGACTTTGCTGGTTTAGCATCGACCTATTCAGATGATCCAGGTTCAGCTGGTCGCGGTGGTGATCTTGATTGGGTTAGTGAAGAGGATATGGTCGGTCCGTTTGAAGCTGTCATGAAAAATACAGCGGTCGGTGATTATTCTGCTCCTTTCAAGACCCAGTTCGGTTGGCATATCTTGAAAGTTGATGGTAAACGTGATCAGGACGTTAGTGAACAATATCGTCGCAATATGGCACGTCAAGCACTGTACCAACGCCTAGCACCACAGGCTCAAGAAGACTGGCTACAAGAGTTACGTTCTAGCGCTTATATCCAAGTACTTGGATAAGAAGCTACCGAATAGATTAACAACATAAATAGTCTTTTCGAAAAAGGGTACATGCCAATGCATGTACCCTTTTTTTATTGATAAGCCCCCATTTTTAAAAGCTATAGTCAAAGAACTCTAGAATGGGTATAAGGCAGCCGACTGCAGATTGTACAAGTAGTACATCTAAGGAGGGTAACGCCGTAGCGGTTTAGTAGTTCACCGACTATATCGTTTGAGAATATTTTCTGATTCCTGATATTCTAATTTTTTATAAAACCCAAAAATTACTCTTCAACGAATGAATTTTACACACAAAGAAAAGCCCCGAACCTAGGGCGATTGGTTCGAGGCTTTAACGCTTCATGTTGTTATTATTTCCGTGTTGACTTATCCTAAGTCATGAACAGTAAACTATAAGACAGTGGGCTGACCTGAGCTTTTATTGATACTGTCTCAACACTGCATCCTTGCATGTCCTTGTGTTGATGGTCGTATTGTAGGGCAATCAGTTTGATACAACTAGAGGCTAAAGACCTTATTTGACGTAAGCATATGCTTACGCTTTAAGAGAAAGCCAGACAGTACAATAACTTATAACGTTAGTGCCTATTAGTCCAAAATCATTTACTCTTCTGCATGTTCTTTTGATACCTTTTTACCTTCTTTTTTACCTTCTTCTATTTTATGATCCGTCTCTTTAATATCTTCTGCGTCCTTAGTAGGCGCGTTTTGCGCTTGTTGACTGGTCTTTTCTGGCTCATATTGTAGCGTCGTCATAACGGGAAAGTGGTCAGAGCCAATAGAGGGCATACGCTTTATATCTACAACGGTAAAGCAGGCACTATGGAAAATATGATCTAATGCCCAACGCAGAAATGGATAATTGACGTGGAAAGTATTGATAAAATGTCGGCCGATACGCGGGTCTAGCAACCCAGATATACGCTGAAAACGTCGAGTCGTCTTTGACCATGCCACATCATTGAGGTCACCTGCCAATATCGCCGTTTGGTCGTTTTCTTTTATGTGCTTTCCGACCATGAGCAGCTCGGCATCTCGAGTGGTAGATTTGTCTGCTTCGGTTGGACTGGGCGGCATAGGATGCAAGCAATACAACCAAATGACGCGACCACTTTGCAGGCGCAGCTGCGCATGAATAGAAGGAATATCATCAATCATCAAGTATTTGACTTCAGGATCAATCAGCTCAAGCTTAGAATAGAGATGCATACCATACAGATTATCCAGTGGCACTTTTACGGTATAAGGATAATCAGATTCAATCTGCTGTAATGCCTTTTCCCATTTTTTATCACTTTCTAAAGTAATCAAAATATCAGGTTCTTTTTGATTAACCAAATCAACCAGTTTTTGTGTATTATCGTTAGGCGTCAAAACATTTGAAACCATTATTTTTAGATGATTACCCTGTTCCTCTGGTTTGTCTTTTGCTTTCTCGACTTCTTTTTTCCACAGCCTAGTATAAGGCAGTATCATTCTCAGCTGAAATGCTAAAGTGATACTTAAGACCAAGAACAGCAGCCACTGACTTAACGCCCACTCTGACCAAAAAAGCAGCATGCCAATCCAAGCAATAGCACCTAACACCATGATCTGAATACGTGGAAACTCAACGCCGCGTACCCACCAATTATCAAGTGGTATCCAACCCCAAATCGTTACGAAGGCGATGAATCCTGCTAGTCCCTGTAGGCTGTAATATAATAGTGAGAGATCCATAGTGTGTATTAACCGTCTATTAGGAGGATGACTGAAAAAATAGCCTTGTTCATGACTTATTCGATGACGAAATATGGCATTGCTTGGTCTGAATTGAGGTTCGCTTCTAACCTTAGCATTTCACAATATTATAGACTACTAATGAGCAATCATGATGCGACAACTATCATAAAACATTACAATATTTACAAGCTCATAATAACCATCATGGTATCTGTTTTTTCTATAGTCATGATTGCTAGATATTATTAATGTACGATGAGTTGTCTAAGGCATAGTGAGTGTCACTATTACGCTAATAACTTAAAGTTATAACGAACATAGTTAATAGTATATAGAAAACCGCTAAAACGCCTTGCTTTTTAGTGCTATTCACGGCATTGTTATCGGTTGGTGATGCAACAAATAATTGTAAATAGGATTGAATTTCATGAGTAATTTAACAGTAGGCTTGGTAGGCTGGCGCGGTATGGTTGGGTCAGTATTGATACAACGTATGCAAGAAGAAAATGACTTCAATGGCATCACACCTGTGTTCTTTTCAACCAGCAATGCAGGCGGAGATGCGCCAAGCTTTGAGGGTATTGAAACTAGCCAATTAAAAGATGCTCATGATATTGACGCACTTGCTGCTTGTGATGTTGTTATTACTTGCCAAGGTGGTGATTACACGTCAAAGGTACATCAACCATTACGTGATGGCGGTTGGAATGGTTATTGGGTTGATGCAGCGAGCACGTTGCGAATGAAAGATGACAGCATCATCATTCTTGATCCGGTCAATCGCGCTGTCATCGATAGTGCCTTAGCCAATGGTAAAAAAGACTTTATCGGTGGTAACTGTACCGTGTCATTGATGCTAATGGCTATCGGTGAGTTGTTTAATAAAGGCTGGGTTGAATGGGTCAGCGCCATGACTTACCAAGCCGCTAGTGGTTCTGGCGCAAACAACATGCGCGAGCTCATCAGTGGTATGGGCGTATTGCATGATGCCGTCCAAGACGAATTAGCTAATCCTGCTAGCGCGATTCTTGAAATTGATAAAAAAATCGCGCAAACTCAGCGCTCAGATGACTTCCCTACTCAGTACTTCGGTGTGCCACTAGCAGGTAGCTTAATCCCCTATATTGATGTTCAACTAGAGAACAAACAATCAAAAGAAGAATGGAAAGGTGGTGTTGAAACCAACAAAATCCTTGGTAATTCTGAAGCTGATAAAATTGCCATCGATGGTATGTGTGTTCGCGTCGGCGCCATGCGCTGCCATGCACAAGGCTTAACCATCAAGCTCAAAAAAGACATTCCGTTAGAAGAAATCGAAGCGGCACTTAAAAACAGCGGCAACGAGTGGTTGGATTTGGTTGAAGACGACAAAGAAGCCACCATGAATCGTTTAACGCCAGTAGCTGTCACTGGTACTTTGACTGTTGCGTTAGGTCGCCTGCGTAAGCTCAATATGGGTCCTGAGTATCTAGGTGCATTTACTGTCGGTGATCAACTGCTATGGGGCGCAGCTGAACCATTACGCCGTATGCTTAATATCATCCGCGAACAAAAAAACTAGATAAGCTACCCAAAACCTTAAATACAAAAAAGACAGCGATTGCTGTCTTTTTTTATGGGCCTAATTTTTATAAATCTATGAATCATTAGAGCAGATAAATAACATACTCATTAAAAATAATATCTTTGAGCTGCGGCTATTATTTTGACTCGTAGGCGATCATCACCTCATTGCGGCGCAAAAATGGGAGCGTCCAAGGTGGGTTATAACGTGCCAATTCAGGCTCGCCTGTAGGCGTTAGATTCTGGTCTTGCATCCATGTTTGCAACGCTTCGGTTTTTTCCGCTACTTTGTCTTCTCCTGCAAGCCAAGAGAACTTAATCACACCATAAGTCTGTGCTGGCACTTCAATAATCTTAACATTAGGATTATTAGGCTTTGGTAACGTTTGCATCGTATATTGACTAGGCATAGTGAACTGCACGCGCCACTTTCCATCCTCTTGCTGCATGCTCACTGGTGCCGTCATCGCGATTTTCTGTGATGCATCACTAGCTTCGGACTGCATGGTCACAGGCGCTGTCATGCTAATTTTACTACTGCCGCCCGTTGGTGCTGTATTATTACCAAAAATGTAATCAGCTAAAATCTTAAATCCTTCGCGACTGGCAGAATCTTGATCACCACTCACCCACGTTTGCGCCACGAGCTGCTCGTCATAACGACGCAGCTCAAAGTCGCCTGTCTGCGTCAATAACGTGTACTCTGGCTCTTCTGTCTCAGCGGCCATCGCCCCTTTTGATATCAATAGTAATCCGCCCATTAATAATAAATAACCTGTCTTCTTCATATTATCTTCCTAGTTTCTTAAAATAAACCTGTTTCTTAAAATAAGTCTGATGACTCTGACTACCTCACCTGTATGATTGTTACTTTATCAATGACGCCACTTGCTGTCTGTGTCTTTTGGGGTGCTATCTGTATTTTTTGGTTATGACAAAGCGGTATTGACCAAAGTGTGTATCGAGCGTATATCGATGACATCCAATATCTATAGCTAAAGAACGCTAAAATGGGTACAAGGCAGCCGACTGAAGATGGTACAAGTAGTACATTTAGGGAGGGCAACGCCGTAGCAGTTCAGTGATTCTCTGACTATATGTCCAAAAAAACCGCTAACAATGCTATAATTATCGCCATTTTCATAGCGTAAATAGCGATAATCATATGCAATTTGTCTTACATAAAACAGCCAGCGGTGACACACGTGCACGCCGTGGTACAGTTCATCTCAATCATGGCGACGTGCAAACGCCTGCTTTTATGCCTGTTGGTACTTATGGTACGGTCAAGGGTATGCTGCCACGTGATATCGAGGCCATCGGTGCGGATATTATTTTGGGCAACACCTTTCATCTATGGTTACGTCCAGGTACCGAGGTGATTGATAAGTTTGGTGGCTTGCATAAGTTCATGCATTGGGACAAGCCTATCCTGACTGATTCAGGTGGTTTCCAAGTATTCAGTCTGGGTGCCATGCGTAAAATCACCGAGGAAGGTGTCGACTTCAAATCTCCTATCGACGGTGCCAAGGTGTTTCTCTCTCCAGAAAAATCGATGCAGATTCAGTACAGTTTGAATTCAGACATCGTCATGCAGTTCGATGAGTGTACGCCCTATCCTGCCACTCATGACGAAGCCAAAAAATCGTTAGAGTTATCGCTACGTTGGGGACAACGCTGCGTAGATGAGCACAACAGACTGGGCAGTACCAATGCCTTATTTGGTATCGTACAAGGCAGCATGTATCCTGATTTGCGTCAGCAATCACTCGAAGGTCTGCTCAATATTGGCTTTGATGGTTATGCCATCGGTGGTCTGTCTGTTGGTGAGCCAAAAGATGAGATGATGGATGTCTTAGACTACCTTCCTGATGATATGCCAGCAGATAAGCCACGCTATCTAATGGGCGTTGGTAAGCCTGAGGATTTGGTTGAAGGTGTACGTCGCGGTGTCGATATGTTTGATTGTGTGATGCCAACTCGTAACGCGCGTAATGGTCATTACTTTGTCACAGGCGACACAGACAACGCTGGTGTGGTACGTATCCGTAATAGCCAGTATCGCAACGATGAAGGTTCATTAGACCCTGAATGCGATTGCTATACTTGCCAGAACTTCAGCCGAGCTTATCTCTACCATCTTAATAAATGCAAGGAGATGTTGGGTGCACAGTTGGCTACTATTCATAACTTACGCTATTACCAACGTTTGATGCAGGGTATTAGAGATGCTATTGAACAAGACACGTTTGATGAGTTCGTCATTGAGTTCTATACTAAGCGTGGTCAAACAGTACCTGAGCTGAACTTGCGCTAATCATCGCAATTACTTATCGATAAACATGCAAAAGGGCTTAAGAATTATCTTAAGCCCTTTTTTTATCTATTACTTTTAAAGCAGAGCAATCAAATGCCTTGCTTTAAATTTATTAGATTAACGCATTAACAAATACGACCACGACTGCAATTGGAGCAACGAATTTAGCAACGATTTGCCAAACCTGAAATGCACCATTAGACAATCCAAGCTCTTGTTGAATACTACGCTGATCCATTCTCCAAGCAAGGAATATAATCGCTGCAAGGCCCGTTAAAGGTAGAATGAATTTACTGGTCAGTTTATCTAAAGCATCGAAAATATTGTTGTCCAAGATAGTAACGTCAGACCATAGATTAAACGATAGTAATGCCGCAATACCTAGCAACCAAATGATAGTACTCGAAACGATCGTTGCTACGGTACGGCTCATAGAAGTACGCTCTTCTAAAAACTCAACCGTTGGCTCAAGCAATGAGATTGCTGATGTAACAGCAGCGAAGGTAATAAGTAAGAAGAACAATGTACCAATAATCGTACCAGCGCCCATGCTACCGAAAGCAATTGGTAAGCTGACAAAAATCAAACCAGGACCTGAAGCAGGATCTAGACCATTACTAAAGATAATTGGGAAAATAGCTAGACCAGCAGCCAAAGCAATCACAGTATCTAGAATAACAACCGTACGTGCCGTCTTAAGTAAGTTCACTTCACGACCCAAATATGAGCCATAAGCAACCATGATACCCATACCAATTGATAATGTGAAGAAAGCATGGCCCAATGCGGCAATCATAACATCTTCGGTCAGCTTGCTTAGATCAGGAGTAAACAGATAAGCCACTGCCTCACCAAAGCCACCATTCATGACGTTGTAACCAACGATAACGAATAGAATCAAACCTAATAATGGCATTAAAATCTTAGCCGTTCTTTCGATACCGCTCGTCACACCAATACCAACGATAACAGCGGTAAAGAACATGAATACTGTATGCCATATCGTTAATGTACCAGCAGAGGCTAACATAGCATCGAATGTGGCACCAACAGCATCGCTATCTTGTCCAACGAACTGACCTGTCGCTATTTTAGTTACATAGTTGAGTGCCCAACCACCGATAACACTATAGAACGATAGGATTAAGAAGCCACCTAAAATACCTGAAGCACCAATAATCCCCCAACTGCGTGACTTGCCTTCACTTGCGGCAACATCAACAAAGGTATTAACTGGGTTCTTTTGTCCGCGGCGACCAATCAGCCATTCAGCAACCAAAATTGGAAAACCGACTAACGCAATACAAAATAAATAAGCGATAACGAAAGCTGAGCCACCACTTTCACCTACCATGTATGGAAATTTCCATATATTTCCCAAACCAACTGCCGAACCTACTGCTGCCAACACGAAGCCAAAACTTGAGCTCCACTGTGCATGTTCTTGTTTATTGATAGCCATTTTTCCATCCTCGTGCTTCAATTAATGTCACTGATAATCTTCCTTGATTATCATAAACGCCATTTATAGTAGTAGGCTATTTAGTAAGCGCATCAATGCGAAACGCCCAGTAACATTAAGAAAGAATTGATTACAATACCGTAAACGCTCAGTTTCTGCTAAGCGACCAAAAAAGTCAAGTACTCATAAACATAAAAAACCATAACTATTAGTTATGGTTTTTTATGTTTTATTTAAAGTTAACAAGCGTTTGGTCGATTAGAAGATTTATACTATTACTAACTCTTAGCGTATTTTTATCCTACTTTTAACGTACCACGCCGCGACGGCTTTTCTGTAATGAGTCAATGAGTAGTTGAATTTTTGGCTCTTGTGGCAACAGCTCATTATTCAAAACTTCTAGCGCTTTTACGGTCGTCAAACCCGATCTGAAAATTGTACGATAGGCTTCGCGTAAAAAATTAATGGTCTCTTTTGACCAACCTTTACGGCGCATACCTTCGATGTTCAGACCATGTGCTTTTGCCGGATTACCAGATACCATCGTAAATGCGGCCACGTCTTTTAGAATTAAGCTCGCCCCACCGATTAAACTATAGTCGTCCACCGTACAAAATTGATGAATACCTGAGTTACCACCGATAATCGTATGGTCACCAATCGTGACATGGCCTGCCACACCGACATTATTCGCCAACACATTATGATCGCCAATCACACAATCATGAGCCACATGCGTATTGACCATCAGCAGATTGTGGCTACCAATTTTGGTCAGCTCACCATCTTGTGCTGTACCACGGTGTAAGCTACAGGCCTCACGAATGGTATTGTGATCACCAATCTCAAGCCAGGTGCGTTCACCTGCGTACTTCAAATCTTGTGGATCTTCACCAATGCTGGCAAACTGGTAAATCTGATTGTGCTGGCCGATACGAGTCAACTTAGTGACGACTACATGTCGGTGCAAAACAGTATGTGCACCAATGGATACCTCATCACCAACGATACAATATGGACCAATGGTGGCAGTCTCATCAATCTGAGCGGACGGTGAGATGAGTGCTGTTGAATGGATCTGACTCATAATGTGGGCCTTTGTATCATCTGATGCGAGTAAATGGTAAAAATACAGCCAATTTAGCGGTGTTTAAAAAGCTAAAACTGGCTCTGCTATTATATAAAATATTCAGTGGTCATTCTGATTGTCCATTTTGAGATAGCTATTTAGATGCTATGGCTCACTATGGACATTATCGTTCGTTATCAACCAAACCAATGCTATTGCTCTTGACGAGCAATCATTATTTGAGCGCTAGCAGCCAGCTCATCGTCGACATGTACGGTACAGTCAAACTTATAAATGCCACGCTTTTGCATGACTGTTTTGGCACGAATAGTTAACTGATCACCAGGAATAACACGACGCTTAAAGCGAACCTTGTCTACGCCTGCAAACAGATATAGATAACCATCTTCTGCCGTGAGCCCCGCACTAATAAATCCAAGAACGCCTGAAACTTGAGCCATGCACTCTACCATTAATACCCCTGGCATAATCGGCTCATCAGGAAAATGACCATTGAAGAACTCTTCATTAATCGTCACGTTCTTCACGCCAGTAATGCATTCTCCAGGAGTACAATCAATAATCTTGTCTACCAAGAGAAAAGGATAACGGTGTGGCAAATAATGCTTAAGCGTATGATAAGTTAATGGTAACTTAAGACCTTGCTCATCTAAACTTTTAATATTGTCATCATTTAAAATATTTATGTCTTGGCTGCTCATAATGGCGCTTCCTTGCTATGTGTTGAGTCTTTATGATTTGTTTGTAGTGGCGCTAATCATGGCCAAGCTGACGAAAACGTACCGCAGCACGTCGCCAGTTAGCCGTCGGCATTGCAGCCGTTCCAGAGGAATATGAACCAGCAGTTTTGATGGATTTGGTTACCATCGTCATTCCAGACAAAGTCACATCATCTGTTATCTCAATATGACCGGTAATGCCAACAGCACCACCAATGATGCAGCGCTTACCTATTCGAGTACTACCAGCGATAGCCGTTTGGGCAGCAATCGCACTACCGTCTCCGATATGCACGTTATGAGCAACTTGCACTAGATTATCAATAATCACATGATTACCGATAACCGTATCATCAATGGCACCGCGATCGATACAGGTCTGGCTACCAATTCGTACATAGTCACCGATCATTACACGCCCTAATTGAGCGATACGCTCCCAGCCTGTAGTGCTAGGATCAGTGGTTGGTGCAAAACCAAACCCTTCTGAGCCCACGCTTACACCCGCATGCAATCTGACATGATTACCAATGATGCAATTATGTCCAATAACCACGTGTGATTTTATAATACAATCAGTGCCTACCGTAGTATTTGCCTCGACGACCACATGAGCAGCCAGTGAACTACGCTCACCGATGTGCACATGGTCACCGATCACACAAAAAGGACCGACGCTGACATTATCATCAATAGTCGCACTATCAGCAATCACTGCACTAGGATGAATCTCATTAGACCGTAGTTCGCGACCGAATAGCTGACTGGCACTCGCATAAGCCAAATACGGGCTTGCAACCACTAACGCTACCGCTGATGAGGGTACTTGCTCACCATACTCTGCAGTGACCAGTACTACTCCTGCCTGACTACTAGCAAGACTAGAAGCATAGCGAGCACCCGCCAAAAAACTCAACTGCTGATGATTAGCAGTGGTCAGACTACCCACACCATCGAGCTCTTGACGTAATTGTTCAGCGTTAATTTCAGTCTTGTTGGTAATCGGCTGACGCTGCTCAATCCGAGTGATAATTTGCTCTATCGTTATCATAGTGACTATTAATATTGTTATGAATAAGGCAATTGCCAAGCTGAAAAATCATCTTGGCAATCTATTACTGTCTAACGGATATAGCGTTAGAACGTACTACCAATCTGGAACTGAACTTTTTCAGTCTCATCGCCTTCTTTATCACCGATAGGCATCGCATAACTGAGTGAGATAGGTCCAATAGGAGTATACCAAGTGATACCCGCACCCGCACTATAGCGTAAGCTATTATCTTGAGTGATTAAAGACACACCTGTATCCTCAAAGGTTTCATCTTCTTTACCAGTGGTATCAAAAACTTGTCCACCTTCAGCAAACAATACTGGACGTACTTGATCTGCCCAATCGCCTTTAAATGGCATTGGTAAAATTAGCTCAGCACCGAAAGTTGCCAAGGCATTACCACCGACCTCTTCACCCTCACTTTCTATGCCATTCTCAGCATAATAATAATTTTCTGATCTAGGGCCAAGCGTAGAAGACTCATAACCACGGACCGAACCATAACCACCAGCATAGAAGTTTTCATAGAATGGCAAATCATTACCATAGCCAAGTTTGGTATAGCCGCGGGCGATAACATCTTTATATATAGGATAATAAACATTACCGCTATAGGTTAATTTCTGGTAGCTAGAATCACCAACGCCAATCGTTGCATCAATTGCGTGGCTCATACCTTTCGTTGGAAACACAGGGCGATCTAGCGTGCTGTAATCCCAACCAAATAGTAAATTATAAGTCGTATAGTCATTTTTAAAACTGGCATCGCTTAAATCTGTATCATCATAATATGTTGCCGTGCCACCATCTTCTAACAGCTCTTGAACATTGGAAATACCAAGGTATTTACCGCCACGTACGGTCGTATTATCAACGTTCAAACCAGCACTGACTCGCTTGGTTTCGTCAATTGGATAGCTGTAATTAAGCGTAGCACCAAGGGAATCTGTCACATAGTTACTGACGTTATCATCATCATATTTGGTCTTACGATAATAAGCACTCAGACCCTGAGAAACACCATTTTCAGTAAAGTACGGATCGGTATATCCTAAACTATAAGAATCAACGGTTTCTGAGCGTGACAACGCAGCTTTTACACGGTTACCAGTACCCATAAAGTTGTTTTGCGTCAAATCTAACTGGAATGTCACACCGCCACTTTGTGAATAACCTGCAGCGATGGTTGAGCTACCAGAAGGCTGCTCTTCGACCACATAGTTCACATCAACTTGGTCTGGCTGATTAGGTACTGGCTTGACATCGACAGTCACACTTTTAAAGAAACCAGTACGCATCAAACGTGTGCGTGACAGCTGAATCTTGTCATTAGAAGACAGTGTGCCTTCTAGCTGACGCATTTCACGGCGAAGTACTTCATCTTGAGTTTTAATGTTGCCCGTAAAGTTAATGCGACGAACATAAATAGGACGTGCAGGATCGATGAAGTAATCAATCTCAACCATTTTGGTATCATCATTGATACGTGGTACTGGTCTGACCTGTGCTAGATAGTAACCTTCATTACCATAACGACTCTTAAGTGCTGCGGTAGTCGCGTCTAACTTGGCTTGCGAGTATTTTTCGTTAGGGGCAAAAGTAACCAGCTCTTTTAGCTCATCGTTATCAAACGTTGGCTTGCCTAAGAAGTTAACGTCGCCAAACTGATATTGTTCACCTTCATTAAGGCTCACTTCAATAAAGATGCTATTTTTATCTTCACTGATATTAAGCACGGCATTGTCTACGGCAAAGCGCACATAACCATCATTTTGATAGAGCGCTTTTAGGTTTTCTAAACTAGCGGCCAGCTTCTCTTGAGCATAGCGGTCAGATTTAGAGATCAGATTTTTCCAAGACGATTCTTTTACCGCAAAGACGTCTTTGATTTCTTCATCGCTGAAGTGTTTATTACCAATAACATTGATATCGACAACTTTAGCAGGATCCCCTTCGACGAAGCGTACCTCTAACTTGACACGATTGCCGTCAAGTACCGTTTGATCCACTTCAATATTACTGTTGTAGTAACCTTGGCTGATGTATTGCTGCTGTAGCTCGTTAGCGACGCCCTGTAGTGTGGCTTGTTTAAGCACATCACCTGCAGTTAGGCCAGCATTCTTCAGTCCCTGCTCAAGCCCTTCTTTTGGAATAAGCTTATTGCCTTCAAAAGTTACCTCAGCAATGGTTGGACGTTCAACGACATCAAATCGTAACTGACCACCTTCGACGCGGCTTTGAATGTCAGCGAAATTTTCAGTCGCATATAGCGCCTTAATACTCGCTGCTAAGCTACTGTCACTCACCGTGTCTCCTACCGAAATAGGCAGAACCGGATAGAGGCTATCGGGGGTTAGGCGTTGTAGACCATTAAAACCGATGTCAGTGACTACAAACTCTGCAGCATGTACTGGCATACTCATCATCGCTACAACTAACGGCAACCCTGCCGCGCTCATAAATAAAGGCGTACGCATAAACACTATCCGTCAATAAAAAACTTGCTTAAGTTAAGTTAAAAAGCACGTATTGTCTAGCCCATTGCATATGAAATTTTCAACTCATATGAGGGAGACTCAGAACACTTTATATAAAATGCATCACAAAATAAACTAAAAATTACGATTAGTACAGAGACCATGAGATGAAGCACTATCATTTATCATAGCAACAATCAGCCTATAATAGGCGTAAAGCCATTAGTACATAATGCCTTATCATTTATATTAGCTATTATTTAATCAAAATAGCCGACTGATATCATTACCAATTGCTAACACCATGAAACCTGCCAGCAAGAGTAAACCGATATTTAGACCGACCATTTGCACGCCTTCTGACAGTGGCTTACCGCGAACCAGTTCAATGAAATGATAGACGATATGACCACCATCCAATACAGGAATGGGCAAAAGATTCAATACCGCCAGACTCAAACTAATCAAAGCCGCAGTGGACAATACCATCTGCCAACTGATATCAAAGCTCTGTTTGGCAACTTTGGCAATCGTGATAGGACCTGACAAATTATCCAACCCAATCATGCCCGACAGCATTTTCCCCATTGAGCTAACCGTCATTACTGCTAGCTGTTCTGTCTTCTCAAATGACTTTACTAATGACTCGCCAGGACCATAGACGACTGTGGTTTTGTACGCATCAGGGACCACAATCTCAGACTGTACCACCATAGCACCAATTTGGCCATAATCGTTACCTAAGTTATCTTTTTTACCTTGTGGCATAATCTGTAATTGCACAGATTTGCCATCACGCAGAACCGTAAAATTAAGCAGCGTTTCAGGGCTATCGCGGATGATACGGGTAGCACTGATCCAGTCTTTTATTTCTGTATCATTGATAGCCGTAATGCGATCACCGACTTTTAGCCCCTGCCGACTGGCAGCACCATCAGCACTCAGATCACCCACTATCGGAGCAATATCTGGTTGCCACGGTAGCATCCCAAAGCTGGTCAATGCATCTTTGCCTTGAGCCGCGCCTTGCATAAATTGCTGCACGGGCGCTTGATACGTTTTGGTCGAGTTATCCGTTTGGACAGCTGATTGCACCGTGATACTCACATCATCTGTCTCGCCCATACGTCCAGCCAGACGATAGTTGATGCCTTCCCACGTTTGCACGTCATGACCATCGATCGCAACAATTTTACCACCAACAGGCAGCTGTGCCATGTCAGCAGGCGTATCAGGCAATACGCTGCCAATTTTAGTCGCTAATTGCTCTGACGGGGTCATAAATAGCACCCAAAACAACGCAATAGCAATGACAAAATTCATGATAGGGCCAGCAGCGGCAATCGCAATCTTCTTTAGCGGATGCTGATGATTAAACGCCAAGTGTTGCTCATCTTTGGCCACTTCACCTTCACGCTCGTCGAGCATTTTGACATAACCACCCAGTGGCAATGCCGAGATGCGATAATCAATACCACTTTTTTTACTGGTCCAACCAAACAGCTTAGGCCCAAAACCAATAGAGTAAGTCAGCACCTTAACGCCGCACATACGTGCCACGATATAGTGACCCCACTCATGCAAAGCAATAAGCGGACCTAAGACAAAGATTGCTGCAAGGAGCGTTAATAAAAAGGTCATGATTGGTTCTCAGTATTTTCTTTTAGCATCTTTTATTAAGGTCTTAGCATCTTTTATCAACATCTTTGCTAGGGCATGCTGGACATCGTCTTTTGACTAAAAGCTTCTCGCTACGATTATGCCAATTTTGCTACAAGCTTGTCAGTAAGATGCCGCGCTATCTTATCAATGGTTAATATATCTTCTATGTCAGCTGTTTCGGTCAATGGCGGTACTTGTATGTCATTTAATGCTTGCTCATTGATATCCGCAATATCAGTCAGACGAATTTGTCCATCTAAAAATGCAGCCACCGCGATTTCATTCGCAGCATTGAGTACAATAGTCGCTTGCGTACCCGCTTGCATAGCTTGACGTGCCAAACGTAAACAAGCGAATTTTTGCAAATCGGGTTTGATAAATTCTAATCCGCTGAGCGCATATAAGTCCAATGGCTGCGAGCCACTCTCAATTCGATTGGGATAGCTGAGTGCATGCGCAAGAGGCGTTTTCATATCTGGGCTGCCCAGCTGTGCTAAGAAGCTACCGTCGCTATATTCTACCATTGAGTGAATGATACTTTGTGGATGAATGACCACATTTATCCTATCTTCAGTCAAATCAAATAAATGACAAGCTTCTATCAATTCCAAGCCTTTATTCATCATCGTTGCAGAGTCGACGGATATCTTTTGACCCATTGACCAGTTTGGATGTTTGACTGCCTGAGCGACGCTTGCCTGTTGCATCTGCTCAAATGACTGCTGCAAAAATGGCCCACCAGAGGCGGTCAGCCATAGCTTACGTACGCCATGCTCTAACTGGTGTATTTGGGTATTGTCTTGCTGAATAGCGAGTGGTAAGCACTGAAAGATAGCATTGTGTTCTGAATCAAGTGGCAGCAAAGTGGCATTGTACATTTTGACAGCGTTAATCATCACCTGCCCTGCCATCACTAGCGCTTCTTTGTTAGCAAGTAAAATACGCTTGCCTGCACGAGCGGCTGCTAAAGTAGAAGGCAGGCCAGCAGCACCCACAATCGCGGCGACCACGGTATCAGTTTGCGAGTCAACGGCGATGTCTATCAGCCCCTGCTCGCCACCCAAGACATCAATATCAAGACCTGCCGCACCGAGGCGCTGAGCAAAATCATCAACGGCTGCTGTCGGTACGCTGACACGTTTCGGTAAAAACTGTTTGCAGAGGGCGAATAACTTGTCTAAACGGTGATAGCCGGACAAAGCATAGACCGTGTACTGTGGTTGTGCTGCTAAGATTGCTAACGTACTGTCGCCAATCGAACCTGTTGCGCCTAGTACGGCGATGCGCTGCGTCATAACCATTGATGCCTATGAAGGATACTGTGAGAAATAAAAATAAATAAACACTCTGATTTTTAAGCGCTTTTGTTTTTAAGCGCTTTGATTTTTTAACGCTCTGACGTTGATGCCTTATACGACGATCAAGCCAAATTGTTGTATCGCCCAAAAACCAAGTGCAAATATTGGTGTGGCAGACAATAGCGAATCGATACGATCCAATATGCCGCCATGACCCGGGAGGATCGTTCCTGAGTCTTTGACATCAGCACGGCGTTTGAGCATTGACTCAAATAGGTCACCAAGTACTGATGCTAAAATCGTTATCGCTGATAATGCCACAAATGCGACTAATGGCACACCAGTCAATTGTAGTTTAAAGACACTAATCCCAATGACGACTAGCAAGCCTGTGACCAATCCGCCAGCCAGTCCTTCCATGCTCTTATTAGGTGAGACATTCGGTGCCATCTTGCGACGACCGAGCTTGCGACCTACAAAATAAGCGCCACTGTCTGCACACCAGACCAATAAGAATACATAAAGCAACCACCATGCCGACAGTTGCCACAAATAAAACATAGCCGTAATCGATGCGGTCAATATAACAGCACCCATCAAGGCCAGCTTCTTTCCATACCAATTGGTATGCGTCGGAAATACTCTAACCCAAGACAGCGCCATCAACCATATAGCGAGTGACGCCACCCACCAAAACAGCCAAGTCACTTTAAATATAAGAGAGACTAAAGTTAGCACCAAGACTAATAGCACAAATACAGCAGGCTGACGCCACTTAGGCATCAGTTTTGTCCATTCATGAGACGCAATAATCACGCCAACGGCTAAAAGGGGTGCAAATAAAACAGGGGTTTGGCTCGCAAACATTGCAATACCAACGATAATAACGAGAACAATTGCCGTCTTAATTCGTTGCCACATACTTATTGAGCCTTATAATAATGAATAACGCATGGTCAAAAAGTGCATTATAGCAGCTAATCTACAATAGCCCACTAATAGCAATGAACACCCATTGAAGTGGTTTATTATTTCATAAACAACCAATATTAACTACTCATACGATAACGGCTTTGCAAAATGCTAAGTCAATGCTTAAAACGACAACGATTTTAAGGCTTATCTTGCTCTATCACTATCTGCTCACTGGTTTTACCAAAGCGGCGTTGACGCTGAGCGAACTCTGTTACCATCGTCGCTAACTCATCTGCTGCAAAATTCGGCCATAATGTTTGGGTAAAGAATAACTCGGCGTAGGCTGATTGCCACAATAAGAAATTGGAGATTCGATACTCACCGCCCGTACGTACGAGCATATCGACGGCAGGCTCATCTGCTAACTGAACATACTCACCGAGCATTTCTTTATTGATATCATCAGCACGTAACTGTCCTGACTCTACTTGCTGTGCTAGCTGTTTGGCGGCATTCGCAATATCCCACTGTCCACCATAACTGATAGCGATCACCAGTGTCATGGCTTCAAAGTCTACCGTTTTTGCTTCAGCATCTGCCATCAATGCTTGTAAGTCAGCACTCAGTTGACTGCGATCGCCGATGAAACGCAAGCGAATACGGTACTCATACATGCGTGGTATTTGCTCATGAATGGTCGAGGCCAACAGTTGCATCAGCAGTGCCACTTCACTAGGCGGACGTTGCCAATTCTCACTAGAAAACGCAAATACCGTCAACACCTCGATACCAGCATCCACACAATACTCAACGATGGGGTCTAGTGCGTCTTTGCCAGCGACATGCCCTTGGCCTTTTCCCAAATCATTGGCTTTGCCATACCGATTGTTGCCATCCATAATGATAGCGATATGACGAGGAAGAATAGTGGGAGCCAAAACGGCTGAAGTGGACATAGGCGAACTTGCTTATTGTTGAGGTAAGATAATAATAACGTGTGCGAGGGTGATTAAAAAGCATCAGACAGACAATTCATAAACTTATCATAATTCAGTCATCAGTCGCTTAGCACTCACGCAACAATAAGCAGCCAATAGCGTTGGCACATTGGCTGCTTATTATTAGAGCGATGACTTAACTAACTATTGTCATAAACAACAATAAAATTAGTTTTTAGACGTCCATCAAATCGCTTTCTTTTTTGGTCAAACTTTTATCGATGATTTCGATATATTTGTCAGTGATTTTTTGGATATCATCACTGGCACGGCGCTCGTCATCTTCTGATATTTCTTTTTCTTTTGCTAAGTCTTTAATATCATTCATCATATCACGGCGAATATTACGGATAGAGACTCGGCTGTTCTCAGCTTCTCCACGCGCAAGCTTTTGCATATCGCGGCGTGTTTCTTCTGTCAATGCTGGCATCGGCACACGAATCACATCAGCCGTCATTGGGTTTAGACCCAAATCTGCTTCACGGATAGCTTTATCAATCGCTTGTACCATAGTACGATCAAACGGTTGAACAAGCAGTGTACGAGAATCTTCAACGTTAACACTTGCGACTTGGTTGAGGGCAGTGTCAGAACCGTAGTAGCTGACCATCACACCTGACAACATCCCTGGGTGGGCACGGCCTGTACGAACTTTACTGAAAGTACTCTGAAGCGCTTCCAACGTTTTTTGCATGCGTGCTTCGCCGTCTTGCTTAATCTCTTTAATCATTATGTGTCCTTATTTATCGCTATCGATAAATCATTCATTGTTGTAAGTTATGTCAGTCACTATTAATCATTAGTATTGATTATCAGCGACTGACATAACTTTAATTATTTACGTTGTGATATTAATGCTGGGCATATCAAAGCAGATTAGTGGTAAACACGTGTGCCTTCATTTTCACCCATAATGACATTTAACAATGCATTAGGCTTGGTCATATCGAAAACTTGTAGCGGTACGTTGTGCTCACGGCACAAGGCAATAGCGGTTAAATCCATGACGCCAAGCTTTTGCTCTAGCACTTCGTCAAACGTTAAACCGTCGTACTTGACTGCATCAGCATGTAAGCTTGGGTCTTTGTCATACACACCGTCAACTTTGGTCGCTTTTAAAATCAAGCCCGCTTCGATTTCGATACCACGCAAGCAAGCAGCGGTATCAGTAGTGAAGAATGGATTGCCTGTACCAGCTACAAAAATGCAAACATCACCGTTTTTCAGATAACGAATGGCGTTACGGCTGCTATAGCTTTCGGTCACTTCGCCAATAGGTAATGCTGACATCAAGCGCGTTTTAATGTTGCGGCGCTCAAGGGCATCACGCATCGCCAAACCATTCATAACCGTCGCTAGCATGCCCATTTGATCACCTGTAACGCGGCCAACCAACCCTTCTTTTTGTAATTGGGCACCGCGATATAAGTTACCACCACCGACCACGATACCAACTTGGACACCAAGTCCACGCAAATGGGCAATAGATAAGCTCATTTTATCAAGCACTTCGGTATCAATACCCATGTCTTTGCCACCAGCTAAAGCTTCGCCAGAGAGTTTTAGCAAAATACGAGAGTAACGCGGGTTTTTGTCAGACATGAGATCACCTTGTTATCATTAAATTATAATTAAAGTTATCGGTAAAATACAAATGGAGTTTGCCTTTGGTCTTGACGACACCGACATACTTGATGATAAGCATGCCAAAAGGCTAAATTGCGCTAATTGTAGCAAAAACTGCCCTTTGTGGGGCAATTTTCACTTGTCTATCGTGTTAGGTTTTTAACCTTTGTAGCTGCCAAACAAATCATACTCACTGGCGTCGTCAATAGTGACGGTTAAGAACTGCCCTACTTTGACTTGTGCAGTGATGTCGTCAACATAGACGTGACCATCAATTTCAGGCGCATCCGCATAGCTACGGCAAATCGCAATACCTTCTTCACTGTCAATCTCATCGACCAATACCATCAAGGTTTTGCCGATTTTTTCTTGTAGCTTTTGCGCTGAGATATCTTGTTGTAGCGTCATTAAACGCTCGTAACGAGACTTTTTAACGTCTTCAGGTACGTGATCTGGCAAATCATTGGCCACGGCACCTTCAACTTCTGAATAGGTAAACGCACCAACGCGATCAAGACGAGCTTCAACCAGCCAATCAAGTAAGCATTGGAAATCTTCTTCTGTCTCACCTGGGAAACCAACAACGAAGGTTGAGCGAATAACGATATCAGGGCAAATCTCACGCCATGCTTTGATACGTGCCAAAGTGTTTTCACTATGCGCTGGACGTTTCATCGCTTTTAGGATGCGATGACTGGCATGCTGAAAAGGAATGTCTAAATAAGGCAAAAGTTTCTTTTCGCCCATTAGTTCAACGACTTTATCCACATGTGGATATGGGTAGACATAATGTAGACGTACCCAAATACCTAGATCATTCAACGCTTTGCATAAGTCATAGAACTTCGACTTCAGCGGCATACCGTTCCAAAAACTGGTCTTATATTTAAGATCCAGCCCATAAGCGGAAGTGTCTTGCGAGATAATTAACAACTCTTTCACGCCAGCATTCTTCAGCGCCAGTGCTTCATTCATGACATTATCAATCGGACGTGAGTCCAAATCGCCACGTAAGCTTGGAATAATACAGAAAGTACAACGGTGGTTGCAGCCTTCAGATATTTTTAGATAAGCATAATGGCTTGGGGTCAATTTGATACCCGCCTCATTAATCAAATCTATTTTAGGATCGTAGTTTGCATCCTTACTACGGTTTGGCTTGGGCACGTGCTGGGCAACTGCCGTAATGACTTCATCATAGGCATGCGCGCCCGTCACGGCAAGTACAGCTGGGTGCATTGCACGGATTTTATCCGCTTCTTTACCCAAGCAGCCCGTCACGATGACCTTGCCGTTTTTGCTAATAGCTTCACCGATTGCATCAAGCGACTCTTGTACCGCTGATTCAATAAAACCGCAAGTATTGACCACGACCAGATCCGCACCTTCATAGTCGCTGGCTACTTGATAACCATCACGGCTCAATTCGGTGATGATACGCTCGCTATCCACCAAGGCTTTTGGACAACCTAATGACACAAAACCAATTTTTGGCGCTGCACTAACTGGCATCGTAGCAGTCGCATTGGCAGTCGTTACATCACTGCTTTGGGCGACACTACGGTTTTGGTTATGATTGGCTTTATGATGGTAAGGTTGTTTAGTATCTGTTTGACTGACATCTGCCTGACTATCTTGCACTATATTGGGCTTGGCAGGATTAAAAATAGTGGCAGTGTCTTTTGGAGCGATAGAAGCTGACGGTGAGGTGGTAATAGTCGGATTGACCGACTCGGTAGAAGTTTTGGGCATGGCTAACCTTGCTAGAGATAAAGTGGCTGTGCGCATTGTACGTTTTTTTTGCAAAAATCGCCAGTTTTGCCGCTCTATAGTGTTGATTTATGGTTAAATATTATATTGAGTATTTTTTTGTAGGCGCCGACCCATGACAACCCATTTGACAACCGCAAAATCGACACCTGATTTGGCATTCATATCACAGCATTTGTTCACAGCTATCTTGTGGGTCAATGAAGAGCTCTCTATTACTTGGCTAAATGCTCAAGCTGAACAACTACTGGCTATCAGCAGTGGCAGACTGCTCAATCAACCTATATTGGCATTACTCTCGCCCGAAGAGTTAAAACCAAAAGACAGCCCTAGCATCAATAACGATGAAGTCTATGAACAAAACTGCTCTTTAGCCGAAAGGTTTGAGCTAGCGAAACAGTATCAGCAACCATTCATTGATCATGATCACATCATAAATACGCAATTGAATGGCAATTTATCGTTTTCCGTCGACTATAGCGTGACGCCACTCATCTACGAGCAGAAAACGTACTTTATCATCGAGATGTGGGGCAAAGATCGCCAAAGCCGTATCTCAGAAGAGCAACGTCAACAGCAACAATATGGTGTGGCCCGTCATATGCTACGGTCAGTCGCCCATGAGATAAAAAACCCGCTGGCTGGCATTCGCGGCGCTGCACAACTATTACAACGAAAATTTATCAAATTCAGCGATGATGCCAATCTTAACGGCAGTGCTTCGACTGCTATGAGCAGCAAAAATTCTGGTTCGAGTCACAATGACGACCTACAGAAGACCACTGAGAAACTACGTGGCTATACCGATATCATTATCTCAGAGACGGATCGCTTAACCCATTTGGTAGGACAGTTCCTCGGATCTAATCAACTGCCAAACTGGCAAACACTGAATATCCATGAACCCCTAGAGCATGTCTTGTCTTTAGTGATCAACCAATACCCACAACTAACGCTACAGCGAGATTATGATTTATCGTTGCCTGAGTTATGCGCTGATAAAGATCAATTAATTCAAGTATTTTTAAATCTGATCAATAATGCCTGTGAGTCCATGACTGAGTTTGAACAAACGCTACAACAGCAAGAACTGTCGGAAGCCAAAAAATTGCAATCGATAGATTCAGAGACTGACATTGACTGCCATATAGATTACCAACCAACCCTACATATCCAAACGCGAGTCGCCTTTCAACACACCATTATTGGGCATCAACATAAGCAAGTCTTGCAAGTAAATATTACCGATAACGGCTCAGGGATTGATCCTGCATTGATCGGACAAATATTTTTCCCAATGGTGACTAGCCGTGCTGCAGGGACTGGTCTAGGATTATCTATTGTGCAAGATATCATCAGCCATCATCGTGGTATGATTGATGTCAGCTCCACACAAGTACAAGGTCAGCAGCAGACACGCTTTACACTATATCTGCCGTTTCATTGATCAACAATCACAGTGCAAAAAACGGATATTATTTAGAACAGTTACATCGCAAATACGACATTACCATCCTGAACCAACCCATTGCTCATTAGGCCTCATACATGACTGAATATAGCGACAAGCATAAACCTAAAAGCGATACTCAAACGGCAAACGATCAAATCCCCACTGACCAAGCCATCAAAGTGACGGTCAATAATGCCCCTGATGATAGCCCAGCGACTTTGTGGCTCATCGACGATGATGCCGCATTGAGAATGGTGTTAGCAGATACTTTTGAGGATGCAGGGCTTACCGTTATTAGCTTTACCCAAGCGCAAGCAGCATGGGGACGCCTTAATGATATCTTGCAAGAAACTGAGTCGGTCACGCAGTTACCTGATGTGATATTGACTGATATTCGTATGCCGATGATGGATGGGTTGTCCTTTAGCGATTGGGTACATCAGCACTTCCCTAAGCTGCCTATTGTCATCATGACCGCACATTCAGACCTTACCTCTGCTATCAATAGTTACCAAACAGGGGCATTTGAATATCTACCCAAACCATTCGATCTAGATGATGCCGTTGCCACGATCTATAAAGCGATTAACTATCAACCCAATCTAGTGATAGAGAGTAAGGCAACCAAATCTGATACTTCTAAAACGAAAGTAACGGCTGATCCCACAACGAACATTAATACAAAGTCTGATACCAAATCCAAGCCTATTAATCAGGCTAATACGGTCAGTAAAGTTAGCAAGGTCAATAAAGTTACCAAACCTAAAACTGCTGTCAAAGTAGACACTAGCGCGAATGACAATCCCAGCGGTATTATTGGTCAATCGCAAGCCATGCAGACTGTGTTTCGTGCTATTGGCAGGTTAGCGCACTCACCGATTACTGTCTTAATCACAGGTGAATCAGGAACAGGAAAAGAATTGGTCGCCAGTGCATTACATCAGCATTCACCGCGTCATCAGCAGCCTTTTATTGCACTCAATATGGCAGCCATTCCGCATGATTTGATTGAGTCTGAGCTGTTTGGCCATGCAAAAGGCGCGTTTACTGGTGCGACGACGACTCGACCAGGGCGTTTCGAACAAGCTGATGGCGGAACATTATTCTTAGACGAAATCGGTGACATGCCATTTAGCACTCAAACACGACTGCTACGCGTACTTGCCAATGGAGAGTTTTATCGTGTGGGTGGTCAGCAACCCGTCAAAGTTAATGTGCGCATCATTGCTGCCACGCACCAGAATTTAGAAGAGCTGGTCAAACAAGGTAAATTCCGCGAGGATTTATTTTATCGTCTCAATGTAATTCGCTTACCTCTTCCTCCACTACGGACACGACGCGAAGACATCCCTGCGCTAGCGACTTACTTTATGAAGCGCGCTGCCGATCAAATGGATACTGCACCGAAACAGCTACATCCAATGGCCGTACAGATTATGCAGTCTTTTGAGTGGCGTGGTAACGTGCGTCAGCTTGAAAATGTCTGCCTATGGTTGACCGTGATGGCGACTGGCGACACGGTAATGGCGGAAGACTTGCCACCAGAGCTGCTCGAAAACATCCCATCTGATCTAGAGCCCCATCTAGAACAAGATTTATATAGTGCTGGCGTAGATAGTCAAAACCCTATTCAGCAGAGTCAGATTAGCTCTAACACTACCAGTTGGCAGCAAGCACTTGCTGTTTGGGCGACACAGTCTCTGCAAACTGGAGAAACGGATATTTTGCAGACAGCCACACCTGAGTTTGAGCGTGTTCTACTGACAGCTGCACTCAACCATAGTGGTGGCAAAAAGATAGCTGCTGCCAACTTACTCGGTTGGGGACGCAATACCTTGACCCGTAAATTGCAGCAATTAGATATCACTGCATCAGAAATGCAAAGAAATAGTGATTAAAGACGTAAAAAACTCAATTAAAAACCCTATTAATATCAAATATTTATGAAATTTTGACAAAAAAAATCGTTAAATAATTAAAAATAATTGCAAATAGGGGTTGCCAAACTATTCAAACTCTATATAATAGCCAACCACTGAGACGCACTACCGAATCAGTTAACTATCTACGTTGTGTTTGAGTTTAAACGCTAATAATGATAGAGTAACGAAAATGGGGCTGTGGCGGAATTGGTAGACGCACCAGATTTAGGTTCTGGCGCCGCAAGGTGTGAGAGTTCGAGTCTCTCCAGCCCCACCATTTTCGGATAGTACATCTTAGACCAAATATCAAAGCCTGCTTTTAGCAGGTTTTTTTACGTCTGGAATTTGTATAAAAAATCCCCGCTAATTAGCGGGGATCATATCAAAGGTATATTACTGGCTCACTGGCGATATACAACGATTATAGATTTGGATTGACGATGATTTTTACTGCTGATTCATTGTTATGAATCAGTGTCTCAAAGCCTTTGGATATCAGATCATCTAAAGCGATGCGCTGAGTAATAAAGGGCTCAAGATTGACCAAACCATCTTCAACCAGTTGGATTGTATCTTTATGATTATTCACGTAGCCAATCGTGCCACGTACATCAAGCTCTTTCATCACCACACTATGTACGTTTATAGTAGCTGGGTGGCTCCAAATAGAAACAATAACGACCACACCAGTCGGTTTACTCAGCTCAACTAACGAATCCAACACCTTATTCACACTAGTACATTCAAAGGCCACATCCACACCGCGATTATCAGTGATGCTCATAACTTCTTTTTTTAAATCAACTTCTGTAGGGTCTAATATATAATCAGCGACCCCACTTTCTTTGGCTTTCTCTTTACGCTTAGCACTTAGCTCCGTCAGAATTACAGTGATACCTTTGGCTTTTAGCACCGCAGATAATAATAGACCAATAGGGCCACCGCCACCAACCAATGCCACATCACCTGCTTTAGCACCACTACGCATATACGCGTGATAGCCAACAGCTAATGGCTCAATCAAAGCAGCTTGATCTAATGGAATATTATTGGCGATAGGATGTACCCAGCGGCGTTTCACAGCAATTTTTTCAGACAAACCACCACCACGGCCACCCAAACCAATAAAGTTCATATCTTTTGATAAGTGATAATCGTCACCAAGGCCTGTTGGTACATCATCAGAGATGATATATGGTTCGACCACTACATGCTGACCGACTTCAATATCATTAATACCCTCACCAACGGCATACACAACCCCTGAGAACTCATGCCCCATCGTAATGGGTGCCGACTCGCCTGAAATAGGATGAGGATGACCACACGGCGGAATAAAGATAGGACCTTCCATAAACTCATGCAAATCAGTACCACAAATACCACACCATGCCACATCAATACCAACTGTGCCTGGTTCTACTGTAGGCTCTGGAATATCTTCAATACGAATATCACCTTTATCGTAAAAACGTGCTGCTTTCATATAAAACTCCTTTGTTTATAATCAACATACTCTTGATTGGTATAGTCAATTCTAAATAAAATAGATGCATTTTATATGACACGCGACCGAGTTAAGTTTTTATTTCAGGCTGTGCCTATGCAGACAAAATTGACAAAAATTTCGTCCTCGTCTTGATAACTACTTTTTGTATTGAACTGACTATACAGTTAAAAAAAACAGGCTAACAATGAGAGTTAATAAAGAATCTATACTTCATTATCCGACTCTGAAAAACCTTCAAAGTATCAATACTGTTAAGTATTGTTAAAGACTGTTAAAAAATAAATTATACTATCTAGTATAATATTTGAGGTAGTTAATACATCCATCATACTCTGACATTGCATCTCTACACGCTTCACCAATGCCCTATCAATAATACATTGATAATGACTATATGATTATGCACTTGCTATAGGCATAACTAAGGTGTGTCCTCATTTCAGAAATGAAGATGGAAATAAAATAAATTGTCGTCAAACGAGAAAACAGTGTTGATAATATCGAGATATTGGCCAGCTATTTGGCAAAATTTAGCTATTTTTAGACTGGCTAGATGACTATCGCTTGAATTGAGGACATATCCTAATGGACAGAAGTATTTTTCTCACTGTCATTGAATAAGGCACTACGTTGTTTTTTACGGAGGGTTTCACGTTTAATGATATTTGTTGCATCGACTTTTTCTAAAGGTAATTCTGTTTCGCGAGAAAGGTCGCCATCGGCTATTAAGGATAAATAACGAGAACAACAAACTCTCAAAAAAGAGGTGAAATTGCCAATATCATGATCAGCATCGAGAGATTCCAAGTATAGCTTAGTGATCAGCTGATTAACTGTCATTTTATCCCGAAATGACAACTCTTCTAATATATCCCAAAAAAACACTTCTAAACGAATTGAGGTGACAACTCCCTGAATTCGAAGCGATTTGGTTTTAGAGCTCCACAAGCTGTCATCAGCACTAATAAACAATTGGCACATATATCCTCTCTCGATACTAGGGTCTGTTAAATATTTAACAGACCTTAATTGAAGCTTATAGCAAGGCAACAAATTGCTTCAGCATAGCTGGGTGGGCGGGCCATGCAGGAGCTGTTACCAGTTGGCCATCGGTAATAGCGCCATCCATAGGTAACTTGACATATTCGGCTCCAGCCATTTCTATTTCTGGCTGACACGCAGGATAAGCAGATACTTTTTTACCCTTCAATACGCCAGCAGCCGTCAGCATTTGTGGTCCATGGCAAACCGACGCAATCGGTTTATCAGTATTTGCGAAATGCTGAATCATTGCAATGACCTTAGCATTCAAACGCAAGTATTCTGGCGCACGTCCACCTGGTAAATACAGAGCATCGTAATCTGCGACATTGATATCGGCAAAAGATGCATTAAGGACAAAATTATGACCGCGTTTTTCGGTATAAGTTTGGTCACCTTCAAAATCGTGTATTGAGGTAGCAATACTATCACCTGCCACTTTATCTGGGCAGACCGCATCAACCTCATGCCCCATCGCTAGTAGCGCTTGGAACGGCACCATGTTTTCATAGTCTTCAACAAAATCACCGGTAATGATAAGTACTTTAGCCATGATATTCTCACTGTATTGTAATGAAATATTGTAATGAAATACGGGAACTCAAATTAGCTTATAGTGACTGAGCTTAAAATGAGCCTGAATATCCATTCAAACATAAAAAACAACGACTGGGTAACATGTGAATACTACAAACAATCACTTTTTGAAAATAAAATCATAAACTTAGCTGTTGCCTAATAACCTTAAATCTATCAACACCTTATCCAAATCTTGATACCGTCTCTCTACCCGCTTCGCCAATGCCTTATCGACAATACATTGATAGTGACTATATTCTAATAGCAATTTTGGAATAGGTTGTTGGCAATGCTGAATCGCCCACGCTTTTAATTTATCATTGCTGTTAGCACTTACCTGAAACGGACGCGTGCCTGTTAGTATCTCAACCATCATGACGCCAAACGCGTAGATATCACTTTGCACCGTTGCACTCTGTCCTTGCCAACGCTCAGGTGCGAGATACGCGGGTGTACCAGCAGGACTTCCTTCTTTTAGATCGTTAAACCTCTCTGCCAAGGCAAAATCAGTCAATAATAAATTAGGCATTAAGCTGCTAGTATCCGCACTATCTAGCAAAGCATCATCGAAAAAATAATCTAACAAAATATTGCTAGGTTTAATATCATTGTGTAGCCAGCTAGCCTCATGCAAATTAACTATCAAGTGTGCTGATTGCACTAAAAAATAATGCTTTTGTTGCATCGTCAATGAGTGCTGATTTCGATCACTCAACTGTCCTGCCAAGCTACCATTAGAGTAATGAGGCATAACGACGACTATCAGCTTGTGAGGCTGCTCTAGTATTTGAACGCTTACACAATGATGAGCCAATAGTGGCGGTGCGATAGCTTTATTTTTTATTTTTAATGAAGCATTTACAGCAGCTAAAACGTCTGCTTCATGAGTTAAATCGGGAGAGATGGGATAAGCATCAGCACTCAACTGCCATTTAATCATGACTTGACCAAACTGTGGATGTTGTGCACGCGTTAAGCCTTGATAGTAAGTATTTTCGATATTTTGCGTTTTGATATCTTGTGTTTTGACAACTTGCGCGTGCTCATCTTGCGTTTGTTCTGTGCTTTGCTGAGCAATACGCTGATGTACTATCTCACTAAAATGTTGTGCGACTAATTCCTGCGTAATAATGGGCAATATCTGCTGAGCTTGCACCTGCAACGCTTGCTTAATAGACAGATTACTGGCATTATTTTTCATGGTATTTTTTCTCATAATAGAGTGAGATGACTGCCTCCCGTTCGTATCATTTCCAAAAATAATAATAGCGCGAATAATTTTGACTAGGGCGTGTTATCAATTAGATTGTGAGACTTAAAATGAGAAAAATTGTAGATAAACAAGGAAGAAATTGCCGTTAATATGAACATATTGACAAAATTACTGACGATGTTTAGCAAAATTTAGCCATTTTAAGGCCACTAAATGTATTAATGTGCTAATTGATGACACACCCTAATACTACGCTCAGTAGGCGCCAAAAGTTTAGCCACGTTAATGATATTTTTGGGTATGGTATTAAAGACAACCTTAATTACTAGAGCCACTATGTCACAACCAATAATCCCAACCTCGCCCTCTAATCAGCCTACTTATGCCCTACCTCAACCGTTATTAGACTTACTCAGTCAGTACTTAAAAGAGCAGGTCACACCGACTATTGAAATCGATCCGAACCAACTTGCTTATCGCTGGGTTGGTGGACGCACTGGTAATTTAGAGCCTTTATCGGTCAACTTGTTTTTGAGCTTAGATGACTTGCATGGTATCGATACGCAAAAGTCTAAACTGGTACAGAACACCCGTCAGTTTATTAAAGGTTATCCTGCCAATCACGTCTTAATGTCGGGGACACGCGGTGCCGGTAAATCATCATTGATTCGTGCCTTGCTTCAAGCCCATCATAGTGAAGGCTTGCGTATTATCGAAGTTGCTCGCGATGATCTGCAAATATTAGATAAGATTCGCGCTGCCATTAATGCCTTACCAGCAGATTCTAATTGCCGCTACATCGTATACTGTGATGATCTCGCATTTGATGGTCAAGATGAAAGCTATCGTACGCTAAAGAGCGTGCTTGATGGCTCGCTAGACTCTGAGCAAGACAAACTACTGGTCTATGCCACCAGTAATCGCCGTCGCCTGCTACCACAAATGATGAAAGACAATGTTAATATCTACAATGGTCAGACGGATGAAGTCAATCCTTATGAGGCCATTGATGAGACCGTGTCATTGTCAGATAGATTCGGTTTATCACTCACTTTCCACCCCATGGATCAGCAGACTTATCTGCATATCGTTCAGCATTATCTGAATTTAGAGCAGCAGAAAATCTCAGCTGATATGGATAGTGATGCTAAGAATGCTTTGGAAAGTCAGACCATGCCTGACAAGATCAAAAAGGATGCGCTACGTTGGGCCTCTGAACGTGGTGGTCGCTCAGGACGAGTTGCTTACCAGTTCAGTCGATACTGGAGCGGTATAACGCAATTGGAAATTGCAGACGGTAAGCGCTAAGCCATATCTAACGCTAAGCCATGTCTAATCACTGCGTGCAGAGCCTATATACTGCACGCGGTTCTTCTCTTGACTGTTCTTTTGATTACTTGCCAAGTCAACTGCGCCATCGACCATATATTGGTCAAAGTCTGCCGCCAGCCACAGATTACCTTTGTAAACGCTCTCAGCATCCAAACGAATGTATGCCATATTTGGCGTCTTGCTATTAGGATTATCAAAACCTTGATAACGGGCGCTAAAGTGCGTCAATATTAGATTATTTACACCACTTTTCTCTGCAAAATCACCTACCAATTGCGCACTGCTATGCATCGGATCAAACTCTGGATTTTTGGCTTGAATCTTAGTCAGTACTTCATGTGTATAAGTCGCTTCATGCACCAATAAATCCGTATCAACCAACGCCGCCGTGAGACACGCTGGCGTATCGTTATCACCAGCCACCACTACTCGCGTTCTTGATAGGTCATCATTGACATAATCTACTGCACATAATTGCTGACCCTCTTCAGTGATGACATCTTCACCTTGTTGCAATTTACCCCACAGTGCGCTTGCAGGAATGCCTTGCGCTAGCAGTTTATCCGTATCAAGCGTACGATGATGGATAGTCTGCGTGATACCAAATGCATGAGAAGCAACCCGATGTGATAGCAGCGTGATATCAATATCAAGCTGATGCTGGTCGCTCAAGCGAATATTCATCTTATTGGTGTTACCTTGCTCAGATAGCACCTCTTCAATCGCCACAAAATTAAGAGCGAAAGGTAAATACAATTCCGTGGTTAAGGTAATGGCTTCGAGCAATATCGCGATTGCTTTTGGTGCAATGAGGGTCAATGGCTCACGGCGGCCTGACATGGCTGCACTGGCCAATAGACCTGGCAGGCCATAGCAATGATCGCCATGCACATGAGTGATACAGATGGCGGCTAGCTGATGCAAAGAGAGCTTGGTATGTAACAGTTGCTGCTGCGTCCCTTCACCGCAATCTATCAACACCCATGGACGCGACTTTTTGTTCTGATTATTGTGATTGGCAGCTCGTGACTGACCATTTGGCTGAGCACCATGCGTATTCAGACATTCAATCGCCAGTGCGGTCACATTACGCTGTTTGGTTGGCACACCGGCAGAGGTACCCAAAAAAGTCAACCTCAACATAGATTACCTCCCTTACACATGATATTTATCTGCTATGACAATTGGCACATCATGGTTTTTTGCGCTTCAACCATCTGCCCACCATTGGCCGTACACTCATTGACCATATTGGACTCATAAGATTTCCAACCACCATAAAAGCTCGCTGCGCATAGTATTACAACCAAAATTTTCTGCGACCAAGATTTGATAGAGACTTGCTGGCTATTCACAGCGGCTCTATCAATTTGAGAGTCAGCAGTGTTGTCTGTATCAATTTTTTTGGTGTTTAATTTATTCGAATCTGTCATTTGTAATCCTAAAAAAGGTTTTGTCTATAAATAAACAAAACCTTTCATTTTACTATCAAATTAGTTATTTATCATTGATTAAATATAGCTCGTCTAAAACTGCAAACGACCGCCTTTGGCTTCTGCACGTTTAAAGGCATCACGCTCTTCACATCGTTTTAGCCAGTTCAGAATATTGGCATATTTGCGGCTGTCCAATCCTGCACCCGCATTGGCCCCAGCAATCGCAAGGTGCATCTGGATATCGGCCGCACTGAACTCACTGCCTGCAAACCAATGATTATCTTGCAAGCGCTGCTCGATCATATACAGCATTTTTTCTAGACCGCTGCTGATCATGTTTCTTTCGACTTGACCCTGTATTTTTTTACTAATGGGCCTGATCAGCATTGGGGACTGTTGAACCACTTTGGTGAATACCAAACGCATTACTAGCAGTGGCATCAGTGATGACTCAGCAAAATGTAACCAAAAAGTATAAGCTTCCCATGCTGCTTCGTTGTCATCGGCAGGTTTAAACTGCTGCTCCTTATCATAATGCTTGAGTAGATATTCAATGATAAATCCTGACTCAATCAGCGCGCGATCGTTCACTTCTAGTATTGGTACATTGCCAAGTGGATGCACTTTTTTTAGGCTTTCTGGCGCGCGATATGCTTTAGTGCGCTCGTAGCTCGTCAAGTTATAATCGATGTTTAACTCTTCTAACAGCCATAAAATACGAAACGAGCGTGAGTTTGCTAAATGATGAAGATGCAACATAAACCATCCTAGTTATAGTGTGAATGAGCAGTAATATTTTATATAGGGTGTGCTGCATTTATCTAAATATGGCAGCACTGCTCTTGATAATAGCGTAATTACTTCATCTTTGACACAGAAACTGTATCGCGTTATGCCAAAAGATATAGCCCGCCAAGTCAGACTCAACCTACGCCCACTAGCAATGTTTACTTTAAATGCAATGCTTCGATTTTGCGTGTCATCTTATCTATTTTTTGCTGATACTTTTTAATTTTACGAAACCGATGCGCGGCTAATACACCTTTAATACGGCGATTTTTGAGACGACGGCGCGGTGGAAAGCTACCCACTTGTGGCTCATTGTAGCCATGTAAGCGGTCATCACGTTTACGTGCCATATAACCAAGTGCACTATCCGCAATCATGATAAGCAATGCGATAAAAATCATGCTGTACATCAACATCGAGCCTTCTTCGACATTATGATCCAAAATAGCAATGGAAAATATAAACAAGAATATTGGCTCAAGGTAGCATAAAGTGCCAAACAGTGAGACGGGGAGCTTTCGACTCGCTATCATCGTCAACGACATGGCAGCAGTACTAATAATGCCAAGTAAAGGTAACAGATACCACAGTTTATGATTGGCTATCGCTACTTCAAAGCCATCATTCATATACAGCGCAACCAATACGACTGGTAATAACAACACAAGATCCGATATAAGACCAGTGATGGGCGGCACTGCCAAATAACGACGCAATAAATAATAAGGCGGGTAACCCAAGCAGACAAACAACGTCGCCCAAGAAATAGCACCGTATTGAAAGATATCATAAGCAATACCAAAGCCTGCGCATCCGATGGCAACCCACTGGAGTAGGCTCATGTCTTCATTATAGAAGAAGCGACCAACCACAATCATAATCATCGGATATAAGAAGTAGCCTAACGTTACTTCCAGCCCCAAGCCATTGACAGGTGCCCACATGAATATCCAGATTTGCGCACCCAAAATCGGTGTAGGTAGTATGAATAAAAACCACTCTTTCGCGTTTTTTAGGGTTTTTAGATAATCAAAAATATGCTGCCACTGCTTTAGTAAAGTGACTAGCAACACCAAGCTAAAAAACATCGTTAGCACGCGCCACGACGCAACCTGTGTACCTGATAATGGTTGCAGTAGTAAGCCAAATAAGAACAGCAGTGAATACAAAAAATTTGCAGCCACGGCAGTGATTGTACCCTGCGAGGTTTGGTTAGTAGTCATCATGGCAGCGGCCTTTAACGATTGGTGCACATCCTTGGCAATTTTTAAAAAAAACAAAAGCCTCAGACGAGAACGTCTGAGGCTTTTGCAAATAAGGTCGTCGCGCAATCTAAGATAAACGCTTTGAATGTATCGTGCTTACATCATGGCGGGCATTATGTCAAAGTCAAAACAGATAAGCAATGCCAGTGTTCACCTATTGACTCAACTTCTTCATTGAGTAAATTAAATGCACCTAACTAATTATTTTAAATCAAGTTTCTCTATTTTTTGCTGTATCTTATTCATCTTTTTTTGGTAGCGGCGTTTCTTACGAAAACGATGGGCTGTTAGCACGCCATCGATACGCTGATTGATAAAATGACGCCGTGGAGGAAAGCCCCCTATCTGCGGTTCTCTATAACCATGCAAATGATCATCACGGCGACGAACCATATAGCCTGTCGCACTATCAGCCATCATAACCAGTAGCGCAAGTGTAATCATGCCGTACATAAAGAGAGAACCGCCCTCCTCAAGACTCTGACTGAGAACGGTAATAGATAACACAAATAGCAGCATAGGCTCTACATAGCTTAATGCCCCAAATAATGACACGGGTAGCTTACTACTCGCAATCATGGTCAACGACATCGCAAGCGCACTAAAAGCACCAAGCAATGGCAATAGATACCAAAATTTCATGTCTTGTGTTGCCACACTAAAGCCACCACTAAAATATAGCATGGTGAGTACCACTGGCGTGAGCAGTGTCAAATCAAACAGCAGACCCGTTACTGGTGGCACAGACAGTGTACGTCGCAGCAGATAGTACGGCGGATAACCCAAGCATACAAACAGCGTCACCCAAGATATTGACCCATATTGGAATATATCATAGCCAATACCCATCGCTGCAAATAGCGCTGCCGCCCACTGTAATACGCTCATATACTCATGATAAAAAAACCGACCCAATACTATCATCACTAGCGGCAATAGAAAATAGCCCAAGGTGACATCCAAACCAAAGCCGTTCACCGGTGCCCACATAAACAGCCAAATCTGTCCACCCAAAATTGGTGCGGGTAATATAAATATTAACCATTCTTTAATCGTCTTGAGCGTCTTTATATAGTCAAACACATGCTGCCACTGCTTGGTAAAACTGACTAGTAACATCAGACTCAACAGCATCATCAACACACGCCATGACGCGACTTGTGTGCCAGTTAAGGGCAGCATAAAAAGCCCGAATAGAAACATCATCGCGAATAAAAAGCTCGATGATATCGATGCAAGGGTACCTTGGAAGGTTTGATTGGTCGTAAGCATAACAACAGCCTTAAAAATATAACTTTATGGGCGTAATTTATAAAAAATTATAGAAGCTGAGGTTTATATAACTTAAGAGCTAACAGCTGACCTCAAAATTAATAATCCTCAGAAAAACAAAAAAGCCTCCGACGATAACGTCAGAGGCTTTTCTAGAACAATCATATAAGACTAGATCAAAAAGCTAACTACTGAGGCACTTACTCGCCGTCTAATTCATCACTGTTTGCAATATCAATAACATCACTAACGTCGGTTGACACTGCGTCACCAGTCGCCGCATCGATGTCTATCTGCTCTTGACCTTCTACATCGAACGTACCATCTTCTTTCATGGCATCGATAAGCTCACCATCGCCTTCTTGGTGCTCAACACGCGCCATAGCGACCAGCTTTTCATCTTTTGACAGACGAATCAGAGTGACACCTTGAGTATTACGACCAGAACTGGCCACATGCTCAACTGGCGTACGAACTAACGTGCCTTTGTCAGAGATTAAGATGATGTCATCTTCAGGATCAACCTTAGTGGCACGAACCAGAGCACCATTACGCTCACTGGTCTTGATCGCGATCACACCGCCACCGCCACGATTTTGGGTGTTAAACTCATCAATGAATGTACGTTTACCAAAGCCATTTTCACAAGCAATCAGAATTTCACGTACATCATCTTCGATAACGACTAATGATTTGATAAATTCATCAGTAGCCAGACGCATACCACGGACGCCTTTCGCAGTACGGCCCATCGCACGAGCGTCATTCTCATCAAAACGAATGGCTTTACCGCTTGAGGCAAACAACATCACTTCTTGGCTACCATCAGTGATACGAGCGCTGACCAATTTATCGCCGTCTTCTAGACCAACTGCAATGAGACCGTTCGAGCGAATATTTGCAAACTGCTTGAGCTCTACGCGTTTCACGGTACCATTAGCCGTTGCAAAGAAGACAAAAGGCGCCTCTGCTTGGTTGCTGCCCTCTAATGAGTCATCATCGCTATCTATTAAGATATCTGCGTCTGATATCTCACCTGTAACCGATGTGTCCTCTACGATTTTTGGAATCGGTAATATCGTCGTAACGGTTTCATCACCATTTAAGCCGATTAGATTGACCAACGGACGACCACGTGCACCGCGGCTGGCGATAGGCACTTCAAAACCACGTAAGCTAAAGACACGCCCACTATCCGTGAAGCACAATACCGTAGAATGCGTGGATGTCACGACTAAATGATCAATGACATCATCTTCTTTCATTGCCGTTGCTGACTTACCTTTACCGCCACGTTTTTGCGCGACATAATCGTCAATTGGCTGAGTCTTAGCATAACCAGTACGCGACACTGTCATCACAACGGTTTGCTCTGGAATAAGGTCTTCACGACTAAAGTCAGTACGTGAGTCAATAATGTCCGTACGGCGCTCGTCACCAAAGTTATCACGAATCTCAATCATCTCATTCGAGATAATGGTCATTAACTTATCGAAATCACCAAGAATAGATTCTAAATGTGCAATCTCACGCAATAGGTCTTGGTATTCTTCGGTTAATTTGTCTTGCTCAAGACCAGTCAGACGATGCAACTGCATATCTAAAATGGCATTGACCTGTTCAAGAGACAAGCGATAACGCTCTTCGCCTTCGATCAGACCAAATGGCGCTTTAGGATCTTCGCCTTCGATATAGTCAGGACGCACTGACTGACTGCCAGCAGCCGTTAGCATCGCAACGACGCTGCCTGAGCCCCACGTATTATTTAGCAAGCTTTCACGTGCTAAGCCACGGTTTGCAGATGCTTTAATTGTCGCAATAATTTCGTCGATATTGGCCAGTGCAACGGTTAAGCCTTCAAGCAAATGACCACGGACGCGCGCTTTGTTCAATTCATAAATGGTACGACGTGTTACCACTTCTTGACGATGACGGACAAAAGCAGCAATGAGCTGACGCAAGGTCAATATCTTTGGCTGACCATTATCAAGCGCGACCATATTGATACTAAAGCTAGACTCAAGCGGCGTTTGTAAGAACAAGTTATTAACGATAACTTCAGCAGTTTCACCACGGCGCAAGTCAATGGCGATACGCATACCGTCTTTATCAGACTCATCACGAATTTCGCTAATGCCTTCGATTTTTTTATCACGAACCAATTCTGCGATACGCTCAATCAATTTGGCTTTATTGGCTTGATAAGGTACTTCTGTGAATACGATGCGCTCGCGATCACGGTTGACGCCAGCATTGCTCATCGGCTCGATATGATAACGACCACGAATATGCAAACGGCCTTTACCCGTACGATAAGCATCTAATATACCTGCACGGCCATAAATAATACCGCCCGTAGGGAAATCAGGGCCTGAGATATGCGACATCAACTCTTCGGCTGAAACTTGTGGGTTTTCAGCATACGCCAAACAAGCATTGATCACTTCGGTTAAGTTATGCGGCGCCATGTTGGTCGCCATACCGACAGCGATACCCGTTGCACCATTGACCAACAGGTTAGGAATGCGCGCTGGCATGACGCTTGGCATGCGCTCAGAGCCGTCGTAGTTGTCTTCCCAATCGACTGTATCTTTGTCCAAATCAGCAAGCATCTGGTGAGTCAGTTTGGTCATACGTACTTCGGTATAACGCATGGCTGCCGGAGGATCATCATCGATCGAGCCAAAGTTACCTTGACCATCAACCATCGGATAACGCAAGCTGAAATCCTGTGCCATACGCACGATCGCATCATATACAGCGCTGTCACCATGCGGATGATATTTACCGATGACATCACCAACCACACGTGCTGACTTCTTGTATGGCTTATTGTAGTCATTAGATAGCACATGCATGGCATACATCACGCGGCGATGGACAGGTTTGAACCCATCACGTACATCAGGTAGCGCACGCGAGACAATCACGCTCATCGCATAATCCAGATAGGACTGCTTCAGTTCATCTACGATGCCAATAGGACTGACCGACTCGCTCATATACACTCCTTCACTCATATCCACGCTATTAATTTTGCAGGCTTTATAGATAGATTATTAGCGCCCATAAATATTGATAAAAACCAATAAATACAACGGACACAGCAACACTATAAAGCGTGAAAAATACTGGGAAAATGATGATATTTTTGATAGTAAAATAAAGAAGCTATTTTAGCACAAATTTGCCGATTTAGGGGGTTCCGAGTACTATTAAAATCAAGCAAAACAGCCTATTAACTGCAATATTTGAAGCAATCAGTAGCCTCTGAAAATATATTACTAACAGGCACGTTTTGATTGGCTGATTTTGCCATTTTTAGCCCCTGTAAATGACTATCCAGTAAATTGAAAACATGCCCTAGACAAAAAAAAATTAAACGCTACACTAACTTATCTTTTACAACACTTAAATAACGACTTAACAGGCTACTCTTATTATGGATATCATTCTTGCGATTGTTTGGATTTTAGCAATGGTGCTATATAGCTTTTCGAGCGATTATGTTTCTAAATTTCCTAACCATAACAATCGTGCTGTACCTTATGTCCGTTGGGGCGCACTTTTAGTCGCTATGGCTTTATCAGCATACTTGGCAAAAGCCTATCAAGAAAACCTACAAGGCAATGGTATGTGGGTGTTTGTTATCGTCGTATTTGTCATTATTATTTTATCGAAAATCATCTTCAAATGGGTCATCAATAGACGTTTGAAACGCTAGATTGTACTGAATATTTTTCTTATAGTTAAAGAAATCTAAAACAGCTACAAGGCAGCCGACCACAGATTGTACATATAGTACCTCTAGGGAGGGTAACACCGTAGCGGTTTGGTAGTTCGCTGACTATACTCTAAACCTCTTACTTATTGATCTAAATACCTTATGCCAACTAAACCTCAAGACAGCCAACCTGAATCAAACCGTTCCATACCACTAGAAGTTGAACAAGCAGAAGTCGATAGAGCAGATCGTAGCTTTGATGCCATTGCTGATCATTTTGAAAAGAAGGTCTACGGCGGTTTAAAAGGTGACATACGACTGGCAGTATTGCGCCGTGACATCTTTGAATATTGCACACAAATGAGCAAAGATCTGAATCGACCGCTACGTATCTTAGATGTGGGTGCAGGATTGGCTCAGATTTCGATAGAACTTGCTGCTCAAGGTCACACGCTGATTATCAATGATATCTCTGAGAATATGCTAGAAAAAGCAAAAGCAAGTGCGGAAAAAAGTGATCAAGTGCTAGATATCACATGGCATGTTTGCCCGTATCAAGATCTTGCAGGAAAGCTAAACGGTGATAAGAAAGATAAATTTGATTTGATACTCTGTCATGCCCTACTTGAATGGTTGGCAGAGCCCGCTGCCGTCATGAGCTTTTTTGATCAGCATCTAACAGATAATGGTGCGCTGTCACTGTGCTTTTATAACCCAGCGAGCTTCGATTATCGCAACCTGATAATGGGGAATTTTAATTTACTTGATAATCCCGAATACAAAGCTGACAACAAAAAAAGCCTAACGCCCAATTATCCTGTCGCTAAAGAAGAAGTAGAGTCTTGGCTGGCGACACATCATTATAAAACGGTGCGCACCAGTGGTCTTCGTGTATTTCATGACTATGCACCACTCAAGCGCGGCGGACATAGTGATCCAGAAGCAGTCATTCGGATGGAACTGCGTTACTCACAACTAGAACCCTACAAGTGGCTGGGACGCTATTTGCACATACTAGCCACTCGTTAAATTAATACGTAATCATTAATCTATCCAAGCTTTCATACTTATTTCTTTGAGAGATAAGTATTTAAAAGCAGGTCTTTTGAGCAATGTTTACTAACTACTACTGTGCCTCTTCTGATCTATCATACTCTGACCATGTGGTCGCATTGATATTCTTCTCATCGAAAACAACGACATGCTCAAGCATGGGCAAAATACCGATGCGTGTTCCTATGCCATGATTGTGATGACTGGCAACTAGCGACAGTACTGTCTGCCCATCGTCTAGTTGTAAGCGGTACAAGTAGTTCGCACCGCGAAACACACGCCCGATAACCAATGCCGTCTGCTTACTATCGTCGTCGTGAATGATATCGTCAGGGCGTACCAATACTTTAATCAATGTACCGTTTGGATAATCATACTCACAGTACTGCGGTTGACCAGACTCATCATAGACTTCCATACGACGATAAATATCCCCCAGTGCCGTCTCAACATGACCTTCTTTAATGATGCCATCTATCATCGCGCCCTCGCCGACGAACTCGGCAACGAAAGGACTAATTGGCTCATGATAAAGCTCGCTCGGCGTCGCCCACTGCACCAACTTACCTGCTTGCATAACCCCAACTTTATCCGCTAATGCAAATGCTTCGTTTTGATCATGGGTTACCAAAATAGCCGTGGTATTGGTGCGTTTCAGGATATCACGGACATTCATTGCCAATGATTCGCGTAACACCACATCCAAATTCGAAAACGGTTCATCAAGTAGCAATAGTTTAGGCTTTGGCGCTAATGCACGGGCTAAGGCCACTCGTTGCTGCTGGCCACCTGAAAGCTCATTCGGACGTTTGTCCGCGTGCTCGGTCAACTCAACAAGGCTTAGCATTTCAGCGACACGTGCTTTTTTATCAGCGGCAGACCATTTATTGAGACCAAAGGCAATGTTCTTTGCCACGCTGAGATGACCAAATAATGCATAGTCCTGAAACACCATCCCCATGCCACGCTTGGCTGGGGCTACTGCATAGGACTTACGATTGGTGATATCTGTTAAGCACTGATTATTCAGATGAATATTGCCGCCACGACTTTGCTCTAGCCCTGCAATGGCGCGTAATGCGGTGGTCTTTCCGCAACCGCTGTAACCCAAAAAGCAGCCAATCTCGCCTTGCTGTAGCACTAGCGACAGACCATTAACGATGATCGTATCGTCATAACCCACGATTAAATCTTGCACACTAAAATAAGGATTGATACTAGTACTTGCTTCAGTATCTATTGATTGAGAGCCTGATGAGCCTTTGATTGAATCAGTGTGCATAGACGGTACCAGTTAGCGATTAGTAAATAAAATCCATAGATAAAGCAGTATAACGATAGAGAAATTACGACGAAAGACTATAGTATTTGAGGTGAATTTCAACACCACTTTTAGCTTTGTTTGTCGCTTTGACGCAATAGTATCCAGACAGGCAACAGACCAACCAGCACAATCAATAAGCTTGGCAACGCGGCTCGTCCCCACATGCCTTCACTGGTCATCTCAAACACCCGTACTGCCAATGTATCCCAGCCTTGACGTCTGGTCATTAGCGTAATCGGCATCTCTTTCATCACTTCGACAAAGCCCATTAATAACGCGGTCAGTACACCAGGACTAAGCACTGGCAACATCACATGTCGCCATCGTTGATAAGCGCTATCACTCAGTAATTTAGCAGCTGCCTCTTGATTGACGGTCAGCCGTTGCAGTTGACGGTCGACGGGTTGGAAACTCACCGTCATAAAGCGCGTTGATAGTGCCAACAGCATAACAATAACACTGCCTGATAGCACTTGCTGTGACGTAATGCCAAAGGCAATCATTTGATTGTCTAACCATGCAATTGGAATGAAGATTCCGACAGCCAATACTGTACCGGGTACTACATAACCCAAATTGGCCAAAGTGGCCATTAGTTTGGTTGACTTATCAGGATATTGACGTTTTATCCACGCAATAATAATGGCCAAAAAGCCAATGAAAATCGTGGTCATACTTGCAATCATAAGGCTATTGGTCACAAAACCAATATAACGCGCATCGAAATCTTGCCTGAAGTTTAATGCAGTCCAATAGATAAGCTGGAGAAACGGTATGAAAAAAGCCACTGAAAACACTAGCGTACAGAGTAATGTCATGGCCCATTTAGCTGATTTACTGACTTCAAAACGCTGGCTACTGCCTTGAGTGATAGACTGACCGCGCTTTGCCTGCCAATACTGCTCAAACAATACAACGATAAATATCATGCCGATTAATAATGCTGCCAGTTGTGCCGCAGTCGTTAGACTGAAGAAGCCAAACCATGCTTTATAGATAGCCGTGGTAAACGTATCGACATTGAAGACTGATACTGCACCAAAGTCTGCAAGTGTCTCCATGCTGGCCAATAATAGACCACCAATAATCCACGGAAGTGCTTGCGGTAATGCCAAACGAAAAAATACGCGGCCACGGCTTAAGCCTAGCATCTGCCCTGCCTCTATCGCCCGCCTGCCCTGCGATAAAAATGCTTGGCGTGCCAACAGATAAACATAGGGATAAAATGCTAGGGATAATACCAAACCTGCACCCCAGACATTTCGTACCGAAGGGATTGCAGTGCTGATACCCATATCACGTAGACCTGTCTGCAATGGTCCACTGAAATCTACAATACCGAGAGTAACAAATGCTAAAACATAGGCAGGTATCGCGAGCGGCAACATCAATGCCCACGAAAAAAACCGCTGCCCAGGGAAGCGGTACATGCTAGTCACCCAAGCAAGCGCGGTACCGATAGTCCCAGAAATGACGACTACCATTAGCAACAAAATCGCGGTGTTTTTTAGGACTTGCGGTAGTACATACTCCGCCATGTGCGTCCAGATATCAGCGACAGGCTGGGTCCACGATAGCAGTACGATTACAATTGGCACCAGCATAAACAACGAAATCAGTCCTAAGACTGATTTTGAGATAATACGTTTACGGAGGGTATGGTCTTGGCTGACAATCTGATGCTTATCAATAATAGTATTATCAATTACCGTGTCATTGACTGTATCATTCTGACGTACAGACGCGTCTGGCATTGTGCTCATAAATTATTACCGTGTCATACGCATAAAGACCTTACATCATACCAACCTCAAAAATGCTATGAGCCATATCAAACTTAGCTAGCTAGCTTATTCACGTTTTTAAGATTGGTATTATTGGTAGTGACGCCTATTTATAACCTGCTTTGTCCATCAACTGAATGGCTTGGGTTTGCAATTCGCCAAACTTCTGCACGTTGATGTCATCTTTGTTGAATGGGCCCCATGATCTGAGTAGGTCTGATTCATCAATACCTTCTTTGACTGGGAACTCTTTATCTGAGCTGGCATACAGGCCTTGCGCCTCATCAGATGACAACCACTCTATGAGTTTAAGCGTACCGTCTGGATTATCAGATCCAGCTACCACACCAGCGCCTGAGATGTTCACATGCGTACCAGTCGTGTCTTGGTTTGCCCAAAATATACTGACTGGGAAATCTGGTTTTTCATCTAGCAGACGACCATAATAGTAACTATTGGCAACACCCACTTCACACTGACCAGCGGCGATGGCTTCTAGCATAGCAACGTCATCACTGAATACATCAGTGGCTAAGTTATCAACCCAACCACGAACGATTTCTTCTGTTTTTTCTTCGCCCAAATGCTCCATCATACTAGCCACAAGCGATTGGTTGTATACCTTCTTAGATGTACGTAGGCATAATTTGCCTTTCCATTTTGGATCGGCTAAATCTGCATAAGTAGACAACTGGTCGGCACTGACTTTGCTTGGGTCATAAAAGATAGTACGAGCACGTAATGACAGACCTGTCCATTGACCTTTTGGATCGCGATATTTTGCAGGAACGTTGGCTTCTAATACAGTAGACGATACTGGCTGCAACAGGCCCTGCTCTGCCGCTTGCCATAAGTTACCCGCATCCACTGTCAACAGCATATCGGCTGGCGTGTTCTGACCTTCCGCTTTTAAACGTGCCATCAGCGGGCCTGTACTGTCCGTCACCAACTCAACCTTCACACCTGTTTGTTCGGTATAACGATCTAGCAATGGCTTAATTAACTGCTCATTACGTGAAGAATAAATAGTAATCGTTTGCTCATCTGCACCGGTAGCACCATCGTTAGCAGCTTGTTCTTCAGTACCCGCTTCTCCAGTTTCTTCTGTCGTAGATGAATTACTACAGCCTGCCAATCCCAACATCATGCCAAATACGGCAACAGGCAAGATAAGCTTGGTAGAAGTTAGGTTAGCGCTAATGGCACTTAATGACATGGTTTTCCCCATAATAATGCTAAAAAAGATAAGACAGCAATGGTACAGAACGGCAATAAAACCCTGACTATTAAGAGGGGTAATACTGCGACAGATGAACACGATATACTAATCGAAATGAGAGTAATTATCAATCCATTTATTTGATTCAGAAAGAGGCTAACTTTATGAATCAGCAATTATTATTGAGATACCTGTTTATCAACTTTGACGGCCAAATGACTCACAGAGCTTTTGCGTATTTTCAGGTATTTTCGATATAGTTAAAGAGGTCTAAAATAGGTACAAGGCAGCCGCCTGAAGATTGTACAAGCGGTATATCTAAATAAGGTAACGCCGTAGCCGTTTTCTGACTATTAGCAACTCTCTAACTATATTTTACTGTAGCAGCCACTGTCCTAAGATAGCATTCACAGCGGCTTCGGTACGTAAGATGCGTGGGCCTATATTTACGGCTGTGCAATCTTGTGCGGCGAGTAACTCTATCTCATAATCTATCCAGCCACCTTCAGCACCGATACAGACCAAACTTGGAAGCGTTAGTGTTTGCTGTGGTGATTGCTGTAGTAAGTACTGTGCAAATGACAGCTCACTATACGGATGCGCGACGATAGCACGATTGGTTATTAGACTTGCCAGCTCATCCTCGACAAACGGCTTAAAGCGCTTTTCTAGCCTGATACGAGGTGCAATCGTATCAACACCTTGTTGCAGTCCTTCTAATACAAACTCATCGAGCCGCTCAAGCATAGGGCTTTGCCAATAGCTTTTTTGCGTGCGATAGCTATTGATCAGGACAATACCACGTACACCCAATGCCGTCATGTCCATGATCAAGCGTCGTAATACTTTGGGGCGTGGCAGCGCTAATACGACCGTAAGATCTAACTTAGGCGGCGGCACAATACTAAGCTGAATATCACACAACTGGATACTGTCGGCGTTGATACCTTTTATGATGGCAGTGCCTAAATGACCTTCTAACTGGCCAATTTTGAGCGTGTCACCAACTTTCGCACCCAGTACTTTATTGACATGGCTGATTTGCGATGGCTCATTGATTACTGCTGAGTCATTGGAGAAATTCGTAGCGGGCAATAATATACAGTTCATAGCAGCTCTTGATTTGAATATTGCTCAATCACGTCTTCAATCATGGTGAATTGACGCACCAATACGGCTTGTTTCTCCACAGTCAATTGCGCACCTGCTTGTCCTGCCTGCTTTGCAACATCTAAATGACTCAACCAAGATAATAACTGCTGATAAATAAGTGCCGCATCGTCATTTTTACCTGCCTTAGGTAGAGTGGTTGTACTCGTTGCATCTGAAGCAACAGGACGATAAAACGTATTATTTGGTTGATATAACGCGCCAACCTCTGACAGTCGATCAACCACCGTTTGGCAAGACTGAGTATAGCCTCCCATCAGTACAGGCGTTGCGATACTGGCTGGCTCAACGGGGTTATGTCCGCCTACATCAACTAAAGAACCACCAACTAATGCCACATCTGCCAACTGATACCACGTCATTAGCTCACCCATACTATCAGCCAGATAAACATGCGTATCTGCGCCAATAGACTCCTCCGCACTACGCCGTGCCATCGTTAATTCTGTACTTTGAATGAGTGCTGCGACTTCGTCAAAACGCTCAGGATGCCTAGGTACTATAATAAGTAGCGCATCAGCAAGTGCGGGGTTGGATAGTAGCTGCTTGTGCAATGATAATGCGATTTCTTCTTCGCTGCTATGCGTGCTTGCCGCCACCCAAATCGGTCGACCTACGACACCAAACTCTGTTGCCAGCTCAATTTTTTGGTGTTGTATATGCTGATATTCGTCTTCTACATCGACTGTCTTCGCATCAGTAACAGCCGTATTGCTATGAACAGTATTGTTTTTTGGTGTATTAATCACCCATTTCAACGAGCCTGCCACACGAATTTGCGCACTATCAGCACCCAGTTGTCGAAAGCGTTTGGCTGATTCATTGTCTTGCGCAATAATTAGCTTAAGGTTTTTCATCATGCTACGGCTGACAGCACTAATCTTTTGATAACGTGTAAAAGATAACGCGGATAGCCGACCATTGACTAAGATACTAGGAATACGATGTTCGGACAGTTTGATTAAGATATTTGCCCACAGCTCTGTTTCTACAAACAATGCGATATCAGGCTTTACATGAGCTAAAAATCGTTCGATCACGGCAGGGCTATCGACAGGTACGTAACTGTGGCTCATTCGACCTTGAGCAATCTCATCGGCGAAACAACTCGCACCACGAGCAAAGCCAGTTTGAGTGGTGTTAGTTAACCATATTTGATACCCACTAGCCAATAGCATATCGAGTAACGGTGCGACCGTATTGGTCTCACCCAAGGAGACTGCATGGCACCAAATAACACCTTTATCGTTGCTAGGCATATTTACTGGTACGAAGCTCGCATCCTCTGCATTTACTATTGGAACTGATGGATAGTTTTTACCAAAACGCTGCTCAACTTCTTGCCGATAGTTGTCACGCTTATGTGAGCGTCGCCATACTTGCAGTCGATACGCGGGCTTAAGTAAACTGATGGCAAACTGGTAATAAGATGGCGGCTGATAGACAGTTTGGCTAGTCAACGATTCAGAATCAATCGCGGATGAAGGACAATCAGATGAGGTATGAGACGATGGCATGAAGTAGCCCAGATTAGTAATGGATCGAATAGTAGAAGGTAGCGGTAAAAATTGCGCCAATTCTACCTGAATTTGGCGCGTAACAATAAACTTTTATCGCATACATAAGTCAGGAATTAAATACCTAACTTAGTAAAAAGCTTTTAAACAATAATTAGTATCAGTATCGCGACCACTATAACGGCTGCAAATAACAACTGATAACGCTTGATACTATGCTGTTCTTGCTTTTGGGTCGTTATCAGTGTTTGTGCTTGCTGCCATTGTTCAACGATTTTTGCGGCTTCCATATGGCCATTTTCTGCTGCTTGCTCTAGCCAATATTTGCCATTATCAATATCTTGTGCCACACCTAGCCCTTGATAAAACATCTTACTTAATAGGCGCTGAGCACGACTGTCATTTTTGCTAGCTGCTTGCTTGACCCAAGCGGTACCCGATTCTATAGCCGCACTTTTATCAGCCGCTATACCTTCATCGAGCAACTCATACATCGCTAATCGTAACATGGCGGCGGTATTTCCAGCTCTTGCCACCTCTTGTAGCTTTAACAACGCTTGTTTTTTGGCAGCCAAATGATTATCTGAAAATACAACCTGCGCGCGCGGTTTGTTTTGCTTAGCAATGTGTTGCTCAAACTGCTCTAACACATTACTGACTTGCTGATATTCAGTCTGACCAGCTGTCTGAACCACCTCAATAGTCTCTAATTCTATGCGAAGTTGCGTAAACATTTCTGGCATCGGCAATTCTTTTGAGGGAATTGTTATCGATGTTGAAGGTATTAATGGCTGATTTGATAGCTGTTTTGACAATTGGCTAGAGATAGCCTGTTCTGAGGTAGCACTTTCTACTGGTTTAACCTGTTCTATTATCGGCTCTTCTTTGGCTAAGGCAAGCTGACTTTGACTGTCTGGCTGAGCAAGTATATTAGGTTCTGGTATAGCAGCTGGCGTATCATTTACCCATTGTTTTTCTAATGCCGTATGCATATCAACTGCTTTGACGTTCTCTATGCTAGAGCCTATATTTATATCTGTATCTGCATGCTTTGAGTTGCTTTCAGTAATTTGAGCAACTGTAGCTGATATGTCTGATTTAACCACTTGATCATCATTTAGTTTTGGCAATCTTGCATTAACTGCTTGATATAGACCGCTAGCAACTTGACCGCCTTGTACCGCTTCAAACTGTCTATCAATGTGACCAAATAAACGTAACCCTATCGGCTCTAAAGCAAAAAATAATGACGCATCAGCACTAACACCAGCGTCATCACGATAAATGACCGCCATGTGCTGATAAAAATCGTCCGCTGTGAGTGACAGTTCTGGATAACGTTTGTGTAGCTCAAACTGCCCGTACCAATGTGGCGTATTTTGCCATTGCTGTGCTAATACCTGTCCTGCATAAAATGCCACAAACATCATGAAGTTACGATAGCGCTCATCGACCAACAATGATGCTTCATCCCATTGACCGACTTTAATCATTTCACGGCGTATCTTCGACAACAACGTATCTATGCGCTGTAGGCTTGCCAGCGACTCATCTAGCACGCAATCACGAAGCTCCGTTTCGTAAGCTATGCCACCAGCGATGGCTCGTCCCGCTAAGAAGTCTTGCCAATAGCCTGCTGCAATATAGTCAAAAGGCGTTAGGGGTGATGCAGATGATGCATACATAGACAAGCACGTCCTTTATATGGATAAATTAATAATAGAAAACATGAAATCATCATGGCACCAAAACAAGATCAGCGGTTTACCTTACCCTAAAATTGAAAACGCTACAATAAAGGACTAAATAAACGGACGACGTTGTCAAACAACCGCTCTGTACCGCGACGCTGCTGCCAATCTTCTAAACTTAAAAACCGGCAACTTTCTAGATAAGCCGCTTGGCAATCTGCCACTTGGGCAACCATCTCTGGCGTATAAATAGCCAAGCTGACTTCCATATTTAAATAAAAGCTGCGCATATCGATATTCACAGTGCCAAACAAACAGTAATCATCATCGATCACCACTGTTTTGGTATGCAACAGCCCACCTTTAAACAAAGCAATGGTCACACCTGCTTCCAGCAACTCTTGATAATAGGCTTGAGATGCGTGCTGCACAAGAAATGAGTCAACTTTTTCGGGCACAATCAGCGTGACATCCACTCCACGCTTAGCAGCGGTCGTCAATGCACCCGACAGTGCTTCATCAGGTACAAAGTACGGGGTGGTAATACGAATACGTTTATTGGCACGATGAATCACCGTGACCAACGTGTTATAAATCACGTGTTCCGTCACTTGCGGTGCCGAAGGTATTAGCTGAGCAATCACATCCTCTACGATAGGCATTTTCGGTATCACAATGGATGTTGAGCCAATATCTGGCTGTTTATGATAGTCGATACTACTCCCTAGCACTTTTACCCGACTGTTTAGGTCATTAATAGTTGGGTTCATCACATATAGCTTACGTGTATAGCCATTTACTCGCTTATTAAGTGCGTGTAGATTGTCATTATTTTCGGCACCGATATCCGTGGCCACCACGATTGCCATGGCTGTCGTAATACTAATAGAGTGTTGGCTGGTCGTGCGTATTGCTACATCAATCCACTGTCCAACATTTTTATTTTGTTTAAAAAACCTCGGATCGACCAAGTTAAAGCTACCGATATAGCCAATATATTCATCAATAGCAACGAGCTTACGATGATTACGTAAGTCAGAACGCTTAAACAATGTCTTAAATAATCCAACTGGCAACGACTGATGGACAAAAACGCCTGCTTTTTCTAATGTCTGGTGCGCATCACTATTAAAGAAGCTAAAACTGCCCACGCTATCCGCCAATATATGACACTCTACCCCGCGCTGCGCTGCTGCTGACAACGCTTCTATTACTTCTAACACCTGCCCCTTAGGATAAACAATATAAAACTCCATCAGGATAATGCTCTGTGCGGCATTGATATCTTCGATTAGACTCTGAAAAATAGTATTGGGATCAGTCAGTAACTGCATTTTATGATTAGGAAATACCCCAAGCCCTGTCCAGCGCGTGCCTATTTGACTGACACCGCGATAGTTGGCTGGCAATAAGTCTTTACCTTGATCAAAAACCAAATGCTCACGCTGTGCCATATCATTCATCAATACGCCCGCTTGGTCTACCCGCTCGCGATAGCGCCGCCCAATCATTGGCTCACCTAGCAGTATATAAGCGATAAATCCAAAAACAGGCACTGTATAGAGCACAGCGACCCAAGCAATCGACACGCCTATATTTCGCTGCACCGACACAACACGTAGCGTCATGACTATCATGAGAACAATGTGCAATACCAACCCTAACCCTGCAAAATCACCCCAAGACCAAGTCGTAGCAGTTTGTTCAACAATGGAATTATCTATGCCAGCCTCCAACGATTAAAATAAATAAAGCATGAGTCGTAAAATATTATCAATAGTATAGTAGTTTTTAGCCATCAAACAATAGCTAGCCATAATAAGTGCTTTTATGGCCACCTCAGTAAACACGTGGCTTACGCGCCTATCGATGACGCTATACAGAAATTATTTTAAATTATTTACGGAAATTTTAAAAAACTGTTTGACAGGCAACTATAAATCTATATAATACACATCCACAGCAGCAGAGCTTAGTGACAAACTTAAGAGCTCAGTTGATGTTGAATAAATTGCATAGCAATTGTTCGCGGGTGATTAGCTCAGTTGGTAGAGCGTCTGCCTTACACGCAGAATGTCGGCGGTTCGAATCCGTCATCACCCACCACTACTTTAGCGAAGTGGACCTCTTCATAAAGGTAAAATACTAAAGAGACCTAAGCAGCGGTAGTTCAGTTGGTTAGAATACCGGCCTGTCACGCCGGGGGTCGCGGGTTCGAGTCCCGTCCGCTGCGCCATATTTAAAACGAATTTAGACTTTCGAGTTTAAGCAAGTTTCGCCTCAAGTATTAGTTTACTTGAGGTTTTTTTGTGTCTAAATATTCTGAACTACTACTTAATTTAAAAATCAGAATCTATTACCTTCCATTTAAGCTTAGCCCTCTATTCTCTTTCCCACCTCTATTTATCACTATCCTTCCTATCAATTACACTTAATCTTATCTCACACGACACCGTTTTTTGCTATTCATCAGACAGCACAGCTATTTATATACTCATTTTTCCTTACAAAATTAATTTTCTTGACCATTTGGTCAGTTAAATTAATTAAATCAAAAACTTAGCCAATATCAAAAACTTATAATACCTTGCCATGCCTTATCCTTAATGGATTTTGGGTTGTCAGTGCTTATAAAAAATGCTTAACTGTTTCAGATTGTTAAAAAGTGTTGCAATAAAATCACAATTGTTACAGGAATTTTTGCAACATGAAAGACGCTTACATTTGGCGTATTCATCTTCGTTATGGTTCATTTCTACTAAAAGTTAACTGAGTTTTCTCCTTAGCAATTCGGATACCTGTTGATAGAAAATCAAAGCTATTTCCTACCTTGATATCTAGCCTGCTAAGACCAACGATTGTATATAAAGGAGTATTATTACTGTGCATCATAAGTTATCTGCAAGCCTACCCCTGACGCTTCAAACATCTAAACGTAACTTTGAGAAAAATCTATTCTCTGTTAAACCACTGGCCACAGCTTTAGTAACTATTGTCGCTTTGGGTGCGATGAGCAACAGCCATGCAGAGATGCTCTTTACCGATACCAGTCTTTCTGTACTCTATGGTGAAGATTATGAGTTGGTAGAAGATGGTGAATTAACCACCATCACACTGGAGCATGCTTCCACCCACACTTGGGGCGGCGTGTTTTTCTTTGTCGATCGCCATCAAGGGGCCAGTGATAGTGAAAATAACAAATATAAAGAAACTTATGGTGAGTTCGCGCCTAAATTTAAGCTGCAAACCTTTGATGACAGTTTTGTCAAGCAAGTGAATCTAGCAGGTCAGTATGAGTTTGGCTCAAACAGTACAGGCTTTAGCCAAGACAACTATCTAGTCGGTATTGGTGCAGATCTAAATGTGCCTATTCCAGGTATGAAATACGCCTCAGCGTCTTTGTATCACGCTTTTAATGACAATACAGATGACGACCAGCAAATCACATTGACGTATGGCTGGGAGAAAAATAACATCGTCGTAGATGGATATGTTGATTACTCCTTTAATAACGATGATCTAAAAGACCAATTACATATCAATCCGCAAATAAAATATAACTTACAGGATGTACTAGGCATTGATAATCGCTTAGAAGTAGGTATGGAGTACAGCTATTGGAAAAATAAATATGGTAGTGATAAGACCCAAAATGCACCTAGCGCATTGGTTAAACTGTACTTTTAAACAACTGTATATCTAAAAAATCCTCATGCTAACGTTAAATGTTGCATGGGGATTTTTGGTTTATGGTCAGCTTTTTAAACTCATATATTTTAATACAGCCAGCCATGAATATGATTTACACTTATCACTCATCTCTTTCATTATAAAATGGACAAAATATGGAATATAGTCACATCGCTAGAGAGTCTTTAGGGTTCTTTCCAACACCTTTAGTAGCGCTTAGCAAGTTGAGCAAAAAGCTTGATGGGTCTACCATTTTTATGAAAAGAGACGACAATACTGGGCTCGCATTGGGTGGTAATAAAACGCGCAAGCTTGAGTTTATTATCGGTGATGCACGGGCTAAAGGTGCTGATACGATTATTACTGCGGGTGCTGCGCAATCGAACCATTGCCGCCAGACTGCCGCGGCGGCTGCAAGTTTGGGATTAGAGTGTCATTTAGTATTAGGTGGCAAAGAGCCTGAACAAGCCAGTGGCAACCTGTTGCTAGATAAGATATTTGGTTGTCATACCCACTGGGCAGGCGCTAATCGCAAGGGAGAGGATATTCCTGACATTGTCGAACAGTTAATGACTCAAGGTAAAAAACCTTACGTTGTGCCTTATGGCGGCTCAAACGAGCTAGGTGCTTTAGCATTTGTAGAGGCCTATAAGGAGCTAGAGTCGCAACGTAAAAATATGAATCTATCCTTTACTCATATCATTTTTGCTTCGAGCTCTGGAGGAACACAAGCGGGCTTAATGCTTGGCAAAAAAGTGTTTAACTCACCTTGTCAAATAGTAGGCATCAATATTGATAAAGGTGAGACGGACAAAGTTCCGTTTGATCAATATACCCTCGCACTCGCTAATCGTACGGCAAAGCTAATCGGTGCAGATTATGAGTTTTCAGAGTCAGATTTAATACTGAATTCTGATTATGTCGGAGAAGGTTATGGTGTGGTTGGTGCATTAGAAAATGAAGCGATTGCCTTGACTGCCCAAACTGAAGGCATACTGTTAGATCCTGTTTATACAGGCAGAGCGATGGGCGGACTAATAGATATGATTCGCACAGGGGTGATCCAAAAGACGGACAGTGTTTTATTTTGGCATACAGGTGGCGCACCCGCTCTATTTGCATATTCAAATGATTTGGATATTGCGCAGAAGCCTTAACTGCCTCAAAAGTTGCTTGCGCCCTGATATCATTTACAAAAATTAGAATAGCAAGGAACTAGTGAAAAATGAGGGCGCGCTAGTTACTTTTATTTTTATAGCTACTTTGATTTTTATAGTTGCTTTGACTTTTATGAACGCTGGTTCATTCGGCTTAGACTAGCAATCAAGACCACCATGAATATACCGATAATAATAAGGAAGCCTGACATCATGTATGCTGCCTCATAATTAAGCGCTTCTACTTGTTCATATATCGCAATCGATATCACCTTAGTCTCACCAGAGATGCTACCACCTATCATCAGCACGACACCGAACTCACCAATAGTATGGGCAAAGCTGATCAAGCTGCCTAGCACGATACCAATGCGCGCTTGTGGTAACGCGATGGTTATAAAACGCCTGAGACGACTCGGCTCTAATAAGCTTGCGACTTCCGTTACGCTTTGCGGGATACGCAAAAACTGCGCATAAACAGGTTGGATATAAAAAGGTAATGAGTAAATAATAGAACCAATCACCAGCCCTTCGAAGGTAAATATCAATGGGCTGATATTATGCTCACTAAGCCACCGCCCAATTGCCATGCTAGGACTAAGCAGCAATAAAAGGTAAAACCCTATAACAGTAGGCGGCAAAACAAGGGGCATAGCGATAATGCCTATCAGCAAGACTTTAAATCGTGCTATATATTTGTTATTGCTAGGCTTTGCAAGCCAATAGGCTACAGGCGTAGCAAATAATAATAAGCATAAGGTAGTGACACCAGCAAGCTTAATACTCACCCACAATGGACTTAGCATATCTGACATAAGCGACTGATCTATCATAATGTCACTGCTCGTCCCTACTGGTCATGAAGATAAAATTGGTGTTGTATGTGATTACTGTACAGACAGATAGCCAGCTTGTAAGAAATGCTGTTGCCCTACTGTTGAGCGTAGATAGTCAGTAAAATCTACTGCCATATCTGAATCACTGATTACGATACCATCTTGCAATATCGCAGGATAGCTGTCGGGGTTTAGCGTCATAAACTGCTCAGGCTTGGCTTTAATCGCGATGAGCTGAGACTGCGCAACAAAGCCATAATCGACACTAGCAGTATGCGCATACTGAAAGGCTTGGCTGATGTTTTCTGCCTGTATCATTCGTTTTTGCTTACTTAAAGACTCATAGAGATTTTGTGATTCTAAGAACGCTTTAGCTGACGCGCCATAAGGGGCAAGCTCAGGATTAGCGATGGTAATTTTAGCGGTTGCATCATTCGTAAAGGCATCAGCCAATGACTCTATATTGAGCTCATTCAATGATTGGGTCACACTGTATAGCGCCAACTGCCCTTGCGCATAAGTAAACGGAGCGTATGTTATATCCTTTGAATTATTACTCACTTTCTCATCCGCCAGCTTAGCAGGAAATGCTTGATTCGCAGATAAGAAGACATCATAAGGCGCGCCAGCAGTTATTTGAGCATATAACTTACCTGATGAGCTATAAGTCACTTCAATATCAGATTCAGTTAAATTGTTATCTGCTTGATACGCATCAATAATACTAGGTAATACATCAGACAAATTGGCAGCCGCAGCGATACGTAGCGTCTGGGTAGACTCAGATGTGTTGGTAGCAGACTCTATATCAGTACTACTCTCTTGCGTACAGGCGCTTAATAGTACTAGCAAACCAGTAGATGCTGATAACGCTAACTTACCCATTATTGCTTAGCCATTTAGATGAGTCATCCTCGTAATACTCTTGCTTCCATACAGGAATATCTGCCTTTACCGTGTCTAGTATCCAGCGGCATGCATCAAAAGCGGGGTAACGATGGGCAGAAACGACGCCTACCCATATGGCCACATCACCCACTTCTAGCGCGCCGATACGATGTATCGCAATAGCATGTGTAATCTCAAAATGCTTCTTGGCTTCTTCTATGATCGCGCGTCCCTGATTGAGTGCCAAATCCTCATAACCATAATAGGTCAAACGATCAACGCTAGTGGCATTATTATGATTGCGCACTCTTCCTTCGAAGCATACAAACGCGCCGCAGCTATCGTTATCGAGCGTTTTTTTGAGTCTGTCCTCATCGATCGCTACATCTAATAAAGCAAAACCATCACGCTCAGCGACTGCATATACTTCATCCACACTACGCTTGATAGTCATCGAATGGCTATGAACATTATCTGTCATGTATTTTCTCTGTTTATTCTACGGTCTGTTGAATACTTATGAACGCCTATACATCTATTTGTTTAACCACCAGCGACTGGCGTGATAAACACCACACTATCACCATCATAAATGGGGTCTGTCCACTTAGCGAAATAATCATTCACCGCCACTCGCAGCTCTGATTGTGGACGACTAAAGCGATGTGTTTGACTCAACTGTGTATATAAATCAATAAGCGACATTGATGAGTCAATGCTCACCTTTTCTTCATGACAACCCGCTTCATCAGCTAGACTGGCGAAGTATAGAATATTGATAGTCATTAACGATTCACTGTTCTTTTCTACGTCAACATTATCCATAACATCAGTAGTACTCATAAAACCTTCCATTTATTGCAAGCTATCGATCTTCATCTCTATTATATGACTAAGTATTCAAACAAAATCTGATGATGCTATTTGTGCTGGTAATCGGATTTACCACCTGTCTTTTTGACCAAATGAACACCATCAATAACAATATCATGTGACAGTGCTTTGGTCATGTCATAAATGGTCAAACAAGCCACACTGACTGCGGTTAGCGCTTCCATCTCAACCCCTGTTTTGTGGGTAACTTTGACAGTCGCGCTCACACTAATACTGTGGCTCGCATCGTCATACTCAAAGCTCAAGCCAATTTTATCTAACGGTAATGGATGACACAGTGGAATAAGGTCATGCGTACGCTTAGCCGCCATGATACCTGCGATATGTGCCGTCTGCGTGATACTACCCTTTTTGGTCATGCCATCAGCGGCTTTAATTTGGGTATAAATCTCGCTTGGAAAACGCACTTGCCCAACAGCATGAGCCTCACGTGTCGTGGCGGTCTTGCCACTGACATCAACCATAGTGATATCACCGTCACTATCTAGATGAGATAAGGTCGACTGGTTATTTTCTTGGCTACTGATATTCATTTACAATTTCTCTCGATAGACTTTTTATAAATTATTTAAAGCCGTACATGCCTGTTCAAAATCTTCAGGTGTATTAAAATTGGTCAAGTGTTGCCAACTCTTTGCAAAGGGTACGGACTGCACCATAGGCTTGATAAACGGCATCACTCGGCGCTGTCCACTATCAATATAGGCTTTTAAGTCAGGCTCAACACTCAACTGATAAAGCCCTAACAGTGGGTATAAGTGACTGTCATCTGTTAAGCAAATGACATTTTTATCAGTGGCTTGAGCACTCGCCCGTTGCAATTCATGCCACAAGTCAGTCGCCGGTATCAAACTATCGCAGCTAATGACCATTAGCCATGATGACGTGTTCTTATCCATAGCCGCTGAAACATTTACCTTCATCAATGTTTGCATAGCAGATTCAATAGCGGCCAATGCACCAGCCGTATCAATCTGCTCAGCACTCTCATTAGAAGTATAATCAGGGATATGAGAAACAGCCGAATGCGGTCGGTTCTGCATTGAATTTTCATTAATATCAAACCCGCGCCCATTGTCTGCAATCATAATAGGCAGATTGGTATCAGCCACATTTAGCTCAAGCGCGTGACGGACATGATAGTCGAGCAGGCGCTCACCTGTCGGCAGCGTAAGCGCCGCTTTGGGCGTACCCATGCGTTTAGAGGCACCACCCGCTAAAATAACAATGCCTGCCAAGCCAGTTACCAGATTTGAATTATTCATCGTTGATAATATCAGTCGTGACTTGGGTTTTGTGCCAAAAAATGCGGCACAAAATTGCACGGACGCGTACGGCTGTCAAACTGGTCTTTTAAGATATTTTCCCAACCTGTACGACACGCACCTGATGAGCCAGGTAAGCAGAATATACCCGTGCCATTCGCCATGCCAGCCACTGCCCGCGACTGTACCGTTGACATGCCAATCTCATCTTTTGAGATGAGACGGAAAATTTCCCCAAAGCCATCGATAGATTTATCAAACAAGACTTTTACCGCTTCTGGCATACTGTCTCTAATGAAAAAACCTGTGCCGCCAGTCGTGACCACTGCATGGACTTTCGGGTCTGCAATCCAACCACTAATCACAGCTCTTATTTGATAAATGTCATCGGTAATCAGCTGACGGTCTGCCAAATGGTGGCCTGCTTCCTTTAGACTATCGACTAAATACTGTCCTGACGTGTCTTCTGCTAGCGTACGACTATCCGAGACGGTCAATACAGCTATATTAAGTGGGGTAAATTGTGCAGCAGGCTTGCTCATAAAAATTCCTTTATACATATAATTTTATAGTATGTTCAAAAATGTCGTTGGCACTCTAGCTATTCAATGTCGTGTGTCATGCTTAATGGCTTTACACCTTAACCACCAATGATTGATAGATTGTGCATGATGCCACTGTTAGAGTCGTGCAGATGATGGTGCTCAGGCTTGATCGGCATAAATTCATGTAAGGTATTCACCAGTCCTTGCACATTGTTTTGCTGCAGATGCGGACGAATATCATAATTGCCTTCATCGAACAGACATAAATGTACTTTACCCTGACTGCTGACTCGCAGACGGTTACAGGTATCACAAAAATGTGCAGCATAAGGCGCGATCATACCGATACGGCCTACATAGTCAGGATGACTGTACTCTACCGCTGGGCCATCGCTACTCCCACGCTCATGTGGTTGCCAGCCGCGCTCCAATAGATAGTCAGTGATGATATCAGACTGCGCATGCTGGGCAAAAAACAAGTCACTATTATCACTGGTCTGCATAAACTCGATAAAACGATAGGTGACTTTTCTGTCTTTTACATAGTCGATGGCATCCATGAGATTTTCAAAGGCCGTCTCTGCCATCAAAACACCGTTTATTTTGAGTTTAATATCGGTCGTTTCTAGTAGCGTATCCATATCGATGAGCAGCTGCGGCAAACTATTGAAGCCCGTCATCTTATGAAAGGTCGCGGCATCAAAGCTATCCATACTGATATTAAGCTGATCCAGTCCTGCGGCTTGCCAACTGGCTAAGTGCTTGCCGAGCTTATAACCATTACTGGTCATCGCCACTGTCTGGATGCCATCAGTTTGCTTAATCGTTTTTATAATCTCAACAACATCGCGGCGAATAGAAGGCTCACCACCAGTAATTCTGACTTTTTTAGTCCCTACTTGGGCAAAGCCGCGTATTAATGTAGCAATCTCAGGTACACTCAATTCGTTATCAGGGCGCTTGCCTTGGTAACCATTTGGTAAACAGTATTCACAGCTAAAATTACAAAAATCAGTGATAGATAGACGCAGATAAGTCAGACGACGTGAAAACCCATCCGTCAGGGGTTCATAGTTTTCCAGTGGCGAGTACTGTTGAGCACTACCTATGTTACCGTAATTATCACTCATATTTTACTACCGTCAGTATTGCTTACTATCTATAAGCATTACTTTATTATTTGCGTTTAGCATACTATTATAGAAATTATTATCAGTGGTTTAATACTCACCTTATAGTAAGTTAACACATGGGGAATTAATTATATAACCAAGGAAAAGGTTGTACCGTGACCGTACTATTTGCAGAGACATTGCCGCTGTCTTTGTCCAATACAATAAAACAATTGGCACGGCTAAGCTGCTTTATTCTGTGAGATTGCTGACTGGTGAAGCTCTCGACTTCATAACTGCCTACTGCATTCTGTGACAGCACACCGCGCTGAAAGTCTTTACGACCTGCTGACTTTCTGATGTCATTGGTGAGCGTGGCTTGAATACTCAGCTGCATAGGCTGCTCTAACACGTCCGCGCCTGACATCTGCCACAGTGCTGGTATCACAAACTGTAGCGCGCCAACGACTGTGGATAATGGATTACCCGGTAGACCAAAGTACAGCACTGGCTTATCAATGTCTTTGTTTAATTCACCAAACACGAAAGGCTTGCCTGGCTTCATAGCCACTTTATAGTGATTGATTTGACCTAACTGCTCAATCACAGTGGTTAAAAAGTCATAATCACCAACAGATACACCCGCCGTTGAGATAATGACATCACAGTCTTGCATGGCATCATGAATAGCAGCGGTCGTCTGTTCTAAGTTATCAGGGATGATACCGTAATCACGAATGGTAATAGGTAAGTCTGATAAGAGGCTTTTGAGCGTTGGAGTATTGGAATTATATATTTGCGCTAAGCTGGTCAGCTCATTACCAATCGCCACGAGCTCATCGCCAGTGGCTAAAACACCTACCGTCAGTGGCTCAAATATACGGACTTGGCTAATACCTAAGTTTGCTAGCAAGCTAACATCGGCAGGGTTTATACGCTTGCCACTTTTTAGCACCGCCTCACCCGATTCAATTTCTTCGCCCTGTTTACGGATATTTTTATCAACCTGAGCCGCTTGCGATAGCGTTATAGCATAAGGTTGTGATTTATCGAGTGTATCTTTTATATCTAAAAAATTGGTGTTTTCTTGCATGATGACCGTATCGCAACAGTCTGGCACTACCGCACCCGTAAAGATACGGACACCTTGCCCTGCTATCAACTCACCTATATAAGCGCAGCCAGCTTGAGACTCTCCGATAATGTCGATAGTGCTGTCTATTGCTAGCTCGCTACCTTTAGCTATCGCATAACCATCCATCGCAGATAGATTCTGTCTAGGTACATCAAATGTCGAGGTGATGTCTTGCGCTAAGATATGGTTACGACTGTCTAATAAATCACACGTCTGCAGATCTCTATTTTGTAATGGAAAGTCGGTATCGTTGTAGTTATTTATACGCTGCTTTATCGCCGCTTGTAGTTCTTCCATGGTAATCATATCGCACACTCTTTGGGTCGTTCTATTTATTTATTATTTGAAAACTGTTATTCGAAAACTGTTATTTAGAAATTATCATTTGAAAACTGCTACTAAAAACGTGGTTTAAAAAATCCATTTTCTAGGGCGTGTCCTCATTTTAAAAATGGTGATAAAAATGAGATAAATTGCAGTCAAACAAGGAAAATAGCGCAGATAATATCGAGATATTAGTCAGCTATTTGACGCCGTTTGGCAAGATTTAGCTACTTTTAACCCATTTAGATAACTATCGATTGAATTGAGGACATACCCTAGAGTCTAGCACTCACAATCGTAATTTTCTTGTATTAACCTTGTCCTGATAAGTTTTGACAAAAGCGCAGTAGATTTAGCTTGAGTACTTCATACTTATCATTTCGATAGCTATCAGCAAAATCACCCATAGACTGAGGCAAAAAAAGCACCTTGGCAAGGTGCTTTTTGTAGAACAAAGTAACGTCATCATTGAAACATTAGCGGTCAAAAACAGTGGCACTTATATCACGTATCAACAGCAATAGCCTCTCTCACCATGATGCCAATGAGGACGCGCTACGCTGGGTAATAAAGCCATCTGGCGTCTGACCATTATCTCCCTGCCAGTGTTGGAATGCCATACGAGTATTAGTACCAACGATGCCATCAGCGCCTTTTGTGTCGTAACCTGCACTGGTCAAGCGCTGTTGTAAATTGCGTACCTGAGTAGTCGATAACGGACGCTCATAGCGCGGCCATGACTTTTGCAAGCCGCCTTGTCCCGTAATTGCTTTACCCAGTAAGCTCACCCCTAGCGCATAGCTTGATGAGTTGTTATAGACCTTGATTACATCAAAGTTTGGGCTTAACAATAGTACTGGGCCATCCTTGCCAGCTGGCAGCCATAGCTCCATTTCTGTATTAGCATCTAACGACACATCCGCTATTGTATCAACGCCCATTGCAGCCCATCGAGCCGCAGACTGCTTGCTGCCAACGGTTGAATAATCGAACGAGGTAGGAACCGTCGCTTCATAAAACGGCGCCAACCCACGAACCCAACCTGAGTTGCTTAGGTAATTGGCCGTAGAAGCCAAGGCATCACTAGTGGCCCATGGGTTACGATGACCATCACCATCACCATCGACGCCATGTTTAAGCCATGTGGCAGGGATGAATTGAGTTTGACCCATACCACCAGCCCAAGAGCCCTCAAGCTGTGACCATGACACATCACCACGCTGTAATAGCGTCGCTAATGACAGTAATTGAGTTTCTGCAAACTCTTGGCGGCGACCGTCATAAGCCAAACTACCCAATGAGCTTGGCAAACTACTATTACCAGTCACAACGCCATATGAAGACTCCATACCCCAGATAGCAGCGACAATTTCTGCACTCACACCATACTGTGATTCTAACTGCGACAGATATGCACGTTGCTCGGCAAACTTACGCTTACCAGTACTTACGCGCCCATCGGATACAGCAGAATCTACATATTCCCAAGGCATCTTTGAGAACTCTGGCTGTCCTGAGTCTAATGAAATCACTTGTTGATTTAAGTAAGCTGAGTCAAGCAGACGACGAACAGTTGCCGCATCATTGCCTGATGCAATCGCACGCATGGAAAAATCCGACTTCCAGTCATAAAAGCTGTTATAGCTTGGCTTTGCCACTGGTGGCGGCGTGACTACTGGCTTTGGTGTTGGTTTCACTTGTATTGTTTGAGTCTGGGTAATCTCAACATTGCCTTGACGCACGGGTTTGTTAGACTCTTGCATGGCCTGTTGGCTCGTACACCCAACCATGACTAGAGCTGGGAAAAAAGCAATGTACTGTTTTTTTAACATCATAAAAATTCTCAGGTATGAATAAGTAAAGTGACTCAAACAACACAACTTTATGCAAATCGCGTTCATAAAGCAATGTCAGTCGCGCCACTAAATTCGCTAAGCAATTAAAAACACGGTGTCAAACTTAACGTCCCAATACCGCACGTGGGTCGATAGGATTACCATTTAAACGTACTTGGAACTCCAAGCCCACTTGATTGGTTGTACCACTGTTGCCCATATTTGCAATACGTTGACCCAGCTGTACCGTATCGCCTTCTTTGACAAGTAGCTCACTATTATGTGCATAGGCAGTGATGTAGTTATCACTATGACGAATCATAATAAGATTGCCATATTCTGTCAGACCGTTACCTGAGTAAAGTACTGTTCCAGATTGACTGGCAAGCACTGGATCACCGACATTACCAGCAAACCACATACCCATCGTGCCAGCTGCCACATCGAAGTTACGAGTGACTTGATTGCGACTTGGATATTCATAACCTGACGTTGCGTTTGCTGTCACTGCATAGGCAGGATTTTGCGAGTTATTCTGAGGCACACTGGTTACAGGAGGTGTATAGGTTTGCTTAGGCTGTGTATACGTGTTATTCGCTGTCGTCTCTTGGCTGCCTTGCCATAGCTTGAGCCACTGACCACTATAAATCGTATACTTGCTGTCTAAGTTATTAAGTGCGCCGATTTGACGGTAACTGACACGATAGCGCTCGGCGATTTGGCTGACCGTATCACCGCGTTGCACGCGATGATAGTTAGGAATGCCTTGTGCATTGGTGACAATTGTAGGACCAGCTTGATTAGCTGATTGGTAAGTAGGTTTGGTGGCACAACCGACTATCGTTAAGGTTGCGACTGTTAGAGTGCCAATCAATGCCGCTGTTGTAAAGCGTGATCCAGCAATAAGCTTCTTCATACAAGGTTTCCTATTTTTTACGTTATTCACAAACGTCTTGTGTGACTCACAAGCATGTTGCTAACTTTTATACTACTTAAATATTTGATAATGACCATTATCCATCATTTGATAATCAACGCACTCTTTTGCCTTTCACCACTTACCTAGCGCCATTCATCGTTTTATACAGCGCATTTATAAGGCTAACGCGGATAAACTGTCTAGCGCGGCGGCTGGTGTATGATGGAGCCGCACTGGTGAGAGGCTAATATAACCCGCTACCACTGCTTGGTCATCCGTCAACTGTCTGGCAGATGACGGCATATCTTCCGTTTTTTCTGGCAACTCATGTTTACATTTGCGTAGCGACAGCCAATAGGCATCTCGCCCGCGTGGATCAACCACATGGTGCACAGGACGGGCAACCTGACGATGCCCCAACGATGTTATCTTGCGACCTTTAATCTCATCGGCATGATTAACATCCGGAATATTAACGTTTAATACGTGATAGGGCAAATTTTTGCAGGCATCTAATAGTGACGTTTCGGCTAATAGCTTAATTATCTCATTTGCCGCCAGCTGATAATCACTGACTTGCTCTTGCCCATCCCTTTTGGTACCGCCGCCTACTAAAGAAGTTGCGATGGCTGGCACACCAAAAAGCTGCGCTGTTAAGGCTGCCCCAAAGGTGCCAGAGAACATAACATCTTGCCCTAGATTAGCACCTGAATTAATACCTGTAATCACATAGTCAAAGCGCGTATGACGATACAACTCATGTAATGCTAAATAAATACAGTCCGCAGGCGAACCATTTACAGCGATAAAGCCAGATGGCAGTTCATGAGTATGCAATGGTGTGGTCACACTCAATGCACTCGCGTAACCACTCTGCTCACTATTTGGCGCAACCACCACCACGTCACCAATGGTAGACAGTGCCTGATACAGTGCCAACAACCCTGGCGCATAAACCCCATCATCATTACTAATCAAAAATTTCATTGCTACTCAATATATTTATAAATGACCGGCTGTCCACTTATGAACTTTATCGGCATAAAATTGCTATAATTAGAACCGAAAACATCACAGCCATGAAAAAACTTCACGATATTAGTTCAGTATATCAAGGCTATGGTGCAATCATAATGATGAAAGATTATACCCTACATAGTATCCTGACACGAACCCTGTCTTTGCTTAGAATCTAGCTGATTTGTTATTTTACCAACGACTTTATCCGTACAGTCACTGAATCGGCAGAGGCAAAAACATTGCTCTCCACGTTACAATAGGCAACAACGGACAACAATATAAACTTATATTTTTATGCTGACGTAACTTACAAGTATATGCTGCTGATATGTTGCTAAGAAATGCCTTTGGCTCACAAGACATCTACACATAAGTCAATATTTTATGTGACTTTTGTTTTTTTAGCCATTAACATATGACCATCAAATAAAGATAAGCGAGTGTAATGCTAAATGAAAAATCAATCGATATTATCTATAGCTTCTGTCATAGCAAAAACTGCACCAAAATTTGGTCTTGCAGGACTAATAACGTCTGCTGCTATGCTATCTCAAGCATCTTTTGCGGCGAATAACCCTGATACAACCATACCTTTAGATATGGCTGGTGTAAACATAACCAAGCATGAAATTGCGGTAATGCAAGTGTTGTCAGAGATATGTCCACCGATGCTGAATGGCAACCAAAAACAGCGTTTTTATAAATCCTATGGCGTGCAGCTGCACGAACTGATGCCATCTCTAGAAGATCCGAAAGCGGCTATTCAATATCTATCAACTCAACAAGACTACCGTCAAATCCTACAAGGTATTCGTAGTTGGACAATGGGCTTCTCAAAGCAAGAAAACAAAGCACTATGTGAAGATTTAGCGAATGCTGAATATTAGTCGCTAGACATTAACAACTGGCTCACTAAATAGTCGCTTGATAAAACCCGCTACCATTAACGATAATAAAACAGCGGTATCAACTATATATAATAGATTATGTCATTTCTATATAGAAATAGACTTAAAAACTGTGTGATTTACTTTGTAAAATTAAAAGCTTGCTGTAGCCCCGTTCAGAATAATAGACGGTGCAGCAGGCTTTTTTGTGGCTATAACCAAACCTTCCCTAAATATTCTTCTTTGTTTTTAGTCGCGCCTTATTTTTTGTATTTATCGATTCCCCATCGGTTGTCATTTTGCTAAGATAAGGCGTTAATTTTATGTCTATTGCGCAGTCATTCATATTTTCGTCGATACATTATTTTAAACACTGCATTTAAGACATGCTGCTTAAAATAATGTATGAAAATTAGTACAGGATACAAGCAATAGATACATTTGGTTCCATGATGCGGTGTAACGATATATGACAGTAAAGCGTGTAAAAAATCAGCTTTTACAGCTGGTAGTTGGTGTAAGTATCTCAATGAGTGCAGTGATGGCCAGTGCTGCCATACAGCCGCCTGAGATGGACAATACCGCCTATGTATTAATGGACTACAATACTGGTGAAATCTTGGCTCAAAAAAATGCCAATGAGTCATTACCACCAGCATCTCTGACAAAAATGATGACCAGCTATATCATTGAGCAGCGCTTAGCATCGGGTGACCTCAAAGAAGATGATCAAGTGTTGATGAGCCCAAACGCTTGGTGCCGTGGCAGTAGCAGCCAGTCTTGTATGTATGTGCCAGTGAATAAGACAGCCAGCGTGATCGACATGCTACGCGGTATTATCATTCAATCAGGTAACGATGCGTCAAAAGCAATGGCTGAGCACATTGCCGGTAGCGAAGCATCATTTGCTATCTTGATGAATGAGCAAGCAGAAAAAATTGGCATGGAGAACTCTAATTTTGTCAATGCGACTGGTATGCCTGATGAAGGCCACTTAGCATCTGCTTTAGATTTATCTAAACTTGCGCGTGCTATCATTAAAAACAGCGGTGATTACTACGGTATTTATTCAGAAAAAGAGTTTACCTATAACGGCATTACTCAAGGTAACCGTAATGCTTTGCTCATTACTGACCCAACCGTTGATGGTCTCAAAACTGGCCACACTGATGCGGCAGGCTATTGCTTGGTTGCTTCAAGTAATCGCGACGGTATGCGTCTGATTTCTGTCATTATGGGTACCAAGAGCCAACAAGCTCGTGCTGATCAATCACGTGAGCTTCTCAACTGGGGCTTTGGCCACTTCACTACCGTTACCAAAGCGCCTGCTGGACAATTCGTCAGCAAAGTCCCTGTATGGTTTGGTGAAGCGGATGAGGTTGAGCTAGCGACTGCTGACAACTTACAAATTCTAACCAGCAAAACGCAAAAGAATAAAATCACCACTGTGGTTGATATCCCTGAAAGCATAGAAGCACCTATCAAAAAAGGTCAAGAAATTGGTAAAATGATGGCTGTTATTGATGGCAAGGCCGTAGCATCAGTGCCTATCATTGCAACTAGCGATATTGAAGAGTCAGGCTTTATGAGCCGTACTTGGCAACGTCTCGCACGTTGGGTACAGAACCTCTTTTAAGCATAATATTAGATATGAACAACATGCCTGATAGGCCTGTTGTCCAATAAAAAAGACGCCTTGATATAGGGCGTCTTTTTTATTGATTCTGATAAGGGATAAAGGATAAGGGCAGCTTAGCTTATTTCCATATCAACCAACGTTGCAGCAAATCACTCAAAGCCTTACCCTTATAAGTAGCACTACGACAGTAATCGATACCTGCAACCTTCAAACCATGCTCAAAACTGTCTAAGTACTGGGCTCGATGCGGTGAGTACCAATACACTAATAATGCACGGTGCTCGCTTTCAGATCGACGGATGAGATCAGCTAAGGATTCGGCTTTCTTTACCACAATATCCTCTGCAAACATGACCATATTTATTTTTTTGACGCTCATCTCATCCATAACCAGCTGCTCATGCTGATGGTAGATGACTGTCGCGCCCAAACGCTCCAACTCATTCCCTAAAAAACCCACTTCATGATAATAATAATAAATGATCGTCAACCCAGCCAATAGCTGTTGCTGCTGAGACTGATGCTGGTTAGGCATTATGACCGTCAGCGTAAAATCTGTACCTAATCCTAGCGTACTATCCACTTCGATAGTAGCACCCATAAGCTGCGCTATTTGCTTAACGACAGGCAACCCAACACCTGAGCCTTCATACTGCCGAGTTTGTGATGAATCCACCTGAAAAAATGGATTAAAAATATCCTCTATATGATTGCGATCGATACCAATACCGGTGTCTTTCACACTGATTTGCCAACGATTACTTTTATCAAAATGGGTCAATTGCGACGTAATAATCACTTGTCCAGCAGGCGTAAACTTGATTGCATTACTGAGTAACATCGATAGAATTTGTTGTATTTTTTCAGCATCGCCCGTAAGACTATAGTCGATATGATGAATACGACTGGTTAATACTAAGCCTTTTTTCTGAGCAGCTGGTTCAAACTCTGCCAAGATATCTGCAATCAATTGTAATGGATTGAATTCGATAGAATCGATAGTTACTTGACCTTTTTGTATTTGATTCAACTGGATAATATGGTCAAGCGACGATACCAATTTATCACTACCACTACTAATGATTTCAATAGCATCTTTTTGCTCTCTATTGAGTAGGTCGTGATCCAATAACTGCAAACCGCCCACGATAGCATTTAGCGAGGTTTTCAACTCATGGGTTATCATACTTTGAAAGTTATGCAGCTGCACATCGAGAGACAAATCTTTGCTATGCAACTGCTTTTCAAAAGTCGCAAGCGATTCATAATCTAGGCTAACTTTTTGTAAACGATTAAACAAGGCTATAAAGGCTTCTTTGATTAGCATCAGTTCTTGGAAATTAAAATGTTGCGGAATAACTGGTAACTGCTCAAGCTCTGTGTTTTTTAACACGATGTCACAGGCTTCGGTCAGAGATTCAATATCTCTGACTGGCCATTTGAGTTTACGTAAAAGATATAGAGCCCAAAGCACTGCCAGTATGGTAGTAAAGAGCCATAGCAGCAAGTTGCTACGATACCAATGCGACCGAAGTTGTTGCACATCTAAAGTGATATTAATATAGCCAACTAGTGCACTGTCTTTATCGACTTTATCGGCTGCTGACGGTTCATTTTTATTGCCTAATAAAGTGGTAGCTGATTGCTGTTTAGGCTTTAATGCATTGACGTCACTATCGATATTAATATAGTTGCTGGTTACCGGATAGTTAAAGCTGACAGTATCTGCAAATAATGCCGTTCTCCAATCATCCTTTGATTGGAGAACATCATCAACAGGCTGAGGTGTTGAATAGAACAAGATACTTTTGATACTTGGTTCGTTCTCTAATAAAAACCTCACTTGCTCAGACACAACATCAGCGCTCTCAGCCGTCGATGCACTGGTCGTTAGTAAAGTGGCTAGCTGTTGCACATGCCTATATTTTTCTGTGTAGTGATAAACTAAACCATAAATAAAAGACAATAAAAAGCCTACTAACACAGCTAGTATGAGGGCCTGTGCGACAGAACGCCGGATTAGCACAGAGATGGTTTGCGGTGAACGGCTGTTCATATCACTCAACTAAGTTAAGATAACATTGATTTATACTACAGCTACTAGGAAGGTGTGATAGGTGAAACTGATAGATACTCACTCTTCATGACAGCTAAAGCAACCACAGATACAGTAGCGTACAGCTTACTTTATCGTGCTCTATGGCACGATAAAGTAGTAGTGAATGAGTCAACTGTCTTATCTATTTACGAGGTTTTTTATCTTTGGTGGTGAATTTTTGTGCTCGGTTGCGCTCACGTTGACGCAACTGCTGCTCTTTCGCTTTGGTAGGAGTATCGCTCTTGTTCGCATATGGGTTGTCATTTTGTTTAAGAATGACATTAAGCGGCGTACCTTCGAGCTTGAATACCTGACGGAATTGGTTTTCAAGATAACGCTGATAGCTCTTAGGTAATGAGCTGGTCTGGTTACCATGAATAACAATGACTGGTGGATTGTGACCACCAATATGCGCATAACGTAATTTAATGCGGCGACCAGACACGGTTGGTGGCGGGTTCGCAGTCACAGCATCCTGCAAAATCTGAGTCAAACGGTTGGTTGACACTTCAAACATAGATGATTTATAAGCGCGTAAGATAGACGGATATAAATTACCCACACCAGTACCATGCAGCGCCGATATCAAATGAATTTTCACATAAGGGATAAAGTTGAAACGACGATCCATCTCAATTTTAATATAGTCTCTTTGATCTTGAGTCAGACCATCCCATTTATTAATCGCCACTACCAATGCACGACCCGCATCCAGTGCATAGCCAATCATATGTAAATCTTGGTCGACGATACCTTCGTGAGCATCAATAACAATAACGGTGACGTTAGAATCTTCGATTGCTTGCAAGGTTTTGATGACAGAAAATTTCTCTACTTTTTCATCGATTTTACCACGGCGGCGTACACCAGCAGTGTCAATCAATACGTAGTCTTTACCTTCACGCTTGTAAGGAATGTAGATACTGTCGCGTGTGGTACCAGGCATATCGAAAACCACTACTCGATCTTCACCTAATAGACGGTTCACTAGCGTTGATTTACCAACATTTGGACGACCAATAATAGCAAGCTTCAAGCCTCTTGGCTCTACAATGTTATCTTGCTCAGGCATATCCGCTGTCAATACTTCAAGCAAATTACCAACACCGCGACCATGACTGGCAGCCATTGGGTACGGCTCGCCCAATCCTAATGCATAGAATTCTGCAGGCGCAGCATCATGGACGCCATCGACTTTGTTGGCGACAACATATACTGGCTTGCCAAGTGTGTGCAAAAACTTACCAATCTCAGCGTCGGCACCAATCATACCAGCACGAGCATCAACGACGAATACAATGATATCGGCTTCGTGAATCGCAGTATGCGACTGTTCAGACATATAATCATCAATGTTACCGCTACCATCATCCGCCTCACCGATACCACCAGTGTCTACAACAATGAAAGACTTGTCTTCATAAGTAGCATCACCGTATTGACGGTCACGAGTCAGTCCTGATAAATCAGCAACCAATGCCTGCCGACTTTTTGTGAACTGATTAAATAAGGTGGATTTACCGACGTTTGGACGACCAATTAAGGCGACCACAGGCTTGATACTCATGGATTACTCTCAGTGAAAGGCAAAATGACGGACAGTACAGTTATTCTGATAACCAAAACATAACAGCGAACTTACCGCACTTGACCGTAAATTAAAATAAATAATAAAACGATAGCAAAAACAATAATCAACTATTTTGCAATTAATGCATGCTATATAAGGGGAACTACATGTTGTATAAACAATATATATAGATAACGCCTATGGCGTATCGGTCGCATAGAGTACGCGAAAGCCTGTGTTTAAACAAGTCATTTACACAAGGCACTAAACGCTGACTAAGCAGCGTTTGTATTTTATAATATCATGGTCAATCAAATTGCATAATAGCACTATAGTCAATCCTCTATAAAAGAATGATAGCGTTAACCTCGCTTGAAGTATCAGATATACATCTGCACTCGGTTGCCTTATCTCTCTTTTAAACTGAATCAACTATATTAAAACATATTATTTAATTTAATGCTTATCAATCAATATCTTAGCGTGCCAACTGCCAGATTGCGACTTGTCCTGAAGTACTTTGAGTCATCAAACGACTGCCTTGTACCTGCAAGCTGTTTAACGCACCTTTGGTTTCTACACGGCTGACGATTTTCCCACTAGCAGGGTCAAATAAATGTACCACACCGTCTAAGTCACCAACTGCAATATAGTTGCCAATCATCACAGGATTGGTCAAATGACGATAAGCCAACTCTTCACTTTCCCACAATACTGCACCAGTATTGCGATCGTAAGCCACAACCTTACCATCTAAACCAGTCGCAATGACTTGCTGAGTGTTGACGGCAAGCGCTTTTAAGCTGGCTTGTTCATTGACGAACATCACTTGGCGCGATGCCAAATCAATACCTAATAATTGACCACTATAACTGATGGCGAACATTTGATTTTTATCAACGATAGGCGCGCCATCAACATCACTCATGCGCTCAACTTCACTGCTGCCAGCACCAACGCCAACGCGTCTTGACCACTGTGGCAAGCCATTATCCGCTGTCACTGCATGCAAACGTCCATCAGCTGTGGCCAATAGTGCCGTCTTGCTATCTAATAATGTCGGTGCAGCACTACCACGCACGCTGATAGCGGGTACTTGTGTGGCAAACTGCCATACCGACTGTCCAGTTTGTAGTGATAAGCCGTGTAAAAATCCGTTGTTTGCTGATAAAACGACACGATTATTGGTAATAAGCGCTGGTGTCAACACTGACCCTGATAGCTGTTGCTGCCAACGTTTTTCACCAGTGCCACTATCAAACGCCATTACTTTACCGCTGCGCGTGCTAATAATCGCGGTTTGGCTCAATGCATCTAAAGCGACACCACCGGTGATTTGTTCATCAATATTCACTGACCATAAACGCTCACCAGTATTATTAAAACCAGTCAATTCACCACCGCGTGATGCAGTAACGATTTGTTCATTGGTATAACCAACCTGCAAATCTAGAGGATCTTTTTTACTGGCTTTTTTATTACCGACATCCGTACTAAAAACAGGTTGTAGTACACTAATAGGTTGAGCAATCTGTACTAGCTTTACCGGATCATTGACAACGGGCTTGATACCGCGATTACACCCAATCACCGCAGTGCTCATTACTGCCAGTACGGCCACATGCATAACCGTCGTTTTGATGGTTTTAGCTTTTGAGGTTTTGCTAGAGCGAATAGATTGAGTCATTATAAGTTCTCACTACAAATAAATTATTATTAATAAGCAAATTAGCTATCGATAAATAACTAGTCAACGAATAGTATTAGCAAAGCACGTCAAATCAGCGCCCTGTGTCGTAATGTGCTGCTGATTTACTGCGCCATTTAGTATATGGAACTGGTATATGGAACAATGTTAGGTACTGACCATCAGTTAGCTATTATCAAGTGCTAAGTAGAATACAAGTGCCATTATTAGTCAATAATATTTACGACGATACGGCTATTGCGTAACCTCAGCAGTAGGAGCTTCTGCAGAGTCAGCCGCCACTGGTAATTGAACAGCAGCATTTGACTCTTGAATAAGACTGGCTTGGTCTTCGATAGGCTCAGGTACCGTACCCAAACTTTCCATCTTTAACGCCAATACTGCACGCGTTTCTTGACGGCTACGTAACAGCTCCCAAGCATTGTTGTACGATTTGACTGCTGATTCTTTATTGTCTTGTGCTAAATAGATATCACCTAGTAGTTCTTGCTGACTGGCTTCAAAAGAGCTTGGCATGTCATTTTTAGCTTCTGCCAATGCAGCATCTGTATCACCTGTCGCTAACAACGTCTTCGCATAACGCAAACGAGTAATAGCCTCTAAGCCTGCATCACCCAAGTCGATTGCCAGTGCTTTTTTAAAAGTCTCTGTAGCAGCCGCGAAATCGTCGTTATCAACTTCATGACGAGCTTTAATCATCAATGCTTGCCATGCATAGACTGACTCACCATGTGTACTTACCAACGTATCAATATCGCTGCTCAATTGCGTACGGCTCTGTTCGAGCGCTGCTTGTGCCTCTGCTTCTAAATCAGGGTTTTGTGAGGACAGACTGACTTCTTCATTCAACCGCTGAATATCGGCATAACTATCAGCAGCTACAGTATCTACCCGTGCATGATTGTCCTGCCAGTACGTCCAACCAAAATAGGCTGCCAATGCCAATAAAGTCGCAGTGACAATGTAGCTGCCATATTGCTTTAACGCTTGCATTGAGTTGTCTGCATTCGGCGAATTGGGTGTCAGAGCCATATCTATTTACCTGATAAATTTATATTAAATTGCTGATGCTAAAACTAAGGAAACCGAAACCGATCAGTTACGAGAAAAATTGTCTTTATTCGACAACCAATCTGTCGCAACCGTCTGTTGTTCACCCGTCTGCATATCTTTCACACTAATGGTATCATCGTCCAATTCTTGCTGAGCAATAATAACCGTCAATGCAGCACCTGACTTATCCGCTTTTTTCATTTGCGCTTTTAGACTGGTTGCACTTGCCATTTTGACCCGTACATCTGGACGACTGTAACGCAAGTTTTGTGCATAGCCAATACCAGCACTATAGACCTCTGGATGAGCAACTACGAATACATCACAAGCAGGTATATCAGCAATCGGTGCTACTGCTTCCATCAATAACAATAAACGCTCAAGACCCATCGCAAAGCCGACACCAGGCTCAGATTTTACTGGCTTATTGGCATCGGTACCGATGGATTTTAGTTGTCCAATCAAACCATCATAACGGCCGCCAGCACACACAGTAGCCTGACTACCAAGCTTGTCTGTCACCCATTCAAAAACAGTTTTGTTGTAATAGTCCAGTCCACGTACCAGATGCGGATTAATCTCGAATTTGATACCGAGTGTCGTCAGATACGCCTGTACTTGCTCGAAATGCGCCATGCTTTCTGCACCCAAAAACTCAGCCAGCTTTGGCGCGTCTACCAATACGGCTTGGGTGCTCGCTTCTTTGCTATCTAGAATGCGTAGCGGATTGGTCATCAAGCGGCGCTTGCTGTCTTCATCAAGCTGATCTTTTTTATCCGTCAAATAAGCCACGAGTGCTTCGCGATAAGCGTAACGCTCATCCAGCTCCCCTAAACTATTCAGCTGCAAATGCATCTCGTCTTTTAGACCCAATTCTTGCCACATTAAATGGGTCATCGCAATTAATTCCGCATCAGCATCTGGCAATGCACTACCGAAGCTTTCGACACCCAACTGATGAAACTGACGATAACGGCCTTTTTGTGGACGCTCATAGCGGAACATCGGACCGATATACCATAATTTGGGTGTATCACCGCGTAGTAGGTTGTGCTCAATCACTGCACGTACTGCACCAGCGGTACCCTCGGGACGTAGCGCCAATGGCGTTGGTGGATCAGATTTATCAGTAAAGCTATACATCTCTTTTTCGACGATGTCTGTTGCACCGCCGATAGCACGTGCAAATAAATCGGTCTGCTCAACGATTGGCAAACGAATGTGCTCATAGCCGTATCTGCCCAAAACGTCAGCCAGTATTGCCTCTAAATGTAACCATTTTGCGGATTGGTCAGGCAAAATATCATTGAACCCTTTGATAGCTTTAATCATGGTACGGTCGTATCCTTAAAATTTTTAACAAGTATATCTATAATTTTTTTACTAACAGTGGCGTGTTATTTTACTCGAATGATCTCATTCTCACGTTTTTTGGCCAAATCTTCGGCGTGGGCGCGTACCATACTTTCTATTTCATCAACCAAGTTATTGGTATCGATAAGATGGCTTTTTTCACCCATACGATAGACTAGTGACTTACGTGCAGCGCCAACGATACCTATATCAGATTCCTTCGCCTCACCTGGGCCATTCACTTTACAACCAATCACTGACAAATTCATCGGTTCGCGGACATCTTCTAAGCGTGACTCTAATGCAGTCATCACTCTAATCACGTCAAACTCTTGACGTGAGCAACTTGGACAAGCGATAAAGTTGACACCATTAGAACGAATATTTAACGATTTTAGAATATCAAAACCGATTTTAATTTCTTCTTCAGGCTCTGCTGCTAGAGAGATACGAATGGTGTCACCGATACCATCTAACAGTAAACCACCTAACGCAATTGCAGACTTCACGGCACCAGTACGATAGACGCCAGCTTCGGTCACGCCCAAATGTAATGGATTGTCGATCTGAGCCGATATAAGACGATAAGCGTCCAATGTCAAAAACACATTACTGGCTTTGACCGATACTTTATATTGATCAAAATTGAGACGCTCTAATATATCAATATGGCGCATCGCAGATTCGAGCATCGCAGCGCCAGTGGGCTCAGTATATTTACGCTGAATGTCTTTTTCTAAAGAGCCAGCATTCACACCAATGCGAATAGGAATATTATAATGTTTGGCACAAGCGACGACTTCACGTACTTTGGCATCGCTGCCGATGTTACCTGGGTTGATACGTAGACAGTCTGCGCCTGCTTCGGCCACTGCCAATGCAATCTTATGATCAAAATGCACGTCGGCAATCAATGGGACACTGACTAACTTACGAATTTCACCAAACGCTTTGACAGTATCCATCGTGGGCGTCGAGACACGCATCAGATCTGCGCCTGCTTCAACACAGCGTTCGATCTGCGCGACCGTCGCTGCCACATCACAAGTATCAGTGTTTGTCATGCTTTGCACACTGATCGGCGCATCACCACCAATCGCGACATCACCGACATATATTTTTTTGGTAAGGCGACGGTTAATAGGCGCTGACGTTGACATAGACAAACCCTTTCATTAGAGCAAAAAAATATAGAAGACACATGTTTATAATAACTATGAACAGCTATTGGCTTTAAACAGCTGTTAGTTTTGACAATTAAGGTGCTAGCTCAAAACTGGCTTGCTTATCAGTTGCTGCATAAGTATCCAATGCAACTGCTTCTTGGTTTAGCATTAAGCTAACATTATCGACGTCATCGATTTTCACACTGAACGGCGGCGTGCCTGACAATTGATAATCACCCGCTGTTTGCGAACCATCTATTAAAGTGCTACCAGAGGCATCAATGATACTTATGACCGCTGTGTCAGTCAGTTTGACTACTAATGCAGCCTGACCGACTTCAGCGCCGCCTAAGTTCAATGCAGAGCCAGACGCACCAACGCCAGTCGAGCTATCAATCGCAGCACCTTGGGCTTGTTCTATCTCAGATACGTCGTCTACTGTAGGTACTGGTTCTGCATTGTTTTCTTTGCTGGCGTTGCTTACCATACGGAATAAGAAAATTGCCAAAACAATAACACCAATGACCGCCAAAATCAGTAATGGGTTAAAGCGAATACGGTTGCGAGTATCGCGCTGCAGCGTACCCATTGGACGCAATGGTGTATTGGTATTATTAACTGATTTAGCTTTAAGCTCACTGGGATAAGCCGCATCAAAACTGCTAGCGACTTTGGTTGCATCCAATCCCAAAAATTTGGCATAGTTTATTGCAAAACCACGAGCAAACGTTGCTTGTGGTAAATCAGCAAAATTCTCATTTTCTAGCGCTTGTAAATGACGCTTTAAAATAAATAACTCGGCGGCCGCCTCTTCTAAACTGACTTGCTTAGATTTTCGGGCTTGCTGCAACATGGCACCAAATGATCCCTGAGCGTTAGATTGAGTGTTTAATGATGGGGTGGTCATTTCCATGGTGCCTCTGGATTGTTAAGCCAAGTCTTAAGTTTTTTTGCTTCATCACTTAATGGATAAGCGGATAAAAGTTGCTGTGCTAATCTTTGACGTGTCGGTATATTGTTTTGCGCAGCAGCAAGTTTGATACCTTGTAATAGTACGCGCGGGCTAACACCCTGTCTTTGTACTATCACCAATGTTTCATCATAAAGCCTTTGAGCCTGTGGAACACGCTGTTGCTCAAGCAGCAAATCTACCAATTCGATATGGGCAATAATACTATTACGATTGCCATCAAGCGCACGTAAAAATGCTTTGGAAGCCGCACTGCGATCGCCGAGCTGTAAATAAGTACGTCCTAAGTTCTCTAACGCACCAATACGCCCTTCGTAACCCAATGCTGAACCTGCAATCTGAAACTGCTCAGCCGCTTCACTATAACGCTTCATCTGTGACAGATATACGCCGTAGTTATTATTTGCTTGCTCAAAATCTTTATCAAGTGAGATCGCTTTTTTGAAATACTCATCAGCTTTTTCGAGATTGCGCGGACTGCCCTCTTGCTGCAGCAAAACGCCCATCATATCATAGGCTGGCGCGTAACGGCTATCAGCAATAAAGGCTTTTTCGAGTTGGCGTTGGGCAGTATCGAGGTCTTTTTCGCGAATGTATTGTGCAGCAAGTGAGGTGCGCACACGAGCGACTTCTTGTTGATCCGATTTGCGGTTATCACTGGACCGTGTGGATGTCTGATAAGCCGTATTGTTAATCAACTCATTGGTCGATGTGCTTTGGCAACCAGTCAGCAGAACCCCCGCAAACGCCGTTGCCAGCATCATATGCTTCGACATCGTCATCTGGGAAGTTGCTGTCATCAACTGCTTACCATCTTTAGAAAATAATGTTTGATATTTGAACTGACAAGAATTTTTAGAAGTCATCATAGCCGCCATCATAAAACTGTGATTCAATGCGTTCGATCAAAGAAACATCAGTTTAATAGATTTAACCCCCATAAGTACAATTTAGTTGTGATTAATTGCTGTACTCATCGATACTGATTGTTATTGCTACATTTTTATTACCATTGCGACAGATAAAAGACAGCTTATCTTCTAGGGTGTGACATCAATTAGATTGTGAGGCTTAAAATGAGAAAAATGGTAGATAAACAAGGAAGAAATTGCCGTTAATATGAACAGATTGACAAAGTTTCTAACGATGTTTAGCAAAATTTAGCCATTTTAAGGCCACTAAATGTATTAATTGATGACACGCCCTAAGACCGTTAAATACTAAACTTATGCGTTTAAGACCCTACTAAACGTTTTCACGGTCTTTGATACTTTGCTGCCATGCGGCTGAGCGTCTAGTACGATCCGCCACTTGCCCAACCAATTGGCCACAAGCAGCATCAATGTCATCACCACGGGTTTGACGAATGGTACAAACAAAACCGGCCTCGCTCAGTATATTGCTAAACGCGTGAATACGGTTGTTGCTTGATTTGTCATAGTTTGCATGCGGGAACGGATTAAATGGGATCAAGTTAATCTTACTTGGTAGCCCCTCTAATAGTGCAACCAACTGATGAGCATGCTCGTTGCTATCATTAACCCCATCAAGCATTACATACTCAATCGTAACGTGCTTTTTGTGACGTGGATTGACATCAAATACATAGTTTTTTGCCGCAGCGATTAGCTCTTCTAAAGGATATTTTTTGTTAATTGGCACTAGCTCATTGCGTAGCTCATCGTTGGGTGCATGTAATGAAATGGCCAATGCCACATCGATATCTTGCGCGAGCTGATACATCTTAGGTACGACGCCTGAAGTCGATAGTGTGACGCGACGCTTTGACAACCCATAGGCATGATCGCTGAGCATCAGCTCCATTGAGCCAACCACTGGTTTATAATTCAATAGCGGTTCGCCCATACCCATCATCACAACGTTGGTGACATTATTTTCCCATAGGCTATGATCGACATTTTCTAAGCTGTCATTTTCGTCCGTCATATACGAGGCATTGGCCACCCACAACTGACCGATAATCTCAGCAGCGGTTAAGTCACGCTCAAACCCTTGCTTGCCGGTACTACAAAAGCTACAGTCCAGTGCACAGCCCACTTGCGAAGACACACATAATGTCTTACGGCCGTTCAATTTGCTGTCATCTGCAGGAATAAGAACGGTCTCAACCAATGAGCCACCCGTGACTTCGAACACCCATTTACGTGTGCCATCATCGCTATATTGACGATGAATCACTTTGGGCGGAACGACACAAGCGTTGAGTGACAACTTATCACGCAATGATTTACTCAAATTGGTCATTTGCTCAAAATCTGTCACACCCTGCTGATATATCCACCTGACCACTTGCGTTGAGCGAAAAGGCTTTTCACCAATGCTCTTAAAATACTCCGCAAGTTGGGCTTGGGTCATTCCTAGCAGATTGGTTTTTGCCTGAGCTTCATCTACTATTTTAATGCTGTCAGTGCGCTTGGCAGGAATGTGCTGAGTGGGTGCTTGAATGGTGGACATAATAGATAACCTTTTTGCATAAGCTTAAATAAGCGGTGCAATTGTTTATATGGATGTTGTCATACATACAAAATATATGAGTGCATGAGCAATCCGTTATGAGCGCGGTTTTTCAAAATGACAAAAACATACTGATAAGGGATTGATAACGCTCAGTAAAATCAATAATGAGGCAAGTCATTAAAAATTTCAATGGATAATATGGTCACAGAACTCTAAAGTGGATACAAGGCAACCGACTGCAGATTGTACAAGTAGTACATCTAAGAAGGGTAACGCCGTAGCAGTTTAATAATTCTTTGACTATAGGATTATTATAATAGCTAAAACGGCTTATACCCATAAGATATAAGCCGTCTCGCGACACGACTGATTGACAGCTAATTTGCTACGTCAGTCGTATACAGTGAATCAAATATAAAGCCAGTACGCATAAGACGAGTGTAAATCGTAACTAGCTAATTATAGCAGTTACAGTAAACAAGTCTAATGCCGTCATTGTTTATAGTTGGTTTACTATATTAGCGCGTACGTGCACAAACTTCGTCATCGCTGAAGAAATAGCTGATTTCACGTGCTGCTGACTCTGCAGAATCTGAACCGTGAACGGCGTTTTCATCGATACTGCTAGCGAAATCAGCACGGATAGTACCTTCAGCAGCGTCTTTAGGGTTAGTTGCGCCCATGATTTCACGATGCTTAGCGATAGCGTTTTCGCCTTCTAATACTGATACCAATACTGGACCTGACATCATGAAAGATTTTAGGTCGTTGTAAAATGGACGCTCAGCGTGCTCAGCGTAAAAACCGCCCGCTTTTTCATCATCAAGTTGCATCATTTTAGCAGCAACAATTTTTAGACCAGCTTGCTCGAAACGGCTGTAGATAGCACCGATGTGGTTGCCAGCAACTGCGTCAGGTTTGATGATAGATAAAGTACGTTCGTTAGCCATGAAAAGCTCCTAATAAGTAATAAATTGGATAAAAATAAAATGGTAAATGCTTTGTTTTATCTTTGGCCACAATGTTGACTTGGGCAAACTTGAATAACTCATTGTCTATCAATACGATAATATGAGCGCCAACATCGGATTGCTGCCTATTATAATGATTAAGACTATAAATGATAGGGTTAATTTATAACCGCACCTTGTATAAAAGTAAATCTACTCTAAGTTTACTATTAAGTCTTCAAACCATGGAGTGTCATAAAACAGCCTCATATCCGAATCATTTAGCAAAAGTTCTTTAGGGGGTAATGTATTGTTTTCTTTGCAAATAACTAGCTTTTTCTTAGCTTTGTCAGCCTGCCCTAGTCTTACATGAGCGCATGCAAGATTATATACATTTGTTGGTTGAATAGTTTCAGCAACTTTTAACTTTTCTAATGCTTGTGAATTATAATACGGATCTTTAGTTAGCTCGGCTAACATAAGAAGAGCTGTCCCCCAACTCTGACTATGCTCAAGTACCGATGAGTCTAACTCGCTAACTTTAGAGAACTTTTTAATACTTGTATTGTAAGTATCTATATCATTTGTTATATAAGCCAGTTCACTTAATATATATCCCCAACCAAGATAAATCTCATGCATTTTAGGTCTCAAAATTTCTGAGCTTTCGAAACGCTTAAAAACAGATTTTATAGCTTCATCATTATCCTCATTAAACCTTTTTCTCTTAATCTCTATCCAATCTTTTTTTGCTGCATTAATTTGTGCCCATACATACATATACTTAATTTCTTCGTCTATAGCAGTGATATCAATTTCATCTGAAATTTGACCATATTGTGTTTCTATAAGCTCTATAACTTCATTGTTTTTACCTTCCATCATCAGATTATTCAGTATAGCTGTAAGTGATAATATTTGTTTTCCAAGCTCAACCATTTGCTGCCGCAGATCACTCATTATGTTGATTCCATCATCTGTATTTGGCATAGGAAAATCTATTACTTCATCTAGAACTCTTATCGTATGTTGTGCATGGTTTGTGAAAAAGTCAGGTAAACAATCAAGATGTTGCATCAGACTGATAAAAAAGTCATCAGCATCTTGCCCTCCAATATAGTGTGCATGATTCTTATATTTTTTAAAAAAATTTTGTAAATGCTCTGGTACCTCCTTTTCATAGCCAATCCAAAATAATCTCTGTTCACCACAGTAATGTTTATTGATTTGCTCAAAAAAACCGTCATTAAAACCACTATATCCAGCGACAATTACAGGTGATGTGTTTAAGGTTTGGGCTATAAAGTTAGTCATACTGTTAGCATGATTTTTGGTTTCATTTTCATCATTTAGCTGTCGGAAACCATAGCTTTGACCATGCAAATAGATGATAGAGGGATCAATTATAAGGTTTTGTAGATTAACATCTGCATTTGTAAAGTCATAAATAGAAGGATATAGCCCAATCAGACCGCAAGCCCTCATTAATATGTTATCAAAATTAAACGTTAAAACTCTCTGCGTATAGCCCTTATTCATCAAAGCCGCTAGACCAATATGTGCCCAGTTTATATTTGCATCTTTTATGTGATTCTGAAGTAGCTGTCTACGTTCTTGATGAGTCAAAGCGTTCATACATTTATTATAGTTACTTCTATCCTTTTCAGTTAGGTTACTCAATTGAACATCAAACTGAGAATTCATTTCTTCTACTAACCCACCTGCTAATGGTATGCCAGCTGATTTGGAGCATCCTGCTCCTGTTAAAATAGTATATGGTGTACCATTAATTATAGCCTGCCTCATTAACTCAGCAATATTGGCAATACTAAATTCTGGATGCTTTACAGTACCGAAATCGAACCCTAACTCTTTATAGATATTCTCGTAAGTTTTTTTTTGAAAAGTTGACATTATTATCTCCGTAAATAGAAAAAACCCCATGTATGTAGCATGAGGTTTTTCATATTAAATAACAATAGTTCGTTTATATTTACGCGTCGTACGGGTCACGCAATACGATAGTCTCTTCACGATCAGGACCAGTTGAGATGATATCAACTGGGCAACCAATCAATGCTTCGATACGTTTGATGTATTTTTTAGCGTTCTCTGGTAGGTCGTCATAGTTAGTAACACCAACGGTTGACTCACTCCAACCTTGCATGGTTTCGTACTTAGGCGTAACTGACTCATAGAATTCAGCATCATGTGCGCCTGCACACTCAGTCTCAGGTAGGTTATAACCCACACCGATTAGCAACTCTTCAAGACCATCTAATACGTCAAGCTTAGTCAAGCAGATACCTGACATAGAGTTCAATACCACGGCACGGCGTAATGCTTCCGCATCGAACCAACCACAGCGACGCGCACGACCAGTGGTCGCACCAAACTCATGACCGACTTTGGCCAAATGAGCACCAACATCATCAAACAATTCAGTTGGGAACGGGCCACTACCAACACGCGTGGTGTAAGCTTTAGTGATACCTAGTACGTAATCTAAATATAATGGGCCGATACCAGTACCAGTAGACACGCCACCAGCGGTTACGCTTGAGCTGGTCACAAACGGATAAGTACCATGATCGATATCAAGTAGCGTACCTTGAGCACCTTCAAACATTAGGTTTTCGCCAGCAAGACGCAATTGATTTAGGTCTTCAGTTACATCAGTAACCATACCCTTAATCTCTTCTTTCCACTCTTTGCAAAGCTTAAGTGTTTCATCAAAATCAATCGCTTCAACTTTATAATACTGAGTCAGTTGGAAGTTGTGATATTCGATTAGGTTACGTAGTTTTTCTTCTAAGTCTTCACGGAATAAATCAGCAAGCTTGATGGCACGGCGTGCAACTTTATCTTCATACGCAGGACCGATGCCGCGACCCGTTGTACCGATTTTACCGCTACCGCGTTTGGCTTCACGTGCTTGGTCAAGCGCTACGTGATATGGCATGATTAGTGGGCAATTCGGTGAAATGCGCAGACGCTCACGTACAGGTACGTTGTTGTCTTCTAGCTCTTTCATTTCTTTTAACAATGCGTCAGGGGCTAGCACGACACCGTTACCGATGAAACAAGTAACGCCTTCACGCAAGATACCTGATGGGATTAAATGCAGGACGGTGGTTTTGCCATCGACAACTAACGTGTGACCAGCATTATGGCCGCCTTGAAAGCGCGCGACTGCTGAGGCTTTTTCGGTTAGTAAATCAACGATTTTACCTTTACCTTCATCGCCCCATTGGCTACCCAAAACTACGACATTCTTACCCATGATCAATCCTTACCTTTATGTATTGAGGTGTGTGCAATAACGGTTTAAAACGGTGATATAGTCAATCCTATATAAAAGAGCGACAGCGTTAACCTCGCTTGAAGTATGACATATACCTCTGCACTCGGTTTCCTTGTCTCTCTTTCAAACTGAATCAACTATAACTTTCGTTATCTTGATTTTAAAAACGTTAAAAAATGGTCATACTATTAAAATTAATGCTTAAATACTTAAACGTTTAAATATTCTGTAACTGCCAATGATTATCGACAAAGCTCAAACGATGCGTCATGCCAACTGGGCAATCGGCTATATCTAATGGCATGGTGACGCGATAGCCTTGCTGGCGTAAACTCTCAACTTGCTGCAACAGCGTCTGCATTTGTTCTTGGCTTGCACTGCTCAATGCTTCATAGTCGACCAATACGATAATTGGCGCTTCAAGCTGAGTGTGCGCTAGCAAACGACTGACATCCATACTAAAGCCGGTGGCTTCACGTGGCTGATTGATTGCCAATTGATTGCCGCTTTGCATACCGTCGAAACGACCGCCACGTACCAGTGGCTGAGTCTCATTATTGATATAGCCGTTGAATACGATACCAGTGTGATAATGATAGCCTGACAATTCCGTCACATCGATACTCACAGGGCACTGCCACTGCTCTTGCAGATGTGTTTTTAGACGTTGTAATTCATTGATAGCAGTTGCGACTTGCGTGTCTTGCTGCGCTGTCTCTGACAATCTCGCCAATAGATTGGTAATATCGTGGCCAAAGCGTGCCAATGCATAAAAATCATCACCCAGTGGCAATGACTGACAGACACGCTTGAGCTCTGGCAAGTTTTTATTGGCATATAAATGCATCAATTGCTCAGTGTCATGACCAGACAATTGAGCCAACTCTGCTAAGCGCTTAAATATGGCGACGTGACCCAAGTCTATATGTAGCGCAGCACTCATATTCAGTGTATTCACCATCGTGAATAACACATCTATAAGCTCAATATCTGCGGCAAGCGAAGCACAACCAAATATCTCAGCACCGAGCTGCAAAGGCGTACGTGAGCCAAACAGCCCTGATGGCAAAGTATGAATCACATCGCCTGCATAACAATAACGTGCAATACCCGTACCACCATGATGCGCATCAATACGCAAAATCTGTGGTGTGATATCCGCACGCAAGCCCATCAATCGGCCGGTCAACTGATCGATAATTTTAAAGGTTTGACGCTTTAAATCTTCTGAAGCACCACTTAGCAACGACTCAGTAAACTCAATCATTGGTGGGTTTACGAGTTGATAGCCATGAGAGATAAGCTGTTTGGTCAATTGATGCCTAAGCACTTCTTGCTTATGCGCATCTTCAAACAGCACATCGACCACACCATCAGGCAGTAGCCAGCTGTTGGCAACATCGCTAGAAAAATGACTTAGATACGGCGTAGATGCAGCAGCATCGTTGGCATGCTGAGTCGCTGCTTGATTGGTAGTATTTGACGGGGCAGGTTTTGCAAAATCAGGACTGACAGACACAATAAATCCTTGTTTGGCGTATCGCTTACCAAAAACGCGGTACTGATGCGGTACTTAAAGGTTATATTTACAATTGCATTGACGTCACGCATTTTTATTTTTAACGCACAACATCATTGACCCAATTATTTATAAACAAACTAGGTAACCGCAAAAGGGTGAGTAATAAGTATTATTTAGAATGATAAGACGAGTATCTTTATGCGCTAATAAACGGCGATAAATAATCAAGGCGCTTTACGGTTTTAGTTTAGCATAGCAGTTAAGGTTCGCCTAGTGACAATTGGCCACAATCATCATCTAATTACGCCTTATCAACACTAAAGCCATGAAGATTATCTATACCTTACATAAGTAATAGTTCGATTCAGAAACGTCACAATCATGCTATACAATAAAGAGCATCTTGAGCAGAGTTTCAACAACGACCTCAGTATAGACTCATGGTACACTAACGCATACTTTTATCTCGGAAGCCTTATGTCATCTGATTATCACCCAAACCCAGCCATCAACCAAGCCAACGTTTTAGGTACAGCACTTGCCAGCTGCTGCTTCGACCCTATCACCGGCTACTACCGCAATGGCTTTTGTCATACGGGCAATCACGACGTCGGTCAACATACCGTTTGCGTCAAGATGACCAGCGAGTTTTTAAACTTTTCTGCCAGTCGCGGCAATGACCTTATTACGCCGCTCCCTGAATATAACTTCGCGGGCCTCAAACCTGGTGACTACTGGTGTATCTGTGCCCTACGCTGGGTTGAAGCACTAGACTTCGATATTGCACCGCAAATCAAACTCGAAGCTTGTCATGAGAGTTTATTGAGCTTAGTCGATATTGAGACGTTAAAGCGCTATGCCCTTTAGAGCGTGGCATAAGTTGTGACATGAATTGCGGTATCGATATATTTTTTTATACCATTCACAAAATTTAGAGTAGCAAGGAAAACGAGTGCAAGTACTACGCATTGTAGACTAAACAAGTTTGACACAGCTAATCGTATTTTTTGGGATTGGTACTACTTATTAAAGGAGGGTGTATGGAAAATAATAATGATCCGTTGATTCAAAAAACAGCACGTATTGCACCCGACTCCAATATCAGCCGTCTTTATGCCGATATGAATGACTCACATTTATATTTAGACAATAACGGCAGTTATATCTACGGCGATACTGACGCAACGAATGAGGACACTATCGAGACCATGACGGTCTACGATCCTGATTCTGAGCGCTATGAAGATATTGACTTGTCGAGTGAGGATGAGGTTGTCAATTGCTATGCTTATTCGCGTAAGACGGGCGAAAAACTTAATAAAGTCGCCCTGAACGATGTGAGTCGCGCTTTGAGTAACAACGGTCAATTTGTTTGGCTGGGTTTATACGATCCTAGCCTAGAGACCATGGTCAAAGTCAAAGAAGCGTTTGGTCTGCATGAACTGGCGATTGAAGATGCTTTCGCTGATCATCAACGCGCCAAAGTCGAGAATTATGACAACGACATGGTCTTCGTAGTATTGCGTACGGCCAAGCTTGAAGACAAAGTTATTCGTTATGGTACGACAGCGATATTTATGGGTAAAAACTACCTAATCACTATTCGTAATGGCCCATCAAACTCCTACGCACCTGTCCGCGAGCATTGTAATCGTCGACCTGAAAAGCTGCGTATGGGACCAATATTTGTGCTGCATGCCATCCTCGATTTTATCGTTGATAACTATATGCCGGTCACCGATCGCTTGGGCCGATATCTACGCGAGCAAGAGCGCTACGTTTTTACCTCTGAGTTTGACAAGAGCACGCTAAAAAACCTTTATGAGCTAAAATCACAACTGGTACATATGCGTGCCATTATTTTGCCGGTACAAGACATCTGTAGCTTTTTTATCAATCATAAAAAAAGCGAGCTAGTCTCTGGCTTCTCTCAAGCGGCAAAGCCCTACTTTCGTGACGTTAATGATCATCTATTACACTCGTTAGATGCGATCAACGGCCTTAATGAGATGCTTAGCGTGGTCATGAACACCTATATGGCCATGGTCAATATGGGACAGAATGAGGTGGTGCGTAAGCTTGCGGCTTGGGCAGGTATCTTAGCTGTGCCGACGGCCATCGCTGGTATCTATGGGATGAATTTTGACTTTATGCCTGAGCTACACTGGCAGTATTCTTACCTTGTGATTATGCTCATTATTGGTTCGTTATGCGGCTATCTGTACTATAACTTCAAGAGACTCAAATGGTTGTAGCACACTTTACCAATAAAGTTGTTAATGGTTTTTCAATAGTTAGATGAAAGGCAGTATCGCCAATGATGCTGCTTTTTTATTTAATTATTGATAATATTTCCTATTTGCAATACTATTATTAAGCTTGTCTCATGATTGATATAACCTCAATTTCAAAAATATGATGAGCCACGTCAAACGGGCTATGCCTGTTCAATGTAGTGATTGCACTTCTACCTTTCGCTCCCCTGATGTTTTGACATGATACTACTGTGAACTTATTAAGGTTTTTTATGCGCTTATCTCACCTTATTCGAACCATGACTTTCGTTGCCACTGCTTTGGTAGTTGCAGCTTGTGGCGATGATGGTTCTGACATGGCCGTCGCTATCATTGATGGAACGCCGCCTTTGTTAACCACCGATAGTAACTTTACGGATGGCTATAGTACGACTGTAGACTTGTTTGTCTCAGGCCAAGTGCAAGACAGTAATGGTGTTAAATCGCTAACTTATACGCTCAACGAAGAGTCAGCACATACTGTAGAAGTGGATACTGAAGGGTATTTTAAGGATCGTATCTTGCTAGCCTCGGGGAGCAATACTATCCTTTTAGAAGCCATAGACAATGCCGGTAATATTATGCGCTCAACCAAAACGATTTATGTAGAAAATAATTATTTAGAAAGTGCTTAATTAGGAAGTGCTGTCGCTGCAAATGGCTTGCAAGGTACTGCCTTATATAATAGTTAGTTGTATAATAGCGCTTAGGAAGATGATAGCGATTAGGTGCATGATTAGAAGATTGATAACCATGCCTAAGTTAACGCTCTTGACCTCAGTTAGCATCTAGGTAAGATATCTAAATTGTTCAAAGTGAAGCTTAAAATTTGAGCAACCAATAAAAAAGGGCTACCCATTGGTAGCCCTTTTTTGTGTCACATCAGCCAGTAAAAATGTCACTCGCGGCGATGTTTCGTATGACTATCCGGTACTTTCGCGTCATCAGGTAGCAGTGCTTTGACCGTTAGGTTTGCATGCTGCTGGTCGAGATTGTCTTCGGGACGACCGAATGTCCTCGCCGTCCATGTCAGCACGACGATAGAAGCACTTAATACCATGATAGCCACAGAAATGGTGGCCAGCAGCCATAAATGGAAGTAGTCTGAGACGGCCTGCACATCAACCACCAAGTGACGTGACAAGGCAGTTATCGCAATAAATATCAAAAATTGTACGGGCAGACGATGGGTTTTAAAATAAATACCTATCATGGCCAGTAACTCAAGATAAATAAATAGCATCAAGATATCTTTTAGATCTGCGGAGCCTTTTTGGACAATGCCAACAAACTCTTTGCCTGCGGTCCACACGACCACCACACTGATTAGAAATAAGATAACGTAATGACAGATATCGACAAACTCTCTACCGATACTCTGTAGTCGCTCATGAATACCTACGTTTTTTTTAGCCATGTTTAGGTCCTATCAACTGAAATGTGGTTGATTTAGCCTGAGTTATTATTGCCTCAGGCCCCTTATATATCGGCAATCAGTATTCCTATCACACTCTTTTTAATCGAACTACAAACCTGCTGACTTTTCAGCAGCGTCAACGGTCTGACGAATCAAGGTGTTGATGGTCATTGGACCCACACCACCAGGTACTGGCGTATAAGCACTGGCGATGTTTTCTACACCTGCTAGCTCGATATCACCCACGCCGCCATTATCAGTAGGGTGGAACCCTGCATCGATGACGACCGCGCCCGCTTTTATCCACTCTGCTTTAATTAGTTCTGGCACACCTACAGCGCCAACCACGATATCAGCACGCTTAATATGCGACGCTAAATCCTGAGTTCTAGAATGGCAAATGGTCACTGTACAGTTAGCGTTCAATAGCATCATCGCCATTGGTTTACCCAAGATGGCACTACGACCAACGACCACTGCTTCTTTTCCTGAGAGCTCAATATTGTGATGCTCTAGCAAATGCATAATGCCCTGCGGCGTACATGAGCCATAGGCTGACTGCTGCATAGCCATGCGACCAAAGCCAAGGCAGGTGACGCCATCGACGTCTTTTGCCAAATCAATCTGCTCAAAACACGCACGCTCATCAATATGCGCAGGGACAGGATGCTGTAGCAAAATACCATGTACGTCTGGATTGTTATTCAGCTCGTCTATCTTTGCCATGAGCTGCTCAGTGGTGGTGACACTTGGCATCTCAACTCGTATAGAGTCCATACCCACACGCTTACAGGCATTGCCTTTCATACGTACATAAGTCGCAGACGCTGGGTCATCACCAACTAATATGGTCGCTAAACTTGGTGTACGTCCCGTCTTATCCTTAATAGCATCCACGCGCGTGCGCAGTTGTTGTTCTATTTGTTTGGCAAGTGCTTTGCCGTCCAAAATGGTGGCAGACTTTTGGGTAGTAGACGCAGTAGACATAGGAACTCCAATAGAGGTATGACAAAAAAATAAAGACAGCGCCGCAATTGCTTGCATGCCTGTCTTATCCTTAATCAAGGTGTGGTTGATAGTGATATTGTACCTGCCTGCGTCCAAAAATCCTAGCATGGCATAAGGTTAGATACTCATAAATTTCTATAAAGACTCTATTAAGCGATGTCACATTATTGTCAATAAACCTTTAATGACTTTCAATCCATACTTTAATGAACCATAAAGCTGATATCAGATTGGCATTTCTTCGGTACGGAACATCAATGCGTATTAGCAATGCTTCATTTAGCTATTGAACCAAACACGCTGTCGATAGCTTGAACCGTTTGCTCTATCTCTGCGGTGGTCAGTGTGGGATGAACCAAAAACATTAAGCTGGTCTCACCCAACTGCTTTGCAACTGGCAGTCTAGTCTCTGGACGTAATCCTGTGTCATCAAATGCTTTTTCCAAATAGACCTCTGAAGCAGATCCAGAAAAACAAGGCACACCTTGCTCATTTATCTTTTGAATAATGCTATCTCTAGACCAATCATTAGGTAAATTGTCCAGTTGCACATACACATAGAGTTTATAGTACGCATGTTTAGAATCTGAAAACCGAGCAGACGTCTCTAGTCTTGGCACCGACAGATAGCCCTGTACCTCCCAACCAGCACACGCATCTAGTATCGCTTGGGCATTAGCAGTACGCTTGGCAGTCCAATCATTCATTCTCTCCAATTGAATTCGCCCTATGACGCCTTGCATCTCCGTCATGCGCCAATTGGTGCCAAAGCTCTCATGCAGCCAATTATAACCAGGTTCATGCTCAGTCTCATAGACCGCCGCATAACTCTTACCATGGTCTTTATACGCCCACATTTTGCGCCACAGATGCTCATCATTGGTAGTGACCATACCGCCTTCACCACCTGTCGTCATGATCTTATCTTGACAGAAGCTCCACGCACCAATATGACCGATACTCCCAACACTACGGCCTTTATACTGTGCGCCATGAGCTTGTGCACAATCCTCAATAACATACAAACCATAATCATCTGCGAGTGCAATGATGTTGTCCATATCACATGGCCAGCCAGCCAAGTGTACACAGACGACACCTTTGGTTTTATCAGTCAACACAGCAGCGATGGTGTCGGCTGTGATATTACCTGTCGCATCATCAACCTCTGCAAAAATAGGCGTAGCACCTGCATTGACGACTGATGAAATACTAGCGATGAATGTACGCGGCGTAACGACCACTTCATCACCTGCTCCTATTCCAAGGGCTTGCAAGGCCACGTCTAGGGCTAAGGTACCATTACCCATTGCAATCGCGTACTTGCTCCCTGACCAATCAGCGAACTCCTGCTCAAACTGACGACATTCTTGCCCTGTCCAATAATTAACCTTATTGGATAGCAATACTTGACTCACGGCATCGGCTTCTTGTTGCGTAAAACTTGGCCAAGGTGAAAAAGGGGTATTTAGCATATGTTCCTCTATGGTACTTATGTCTAATGGTTTATTACTTCTTACATAATACTTTTAATACTCAAAGACTTGATTGAATGACTAGAGCGTGTTCTCAATCTATCAAAGCATATTTTTACTAGGACACGCCCTAGTCTCATTACCCGTAAACTTGCTCATGGTCGCCTCACCTTCTGCGCTAATACCATCCTTTACGATGACTTTTTTCACTGTTTTGAGTAAGATTTTTATATCTAACCATAGCGATTGATTGTCCACATACCAGTTATCAAGCTCAAATCGCTCTTGCCAACCAATAGCATTACGACCATTAATTTGTGCGTACCCCGTAATACCTGGGCGTACCTTATGACGGCAAGCTTGCTCCTCGCTATATAATGGCAGATACTCCATCAATAACGGGCGCGGACCAACCAAGCTCATGTCACCCTTAATCACATTCCATAACTCAGGCAGCTCATCCAGACTAGTATTACGCAGTGCTTTCCCAAACGATGTCAATCGCTCATCGTCCTCCAAAAGATTGCCATCTGTATCTACACTGTCTTTCATTGAGCGAAATTTTATCATCTCGAACGGCTGACCATTCAGTCCTGGGCGAGTCTGACGGAACAAGACGGGTGAACCCAAATTCTTGCTAACTTTGTAGGCAGTTGCAACATAGACAGGAGATAGTACTACTAGAGCAGTTGTTGCACCTACAATATCAAATAGTCGTTTTATCATTGTTCAGCCCGCCTTTTTCCATCTACGCTGTTATCTATACCGTCATTTAAACTGCGCAAATAAAAGCTTAAAAAACTTTGCCATAACTTTTTTTGTTCGAAATGTGCAGTGGCCCAGCCTCTTGCCTCAGGGTATTTATCTTTAAAACCCTCATCAGTAGTGGCGGTACTAATCGCGGTTGCCACAGTTGCTGCATCTTTAAATTTAAATTTTTGACCGCTAACACCTTCTTTTACACTGTCCTTTACACCGACAACATCATAGGCAAACGTAGGAATACCACAACTTGCCGCTTCAATTGCAACACTGCCAAACCCTTCCCGATAGCTCAAAAATAAATGCAAATCAGCACACTGGAAAACCTCGTGTACATTTGGGTTGGCTGGTATATATACAGCTCTATTGTCTTTAACCATTTTTTCTACGACGGCTTGCCCCAAATCATCTTCAAAACCTCCAATAAAGATAAAGTGGACGTTTTCTTTTTTGAGTGTTTCAGATATATAACCAATGTCTGTTAGACCTTTATCTTCACACACTCTTCCTACTACACAAACTAAAAAACAGTCTAAAGGCACTTTATATTTTTCTCTTAATGCATCTTTTTTCTGCTGATCTATAGGACTAAGCAAATCAATATCTATGCCATTAAATGAGCCGTTATCGATGACGGTTGCTTTATTCTTTTTTAAAATCTTTTCTTTTAGACATACATCCAATAGTGACTCAGATACGAATAGAACTTCATGAGACAAGGCAAAACTTAATGTATCAAAACCCTGAAATATTCGCTTTTTAAAACCTGAAAAATTCTCATAAGCTCTACCCACACTAAAAGCAATCCGCCTCTTTTGCAAAGTAAATGCACTTGCTATACTTCCTAATAGTAGCGCTTTGGGAGTTAGATAAACCACCACATCAAAACGGTTCAATAGAAAATAACGAGTTAACAGCGCCAGTGATTTAGTGTCTTCAAATAGAGACGGTTTGCGTTGAAAGTTTAAATTGACCACTTTACCTATATTACGTGCACGTAAAATATCTAGCTGCGCCTCATTGCCACCACAGATTAGCGTAATGTCAAAATCTGAATTGTCCCTCATATACTCAAGCTGATTGCGGTATAGAGCATTAAATGAAACGGCATCTGTCACAAGAAAGCATATTTTGGAACTCATTTAAACACCTCATTGTTTCTCATTAGTGAACTCACTCAGCACAGATGCTATCAACGACAGCTTGATGACGTGTTTTAAGTGCATTAGACATCATTAATTTATTTCTTTTATTGGCTATGCGCTGCAATAAACCCATAGAGTCCAGCAATCTAACTGTTGTTATTTTTGCGGTGAGTTTCAAAGACCCTAACCCACTACGTCCTTTATATTCACGGTAGGTCTTGAAGCTATCTTTGTATGATCGAATGATTTTTGCTAATGATAAATTGCCCTCTTCTCGATAGTAATATAATAAGTCTGGCAATACCGCCAATCTTAAATCTCGACTGGCTATGGCTCTACACCATAGGTCATAATCTTCAGACCTTGGATAATTCTCATCATATCTGTTGCGTTCATACCAACTCTTTCTTGCCAACACAGAGGCATGCACAATAGGGTATGCTGGCGCAATTGCATCAAACTCTGTATAAATACGATCTACATGGCGACAGCCATATACCTTATTATTATTATCAATAGACACCACACCCGTGGACACCAGATCACAATCTGTATTACTTGCTAAAAATGCCATTTGAATCGTCAGTCTGTCTGGATGAATGAGGTCGTCAGCATCCATACGTGCAATATAGTCATATTGAGATTCATCAATGAGCTGATTTAGTCGAGTTGGCAGTTTTTTGTTTTTCCCATCAGAAATGACTTTTATTCTATTATCCGCTTTCTCAAAACGTCGAGCGATGGCCAATGAACCATCAGTAGAACCATCATCGATTAATATCAGCTCCCATAGCCCATAGGTTTGAGCCAGTACCGACTTTATGGCATCTTCCAAGTATGCTTCAGCGTTATAAATAGGGATGCCAATGGATATGTACGGCTGATTTTTCATTAGAAAACCTCAAATATCGGATTGAGAATATACGGACTCAAGTTACTAAATCTCGATGTCGTCAACATAAAGTAAGTGAGAAACAACAGCACACTAGCGGTATAAAGATAAGCGTTATTTATTTTCTTCAACATCACAGGCAGTATCAAAATTAATGTCCACGTAAAATACGCCAGTAACCTTTGCGGACCTGAAGGACTCGTACCCAACATCGCCAGAGGTATGATAAAAACCACACCTGATGCATAAAACGTTATTAGCTTCTGGAAATTTTCATCTTTAATTTTATATACGTAACTCACGAGCATAATTAAAAGCATGAGGACAGTATAAAATCCGAGCGTTAAAAACCCGCCTGCTTCTTCAGAAGCTTTTGCATAATTTTCATACCTATCATTGGTAGAAGAAATATAAGAGACCAGTACGCCACTCACCAATAATGATCCTAGAAATGTTGCCAAAATTTTATATACAGGTATTACCCTTAAGTTGACAATAAAATAAAATGGAATGATAAATAAGGCGGTAACATGAAATAATGAGGCGACCCCACACACCAGTAGGTATGGGATAAGTCTTTTTTCTAATAAATATGGGATGGCCAATGTAAATATTGCCATCGCCAACCCTTGACGTAATCCGTTGAAAAAAAACGTATAAACACCTAATGTGATGAATAAAAATACTGAAAACCAATAGTTGACGCTGTATTTTTTAATAATCTTAAGATAGCAGTACACAATGATTAAGCTGGTAATCGTTAAAAGCCAAAAGTAGCTGCTTGTCACGCTCAACAATGCATACTCTAAAACTTGATAACCAAACTCAATGTCTTCGTTAAATCTAAAATACTCGACATTCAATTGACTGTTAAAATTTCTTGTATAGTTCCCTGTATCTGTACCGACACGATAACTCCGAGCGCCTGCAAATAAAGTCAGAATAATTAACGGCAACCAAAAAGACGTACGGTTGAGAGATTTTTTCTCAAGTACGATCCAAAAGATAACAAGGCTAAGAACCAGCAGGTATGGAAGCATTTAACCCTCGATAAGGTAGATATAATCAACTCTATATCAATCAGATACGGTGTCAGGCTCGCTCAGCCTATTATGTGTAGTACTTTTACTCTCTTTCCTTGTACTCAAATCACGTCGAATCAAACTTAAATGAACAGTAAAAGCTGTCATTTCATATTCAAATACATTTGCGTTAACTTTTCCGCGTTTATCGCAGCACTGAATCCATATAGAGTTAGTGCTTCTGTTATTTCTTTTTCATTAGGCCGTATGTCTTTAGGTTTCAATAAACAATCGACCCACTCCTTGGCCGAATGAATAGGTAAAAACTGCACCAATCCGAGCCCTAAATCCACTTCAAGTGATACTTGATCAGAGACCAGCGTTGTTAGCCCAACGGTCTGACTCTCTACCAATACAACCGGAAACCCTTCATGCAAAGAAGGCGTGATCATATAATCTGCGCTGGCCATCAGTTCTGTGATATCCGTACGCAGCCCCAAAAACTTGACGTTGCTGCACAGGGATTTGTCTTGCACTTGCTGCTTTAGCCTCGCAGCCAATGGACCTTGTCCAACGATATATAAGGTAAAATCAATCTGACGTTTTTTCAGCTGCTCAGCGATTTCTAAAGAAAATTGATGGTTTTTAACCTCATTGAGACGACCGACTTGAATAATTTTTAACCCTTTATCTCCAAATCCTTTAGCACCAAACTCCTGATCGATATAATGTCGTGATTGGTTAGCGACTGTCATCATCTTTTGTATATCAACGGCATTGGGCAGTAGCCACACATCTTTTGTAGTACCGAATAGGTAATTTGCAGCATGGTCACCGCAGCTAATTCTCTTAGTGGCTAATGTACGATTGGTAATTAATGCCCATTGCTCATATATTTTTTTGACGATGTTAGTTTTACCATTACTGGTACTATGAGAGTGTGAAATGCAATGCTGCACGCCAGCACTTTTAGCAGCCAATAGATGAAAAGCATTGTTTAATAGCATATGAGCATGAACGATGTGATAGTCAGGGTTCTGTTTAAAAAATCGTTTAAGCTTTAGCATACGCGTCAATGAATGACTGGCTAAAATGGGTATAACTCTACCCCCCAACGCTTTTATCTCAGCATCATAGTCACCGACCTCATCGGTAAAGGTAATAAAATCAAACTGAATCTGGCTGTGATCTATATGACGATATAGATTCATGAGCATGGTCTCTGCCCCAGCACGATCCATTTTCCCCACTATGTGTAACACTCTCTGAATAGCCATCTCTTTACCTATTAAGAAACATAAAGCCAAACGTATTTTTCAAAACTATTTTCAACCTATTGTCTATTAACCTTTCATTCCTGCTCTTTTATCTAGCGCTTGACGAAGCACCTGCAACATAGACAAAGCGACTTGGCTTGGCATACGTACTATGTTGCTGATCACTATATTCCTTAACGTCGAATCGCTCTCATAACCCTTTAATCGCAACGTTTTATCTGCTTTTCTAGCTTGTACCAAGGCCGTTGCTAAATACTCATTGTCTATACGGGTAAGAATACTCCAATGACTTTGTCTGATTTTATTGGCAAGTATTTTTCTAACTTTATCTGCTTGATAGCTCTCTACTAAGTTTATGACTTCTGAGTGAATAACGAAAAGGTCTAATAGCTTTTTATCCGTTGAACCTGTAATCGACGTGCCTCGCTGTCTATACAGATAAAAATCAATAGGCAGTTGATATCTCACCTTAGCAAATAAACCGAGATGCCAATGAAACGGCCAATCCTCGTAATATAAACCCACTGGGAAATGTAGCGAGGCAGAACGCACGACACTAGACCGAATAAATTTGAGCCATGCAAAATGCGGTAGGCTAAAATAAGAGTCGTCTATGTTGGCAGCAGCGAATACTAAGCTGGCAGCTGGATACGGTAGTTCAGTCTCTACCACTCCCTCTTTGAACGGTACAAAACCATACGTCACTACTTCTGCATTCGTGGTGAGGGCGCAATCTACACAAGCTGCCACCAAGCGAATATCTACAATATCATCGGAATCAACGAACATCATATACTCGCCTATCGCAGATTTAATGCCGGTATTACGAGCAGCAGAAAGACCACTGTTTTCATTATGTTGAATGACTTTTATCCGCTTATCTGTGAAATGTGAGGTTAGTGCCTGTTTTGAATTATCAGTAGAACAATCTTCAACGACAATAATTTCAATATTCTTATAAGTCTGCTGCTTGATAGATGCTAAGCAAGCGTCAATATATGACGCGACGTTATATACTGGCACGATAATGCTCACTAATGGCTCGGCTGCGATGGTCATATCCTGGCCACCGATTTTTTTAAATCATTGTACTCATTGATGTGAACGGGTGACTCAATCATCGTACCGTGAGGTAGTGATAGAAGCCTATCGATGAATTTCGGAATCTCAGCAACCTCATCTAACTCTAAAAATACAAGTCTTGGATGATTGCGTAACCAGTCCAACTGCGTCTGTCTTATCTTATGATTGGAGTTCGGTAATACCAAGCAAGGCGTACCCGATAGCAAACATAAAATCATGCCATGCAAACGGTCAGTTACAACCAACTTTGCAGCACGAAACTGGCTAAGCTTGTCAGTTAGCAACTTTGAGCAATGTGCCTCGTCCAATTGAGAACCACCAGCATGGGTGTCTGTCTTTTCAATCTGATAGCCAGTATCTGCTAAGGCTTTGTCTATCATTGCATATTGCTCACCTGATAGCGCAGCTTCTTTGTCATCTCGTAAGCATCGCAAAATACCTGAAGGTGCTAACTTATCTGTCGTTCCAAGTACTGCTGCGTTTGCACTCATGACGATATCTGGCACAAGACCAATATGGACATTGCTATACTCAGCAAAAAGCTTGCTAAGCTTGGCCGCTGTCATCGACTCTCTAGCAAAAATATGTATATCTGGATGTTTGGCGTAGGCGTTTACGATATGATGCAATACACGCTTAGACTTAACAGAATCACTCCAATCCAATGTCTGAGGAAAACAAACAATGCGATTGGCAGGAAACGCCTTAATGACTACTTGGCGCAGCTCCTCAATATCAGGATATGTGCCACCCATATTACCGCCGCCGATAATAGTGACAATATCATTCTCTTTTATTTGCTGTTTAATCGAGTTGAGCACCAGTCTGGTTTGACTAATAGGAATACTAACCACCTCATAATCGGTCATCACATGTTGCAAATATTGCTTTTGAGCATGAGAGATAGCGATATCACCAATATTGCCATAGTCAGCAGCCAGAAAAATGAAGCATCGATTACTGCTCGGTAGTAGCAAATCGCGCGCGCCTATATAGGCAGCTAAATATTTTTTTAGTCTGAGTGGTATGAGTTTTTTTATAGCGGTAGTATTCATTTTCGACACTCCCTTATTTGTTTCTCATTAACATTTTTTTCACCCACATACGACGCCTTGAGCCAAAAGGAAACAACCCATTCAATTTAGGAGATGGTTTACGTTTGAGTACTTTTTCAATGTATGGCAGCCATTCAAGACCTCTACCCGTTTTAATCATCTCATGACGAATTAAATTCCAATCTATGCTGACAGCTTTGCTCTTTAGAGCCATTGATTTAAAAAATGATGAGTCTATGGGCTCGCTAAAACATTGAGGGTTATCTATACCTGCGACCAAAAAGTTGAGACGCGTTCTAACACATTTTTCACAGCGGCCACAGTTGCTATCATTCTGCTCACCCGCCCAACAGAAACGCAGGCTTTCAATACCTAAGGGCCATGCTGAAAGAGTTTGAAGCTTCTCTGAACGACTAAAACCAGCACCATCATGAATGAGTCTAAAGTCGCCAGAACTCAGCAGCGGATCAGTAATTGGATGTGAGCCCCAAGGACTAATTAATACGTCATAAGAATCACCACTACCAATGAGCCCAATTCCTGCATATCGTTTCAAGCCGCATAATACTGAGGCAATAGCAGCAGCATGATAGTCTTCCCAGTTGATAGACCAAAGCGTGCGAACATTTGTCTCAACTGGCAATAGTTCAATATTGATATCTGCAAGTGTTTTTGCCGCTATTTTTGCTGCACTGGCAAAGCCTTCTGTATCATCTAAAGGTATATCAAAGCCATGCACAAAAACCCCAGCTTTAATAGCTCGTGTGGCGTATCCTGCTCTGCCTGTCGCATGACGATAAGCGGTAAACTGAGCATCCACACCACCAGAAAATGCAGCAATCGCACCATCTACTTGTACGTCGCTCTCTCTAATACGATCAACTTGTATATCAATCAGAAAATAATGCTCTGGTAACCATTTATTCCAGACATACTGTAGTTCTGTCAGGTTGGCTAATAGCTCGTGGGACACGCTACCATGGACATGAATAGCCGCACGCAGCTGCATCGCAGGCAACAATGTGGCTAACAAATAAGAGTCGCAATCATCGTCTTCTGGCATTGGTAAATTAATAGGATACGCAAACCACAATTCTTGTTCGGTAGAATTTTCGCTCGCAGCCGTTTGTTTCAGCAAACAAGAACGAGTCTGTCCGCTTTCATCACTCTTTAATGCCTGAGGAAACAAATCAATATTAAACATGTCTTTTTACCTTTGCTTTAGTCCAAGACAGTTGAAGAAAAACCAACGTCATAACATACCAATGTCGTGAAAAACATGAAATCAAGATACGAATGCCTCGTGCTGGGTGTCGTTGATGGTAATGTGGTAAACATTTCTGATAAACGAAAGACTGGCGTATTCTCATCAGCTCTGTGCGACGTTTCCGCACCCTAATATGCGCCAAATTATTGAGTAAATATGGCAACATATGCTCGATATAACTACGGGCAAAATCTGATAGTAGCACTTGCTTCTCAGTAGCACTGATAGACCAGTCATGTATCCTAATTCTGGCTTTATAGTCTGCTTCAATAGACTCCAACAGCCCTGGCTTATATTGCAAACTCGTCATCGAAGTAGCATTTTCATAGTAGTTATATGGACAGTCGGGTACGACAGATAAATGGTTCGCTTTATCCAAGCACTCAATATTAAAAATACCATCTTCACCAAGCTTTACGTCACAATTAAACCGTAAATCCGCTATCAGGCTTTTGCTATAAACCTTGGTAGTTACATACCAATATATATTTCTATTCTCTGTCACTCTCAGCTGTAGCATTTCAATATCTTGCCGCGAATATTCTGCTGCAATATTATGACGCTCGATAACAGAGCCATCTAACATGATGCGCTTATGACCAAATGCCAACATCTCGATATCCCGATCAACCGCTTGTGCAATGACAAAGTCAAAATACCAATCGTCGATAGTGTCGTCCGCATCTATAAAAACGATGTAGTTGCCGGTTACGATATCAAGCCCTGTATTACGAGCATCTGCCACGCCGCCATTTTTTTGATACTTCACCTTAATCCATACCCTATCACTTTCCCACCTATGCAATAACCTAGCAGTCTCATCATCAGAACCATCGTCAATAACTATCAACTCAATCTCATGGCTTTTTTTCGCAACGTCAATACTACTAATACAACGATCAATAGTGGCAGCGGCATTAAATGCGGCGATAATAACTGAAATCATAGTGAGCCTCTTGAGTTGAGACTTCTAATGCATATCCTTTGTGCCATCCAACGCAGTCAAGATATTTACCTACTGCTGCACTTCATGGATATGAACAAGACGCCGAAAAGCGACATAAACGATAGATAAACTAAGCAAGACCCCAACAAATGAAAACAGGGCAATAGCGACCATATCTGACTCAAAAACGTAAAAACCTATATACAGCGCTGCAGCACGAAATATCACTGCAAACACTTCTCTAATCAAAAGAAAACGCTGCAAACGTAATGCTGGTAATGCCGCAGTACTCGCACCCGATACCAAGCTGGTCAAAAGCCAAATAGAAAGCCACTGCGAATAACTACCTGCTAATGCCCACTCTGCGCCAAACACTAAAGAAAAAAGATAATCGCCAAAAACGAACACCGTACCGAATGGCACAATACCAACCACCAATAGAATTACCGTCACTTTTAATAAAAACTGATAAGCTTCTGGTGACTTTGCTGTGATCGCACGCGTAATCTTAGGATAGAAAACCTCTCCAACAGCTTGGCCTAACAACATTGCTGGTGCGCCAAGCACAAGAACAGCCAACGAATACTGCCCAGCAGAAGAAGCACTAAATAGTGATGCTAACAAGATAGTTGGCAACCCTACTGAAGCAGCATTAAGCATGCTCTGTGGCATACGATATATGGCAAAGTCACGCTGCGATATAGCAGCGTTACGGATACCAATCGTGCCAAACCAATTTCGGACATTTAATACACCAATCCTAGGCACACGGAGCATTTGCATTATAAAATTCGTAAGCTGTCCTGCTATCGTTAATAAAATAAGCAACATACCAGAAGGTGCCAATACACCACCTATCAACTTACTGGTATCTGTCACAAGCTTGCTCTCTACATAAGCACGAGCTTTGGCTTTAAACAAACCTACTCTGATAGCAGACTGATCAGCAACAGATAGAAACGCGCCTGCCAATAGCGTCAACGGTATGAGATACAACATGTATGGTGTACTTTCCATACCCGTCCATCGTGCCAAATAAACATTACCAAAATAGACAACGATGAACGATATAGCAGCGACAAACAAACTGAGTAACACAGACAACCTGATAATGGCTGCAGCATCCTCGTCACTATCAGGCATCACAATGGCATTGGCATAACCCATGGTCGCAATCGGAGTAATAATACTGATGATTGCGGCAAAGGTAGCAGCAATACCAAAATCTTCAGGGCTATATAATCTGGTGAGAAACGGCATAAAGACCATAGCGACTGCCTGACCAGCCGCAATACCGCCGCCAACCATGGCCACATCTCGTACAAAGTGACTGGTTTTCAATCGACTGATTACGCTCTGTATCGATAACAACACTTCAGAGGCCATTGCTCATCATCCAATTTGATACTTCATAGAACTTATAAAGAATTAATAGTCTCGCGGTTAGCTATCTACTGTATTAACCAATCTCATCTACCAGCGATGATGTCAGTTTTTCGACCTCAACCCTGACATCATCCCCTTCTCGATAACCTTCCACAAACGCTCTAAATTGTGTTTTTAGCCATGCCACATCCTGTTGTTTGGCTTTTTCTATAAATTCAAACAAAACATTTTCGATATCTTCTAAAGGAAAGCTATGCTCCATTGCTTGCATGATTAACGGATGAAACGTGGTTTCGATATTATCTTCGCCTATGATTAACTCCTCATAGAGCTTTTCACCCGGCCTTAATCCAGTAAACACAATTTCTATATCTCCGTTAGGATTGCTCGCATCTTTTAACTCGCAGCCAGTCAGACGAATCATACGCTTAGCAAGGTCTACAATTTTGACGGGTGCACCCATATCAAGTACAAACACTTCTCCACCAAATGCCATAGCACCTGCCTGAATCACCAAACTGGCCGCTTCTGGAATCGTCATAAAGTAGCGTGTTATGTCTGGATGAGTGATGGTAATCGGACCACCCTGCTCAATCTGTTTGGTAAATAACGGTACAACAGAGCCTGAAGATCCTAGTACATTGCCAAAACGCACCATGCTAAAACAAGTGTGACTACTATGCTGGCTCAATCCTTGGCAAACCAACTCCGCCAAACGTTTGGATGCCCCCATAATATTAGTAGGTCGCACCGCTTTGTCCGTAGAAATCAATACAAAGGTATCCGCTTTGGCCTGTATCGCAGCACGAGCACAATGATAGGTGCCTTTGGTATTGTTAATCGTGCCCTCAAAGGGATTCGACTCAACAATTGGGACATGCTTGTAGGCTGCTGCATGATAAATTGTATTTATATGGTTAATTTTGAATATATTGATTAATTTTTTTTCATTACTCACGCTTCCAATGATACTAATAATCTCAATATCTTGATAATCGATATTTTCTATCTTTTTATTTCTGAGCTCTTGATCTATCGTGTATAGAGCATATTCAGACTGCTCATATAACACCAAGCATCTAGGCTTATTTTTAATAATTTGCCGACACAATTCACTACCAATAGAGCCACCAGCACCTGTCACGAGGACGTTTTTGCCAGTGATGTTTTTTTGTAGCAACTCAGCGACTGGTTCAACAGTATCTCGTTCAAGCACATCCAAAATATCGACAGGTCGTATATGACTGACTGTCACTCGCTCGTCTGCCAACTCTCGTAAGCTCGGTAAGTCTTTTATCTTGACAGAAATACCTGATAGGCTATCCATAATCTGCTTTTTGCGGGCACGGCTCATAGAAGGCATCGCCAAAATCACCTGTGCCACAGCAAACTTCTCTATTAACGAGGGCAGCGCATGACCGGCATAGATTTTTCTACCATGCAAGTAAGCACCTCTCAGCTGTTGATCATCGTCGATGTATGCCACCACGTTATATTTATGGGAATGTCTCAAGCTTTCTAGCAGCTCTCTACCCGCTTCTCCTGCGCCATAAATAATCACGTTATCACAGCAATCATTTGAACGACGTTTTTCGTCTGTTTTCTGCAGCCGTTTCAAAAAGGTACGTATTATCAGCCTACTGTTCCATAACCAGATAAAAAAAGAAAATAGAAATATGATGGGTACTGAGCGCGGTATCATTGATAGGGGATTTACATAGATAAGCACTTGGTAGACGATAATAAGCAACAAAAACAACTGCAATACACGACCCATTACCGCATCAAAAAAACCTCTAGAAGCACCTCTATAAAACCCGATAAGATACAGGCTAGCCACAGGAATAAATGCATATGAAACCAATATTATAGGGCCGACGTGATGCGCCACATACCCTTGTCGTAATGCCAATGCTAAAAATAAGCAAGAAATCGATACAGCATAATCTATGCTAAATAAAATAGAGCATTTGACAAACCGTGGTAATGACAATAAAAGCAGAGCTGCACGCTTCGACCATTGATGCAACTCACCAGTCGACCGATAAGCATTGTTAGACTCTGTTTTTATAAACATAAGATCCACCCACTTAAATTGTATTGATAATAATGAACAACCACAAAATACTAATTAGCGGTTATTTCCATAGGCATAATGGTAATGATAGCTGTATTTATTCATACGGCTTTGCTGTACATCATTGAGAATAATGCCATCTACTTGCACGTTGGCTTTACTCATCTGCTTGACCGCATACATCAGCTGACCTTCTACTGAGCGATTAAATTTAGTAACGATAAGCACCTTGTCTGCATGTTGCGCCAAAACCATCGCGTCTGAAGCTGCCAATATCGGTGGCGAGTCAATGACAATATAGTCATATTGCGTCTTCAGCACTTCCATTAGCTGGTTGAACTTTTGACCTATTAATAATGAAGTAGGATTATTTGACGACTGTCCGCGCGATATAAAATCAATGTTTTCCATGCCAGTAGGATGAATAAAAGTCTCAATCTCTGGACTAGATACTTCGCTGGCAGCTTGATTACTACTAATGGGAGACCCGCTTTTTTTATTCTGCAACAAATAATCGGCGAGACCGTCTTGCGGGCTCAGCTTAAACATCTTATGCAGGGCACCTAAGCGCATGTCACCATCAATGATCAAAACCTTTTTATCAAGCTGTGCAAAAACCTCAGATAAATTGGCCGCGATAAAGGACTTGCCGACACCTGGGCTTTCTCCAGTAATCAATATGACTTGTGCGGACTCGCCAGCCACTGCGCCTGTTGGCATACCAAACATCAGGTTTGTTCTTAAGCTTTTGATGGCTTCATAACTCAAGCTACTGTGGTCAACATGAGCAAGCATTCGATCGGTGGTCTTTTTATTTTTACTCAATCTGGATAGTAAAGGTGAGCGCGGGATAGTGGCAATGACTGGAATACCTGTCTTAGACTCTAAGCGCTCTGGATCTTTTACAACCGTCCTCATTAAGTTTCTGAGTAAAACCAATATCACCCCAAGCATCGCACCGACCATTATGGCCAGCATCATGATTTGTGGCTTATTAGGGGCAATGGCATTAAAGGTACTGGTGGGTGTATCGATGACACGGGCATAGCCGATTTGGCCCGCTTTCACGATTTTTAGTTGTTCATAATTCTTGAGTAGCGTCAGATAGATTTCTCGATTGATGGCTGTGTCTTCTGATAGCTTTAAAAACTCTCGCTGGATTTCAGGTAGACCTGATACCGTATTTTCGATTTGTCTCGTTCTATTACTCAGCACTTTGAGCTGCTCATTAATTTGGACGACCAAGGGATGTTCTTCAGTATAATAAGTGGTCAAGTCTGCTTTTCTGAGCTTAAGATCGTTGAGCTGCCCATCGATTCGGGATTTTTCGTTTAATAGCAACTCAGCCTCTTGAGCCACATCGACAGTGCCGTGTTTTTTACGAAAGTCATTAAATAGTGCTTCAGACGCTTCTAGCTTCCCTTTTAATAGCGGTATCTGCGTTTCCATAAAGGTGAGCGTTTTGGTGGTTTCTTCAGAGCCGCGTGACTGGTTTTGATCCACATAAGATCGGACTATTTGATTGAGCATGGTCGTGATTTGCTCTTGGTTTGTACCCGTCATCGATAGCTGAATAATACCTGTGCTTTGTCCTTTTTCTTCAACCGTTAGTGCGCTATTGATACCATCTGTCGTGGCTTTTAATGTCTGTTTACTAATACTAATTGGGTAATTGCCCGTCGGTAATCCTGTCACGGTGATATTAATCTGACCTTTTGATCCTTTAAACTGATACGGCTGACCAAGCTGACCTTTAAAGCTATCCAGACCATTACTTAAAACAAATCCAGTGGCAGATCTAATCAAAGTAAAAGATTGGTTCAAATAAGCTTTCGACACATCAAACTGAATAATTTCTACTACGCCGTTTTCGGTATTCAGTGACACTTCATCGGTTGTATTAACTTGAGTCTCTATATAATTTCTTTTGATCGTATCAATATATCCAATATTAGGATCCGTGAGTCTAATACGCAGATGCAGTAGATCTACCACAGGCTCTAGTATCATGCGTGATCTTATAAGCTCTGCTTCTGTTTCTGCTTTGCTTGTTTCTGCACCGACCAACTCTGAGATACTCGCGCCAAGTGCTTCTACCCCTTGGGCATTCTCTTCAATTTGTATCAGCGCATCTGATTTAAACGTTGGATTGACATGACGGGTATACAAAAAGCCTATCAATAAACCCAATACCACCATGAGCGCTATTATTTTCCAACCGCGCAGCAATACTAAAACCAGCGCCATTAAGTCGATGTCGTCAGTGTCTTTTTTGCCCGTAGGCATTGATAGGTTTTTTGAATCTGTTTTATTCATAACCATATACTCACTACCCAATGTTTATCGCTTAATAGCACTCACTAACCTTCAGCTCTTTTATTTCAGTCGCTTGACTCATCTTAATAGCCCACTGTTCAAGACTGTCGTCAATATCTTGTCTACTCGTCTCAAATACCGATTTATCCTGCTGATAAGGATCTACAATATCTTTATCAATCCAATGCCCAATTCGAAAAATTCTGCCACGGCAATGTGGCCACCGATTCTCAATCCACTTGGTTTGACTAGTTGTCATCGTCAAAATTAAATCTGCATGACTGACTAACACTTCGCTGATGGGTTTGGCGATATGTGAGCTGATATCTATATCGTGAATGGCCATCAACTCGATTGCTTTGATATCTGCAGAGTGCCCTACTAACGCTGACAGACCCGCAGAGTCTACGTGCTTGTCTGGATAGCGCTCTGTCAAAATAGCAGCGGCCATCGGACTACGGCATATATTGCCAACGCAGACGACTAAGATACTGTCAAACGCATTCATGATTGACTCCTATATCCCTGAAATCAGATTGATTGCTGATGTTGAGGGAAGAATGGCGCTGATAATACGATTCCAGCGTGCTAAACCTGTTGGATCTACATAAAGTATGTCGTTGGCCTGCATGTCAAAACGGCTAGCCAATGCCAAACTTGTGATGCTCTGCATATCGACATAATAAATATGTGTATATTGTGATTGCGGGTTATCACGAACGATGTATACTTTTGCAGCATTGGCGGTATTGGAATTTAACCCGTTAGATTCGCCTAACACATGTGCCAAGCTCAGCCCTTGCTCAGGAATAGATACTGGTTCAATTTTGCCAAACTCACCCAATACATAGACTCTATTACGACTTTGACTATTGACATGAATGGCGTCACCATCTTGTAAATATATTTGATTGGCAGACAGTCCCATTTGCTGTAATGATTGGATACCTAGCTTGTAACTCTTGCCCTGACGATTTAATACAATATGATTTGAATCACCAGTATCAGTCGTACCACCTGCCATAGAGATTGCCCCATATACGGAAACTGGCACATCAGCAATTGTAAACTCACCAGACTCTCTGACTTCACCATCAACGAAAAACTTGCTGCCACGGTAGTTGACAATTTTGACCTGAGGATCTGAGTATTTTAGATAGCGTTGTAGTTTACTTTGTAAGGTTGCAGTGAATTGCGGCACACTCATTCCACTGGCTTGAATGCGTCCTATCAGTGGGAACTGTATAAAGCCTTGCTGATCAACGGTTAGGCTAGATGTCGATGCATTAATATCTGGATAACTGGTGAGTATGATATTGAGAATGTCGCCTTTAGCAATTCCATAACTGACTCGACCAGACGTTTTAATTAAATGATACAAATCCTGATCTGGGGTAATAGCTTCTGTACGTGGCAAGGTCGCCAAATTCAAAGGTTGAATATAAAACTGTAGGCCATTTTCTGCAGTAAACGCACCTGATTCCGGCACATCTCCAGACTGAAGTCCTGAATTGACTGTGCAACTCGCAAGTGAGAGTGTTAATAACAAGCCAACAATGCTCGTCATTAAAAAGCGCTTGCGTACAGAAATGATGTATTTATAAACCATAACAGTTACTCATATTTATAATATTGCATAAAATCGAAGCCGCTCACTATGATAAATATATTCACTAAAAAGAATGTATATATCAAATATACACTCAAACTATACACAACGCAATATTTATAAATCCTCATATAGTTACGTCTAATTATTTTATATTTTTAATACAGCCCTTTTATAACAATACCTAACCAATTTATTTGAAAACAGATCAAACTAGAAGGATTAAATAGTGAGCAGATAGCAAAGAATACAAGTAATAATTCTGTAACTTTTAAAAATTGATGTCGCTCTTTATATTTCAACCGATAATTTAGTATCAATTAGACAAGGCTGTCTTTTATCAAAATACAACTCTCGATATAATTGAGCCGACATCTGCTTGAAATAGCTGTATATAGTTAATAAACTTTTATTCAATTTTATTTTCCTAACAACAACTTATATAACTAGTAACAACAGGTTTGTGTGCTAAAGCCGCCAAAATAGCGTAGAATAGTCAATCCAAATTTTTTTACATTGAGAAATGTAAACCCACCGACTCAAGGTTATGATTATGAAAGACGAAAAATTACAGAAAGCCCTCGCCCGCATGGGCCTTGGTTCACGCCGTCAGATGGAAGAAGTCATCAAAGCTGGTCGCGTCACTGTCAATAATGGCCCAGCAACCATCGGTGATCGCGTTGAGCAAGGCGATGAGATTCGAGTTGATGGCCGTCAGATCAAATACACTTCTGAAAATGAGAAGCGTCGCCGTGTTATCGCTTACTACAAGCCTGAAGGCGAAGTCTGCTCTGCTAAAGATCCAGAAGGCCGTCCAACCGTTTTTGAGCGTTTGCCAAAACTGACTCATGATCGCTGGGTTATGGTTGGACGTTTGGACATCAACTCAACAGGTTTGTTATTGTTTACCAATGATGGTGAAATGGCGCATCGCTTGATGCATCCATCTGGTGAAGTGACTCGTGAATATGCGGTACGTGTATTGGGTGAAGTGACACCTGAGATTGCCCGTGCATTAACGGCTGGCGTCATGCTAGAAGATGGCCTCGCAAAGTTTGAAGATATCAAAGACGGTGGCGGTGAAGGCGTCAACAAGTGGTATCACGTCCAACTAAAAGAAGGCCGTAACCGTGAAGTACGTCGCTTGTTTGAGTCGCAAGGCCTAAAAGTCAGCCGTCTACTACGCACGCGCTACGGTACGATTGCCCTACCAAAAGAGCTACGTACTGGTCGTTTCTTAGAACTCGATAGAAAAGACATCAATACCTTGACCGATTTAGTAAGCTTGCGTCCTCGTTATGGTACGGGTCTGCATGGCGCAGCGAAAGAGAAGCAAGAGCGTATCAGAAGCAAGCCGCTTAAAGCGCGTCGCGCTACTGACAGTCGTAGCGATAGCCGCAGTGGTAGCGACAATCGCAACAGCAGCGCAAAACCTAAAAGCAGTGCTAGCCCTGCCAGCCGTGGTACGCGCAATACTCGTGACCGCAACGATAAGCGCTAGTTAAGTTGGTTTAACATTATTCTAAATCTTTGATAGGTTTAGCATAAACATAAAAAAGCTGCCAGTGATGAATAGTCACTGGCAGCTTTTTTTGTGTGTCGCTCATAGCAAGTCGTTGTAAATCTGGCGATTTTCTATGAGCTATCATGACTGTTGATATAGTTTTTCATTACTCGTAATTCTTGCAACTGCTGCTCGTCCACCTGTGCCAGTAACTCATCTAAGCGCTGCTCAATATTATTTAAGACGCTCTGTAATAGCTCACTGGCTTCTGCCTTACTGTTATTACTCACATTGTCTTCATTCCCATTGTTAACCTTTATATTCACATTCGCTAAATGGTAATGGCTGGCTAACATTTCTGGAAGCCGAGTATGCAGCATCTTATTCAGTACAAACTGCTGCTCTGTTACCACAGGCGTTTTATGCTGAGCTTGTAGTGCTTTTTGATACGCTTGATAGTTATTTACTTTTTCATCAATACGTTTCAATTGGCGCAGTTGCTGCTCTGACAAATTTTGTAGATGTTTCTTATTTAAATTTAGTTGCTGCCAACTGAGTTTGGATAATGGCAATGGTGCATTATCATTCTGATAGACGAGCACACCTGGTGTAATACCGACAGCTTTATGAAAAGCTTGCCAGCCTTTTTTACCCAAATAAAAGGTAGTGAGAGTCGTTACAATACCAACGCCTATTAAAATGATCATATACGCTTACTCTTCATTCTATCCGTTAATCATAAAACCCTGCACTTATAGTTTAATGTCTTCAGCACTTACATTTGCACCCGTTGGACTTTCAATCGCTTGAATATTTACATCACTGCTCACATCACTACTGGCATTGCTAACATTACTATCGAGCTTTCGAATCTCCGTATTACTAGTAGGATTGTCAAAGCGTTTTTGTAGATAGCGATTGGTCGCGAGCAGCTTTTGTCCATCTTGATGATAGGAAGCATTGAGCAGGTCATCGAACTGAGTGTTAATCGTACTTAGCACTTCTAATAGCGCCTCTTTACCAGTGACATTAGAATGCTTAATCTTGGTCGTGTTAGCGAGTGCACCATCTAAGTCATGCAAACGGCGATAGTCCGCCACCGCAAGCGGTACATGTCTGTCCATTAAATTTTGAATCATGATATAGGTTTCAGTGACAGTATCTTTATCATCAATCTTTCCATCATTATTGGTATCGCCATAAATGACACGCAGCTTCTCACCTTTTTCATTGATTTGCTCAAGAGCTGTTTTGACCTCAATGGGTAAGCTCTTTTCGGGAATATAACCCAACTGCGGCATGGCTTTATATTCAAGCATTTTGGGCGCGGTGAATTTTTTGATACCACGATACCCTAGGTATAACCCAGCGACTGGCAACAGCCCATACAAAAAAAACATGACGAACATCGCAGTGACTTGGGTCATTAGACTGTCCTTATTATTTGGTAGAATTTTTGAAAAGCTTATTATTATTTTTGATACGTTTTAGTTATTAAGGTTAAGCCGTTCATATTTTAAAGTTGCTATTATTAAACAAAAAAATAAGGCTTTATTAAAGCCCTATATTGTTGTGCATCATATCGTACTGCATCGATTATAGTTAATGACACCTAACCGTCTCAAATGAACAGCGATCGTTTGAAGTCATTACTAACTAACTTTTCGTGCGACTTTTAACATAACGATGTGTGGAGGCTAAACGATTCATCACCGTTTGATGCAACTCATCTAACAACTCGTCAAGCTCATAATCAATCTCAAGAAATAAATCGGTCAGCATATCGCCTGCGGTCATCTTGCCTTGTACCGTGTTGTTTTTGGTACGATGCGGGCTGAACCGTTGTAGTTGCTCATAGTGGTGCAGCGCTTCTGGAATACTCTCGGACACCAGCTTATCGATGACAAACTGACGCTCATTATGTTGCTGCTGTTGCTGCTCGTTGAGCTCGCTGCTCCATTCACGGTAACGCTTTAACTTACCATTGATTCGGTCTAGGATTGCCACAGCCTCAATGGGCATGGCGTTTAGCGTGGCCTCATCGACCACATCAATAAGCTCAGTCATAATCGGACAGCGTCCATGTTTGAGATACCATAAAGTATCTGGGTCGAAAGGAGGTCTATTGGTCGGGCGCATCTGAGCACGATTGGACAAATAGCGATCAGTCAAAGGCGTGGGCGTTCGAATATCACTCACTTGTGCCAATGCATCACAAATACGGTTGGCACGTTCGGGCGGTGTAAGTACAGAAGGCGTTCTATCAGCTTGCTCGATGTCATCATTTATACTGTCATTATTCACACTAATATCAGTCGAGCTAATATCCGTCGAATCTATCACTTGACTGGCACCCATTTCCTGAGCGTGCTTGGCCGCTTGTGTTGGCAAGTCATCTGGCGCTTGTCCAAATGATTGTAGAATTCTCGTCAAACTTACCACCATGACCTACCTTGCCTCTCATTCCGTGCACTCAAATTGAGCTCGTATTGCATATATTAATTCAATAACGTATCTTAACAGCTTTTTTTGGCACTGCCAGTAAGCAAAGTGTCAATATTCCTACTCTTCAAAAGAATAAGTACATTACTATGAATGCGACTGACTATACTTCTGGCTTTTTACTTGGTCTATCGCTCATCTTAGCGATTGGATCACAAAACGCCTTTGTACTTAAACAAGGCATCAAACGTGAACACATCTTTTTTATCTGCTTATTCTGTGCCGTTAGTGATGCGTTGTTAATCTCGGCAGGCGTTGCTGGTTTTGGCGCGGTGACAGCTCGTTATCCACATGCAGTAGATATCGCCAGATTCGCAGGTGCGTTGTTTTTGCTCGTTTACGGTTTGCAAAGTTTATATGCTAGTGTCCGACGCTCACATGCGTTAACCGTCGATGGTCAGGCCGTTACCAGTTTGAAAAAAGCACTGTTACTATGCTTTGGCTTTACCTGGCTCAATCCACACGTCTATCTAGATACATTGGTGCTCGTCGGCATGGTTTCAACGGGTGCTAGTAGCAAACTGGCCTTTGGTGTGGGTGCTGTCAGTGCTTCATTCTTTTTCTTTTTTGCTTTGGGTTATGCCGCACGATTGCTTAGACCGTTATTTTCCAAACCAAAGGCATGGAACATACTTGACGCATTGGTGGGTATACTGATGCTTTACTTGGCTTGGCATTTGTATAATAGTTAATATGTCGTCAATCCTCTATAAATTGGATACTGTGTCAGTCTCCACATTATATTGAACCGACTATAGTCGCTGAATGTACCACGCACAAAAAAGCCAAATACATCTAAACGTATTTGGCTTTTTACTTTTTATATCAGATGCTTTTAATAGAAAATAATTTTTTACGGCCACTGCTCTTCGTAGCAGCGACTATCTATCTACGATGCTTTCTTGCGCTTTTTAGGCTTAACAAAACTCAAGTTCAAAAAATGCTCAAGCGAGTCATCAAGGACATCTAGCCAAGGCTCTGGCAATTCAGGTGATAGCGTACCTGTCAATGTTGAACGATAGCCCTTTTCTCTAAAAGTCATGATATTGTCGGTCTTATCTTTTTGCCATTCTTTTAGGATTTCACCCTGCTTCTCTACTGCAAACTCTGGATAATCTGTCGCATTGGTTAAATCACGAATATAAGCGGCTTGGAAGTCAATTGAGTCGCTGACCGTGACACACTTAGCATACGTTGCCAACCATTCTTTTTCGTCGGCCTCACGAGTCGCCAAATCAGGCAGCTCGATATCATCCATGATGACATCACGTGCATACCACGCTTGAGCATCAAACATGTTAAAGGTGAAATACTGATCATGCATGCCTAAATAAATGAGCTTTGGATTGGGCTGCCAAAAAGTCCCTTTGTATAGATTGGATGGATATAAGCAGTTATGTGTCTGCAAGCGTAGCTCGTCCGGCATAAACGGGAAGTGGAACAAATAACCAGTACACATGATAATAGCATCAAACTTTTGACTCGTACCGTCGGCAAAATGCGCAACATCGTCTTCAAAGTGGGTGACGAGCGGCACTTCTTTGATACCCTCTGGCCAGTCATAACCCAAGGCTTGCGTACGATAACTAATGGTCACTGATTTGGTGCCATATTTATAACACTGTGTACCAATATCTTCAGCTGAATAACTACTGCCAATGAGCAAAATATCTTCGTCTTTAAATTCTAGCGCATCACGGAAGTCATGAGCATGCAAGATACGACCTGGGAAAGTCTCTAAACCTTCAAAATACGGCATATTTGGTGTTGAAAAGTGACCGGTCGCTACCACGACATAATCGAACTCTTCGACTTCTTGTTCGTTCGTTTTATGATTCATGACTGTCACAGTAAACTTCTGTGTGTCATCGTCGAATGAGACCCAACGCACAGGGCATTCAAAGCGGATATACTTTTGAATATCTTGCTTATCGATACGACCCATGATGTAGTCTTTTAGAACTTCACGTGGCGGGTATGATGGGATGGCATCACCAAAATGCTCATCAAATGAATAATCGGCAAACTCTAAGCATTCTTTTGGGCCATTCGACCACAAATAACGGTACATACTACCGTGAACGGGTTCACCATTTCTATCCAAACCAGTACGCCAACTATAATTCCACATACCGCCGATAGCATTTTGCTTTTCATAACAAACTATCTCAGGTAGGTCGGTTGCACCAGCCAATCGTGCTGCTTCAAAAGCGCGTAATTGTGCTAAACCACTTGGACCTGCCCCTAAAATAGCAATTCTTTTATTACTCAAAACTAACTCCTATGATAATAGTTGTTCCTCCACTGTAACATATTTTTATGGGTAGCATTTTTTCGGATACTTTTGGTGATTGATAACATTATTTTAGACATAGCTATTCTATAAAAATCGCTTTTAGCCATTTTTATAGAATATTTAGAAGTTTTGAAGAGTTTTAGAGGTTTTTTAGCTAATAGTAGAAGTAAGATATAAGCTTTCTTTACAACCTAAAAATTGAGGGGTAACTTTAAATAAAATAAACAAAGGTACAGGCAATCAATTTTTTCGTTAAACTAAAGCAGGAAACAGCGTGCGTAGGCCATTAACGATGATTTCAATAGAAACTGCCGCCAACAACATGCCCATGATTCTGCTCATAATGTTCAGACCCGTATCACCCAATAAACGGCTAATACGACCTGCTGCCATCAATGCCAAATAACAAAACAAACTGATCAACAACCCAGCTATCAATATGGCCGATACTTGTAGTACACCAGAAACTTGTGAAGAATAAATAATCACTGTTGAGATACCGCCCGGCCCAATCATCATTGGGATAGCGAGGGGAACGACAGCGGCTGCCATCGATACTGGGGAGTCTTGTACATGATCGACATCGAAGTTTTCTTGATCAGGTTTAACAGGATTACCTTCACCATTCATCATATTCAGGGCAATCAAGAATACCAAAATACCACCCGCCAACTGAAACGAGCCAATTGAGATACCAAGCGCTTTTAGTAGCGTCTCACCTGCGACCGTAAAAAAGCTGATGGTGATAAAAATCGTCAAACAAGCCACACGCGCGACTTTACGTCGATTATTCATTGAATAACCGCGGGTCAAATCCAAAAATAACGTCAAAGCGCTAAAGGGATTAATCAACACCATAAAGGCTAAGATTATCTTAATGATTTCAGTATTCACTGAGCGCTCGCTTATCTATTCGTCAAACCGGGCAAAAAGATAAGGTCATCGTGCGAGTGCAACGATGACCCCATATCTAACTAAAAATAGCATTATATCTTGTATTGTAACATAGGCAGATAAGCTAATAAAATCATTAACTTTGCTTAAGGCGTGTCCTCAATTCGAATCATAACTGTTAAATGGGTTAAAAATGAAGACTCACTCTAATTCCTCTGTACTATCTCATTAAAAAAGTTAAGTGCAGAGCAGCAAAATCAGCTTTATACATAAGATAAATAGATTTTTTACCATGAAAATTCAGTCGCCAACCTATGCGCTAAAATCCAAGCCAATATCCAATGCAGTGGTACTGTGCGTTAGATACCCCATCGCAATAAAGTCCACCCCTGTCTTGGCGGCGGCTTCCACGGTCGCAGGGGTAATACCGCCTGAAGCTTCTGTTCTGGCGCGACCCTTACACATGGCGACTGCCCTTGATAACACGTCAGGAGACATATTGTCCAAAAGCACCAAACTCACACCAGCATCCAACGCTTGCTCTAGCTGCTCCAAAGTATCCACTTCCACTTCTACTGGAATCAGGTGACCAGCAAAATCTTGGGCTTGTTGAATGGCCGTTTTTATATCGCCAGCGATGGCAATATGATTGTCTTTGATCAAAATGGCATCATCCAACCCTAGACGATGATTGCGCCCGCCGCCGCAGCGTACTGCGTATTTTTGTACAATGCGCAAGCCTGGTATGGTTTTACGTGTGCAAGTAATTTGCGCAGGATATTGCGCCACACTGTCTACAATTTTTCTGGTATCTGTAGCAATGCCACTGAGGTGCGTCATAAAATTAAGCGCAGTGCGTTCGGCTGTCAATAGATGACGTGCATTTCCGCTGACACTGGCCAATACTGTGCCCGCTTCAACCAGTTCACCATCATCTACTTGAGCGATAAACTCAATTTGAGCATCAACCAAAGCAAATGATAAACGCGCCAAGTCCATACCGCATATCACGCCTGCTTGCCGCGCCTTAATCTCTAGTTTTGCTTGCAGGTCAGCAGGGATAGTCGCTTGAGACGTTACATCACCACGTCTGCCCAAGTCTTCAGTCAAGGCGGCTTCTACCAAAGGTCTTAGCAACACTTCATCCAATGCAGGTTCTTTTTTAACAGTCATTTGTCACCCCTATATGCGCATTATATTGATATCGGTTCAATTTAATTAAACTCAAAATGAGCATAAATATAGCGTAAAGTTGACAGTACCGCAAGGAAATGAAGTATTTCATGCAGTGGCTAAAAGCGGATAGTCATAAAAACGTGAGAGCACTTACCGCTTATTTAAGCCTATTTACGTTTAGGCAATTTGCTATCCATCAATAAACTTTGCAGTTCGATATCGTGGCAAAAGCGATAAAGCTTGGCAGGACGACCACGTTGCGCACTACTACTCTGCCCTGTTTCTGTCACCAAGTTTTGTGAATCTAGCAGACGGCGGAAGTTTTGCTTGTGCAAGCGTACGCCTGAGAGCGCTTCTACACTCTGCTGTAGCTGCGATAAGGTAAAGACATCTGGCATCAGACCAAAGATAAGCGGTCGGTATTCAATCTTGGCACGTAGCCTTGAGATGGCAGTTGCAATGACGCGTCGATGATCATAGTACATCGGTGTACCTATGATTTGTACCCAATGCTTTGGCAGTTTTTGCGGCTGATAGTTAGATGATTCTGGAATCAGCCCTGCTTCGTAAAGCATCTCATAGCGCAGTAATACATGCTCTGAGACCCAGTCATAACCGTTAATGGTACTTGGTTGATGATAGGTATTTTTATCTTGAGCTGAGTTTAAGAACTCAGTATCTACACCCCAACATAAATGAATACGCTGACGACGGCGCTGCTGAGTGATTGAGTCTGGCGCATTATTCGCCCAGTCCAATAATGCTGGCACAATAAAATCCATAATGATATTTGGCATACCATCTAGATGATTTTCCCATGGAAAATAATCATACCAATCTCGCCATAGGGCTTTGCTTTGGAGCGCCTGCATTTGCGTCTCTTGCACCAAGCCCAAGTAGCTTACGTAAACCAATGCATGGCCGTCAACATTACGTCTATTGGTATCGACAAAGGTATATAACTGTTCCAAATAGCCAAGTGGTTGCTGCGTCTGTTCCTCAACCCATTGGCGCACACCAGCTTGCAGTGAGCGATGTAATGGCATGAGTGGTCCGTTGGGCAATAACTTGCCTTGATCAACTGTTAAAACTCGTGCCGTATGATCTGTGATCGCAACTAGAACTGCAACGACTTCAGTGGTGCCGCTACCTTGCTGATGCGCATGTGAATAAGACAACGTCATGATTTTAGTAATTACCTTTTACCTTTGAGCGTGCAATAAGAAAGCCATCACACTTATTGTTTATAGTACGACTTAGTATAGCTTGAATCCAAAAATATCATAGTCTACCGATGTAAATATAAGCGGCTGAAGGCAAAAGTGACAGAGAGTATTTTGCATAAATACCTACTGTACTGAAAGTAGAATATAAAAAACCACTTGTATTTATGCTCAAAATGAGCATAATAAAAGCTCGTTTACTTTAAAGCTGTATTTAGGCAGCTTGTATTCTTCCTAAAAATTAGAGTAGTAAGAAAAACGCGTATTAGTACTACTCTCAGTAGGCTGAACGAGTTTAATACGGCTAATCATATTTTTGAGGTTGGTATCATTTTTAGCGGCATATAACGTGTCGTTATCGCACACAAGGTTTGCACTTATGAAAACTTATCCCTATGACGCACCCATCATGAGCAATGACAACCGCATTGCGACTAAAATGAATATCGAATATGCCAAAGCTAAGATGCCAGCGGATCTGCCACGTTCAGAACGTATCGTGGTTGAAGAAAATATTAAGCAATTATTAAAAGACAATAATGCCGTACTGGTCGCGCATTATTATGTCGATCCTTTTATTCAGGATTTGGCATTGGCGACTGGTGGCTGTGTTGGCGATTCTCTTGAGATGGCACGCTTTGGTCAAGCGCACAGTGCACAGACATTGGTGGTCGCAGGCGTACGCTTCATGGGTGAATCGGCAAAAATATTGAGTATGGAAAAAATGGTACTGATGCCAGACTTAGAAGCCGAGTGTTCGCTTGATTTGGGCTGCCCTGCTGATGAGTTTTCCGCATTTTGTGATGCTCATCCTGAGCGTACCGTTGTGGTGTATGCCAATACGAGCGCTGCGGTCAAAGCACGTGCAGATTGGGTAGTGACCTCATCCGTTGGTATCGACATCGTCCGTCACTTACATGCTCAGGGTGAAGCTATCATTTGGGGGCCTGACCGTCATTTGGGTAAATACATCGCGCGTGAAACTGGTGCAGACATGCTGCTTTGGCAAGGTTCTTGCCTCGTACATAATGAATTTAAGGCAACCGAGCTCCTGCAACTAAAAGAGGAGTATCCAAATGCCAAAGTCTTGGTGCATCCTGAGTCGCCTGATAGCGTGGTTGAACTAGCGGATGTGGTCGGTTCAACCAGCAAGCTATTGCAGTCAACCTATGAGATGGATGCAGATACCTTCATCGTCGCTACCGATTTGGGCATATTGCACGAGATGCAAAAACGCTCGCCAAACAAACGCTTTTTGGCAGCGCCAACCGCTGGTGAAAGTGCAAGCTGTAAGAGCTGTGCGTTTTGCCCTTGGATGGCAATGAACGGCTTAAAAGGTATCGAACAATGCTTAACCAATCAAAGCGGTGAGGTTCTGATGACACCTGAACTAGCAACAGCTGCCAAAAAACCTTTACAACGGATGCTCGATTTTGCTGAATCACAAAACCAACGCGTGGCCGCCAGTGGCGATATCGTCAAAGACCGTACACTATTCGCCAACGTTGGAGCTGCCTAGTATGAGCGCGGATAATGTCAGGCAAACAGACGTACTTATTATCGGTGCAGGATTGGCGGGTTTAAGTACTGCGCTATCATTACCAAAATCGCTAAGTATCATGGTACTGAGCAAAGCAGCTTTGGAGGTTTGCTCAAGCCATTGCGCGCAAGGTGGTATCGCTGCAAGTTTGGACCAAAATGACTCCGTGACCGACCATGTCGCTGACACCTTAATCGCAGGCGCAGGATTATGTGACACCAATAACACCACTGATATTCTTAGTGCAGGACAGCAAGCGGTTCAATGGCTATGTGAGCAAGGCGTTCCCTTTACGCCAACACTGCAACAACATGCTATATCACCAACAGATAAAATGTTGCAGACTGACAGCTTAACGACCAGTGAGTTGCATTTAACCAAAGAAGGCGGGCATGGCTGCAGACGAGTCGCCCACGCTGAGGATGCGACTGGACGGCATGTGATGGAAGCCTTGACCATAAAAGTTAAGGCGGCATCTAACATTACTGTATTGCCCTATCATGAAGCGTTAAGTCTGCTGACAGACAATACAGATGACCACTGCCAAGGTGCACGCGTTTTTGACCACAATAACCATCGTCAGCTCACTATTTATAGTCGCGCAGTCGTACTGGCCAGTGGCGGTTTAGGGCAACTGTTTCAACGTGCTAGCGCGCCCAATGTTTGTGTCGGCGATGGCGTAATGATGGCTTGGCAAGCGGGTTGCCGTTTGGCAAATTTAGAATTCATCCAATTCCATCCGACTGGTCTCGCACTCGCTGACAGCAGTTTCTTAATCTCTGAAGCACTTCGCGGAGAAGGTGGACGGCTGTATTGCCCGCAGACAGGCAAGCGCTTTATGTTAGACGTTGATGATCGTGCTGAGTTAGCACCCAGAGACATCGTCGCACGAGCGATCGCTGAGCAGATTAATGTAAATGGTCTTGGCTACGTACATCTTGATGTCAGCCATCTACCAGCACCATTTTTACAAGAGCATTTTCCGCAAATTTATCAGACGTTGTTAACGCTTGGTATTGATATCACGACGGATCCGATACCAGTCGCCCCTACCGCCCACTATAGTTGCGGGGGGGTCGTCACATCTGTGAACGGTATGACTGATGTAGTGGGTCTTTATGCAGCAGGCGAAGTTGCTCATACCGGCTTGCATGGTGCCAACCGTTTGGCGAGCAACTCGCTATTGGAATGCGTGGTCGTAGGACGCAATATCGCTGCTGACTTGCCTCGTTATTTGACAGAAATTGAAGTATTAGATGCAGAGCTACATACATCGGCGTATCGTCATGATTTGAATGCAAGTATCGATGACATTTGGAAAGCACCCATACTGAAAAACACCCAATCTATTACTCTTCCCTATTTTACATCGTCGATATCAACGTTATATAAGCATAATGAGGCTACTAAGCACTGCCATACTGATGCTGACATGACAGAAATCATTGCAAAACTAAAAGCCTTGATGACCGCCAACATGGGTATCACACGTAGTGCCAGAGAGTTAGAGGAAGCGCTTGAACAGATACAACAATGGCAGCAATGGCTAAAGCAACCTGAGTCAAGTTCACCTAACGGCAGTGATAGAAATACCAATACCGAAGATAGCGCTATCACCCTCGATAAACTCACGCATTTGCAGTTAGCAAGACAATTACAATTAGCGACATTGATTGTACAGTCTGCCTATCAGCGCATTGAAAGTCGCGGTGGGCATTATAGAAAAGACTATCCAAATCTAACGGTCACACCTCGGACGAGTGTGATTAATCCATTATTAGACACGAGAGAAGGTAGTATTGACTGGCTCATTCAGCCTATAATTGTTCATTCAGGCGCTAGAGTAATAAAAGCGACTACTGCCACATAAAAGCAGTAGTCAATTGACATTCTAGTCATTACTAAAGTGGTTAATGACTGCTTTTTATATCTCTCAAAGTGTTAAAAACATGTCTACTGATACGCTGTTTGTTATCGGACTTATGACGGTAGTAAGTTTGGTTTGGGGCATACTGGCTATCCCTCGTCTACGTACTCGCTTGCCTAAGATTTATCTGATTGCACGCTCTTGGTGGCTCATGTTAGTGGCTCTGTGCGTATGCTACGTTATCGCAAAAATAGATAATAGTCAGCATGGTCATCCTTATCAATGGATACTCATTGCGTTTTTTATTTTAATCGGGCTACGCGGCTGCTATGAGATTAAACGCGTATGGAGCATATATGACAAAGCAGGGCTGATTAGCAAACTCCAAGCGCGCGGGCTACAACCAAAAATTATATCTGACGAAGAAAACTCAGCACTGACACAGTCCTATACGCGTCTCAATCTACTGGATATAGTGTTTAGCAGTGCCTTTATTTCACTAATTTTAAGCCTTATTGTATTGCAGCAATTGACGTGGCAGCGTGAGCAATATGGCGTCTTACTTTTTGTATTCTTCGCCAGCCAGTTCAACGATATTGCCCAATACTTATGTGGACGACTACTGGGACGCAAACTGTTTAAGCGAGGTCTCGCACCCACCGTTAGCCCAAATAAAAGCATTGAAGGCGCGGTCTTTGGTAGTTTGCTTGCGGCTATATTGGCTTCATCGTTAGGATTATGGCTCACGCCTTTTAGCGGGTGGCTTTGTTTATTAGCAGCCTACGGATTGGCAGTAAGTGGTATCGCAGGAGATTTATTAGAGTCAGCATTTAAGCGCCAACATGGGATAAAAGATACCGGGACGATGCTGGCTGGACATGGTGGCGTATTAGATCGGATTGATAGCTTACTGATTGGAGTACCAGTATTTACCCTACTCTACTGGATCTTTGGATGAGCTTCCTATTTTGATTAAGGCAGTGTTTGATTAAAACAGTTCTTGGTTAAGAAGGCTTATCTAGCTTACTGCGCAATATTAGGTTGAGTAAGGGTTTAGGTAAATGGTTCAAGACCCTCGTGATATAGCGCATTGAGCGTGGGAATATTGCCAGTTCTATATCATCGTCAATCGCTTGCATAACCTGATCAACCGCTGTTTGCGTGCTCATGATAAAGGGCTTATGACTGGCATCACCGTCATTTAAGTCGCGCAATGCTTGGGTATCAATATAGCCTGAGGCAATGCACGTCACTTGGATATTATAAGGCGCAAGTGCTGCTCGATAAGCGCTAGCAGCCGCAATCATCGCGCGCTTACTTTTCGCATAAATGCTGGCATAAGGATAATCCATCGTGCCAGCGATAGAGGCGATACAAATTAGGCTTGGTCTATCGCTTTTGCTAACGCCCAATGACTGATGTGGCTGCTTTGACTGCACACTTGCCCATCTAAAAACCTGCGCAAATGCCTGCAAGTTAATCGCTAGCATTTTATCACTGTCTGCTTGGTTTAGATGATGAACACGCTCATTGGTATAACTGCCAGCACTATAGACAAGCCTTTGAAAGCTTGTAGCTGACAATTTATCTAATAGACTCTGTGTTTGGATAACATCCGTTAAGTCGCACACATAAGTCACGATGGTAGGATGCTGGTTATTAATTTCGGCTATCTTTGCCTCGTTACTACCAACAACGCTCACCTGCCAGCCAAGCTGCAAATGATGCAGAGCCAATGCCAAGCCAAGACCACTCGTACCACCAACGATAATAATATGCGGTGTATAATTCTTGGCAGTATCTTTCGCAAAAGTTTTCATAAATTATGCTGCTGTATGTAGTCAGCTGTACGCTGGTAGCCATATTGCCATTGCGCCTGCATTTGCTGCACAAAACCATCATAATCAGCGTGTATCAGCTCAACGGTCATTTGCTTTAGATTAAAACGCTTTTGCACATTTTGGCCCGCTAACTGCTGTTCATTATCGGCAAACGGTAACCAATGTAGCTGATGTTTTTCGCTAGCAGTATTAGTGTGCAACGTTACTTCCATCGGTTGATAACTGTGTACTGCTGCCAATCGCTCATTAGGATTAAAACCAAAAACACGCTGAATCGCGGGAGCAGCCAGCCATGAGTCATAACCTGCCTTCGTCTCTGCAAATACGCTGTCACCCAACTGACAGGCTAGCTCAATCGGTGTGAGATTGATCACCCCACCTAAGCACCAGCCAAGCTCTGCGATATGCGTGGGCGGTAGATAATACATGTCGGCCATAGACGCACGAACCACTGACGCAAAATCCCATTGAGTCCGTATCTCTACTGCCTGATGTATCCGCTCACTGGCAAAGGCGTGCGCAGAAGATCTCATTTCCTCGTCGGTCAGACTTGATACAGAATGCTCAAAGCGTGGCGGTGCAAATAATAATTCTTGTAGCTTTAATTGTTCATTATATAAACCATCAACAGGCGCTTGATACAGTCGGCTGGCAATGATGGCTATCTCAGGCGTATTAGCGTTAGACTGACTACTGCCATTCTCGCTAGATGCAAAGCTAGATAGCTCATCGAGCCATTGCTTCTCATCATCAATACGAAACATCGCTAACTGCTGCAGCTCATCTAGGAGTCGCGCATAGCTGTCTGCTTGTCGTTGCTTTTGTCCATTAGACGTACGCCGTGACAGATGCCAACGTTTGAGTGCATGAGTCATATAACGCATTTTTAAACGCCTATTGACTTCATCTGGCGAGACATGTCTGATTGCAGCAATCGTACGAGACAACTCACGGCTGCACATCAGCGCTTGCAAATCCTTGGGGTCAGGAGCTAGGTTGACTAGATAAGCGGATAAGCTCCCGCCGCAAGTACCAATGATCATATCTGGCTTTAGGTCATGCTCGACCAACGCCGCATAGCTGCCTAAGTAATAGCCAAAACGTGAGCCACCTCCGGAAAAAAGTTGGACACGCTCATAAGGCTTGGTACAGTTATTAGTCATTTATTACTTATCATCGATTGGTACAATTTTAATCGCCAATGACACGGTGAAGATACCAAAGCGGTCGATACGCATGGCAATCTTTTTAAAGCCCGCACGTTCAACCAATTGATCCATCTCGGCTTGCGAGCGACAACGCATCACCCAACTGCTGCCACGGTGGTTGTTCAACGTTTTACTGATAAACTCTTGCTCAGGGTGCCACGGTTGGTTGGTATAAATTAAATAACCATCCGCTTTTAAACTGTCATAAATCCCCGCTAAGGCTGTCGCTGGTAACGCATTATCAGAAAACAGCTCAAAAACGCCTGAGCTGATGGCAATATCAAAGCCTGACGTTTTCAGTGCTTCGCCTTTAACACTTGCACTTACCGATTTTATGCCTTTATAACTTGCTGCATCAAAAGCATCTTTTTGACACGCAATGACTCGATCAGAAATAGCTAACTGCTCCGCTTTTGCTTGTAGTGCTTTGATATTATGCATCTCATAATCTCGTAGCTCCGCATGCAAACCAGTAAACTCAGTCAACAGATCAAACGCATAAAAACCATGACCACTGGCAATATCTAACAGTTTTGGTTGGTATAGTTTAGTACTACTCTGGTTTTTGTCTTCAATATCTGCAAGTGCTAAGCGTGCAAGCTCTAAGATATGTGCGCGGCGTATACGAATGCCTTGCCAGCCTATATTACTTAAATAAAACTTATCAATTGCTTGACCAAATTTATTTTGACCGCTCGGCTGATTGTAATAAACGTGATCAAGCGAGTGACCAGAATCAAACCCATGTTCAAGCCCTGTCGCAATCGCATCGCTAACATGACCGAACTTTTGCATCGCAAAACGGGTAATCGCGAAACTTGGATTAAATGGCTTAATCGCTAAGCGGTCTACCTTATCTTTACTCGCGCTATTCAAATGAGCACTACTCAAATCAGGTGCTTGAACTTGTGTGCTAAATACTTGTTCAGCAAAATCAATACAGTCGGCAAAAACATCTGCTTTATTGGTCTCATGAAAGATTGCATGATAGCTGTCGGGGTATAATTGCCAGCGTTTGGTAGATGTATTAATCGCTTCATAAAACGTGCGTTCAGCCTGCTTATCCACCACGTAGTCTTTACCCGCGCATAAGACAAACGTCGGTACAGTGATAGCCCCTGCATCGTCGAGCAAGCGCTGACCTGTCGCATGGGTATCGATGAGTAAGTCGGTTGAAATGCTATTCGATATCAATGGATCAGCATTATAAGCTTGCTGCGCTTCCTTATCATGGGTTAACACTTGCGCTTTGACATAGCTACTAACACGCGACATCAGACCTAACGTACGCGCCACCTTTAATGACGGTATCGCAAAAGGCATATACAAGCGAATACTTAGCGCAGGCGTGCCGAGTATCATCCCGCGAATATTGGGCGCATAATCATGCACCCATGCTGCTGCCAGCACCGCACCGATACTACTGGCGACGATTAAGGTATCCTCGATAGCAATGCCCGTTTGCCCAATGACTAACTGCACAAAGCCATCTAAATCACGTTCAAGCTCGGTAACGCTCTCAGCATGGTCTTTGATACCGCCTGAGCGACCATTGCCACGTGCATCCCAAGCAAAGACTTGATAACCAGCTTTTGCAAACTGCTGTCCTAGCTCTGCTAATCGACCCGAATGCTCATGACCTCGATGCAATAGAATAACTTGACGTAGAGGCTGATTGGCTTTTTTCACGTCCTCTAAAGGCATCGTTAACCAATAGCGATAATAAATAGCAGTCCCGTCATAAGCGTTGTAGCAACTTTCACCATTTATAACTTTGGCTGAAGACTGCTCAAAACTAACGCTAGCCTGTTCTTTTAATTTTTGACTATTAATAGTGGTGTTTGGCATTTCTTTAAACTCCAATGGGCGAGCATTATCAGTAGAATTATTTGGTAAAACAATATTGTGAGATAGCGAGTTGTTTGTTGACTCACACGTTACTGCTCGAAGTGCTGGTGGCTGATGCATCAAATATAGACTTGCCATATAACGTAAGCGGTTTAGGCACGTTTTTAATAATAGTATCTCTACCAATAGAGACAACTGCACGATTCTTGTAGGAGAAAGCGATAACGGTATTTTGCTACCCATAATAGTACCAAGCACGCCTAGCATTAAAGCGCGATCACTTTTCCCTAAAGGCCCTTGATTTGCCCTAACTCCTAGCATCGTATTGCTGGCGATACCGAGCAGTTCGGTACTCATACTTAACGCTGCAATACTGCTTATATGCCGCTGAGTGGTTAGCGACTTACTCATGCCAGTTTGTCGTTCAGAATTAATTCGTGAATCATGTTTAGTAATATGGGGAGCCAAACTGGCAATGAGCGCCGTATCAGCAACAATATCGCCCGCCTCATTTAGCACTGCACCCAATCTAGAGGCCTGACCATGCTCACGCGCCATCATACCGTCGATGGCGTTAAGTGCCATACGTACAAATAGTGATGAAGGCAGTAGAAGCCATAGCGCTTGCTGCTCAGTCGCAGGCTTAGCAATCACGTAAGCCATACCCACACTCAATAATACTGCGGATACAGTGACTTGATTGGCAGTGATGTTCTTTGCGACCAACGCATTACTCAGCGGTCGCAGTTGATCTTGAAATTTGGGTTTGAGCTGATATAGCGACATAATGCCAACCACGTATTTTTGGTGTCTTAATTTAACAACAAAAGTTTATTAAGTAAATACTTAAACGTGGCGATAAATCTAATTATAATCCATAAAAATCGGGCTTTATAAAGAATATGGTTTACCAATGTCAGTATTTATAACTTGATATGATACAATCTTCTGCTTCTTAAAAACGCCTTGTTACAATTTATGAGTCTGCCGTTATGCAAAGCCTGATTACTCTTGTTCTAGTATTAATGCCAATGTTTGTTGGCTTTGCTATCCCTTCTAATCCAACCATGACCAAGCTTGCAGATAAAGGCTTGTCTTATTTGGTATACCTCATCTTAGCATTAATCGGTATTGAGCTATCGCAGGTTGAAGGGCTTGGCAGTCAGGTGGCCGAGATTGCCCTTTATGTGGCTGTGCTATCAGTCCTCACTATCGGCTCTGGTCTACTAGCTTTGATGATTTTCGATAACATGCGCCCATGGCAAGCCAAAAAACCCAGCGTCAAATCTAAAGAACATCGCGTCAGTATTCGTGGCAGCCTCGCCCAAGTCGTTTGCGTATTGATTGGCATGGTGATTGGCTATTTCCTACCGGCTAACTACATGCCACCGGAAAACACCATGACCGTTATGCTGATGATCTTGATTTTGTTGGTCGGTATCGGTTTAAAAGGTTCAGGAATTACCTTAAAGGAAGTGCTCCTCAATAAACGCGGCGTAGAAATGAGCATCATTTTTACGCTATCAGTATTGGTCGGCGGGCTTGTTTTTGCGCTATTGTTTACGGATGTATCGTGGACCAAAGGCTTGGCACTGTCATCAGGATTTGGTTGGTATTCCCTATCTGCCATTGTGATGACCGATGCTTATGGCGCAGTCTGGGGCAGTGTCGCCTTATTCAATGACTTGGTGCGTGAGTTCTTTGCATTGATCTTTATTCCCGTATTTATGCGTAAATATCCATCAGCAGCGGTAGGGCTTGGTGGCGCAACCAGTCTAGATTTTACCTTGCCAATCATTCAACAATCAGGCGGTCTAAAGGTCGTGCCATTGGCAATTAGCTTTGGCTTTATTATTAATATTGTCTCACCCGTATTGATGGTGTTGTTCTCGTCGTTGGGGTAACGTTAATTTTTGACTCACATATAGTATAAGTCCTTTCATTATGATTAGTGATTAGGGCGCGTTGAACACGCCCTAAGCCATCTCCAGCTCTTTATCCACCTGACAAGCTCTATCATGCCACGCAATAAATGCTTGTATGGATTTGTGCTCTAACTGATGGCTAGCTTCTTTACCAGAAAAACTCTCCACATAGCGACAGGCTCGATAGTTTTTAGCATACTTATCGTAATTGTTAATCCACTCTTTCCGCGCCTTTAACTCATTTTGACGTTGCTCAATACTACTATCTGCATCCATGCTCTCGGCGTCAAACCAAAAGTTTTTGGCAGGAATATCTTTAGCCAGTTTTTTACCCTCGACCTCAGCCATACGCCATGGCTTTGCAGTAAGCCGCGCTCGAAAGCACTGCTGCGCCTGACAGAGACGCACGTAATTGGCATCGGCATGGAAATACTCAAACCAGTCCGCGACTAACACATCACTTGGCGAAATAGTATCGTGGGTGGCAATAATACGAAAGCCTGCAGGCGTCTTATACAAACGGAATGATTCTTGTGAATGACTAACAATGCGCTGCTGAATCAAAGTAGCTATAAAAGGCTGTAACGAATTCATTTCAGCAGTATATTTTTGCATATATGCTTTATCTCTTTGGCTGGCTTGTTGCCACAAATAGACGGTCACGCCAATCATAACTATTAACAGCCATAACCATGATAGTCCGAGCCAAGCGATAACACTGGCGATAAATATAAAGAGGATAATAAACCCCCAAACTGGTAATTTTTTTGATGACTTAGTTTGATAAGTGGGTATAGCAGGCATAAAGCCATTAGGACTGTAATGTTCGGGATATAGATGGCCTAATAGATCTTTATTATCGACATCAACGATCGCAATGTTATCGATGTTAGCCACTTGGGCACCGTAACTGTTACGCGTGACTACAAGCTGCGTATCAGACGCCTTACTCTCTAAACTACCTGAAGTTAAACCACTATCTGAAAAACTCTGTTCAGAAATAATCTGCTCACGAATGGGAATGCCATTACTTTCGTTATACTCTTCCCTACGCTCACGTCTGACAATATCCTTGCCCTCTAGCCAGCGTTGATGAGTCTCTTTCACTCGTGCCTTCGCATGAGCCAAGGCCTCTACTTGACTGACATCTGACCAACCATATCGCTTAATAGTTGCTTGCTTAGAATTAAAGTCATCGGATGTGTTATCAGCTGTTTCTGACAATTCAAAGCGCTGCTTATATTGCGCCCAGTATTTAGGGATGAGCATAGGCTTTGCCTTTTTTAAGCTTTTATATTTTATAGCTAAGCTTGTTTGTATCTGATATGACGATAACTTTATTTTTAACCATCTGTTTAATAAGTTTATCGATTACTTTAGGATTCTCATTACGTAAATGGCTTTTAAGATAATTCACTAAGCTTGATTTTTTGGACGGTCTAGATGTTGGCGGTTGACTTTCTATTAATGTTATTACACCTTGATACATCGTATCAGCAGCTTTGATTTTCTCATTATTACCGTTTGAAGATTTGCTTGTATTTTTTGGTATATCGTTAAAAGGCGGATAATGGACAACTTGATTATCCTGCTTTATAAAGCCCTTATTTTTAAGGTATGTTAAAACCAAATTAACTTGATCCTCATTGTTTATTTGACGATAACTTGAAAGTTTTTGCTTAATGACATTATTCAATCCATCAGTTTTTTTAGCTCTACTTAACAAAATCTGATCGGTCACTAAATCTAGTATTCCTTGGTTATCTACTTTATAACTTAATTTTTCGTTTTTTTCATCAAGGCTGATGAGTCCTAATTTTATAAATTTCTCGAAAACTTGCTCAAAAATATAATCTTGCTCAACACCATTGAATTTCTCTAATATTGTTGCTGGAACATACTTCTTCATCAAATGTAACAGATTAAATTTATAGCTTGGTAAAAATACTTTATGATTGACAATGCTATCAAAAACTAAGATATAACAGTCATGTATCACTGCTTTAGGTACGCTCTTTTCAAGAGATTGAGCTGGAGGCTGATTACTTCCTGTTACGATGTTATCGATGTTATCGATGTTATCGATGTTATCGATGTTATCGATGTTATCGATGTTATCGATGTTATCTAATATAATATCTTGATTATCTTCGACGATAAGGGAACTTTCCTTTATATCTAACACAGTGTTTTCATGTGACTCATAACTCACAGTTAACTGATTAGCATTTACTAATCGCTTAATACTCATACCATCATAGGTACTATTGAGATGCTCAACTAAGATATCATAGCCACTATCTCTTGCTAAAATACAAACATCAGCCTTAGGATCAATTTCAGAGATCTTGCCAAGATAAAAAGATAAGTAAAAATCTAGTGCATTCTTTCCTGCATGTTGCATCTTAATAATATGTACATTTTTATTATCAAACCTAAGCAATGTTTCAACCAGTTCAGGTGGTAGACTCTTTTGCTGATTAATACCCAAAAACAGCCATACGTGACACTCATCGACCTCTACATCATCGAAGCTTTTGGGCTGAATGTTTTCATAATCAATTAAAATATGCTTCATCGAAATATTCTTATTATTTAATTTAAACTGCTGTCCCTAAACCCCACTCGCCTGCTTGGCAAACAAGCGCATCAATGGCTTCATTTTGCCAACACGGTACATGCCCTCATTACGTATCTGCTGCACGGGGCGTAATTGCGCCAGCGACCCTGAGAATAGCCAGTTAAGGGCAGAAAAGCTGTGCATCATCAGGCTATTATGCGGACGACGCAGACGCTCATAACGACGCAACGTTTGATTGCTTCCCCAAATCGTACCACCACTACGAGTAAAGTCGTGCGCTAATTGCTCGCTCAATACTTGTACATCGAGCATGCCCAGATTCAGCCCCTGACCTGCCAGCGGATGCACGCCATGTGCCGCATCGCCAATCAAGACCAAGTTATCAGCGACGTAGCTATTCGCTTGTTGCGCGGTTAGCGGAAAACTAGCGATTGATTCAATCTGACTGATAGCACCTAACTCATAATGACAGGCAGCAGCCAGTTTATCAGCAATAACACGGTCTTCTTCCTCTATCAATGCCAATGCTTGATTGCGCGGCAACGTCCATACAATCGATTGCCAATGCTGTGGATTGGCTTTATCGTCATCGGTAATATCCGCTAATGGCAATAAAGCCAGTGTGCCAGTCGGTAACATCGCCTGTCGCGCCGTCGCCTGATGCGGTTTTTCGGTGTGAATCGCACAGCAAATCGCGGTTTGATTGTAATCGAGCGTGTCCAGTCCAATCGCTGCTTGCTTGCGTACAAATGAGCCGCGACCATCCGCTCCCACCAGTAGTGCTGCATTAATAGTTTTATGATTGTCTAAAGTCACACGATAACCTTGCTGCGAACCTAGCCAATCCATGTTTGTGACTTTTTGCCCCGCGATAATGGTTAGATAATCACTGACATCATCCTCACACAAGCGTTGCCATAATGCATGCTCAATGACGGCTGGCTCGACCATACTACCAAGCATTGGCGGCATGACAGAATTAGACGGATCATCGCTACTATCGCCAAATAACAGCTCACCCATGCCATTCAACTGCCAGACCTGCATTTGTGAGTAGTCAGCCTTACGCTCAGAGCTAGCAATTTTTTGCCACGCGCCAATATCTTTAAGCAAATTAATACTGGCCATACTGAGCGCATACACTCGTGCATCACGCTTACTCAGCACAGTTTGCCAAGCTGATTCATCGCGTGCAGGACGAGCATCAATTAACGTCACAGGCATTTTTGCTTGTGCCAGTTTTAGCGCAAGCGTTGCACCAACGATACCGCTACCGATAATCAGCGTATGGTTATTTTTCATAAGGTGTCTCTCAATACTGGTCGATATTAGAATGCTTATTATCAATCTTACTTATATATAGTTGAGTCAGTTTAAAAGAGAGCCAAGGCAACCGAGTGTAGATGTATATTGAATACTTCAATCGAGGTTAACGCTGTCGCTCTTTTAAAGAGGATTGGCTATAGCACTACGATTTTAAACCCATCGCATAGGTCGCAACCAGTGGTTTAATATTTGGCAGTTTATCAAAGGCTACCAGAGCCACATTTCTTGCTAGCTTTATGACTGGATTAGGATGGGTAAAACCATGTACCACAGCATCACAAAAACGGATGACTCGTTTTTGATCGCTTAGACGTGCTTTTTCATAGCGTTTGAGTAGCGTTGGATCACCAATATCTGCACCTTTGAGCACTTGTGCACTCATCATCTGCGCCAATACATGAGCGTCTCGCATACACAGGTTAAAACCTTGCCCTGCTACAGGATGCAAGGTGTGAGCGGCATTGCCCATGACCACGCAACGGCCTTCTACTTGCTTGTCAGCTAGCACACGTGTCAATGGATAAGCACCGCGGCGACCAGCAGCGATAAACGTGCCAGCACGTTGACCAAACGCTTGCTGCAGTGTCTGTAAAAAATGTGCATCGTCTTCTAAATAACGTTTCTCTTCACCTTTTGGACAGACCCAAACGACCGAACGTCGGTAGCCATTCTGATACTCATCATTGCCGTCACCTGTTGGGTCAGTCAATGGCAGTACAGCAAGTGGACCTGCTGGGCTAAAACGCTCAATCGCGACATGCTCATGCGCCTTGTCAGTTTCTACCACACCGACGATAGCCGTTTGCTGATAGTCATAAGTGGTCGTGCCGATATCCAGTAGCTGACGCACGGTAGAGTCACGACCATCACAAGCGACCAAGACGCTGCCCTGCAATTGCTGCTCTTGTTCCTCTTCACCGTAATAGCTAAAGCTCAGCGTGACACCATCCGCTTTTTGTGTCACTGCGCTGACATTGGCATTATCAATCAACGTAATCAATGGCGCCTGTTGCGCGGCTAATAAAAGCTTGCGTCCGAGCCATGCATTTTCTATTACTTGACCAAACGACTCTACTTTTTCTTCGGCTTTATTGAGCTGCGCACGGCCAAAGCTGCCTTGTTCGCTAACTTGTACTGAGTCGATACGGCAGGCATGGCTTTGCAACTCATCCCATAGGCCAATCTCTTGATAAATCTGTACGGTGCGGCGTGATAATGCGGTGTTGCGACTGTCCAAATAGTGACTGCGATTGTTGTCATCATTTGGACTGATGGTCGGATAGCTGTTTTTTTCTAATAACGTGCTCGCAATGCCATGATTCGCTAGCAGCAGTGCAAAGGATAAACCGACATGCCCGCCACCTGCGATAAGTACTTGCTGCGCCGTGATTGCCTTACTATTATCAGCTATGTTTTCAACTACATTGTTTTCAACTGTATTTTTAACTTTGTCTTTAGCATTCGATAAATTTACATCAGTATTTTGTATCATTATTATTCCTACTTTATTGTATGGGAAGTGCTTTCTATAATTGATGAACGGCCTATTAATTGCCGCTAGTAGCCACTTGAATTTTATGGCCCTGCTCATTTTATTCGTGTTTTAAATTTAATTATAAGCGCTATGATATCACTCATAGATTACCACAAATTACCTATCACTCCGTGCTCTTAACAGTAGACAAAGCGTGTACTAAAAATTCGTGATATCTTGTATTACTGAAGACTAATTTAATATCAGATTGACACGCAAAAGCTATTAACCTCATAAAAGCATTCAATAAAGCATGACCGTTGCAATCACCGTACAAAAACAGCGTCACGTATATGATGTATGGCTTGAAATTTAAAAACTATCTACCATAATAAAGGCAAGACCCTTACTTATCACCATTCCTAAAACAAACAACAAAACCAACAGCATTGCTACCGTCATTTCTATCTCTACAATTTAAAGCCAAGACAATAACGACCGACTACTTTATCTCTTAAGTCCAAAGCTTAATAAAACAACATAACTTTGGGCACACAATAAAAGGATAATCGCTTGACTGATTCCATGAGCCGCCGTATAAAGTTTGAATCATTGACGCCAGCACAGCTTAAAATCGTGCTAGGTGAATACAACAATCACATGAAATATATCCAAAAACGCCTCGATATCAAAATCATGCAGCGTCAAGGTGACTTTTGCCTGAGCGGTGATGTGACCGGTGTTGAACGTGGTGAACGTATTATTTATAAAATGGTGGATGAAGCTCAAAACAAAAAAGACATCAGTGCAGAAGAGTTGCATCTCATCATCCAATCAAGCATCTCTCGTGACGAAGACATGGCAGCGGATGCACAACAGGCAGAAGATGCTGCCGAAGAAGAAGACTTCGATGTTGTTAGTGAATTTACGCCCGTTAGCTTGCGCACACGTAAGGGTCGTATCATTCCTCGCGGTGGCAACCAGCAAACCTATGTCCAAAGTGTGCTGAACTCTGACGTCTCATTTGGTATTGGTCCTGCTGGTACTGGTAAAACGTATCTAGCCGTTGCTTGCGCCGTAGATATGCTTGAGCGTAACGAGATTGAGCGGATTTTACTCGTGCGTCCAGCGGTAGAAGCTGGTGAAAAACTGGGATTTTTACCGGGTGATTTAACGCAAAAAATCGATCCTTACTTGCGTCCATTGTACGATGCGTTATATGAGATGATCGGTGTTGAAAAAGTAGGCAAACTGATCGAAAAACAAGTCATCGAAATCGCACCCCTTGCCTACATGCGCGGTCGTACATTAAACAATTCATTTGTCATCTTAGATGAAGCGCAAAACACCACGCCTGAGCAGATGAAAATGTTTTTAACCCGTTTGGGTTTTGGTTCACGAGCCGTGATCACTGGTGACGTGACCCAAGTAGATTTGCCACGCGGGCACAAGTCGGGCTTGGCGCAAGCGATGGAAATCTTAAGCGGTATCGAAGAGATTCATATCACTAAGTTTGACTCAAAAGACGTGGTACGCCATCAACTGGTGCAAAAAATTGTCGAAGCCTATGATGTGTTTGATGAAGAGCAAATCATATTAGAAGAAAAGCGTAAGTTTGAGCGCATCAAAGAGCAAGAGCGTAGACAAGCTATCGCTAATGCTGCGGCAAAACTATAAAATGGCAGGTTTGATATTTGCCACCCTAGAACCGCAAATATAGAAATGCAAAACCGGATTACTGATTAGTAGTCCGGTTTTTTGCTGCTAGACTGATAATTAGCGTAGTAGATTAGGGTTGGTAAGTTAGCCTTGGGCAGTTTTAGCAAATTAAACAAACGACATGACAATACAGTAAGGAGAGAACAACATGAGCCAGTATAATGACGATGATAATCTTAACCAAAATAAGGCAACTGATATCACTAATAATGACGAAAGCTTTGAGATATTAGACATCAGTGCAACGAGTAGTATTGATGACACCCTACTCGATACTTTTTATCATCGTGACACGCTACTACCTGTGATGGTGGCAACTTTAGATTACATAGATGAGCAAATTAATAGTGGTTTAGTACTGCCTTATTTTGCAGATATTGATATTGAATTATGGCAAGAAAAAACCAAATCACTCGATATATATATCACTGATGAGACTGAAGGTCGTGAGTTGAATTTGGAAGCACGAGGCAAGGATTATGCGACCAACATTCTGTCTTATCCTAGTGACTTGCCAGCCGCTATCATGGGGCTGATGCCAACCCTAGCGCTTGGTGAGCTGATTATTTGTCATAATGTGATCGTGCGTGAAGCCGCAGAACAAGAGAAAACCGTCGCACAGCACATTAGCCACCTATTGATACATGGTGTGCTGCACTTGCTTGGATTTGATCATGAGCTTGGACAAGCTGAACAAGATGAGATGGAGCAGTTTGAAATTGAGGTTTTGGCAAGCCTAAACCTACCAAATCCTTATTTATAGTGAATACGATTTAAACATTTTTATCTTTAGAGGTTTTGATCTTTGTCTAAAGATGGCAATGGCGATTCGTTTTTGTTGCCCATCAACATCTCTAATCCTTTAACATGTACACTGCGCTGTGGGAATGGAATGTCGATTTTATTGTCATCAAGCGCGTATTTAAACTGCTCAAGCAAATCACATTGCATGCTCCACCAGTCCGCATTGGTAGTCCAAACGTTTAAGGTCAAATCAACCGAATTGTCCCCTAAGTTGGTCACACGGACGATAGGTGCAGGATCAGTAAAGGCCAACGGATTATCAGTGGCCAGCTTTATCATGATGTCTTTTGCTGTCTTGATATCGGCATCATAGCCAATACCGATAGTGATATCCACACGGCGATTGGGTAACGACGAATAGTTGATAGTCGCGGTTGTGGTGATGTCACCGTTAGGGATGATAATGTCGTGATTGGTAGTCGTGGTCAGATGCGTATTAATCAAACTGATCTCTGTCACCGTACCTGTGTGACCCAGTATTTGCACATAATCACCGCGTACAAACGGGCGAAACGTCACAATCATAATACCAGCGGCAAAGTTAGACAGCTGATCCTTTAGTGACAGACCAATTGCAACGGCCGCACCACCTAATATGGCGACAACTGAAGTCGTCTGCACACCAACTTTGCTAAGTGCTGCTAGTGCGACTACTACCAATAGCACGCCGTAGATTAAACGACCCAAAAAGCTAGCAACCGTGTCATCTAAGTGACTGCGCAGCATGATTTTTTGTGCGATAGCGACTGCTTTTTTGGCAAGCCAACGTCCTACGACGAATATCAATATCGCTAGCGCTACTTTTATAACCAAACTTACTGCATTACTGGTTAAGGCCGCAATATCTATGGTAAAACCTAAAAATTCCATACTGACTCTTTATTTTATATCTGTGTTTTATGAATTTGAGTATCTGTCATATAAAAACTAGAATAACGCATGAACTGTTATTCTAGTTTTCATTATTGATTACATTCGAACCATCTTAAGAAGCATCTTAATAAGTCACATTCACTTTATCGCTGTATTGATAAGTACGAATCAAGCGTAACTCGACAATATCACTCATATCTTTGGTGAATACACCAAAAGGCGCGGCTTGTCTAACCGACTGTTTGGCCGCTTCGTCTAGTATCGTTGAGTTTGAGCTCTCAAGTAAGCGAATGGCTTTAATATTACCATCGCTACTAATAATGACCATCAGACGTACTTCACCAGTGATCCCTTGCGCGCGCGCTTGTACGGGATAATGTAGATTGCCGATGCGCTCGACATGCTCACGAAACGTATTGATATAGTCCGCTGCTGCACCGCGTGTCGTTGAATTACTATCGACAGTCACCACTTTCGATTTGGTGGCATACACTTGCTGGCGCTGAGACAACTGAGCTTCCAAGGTGGCAACTTGTTTTCGCAGACGCTCTTCTTGTGCAATCATGTCATCTTGTGCTTCTTTGCTGTCATTATCCGACTCTACATTAGCTTGGCGCCAACTTAACGTCGTGCGTAGATAACTTTCTTGATACTGCTGTTGTCGAACTTGCCGTTGCAAGCTAATCACATCTTGTGTCTCACTCATTTGCTCAGCAGACAATGGGCTAATCTGATCCGTCTCTTGTCTCAGTTGCTCTTGTACCGTACCACCACCTTCTTGGGAGGCATCAGCAATAAAGTGAGCATCCTCATTTGGTTTCATATTATCAGTCAGTGCTTTTGCGACATCTTGCATCATCGCAGCGGGGTCTTTCCCCATAGAAAAGCTAACACCAAAAATAATAAGCACATGTACACCAACTGCGATAACGATAGCAACAGGTAAGCTAATATCTCGCTTAGGTATTTGTGCGGAAAAGTGATAGCTTTGTGAATCTTTAATATAGGCCACAGTCGATCTCAGCTTATGGGTACGAGCTTATAAATACAAAACAGCAAATAATAAGCATCATAATGGTATGTATGATTTATTCTGGCGCTATCATACCATGACATAGAATTGTGTCGCCACGAGAACCTGTGCGTTAGCAATCTAACCCACTCACGCAAACTTTACAATTCTTTAGGCAAACGCTTAAAAAAATACCGTCAAACTTAATACAAAACCCATACGCCAGATGAAAGAACATTGACGATTGGGCTGCAAGCACCCTAGATATCAGCATCTATATAGTGAACATAGATAAACCAAATAGGCTTTTTTATTATCCGCGATTCACATTTTCTAAAACATAATCGCTGTCAGTGCTGTCTTCTGATATTCAATATCGACCAAATGAATGACTACAAAGTACATGTGTGCATTTTGAAGCCATCATATTTAATATATACTGTTTAATAAGCATCGTATTATCAAATAAACGTTCATCGACCATTTTTGATTAGCGATTCTGAGCGCACGCTATACGATGATGCACACCTATAATGATAAGGATAAGAAGTTTGAGTGATTTTGACAACATGGATACTTCAGACAATTTTGACGAATTCTTTGACAATTTAGGCTATCGATTCGATGAGTCATTTAGCGGTGGCTGGGAGCGCCTTACCCAATCTATCAGACAGATATATGATAGAACAACGGATAAATTTGAAGATGAACTTGCGCTGCCAGTGACACAAGAGTACGTCAATGAGTCGCTACAGAAGTTCGTCACTGATAATGTAAAGGCTATCTTAGAGTTGCGTGTTGAGATGCATGACGACTGGTTTCGCTTATACTGTACGATCAATGTGGCAGGCATTTATGTGGAAATCGCGAGTAACTTTGGCTTGATTCATGTTCAGCTCGATCGCAATGTCCAACGTTTTGTATTTGGTCAGCAGACATATACTGACGTACTCAACTTACGCTGCGAGTCTTTTCTAAAACGTCAAGGTGTCAAACTGTTCGTCTGGTTCTATCACAGTATTCTTAAAAAAGATCCGTTAGGATTTCTGCTCTCTTATATCAATATTGCCCGTGCAAAAGATGAAATCATCTACATTGATATTAATCGCTGGCTAAAAAAGAATAAAAAAATCATGAGTACCTTGCATAAGGTACAAGTGAATTATGGCGAGCTTGAAGAAGAGCAAATGATTTTAAAGACTCAGATTAATTATCGCGACTTACTAGCCGCAAGTAGCAACGAAGATATCATTAGTGACGATGATGAACCTGAGTTGATGCAAGGTCCTGTCAATCCCGTAGATGATGCGACTGAACCAAGCCAAGTTTAACTATTTCACCGTATAAAAAACGCTGACCTTCAAAAACAATAGTCTTTGAAGCTCAGCGTTTTTATTTTGTCACAGCAGATCTATAGAATACTCAAACCAGTTATATGGCTACCAATAGTTCTCTACAGCGATATTGCCCTCGCCTCGGCGATTCATCACCAGTCCTAGCGACTTTAATGCTTCTTTGGTGTCATCCACCATATCTGGGTTGCCACACAGCATGACATGGGTAGTATCGATATCTAAATCGATGCCTGCACGCGCTTGCAACGTACCATCCAGTAGCAGCTTCGGTAGACGTTCTGACAATGCACCGTCGACAGGCTCACGAGTAACGATTGGGATAAAAATGAGCTTCGCTGGATTTTCAACCAACGAGCCAAAATCTTCTTGCAAACCTTCAATCTTTTCGACATAAGCTAGCTCTTCTATCGATCGCGCGCTATAAGCCAATACAATATGCTCATAATCTTCCCATGTCTTCAAATCTTGTAGCATGGATAAAAATGGTGCCAGACCCGTACCTGTCGCGAGCAACCACAGATCCTTGGGCAGTGGTTTTTGATAACGCGCCAATGTTAAAAATCCAAATGGCAAGGTATTAAGAAGTAACTCATCCCCTACTTGTAGATGTTGCAACTGTGAGGTAAACGCCCCATCAGGGATGACGATAGAGAAAAACTCTAATACTTCGTCGAATGGCGAAGAAATAATTGAATAAGCGCGAAAGATATCTTCATCTAATGCCTCATCAGATATATCAGCATCAGACATACCACTCTGCTCTGTATAGTACTTCAGTCGGCTAGGATTGACACCCAAGCGTACGAACTGACCGGCCGTAAATTTAAAGCTGTCAGGACGGCTGACCGTAAAACTAAATAAGTTTGGCGTCCACGTGGTTTTGCTAAGCACGGTTACCGTTTGAATATTGTCACTCATAAGAATTAGCCACTCGCTTTTTATTGTTATAGTCAGAGAACCACTAAATAGCTACGGCGTTACCCTCCTTAGATGTACGACTTGTACTATCTGCAGTCGGCTGCCTTGTAGCTGTTTTAGACTTCTTTGACTATAGTTATTTTTATAAAAACTTTAAACGATACAAAATAAAAGATGCGCCAAGCTTATCACAAAGCTGGCGCATCTTGGTTTTCTAACCGTAACAGGAGATAAGCCACATGCAGCGACTTATCTCACCTTCCTCTTAAGACTACCAGATACGTGCCAAACTTGACCATTCAATCATATTGCTCGGCAAGATACCGAAGAAGATAATCATCGCTGTCACCGCAATAATCATGATACCGCCAGTACGCATCGCCCATTGTCCAGAAACATCAAACTCAATAAACTGTTTAGGACGTTTGAACAGCGTAAGCATAACGCGCAAATAATAGAATAGACCAATCGAGCTGCCTAAAATAATCATTGCTGCTAAGAACCAGTTGGTTCCTTGTACCGCAGCCAATATCGCAAATAGCTTCGTGATAAAGCCTGCCGTCAACGGAATACCAGCCAGTGACAACATCATGATAGTCATGACAGCAGTCAGCACTGGACGACGCCAGAACAGCCCTTGATAATGAGTCAACTCATCAGCTTCGCCAGATAGACGATAAGGACTCGACATAAGAGTCACTACGCCAAAGGCACCGATAGAGGTCAACGCATAAACAGCCATATACATACTAGAGATGCTATCCGCTGCCGTACCAATACTGACAATCACGATCATCACATAACCCATATGGGAAATAGAAGAATAACCCAGTAGGCGTTTCAGACTGGTCTGACGTACGGCTAACAAGTTACCGACCAAGATCGACAAGGTTGCCATTACCATCAATAGCATTTGCACAGATGGCAGTGCTAGCAAAGCGGTATCAATTAAGAATCGCACCGCAAGCGCCATCATCGCAACTTTTGATACAGATGCCAAGAAGGTCGCGATAGGTGCTGGTGCGCCCTCGTACACATCTGGTGTCCACATATGAAAAGGTGCAGCAGACAGTTTAAACGCAATACCAAACATCATCATCGCCGCGCCCAATATCAGCAGTGGCGATTCAAAAAGATTGCTCAATTCCACACTAATAGGCTTAAAGGCCAGTGAACCTACTTCTGCATAAATAAATGCCATACCCATCAATAAGGTGGCCGAGGCCGTCGCAGATAGCACTAGGTACTTTAGACCAGACTCTAGCGAGTTTTTGCGCATATAGGTGTATGACAGCATACCGTACAGTGGTATAGACAGCATCTCTAAGCTCATAAAGAATGACGCTAAATGCTGAGCACTGACCATCAGCAAAGCACCAATCGTCGATAGCAACATGAGCAAATACAGCTCTTCTTTATTATCCTTAAGGTTTGCTAAGTACGCATAAGACAGCGTACAACAAGCCAATGCACAGATAAAAATAATCACCATATTAAACTGAGCAAAGTTATCAATCACAAATAACTGTTCAGCACTTGGTATCATGGTTCCACTATTCACGATGCCAGTCATTTGACCAAGCAAAGTAAATAAACCAATGTTTAAACCAACGACGGTAACTGTGCCCGTCACCATATGTGAGCGTTTAACTGCGATGGCAATTATGACCACCAGTACCGTAATCACTACGGTAATGATTGGCGCATAAGGCAACAATCCCATCAAATCATTCATCGTAATATCATTCATGACTTAACGTGCCTCCATTGCATCAAGCAGGTGCGACGCATCTACTTGTGTTACTTGACTATAGGTATACGCATTGTTAATCCACTGCATCGCGTGACTCGATGTATCAAGGAAAGGCTGTGGATATAGACCCAACCAAACCAGTCCAGCAGCTAGCATAAGTAACAAAGACAACTCACGTTTGCCCAAATCTTTGAGCTTACGCGGTGGCAAACCATGTGATTTGGTTTCTTGCATTGCGACTGCTTCGATGTTGTTTTTACCAAATAATGCGCGATGAATCAGAATAAGCGAGTAAAGACCTGCTAGTACCAAACTGAATGTCGCAAAGACGACAAACACAGGATACTGAGCAAATGAGCCAAATAAAATCATGAACTCGCCAATGAAGTTACCTGTACCTGGGATACCCAGTAACGCTGCGCAGAAGAACATCAATATCGGCGCATAATAACGGAACTGTCCCCACATGCCTCCCATCAAGGTCAAGTCACGTGTGTGCAGGCGCTCATATAACTGACCAGCCATAATGAACAATGCTGCTGAACTCAGACCGTGTGCCAGCATCTGAATCATCAGACCTTGCAAGCTGAGTAATGTACCAGCATAGATTGCCAATACCACAAAACCCATATGCGAGATACTGGTATACGCCAGCAAACGCTTCATATCGGTCTGCATAAAGGCCAACCATGCACCATAGAAGATACCAATCGTACCTAAGGTAATGGCAATCGGCGCAAACTCTTGTGACGCTACTGGAAACAATGGCAACACAAAACGAATCAGACCATATGCCGCAGTTTTAATCAGTACACCAGCCAAATCCACTGAGCCTGCCGTTGGTGCTTGTGCATGCGCATCTGGCAACCAACCATGGAAAGGGATAATTGGCAATTTCACCGCAAAACCGATAAAGAAACACAGCATGATTGGATATTCCCAACCACCCAACGACGTACCAAGCAAGTCATTATAATTAAAGCTAACCACACCTTTTTGGGCATAGCTAATAATGACCAACATCAAGATACCAATGAGCATGATAAGCCCAGAAGCTTGGGTATAAATAAAGAACTTGGTTGCTGCATACTCTTTGGTTTTGCCAACCACATCATGACCCCAAATCGCGATCAAGAAGTAGATAGGAACCAGCATCATCTCCCAAAAGAAGAAGAATAAGAACAAATCAATAGCTAAGAAAACACCAATGACGCCGCCTAAGCTCCATAACAAGTTCAGATGGAAGAAACCAACTCGGCGTTGAATCTCATTCCACGAACAGGCAACCGCTGCAATACCGAGCAGTCCTGTCAAAGCCACCATCATCAGTGACAAACCATCTAACGCTAAATGAAAGCTGATACCAAAGCTCGGTATCCATGGCACACTAAACTCTGCGACCCAAGGCACGTTTGCGCTCGGAGCAATCACTTGCTTACTCATTCCGCTAAAGTCACCGTAATGCCACAATACTAGTGACAATACAAAGGTCAGCGTCATGCCGATTAAGGCAATCCAGCGCGGTAGACGTTTATTAAACCGTTCGACCAACCAACATAGCAATCCTGCAATAAAAGGAATTGCGATTAATGCTGGTAGCATCCACGTTTGTTGTAACTCAATCATCTTATACCACCGTCATCATTACCAGCACCAGCAATACAGCCATACCCAAGCCAAAGCTTGCAGCATAACCTCGAAGTGACCCTGTTTGCGTCGCAGACAACACCTTATTACCTGCTGAAGCCAGCTTAGGTAGGATGAGCCACGTTTTATCAATAGGGTCGGCTTTAAGTAAGCGGCCGATGAATAAAAAGGGTTTTACAAAAATTACATCGTATAGCGCATCAAAACCTAGGCCATGATAGCACCAGTGATATAGCGCACCACCAATACGTGAGCGCTTAAAGCTGGTAAGCATTCTACCTTTATCTACGACGTATAATAATGCTGCCAATATCAAGCCGGCGCCCATTGCACCCATCGCGATATACTCTGCAGTATGCTTAGCATGTGCTTGACCCGCGACTTCTAATAAGTGACCAACACTCTCTGGTAAGACACCATCTAATGGCGGTGTAATCCATGCACCAACGGCTGTAGATAGTACTAGCAATACCGTCAAAGGCAACCAATACGACATACCTGATAATTTGTGTGCAGGTGTTTTTTCTTCACCAAAGAAGATAATCCAAATCATACGGAACGTATAAATCGCGGTTAAGAAAGCGCCGAACACACCCATATAGAACAATACTAGATGACCTGTGGCATAAGTCTCCCAAAGAATCGCTTCTTTAGAATAAAAACCAACGGTGACCCAAGGTATGGCTGCAAGTGCACCACCACCGACGACATAGCACCAAAATACCAATGGTATCTTTTTGCGTAGACCGCCCATCTTGAAGATATCTTGCTCATGGTGTACCGCAAGGATGACTGCACCTGATGATAAGAACAGCAATGCTTTAAAGAAAGCATGCGTCATCAGATGGAAGATAGCGCCTTGCCATGCGCCCACACCAAGTGCTAGGAACATATAACCGATCTGACTCATGGTCGAATAAGCAAGAATACGCTTGATATCTGTCTGTGCCAGTGCACAGAAACCTGCAACAATAAGCGTTAATGCACCCACGCCACCGACCCAATACAATAAGATACCAGGCGTTAGCTCAAACAATGGATGTAGACGGGCGATTAAGTAAACACCCGCTGTTACCATCGTCGCGGCGTGAATCAATGCCGATACTGGTGTTGGACCTGCCATCGCATCAGCAAGCCACGTATGTAGTGGTAGCTGGGCTGATTTACCCATCGCGCCGCCAACCAACATCATCGTAGTAAGCATCATCGTTGGATTGTTGATATCGAATACTTCTGGGGCGCGCGTAATAATCTCTTGAATATTAAGCGTACCGAATTCACGGAATAATAAAAACAAACCAAACGCTAGGAATACGTCACCCACACGCGTGACGGTAAAGGCTTTCATCGCCGCAATACCATTGGCTCGGTCATGGTAATAAAAACCAATCAACAGGTAAGAACAGATACCGACGCCTTCCCAACCGAGATATAGCAAGAACAAGTTATCTGCCAATACCAGCAATAGCATGCTGGCGACGAACAAATTCATATAGCTAAAGAAACGGGCAAATCCAGTGTCGCCTTTCATGTACCAAGCGGCAAACAGATGGATTAAAAAGCCAATACCCGTAATGACACCCGTCATCGTTAGTGCCAAGCCATCAAAACTAAGACCAAAGCTTGGCGCAAAATCACCAACTTGGAACCATGTCCAAAGTGGAATCTCGACCACAGTACCTGCTGGGTTACTGGTTAAAAAAGTATAGCTCACGAATAGCGTACATAGTGCTGATAACAGCATGCTACCCACACCGACAATCGCTGCCACCTGCTCTGTTAGCTTGTCGCGCATAAAGGCTAAAATCAAAAAGCCAACGAGCGGGAATATAAAGGTTAATGGTAATAAACTCATGACATCATCCTTTCATCTCATTGGCGCTATCGACATCTAAATGCCCACGCTGATGATAAAACCGCAATAATATTGCCAAACCAATGGCGGCCTCTGCTGCTGCTAACGTCAAAATAAAGATAAACATAATTTGTCCATCTGGATCGACCCAACGGCTACCTGCCACCACAAATGCTAGTGCTGCCGCGTTCATCATGATCTCAAGGCTCATAAGCATAAAGAGAAAATTGCGACGTACCATGACACCACATAGACCGATAGCAAATAAAATACCTGCCAAAATCAATCCATGGCTCATGGGTATCAGGCCCAATACCTGTTGCACCTCAACAGCTGGCTGTACTAAGCCTGCTACTTCATGGGCAAACGGCACATTCGCGACCTCTTGTGCCACGCTCGCTGCTAGTACCATTAGTCTGACTCCTTGCGCGTGACTTTCTTCGTACTCATCTGCGTGCCTACATTCATACTTACGTAGTCATGCGGATCTACTTCTTTATATTCGTAGGGCTCAGCTGTTTTCACGGCATCGTTATCTGTGTGTGTGCTGTCTGGATGAATGTCATCGTGCTGTTTGACACGACCATTCGAGCGTGCTGTTTGGCTATCATGACTGATAACCTCATCATCTACAGACTCTTTGCCTAAATGATAAGCGGCGACCAGAGCAGCTAGTAATAATAATGCCGCCACTTCTATCAGCATCACATATTTAGTAAATAACACCGTGCCGACTGCTTTCGCCGAAATTGACGTCACACCAATCATTGCTGCTTCGTCATGATTGAGACCAATCATCGCATATAGCACAACCGCGATAATAATCGTCAATCCTGTCGGTATCGCCCAAGTGCCAGCATCAAGCCAGCGTTCTTCACGCTCATCATTACTCATGCCCAAGTTCAGCATCATAATGACAAAGACAAACAGCACCATAATGGCGCCAGCGTAAACAACGATTTCTAGTGCCCCTGCAAATGGCGCACCGAGCACAAAAAATATGCCAGCAATCGCTAACAATGACACAATCATCGACAAAATAGCATGCACCGGATTGGCTTGGGTCACCACGCGCAAACTGGCAAATACTGCCACTGCTGCGAGTGAATAAAACCCTGCCAACTCAGGATGGTTCAAAATATTCATCATGGCAGCAAACTCCTTAGATCAATAGGTGCAGCTTCATTTTGCGCCGCCCCTTTTGGTTTGTCCGCTACCGCCATACCCGTCACACGATAATAATTATAATCGGGATATTTACCTGGTCCTGAAATAAGCAAATGCTCTTTTTCATAAACCAAATCTTGGCGCTTATATTCACCCAACTCAAAGTCAGGTGTCATTTGAATGGCTGTCGTTGGACACGCCTCTTCACACAATCCGCAAAAAATACAGCGCGAAAAGTTAATTCTAAAAAACTCTGGATACCAGCGGCCGTCTTCACGCTCAGCTTTCTGTAATGAGATACAGCCAACGGGACATGCCACAGCACATAAGTTACAAGCAACACAGCGCTCATCACCATCAGGGTCACGCGTCAGCACAATGCGCCCACGAAAACGCGGCGGTACTGGTACGGGCTCTTCAGGATAAAGAATGGTGTCGCGTGGCCTGAGCGCATGACTATTGACCATCCACATACTGCGAACAATGGTAAATATACCAATGACGGTCTTTTTTATGGTAGTAAACATGGGATTATTATCCTTATCAGCTTTACCCTAGTTCATCAATGATGGCTAGTAATGATTATAACGTTGGGGAAAAGATCAAAATGACCGCAGCAGTAACCAACAGATTAATCAGTGTTACTGGCAGACAGATTTTCCAACCAAAATTCATTACCTGATCATAGCGCGGACGCATAAGTGAGCCACGAGCCAAAACAAACATCGTCATAAAAAACAGTGTTTTAATCATGAACCAAAAAGCTGGTGGAATAAATGGAATATCTAAATTGAAAGGCGCAAGCCAACCGCCAAAGAACAAGCAAGTCATCAATGCAGAAATCAAGACAACGTTGACATACTCTCCGATAAAGAACATACCAAACTTCATGCCAGAATATTCAACATGATACCCTTCGGCCAGCTCTTGCTCTGCTTCTGGTTGATCAAATGGATGTCTATGCGTAACAGCAACACCAGCAACCACAAAAGTCAAAAAGCCAAAAAACTGCGGGATGATATACCAACCGTCTGCTTGTGCTTCAACAATAGCACGTAAGTTAAATGAACCTGTCAGTGCGACCACACCCATCAAAGATAAGCCTAAAAAGACTTCGTAACTGATGGTTTGTGCCGCTGACCGTAAGCCACCCAATAACGAGAACTTGTTGGCAGAAGCCCAACCACCGAACATCACTGCATAGACAGCAATACCTGCCATAGCAAAGAAGAATAGAATACCGATATCCCAATCAACCACGCCAAGCGTTGGCGAGATAGGAATGATGGCAAATGAGGCCAGTGCGGTAAACATCGCGACCGCAGGTGCCAATGTAAACATAAACTTATCGGTAAAGTTCGGTGTCCAATCTTCTTTAAAGAAGATTTTGAGCATATCAGCGACCAGCTGCAACGAACCAAATGGACCCACACGGTTTGGACCATAACGATCTTGCCATAAGGCCAACATACGGCGCTCATAGATAATCATCATCGCCGCAACCAATACCACGACTAAGAAGATAACCAGTGACTGCCCAACCAAAAATAAGATAGACCAAGCATCAAAGCTCAGGCTACCAGTTAAAAAGCTTGGCACATCAGGGATAATACGGGTAACTTGCATATTACACCTCCTGTGTGGTGATCGGCGCTGCATTTACGTGCGCAGCATCATTATTTATCAAAGTACTATCGTTAGCCATACTGCCCATCATCGTCACTGGTGCATCGACTTTACGTACCGACGCTGGCATCGATGGGTGAATGATACTCACCTGCCCAACTGGGTAACCGATACAACCTTCTGCTAAGTAACCGACAATCTGTACTGGCAAGGTAATTTGTTGCTTATCAATCTCTATCGCCAAGTAATCACCAGCAGCAATATTCCAGTCCTTAGCATCATCCATACCGATACGCCATGCAGCAACAGGTAATTGCTCAGCGACGATTGGACTGCGAGAAGCCATCATTGAACTGGCGTAGATATTATAGATAGGCACTAGCTTAGCTTGTCCTTGCTGCATATCAGTCGTCGTCGCAGACATCGCCTCTGGCGCCACATATTGACGTGTTTCTAAACGTGCTAGCTGATCAAACAAACGCACACCTGGATCGCCATTTTTTAGATGACCGCCGACTTTGTCTTGGTATTTGTTCCACGCTTGCGGTGAGTTCCAGCCTGCCGCATTGGCAAAAGGAATCATCGAGCTTGGCGTTTCTTTACCGCTATAACCTTCCATTGAGAACGTTAGACCGGTATCCAAATCTTTTGGTTGCATCGGCTCATGCACTGATATTGGTGCACGCATGGCGGTACGACCTGAGTAACGACGCGGTTGACGCGCAATCTTAAGACCAGTCATACGGTAAGCAGCATCAGGTGCAGCGCCTTTGATACCTGCAAGTTTAGGATGGGTGGCAATCAATGCATTGATAACATCATCTAGCTGCGTCCAATCGACATCACGACCTTCGATGCTGCTATGCACTGCATGTAACCAGCGCCAGCCTTCTTTGATACTACTCATCGGATGGTAATATTCGTTGTCATAGACTTGGAAGAAGCGCTGCGCACGGCCTTCAGCCGATATCAATGTGCCGTCTGCTTCTGCAAAACTAGCCGCTGGCAATACGATATCGACATCCTTATGCCAATCAAGTAGCTGATGATCCAGTGCAATGACCGTCTTATCAGATAATAATTGCGTTAATTTATTGGCATCGATGGCATCAGTCAGTTGGTTTTCAGCAACGATAACCACATCGAAATCAGTCGCCAGTAATTCTTCGACTGATTGACCGCCGAGCATGCAAACACCCATGCTATTGGCATCGGTAACCGTTAAGTAGATACCTGCTTGTGTCTGATACTTACTGTTTACTTCTTTTAGTTCAAGCGGTTCAGCAGGAGCGCGTTCTACATTATCTTGCGCTTCTGTATTCACGCCCGTTTCAGGTTTGTTTGGCTTAGCAGATAAATCTTGGTCTTCTTCAGGCTGGTCATTAGCAGACTGTGATTGAGCTTTTACTTTGGCGTTATGCGCTTCAACTTGCTGCTGCTCAGTGGCTTTGATTGCCGCGCGTTTTTGCGTCAATACTTGAGTAATCTGCGCCGCTGCTTCTATCAATGCGGTAGACGACAAACTGCTACCCGAGATAACCAGTGGCTTGTCCGCTTGAATCAAGTCATAAGCGATTTGCTTCGCTAATGCTTGCATACCGTCAGTCTCAGTACTGGCATCAGTATCTTGTTCAGCCGCTTGTGGATCTAATATTTCCGCTAAATCATCAGCAAAGTTAGCAATCTCATCAGCGACTTTAAAACCAAGTTTAGTGATATCTTCAGGGGTCGCCACTACGCTCACTTTACTGATATCTTCTAGCTTAGTTTGCGTTACATCAATAACATAGACTGGGCTTAGCGCATCTTGAGCGATACGTTTAACTGGTTCTGCAAGCCACGGCTGTGTTTGCAATGCCGCTGCCATTTTCAGGCCTTCGTTTTTTGCCGCTTGACGTACTGACAGCGCAACACGTGATGAAGTTTGCGTGATATCTTCACCCAATACTAATACCGCATCATGGCTTTCAATATCCGTCATACTTGGGTTATAAATGCCATCAGTACTTAATATTTCGATGCATTTATTAACCAGTGCTTGCTGCTGATGGTTCAAACCTGTTGAGAAGTTATCAAAGCCAACGAGGTTTTTTAGCGCAAAGTTGGTCTCTAGACTGGCACGTGGTGAGCCAATACCGATGACTTTTTTATCTTTGATACGTTTAATGGTTTCATCGAGTGCGTAGTCAATATTGATTTTGACATGCTTATCATTGATACGTTCAATCGCTTGCGTTGGACGATCTTCACGATTGACATAGCCATAACCAAAGCGACCACGGTCACACAAGAAATAGCGGTTTACTTCACCGTTATAGCGGTTTTCGATACGGCGCAATTCACCATAACGCTCACCTGGTGAGATATTACAGCCAGCCGAGCAGCCATGACAGATGCTTGGCGCATACTGCATGTCCCATTTACGGTTATAACGTTCAGAATGTGTTTTATCAGTAAATACACCAGTTGGGCATACTTCAGTTAAGTTGCCTGAGAATTCGCTTTCGAACTGACCATCTTTATCACGGCCAAAATACACACGGTTGTTCGAGCCGTAAACGCCCAAATCTTCACCGCCTGCGTAGTCTTTATAAAAACGTACACAACGATAGCAAGCGATACAGCGGTTCATCTCATGCGCGATGAATGGACCAAGCTCTTGGTTGTGATGCGTGCGTTTGGTAAAGCGGTAGCGACGGCGGCTATGACCTGACATATAGGTCATGTCTTGCAGGTGGCAATGTCCGCCCTCTTCACAAGTTGGGCAATCATGTGGATGGTTGGTCATGAGTAACTCAATCATCGACTTGCGAAATGCTTTGGCTTCATCGTCAGTGACCGAGATGTACATATCATCGCCAGGAGCGACCATACATGACATCACGAGACGACCGCGACCTGCTTCCATATCTTCTTTGTTTTGGAATTGCTTGACCGCGCACTGACGGCACGAGCCTACTGAGCCAAGGGCTGGATGATAACAAAAATACGGCACATCAATGCCGAGGGATAAACAAGCTTGTAGCAAGTTATCTGCGCTATCTACTTCGACAGTGGTTCCATCAATATGTATGACTGCCATGCCGCTCTCCTTATTTCACTACTGGCTGTTGATTGGCTGCAGCATCAATGATATCTACACCAACCGCCTGAGTGATTTTTTGATCAAACTCTGGACGGAAATATTTAATCGCACTCATTAGTGGCTCCATCGCACCTGGCGCATGCGCACAGAATGTTTTACCAATCCATAAGTCACGCGTGAGGCCTTCTAGTTTTTCCACATCGCCCACTTGCCCTTCACCATCATTGATAGCAGTAAGCAGTTTGACACCCCACGGTAGACCATCACGGCATGGTGTACACCAACCGCATGACTCACGCTGGAAGAAAATTTCGAGATTTCGAACGAGTGGCACCATATCTTGTGCTTCATCCACCACCATAATCAGCCCAGTACCCATACGGCTACCTGCTTTTTGAATGGTGTCGAAATCTACCACCACATCTAAATGCTCAGTGGTTAAAAAGTCAGTAGAAGCACCGCCCGGTAGCCAAGCTTTGAGGGTTTTGCCATCGATCATACCACCCGCTAAATCTTCAATGATTTCGCGTGCCGTATAACCAAACGGTAACTCCCACAGACCTGGGTCGTTGACTAAACCTGAGCAGCCAAACAGTTTGGTGCCTGGCGTTTGACTCTTACCTTTAATAGTAGATAACGACTGATACCATTCAACGCCATGGTTTAAGATGGCTGGCATGTTGCATAAAGTCTCAACGTTGTTGACTACCGTTGGACGACCCCATGCACCAGAGATTTGCGGGAAAGGTGGTTTGGTACGTGGGTTAGCACGGCGGCCTTCTAGACAATTAATCAATGCGGTTTCTTCACCGCAGATATAGCGTCCAGCGCCCGTATGCACATGCAAGTTAAAGCTAAAATCTGAGCCTAAAATATTCTTGCCCATTAGATTGTTGGCCAAGCATTCTTCAATGGCAGCGACCAAACGTTCAGCGGCCAAGATGTACTCACCGCGGATAAAGATATAACCGTCCGTTGCGCCAATCGCATGCGCGGTAATCAACATACCTTCAATCAGCTGAAACGGTAGGCGCTCCATCAATAGACGATCTTTAAAGGTCCCCGGCTCCATCTCATCTGCATTACAAATGAGATAGCGCGGTAAACCATCTGGCGGTGACATGAATGTCCACTTCAAACCAGCATTAAAACCTGCACCACCGCGACCTCTGACGTTGGCAGCTTTGATCATATTGCCGACTTCTTTAGGCGATTGACTCAAAGCCTGCTTTAAACCAGTTAAACCTTTTAGAGATTCGTAGGTGGCCAAATCAAGCACTGCATCATGATGCGCTAGACGCCATGTTAACGGCTTGGTTTCGCTAGTCGCTGTGGCTTTATCACCATAAATTGGAATGCGCTGCTCATTGAGCTGGCTTGGCGCTTTGCCTTGGCTACGTTGAGCAATTTGCTCTGAAAGCGTTAATCTCATGCGTATAGCTCCAATAATTGCGTTACCTCTTCAGGCTGGACTGGACCATAAGTGTCTTCGTCAATCAACACAGCAGGACCCTTATCACAGTTACCTAAGCAGCAAATTGGCAATAGCGTAAAACGACCATCGGCCGTCGTCTGACCATATTCAATACCCAGTTGCGATCTGATTTCAGCCGATAACGCCTCATAACCTGTCAAGAAACAAGCCACTGAATCACAAATAAGGATGACGTGGCGACCAACAGGCTGACGATAAATACGGTTAAAGAAAGTAGCGACCCCGTCCATATCTGACATAGGAATATCTAGAATATTGGCAATGGCATTCACTTGTGCATCGTCGACCCAGCCGTTGCGCTTTTGCACAATTTTTAATGCATCTAACGAGGCAGCACGCGCCTGTGGATAATGGTGCATAAACTCATGAATAGCCGCAATTTCCTCGCTAGTGAGGATGCTTGCCACATCTACTTTTGGCATTTTGTCGGAAACAATTTTCATAGTCTTCTATCTGTCCTCACTCATCACGCTTTATCAGCTAATAGCGACAGTCTTATGAGTGTCGCTATATGAAGATATCAGCATTTTGGTGTGCCATTTGGCAATGATATATTGATAAACGTATTTCTTTAATAACGATAATTTTCTAATCAAAGCACTAGTCTTAGATCAAAGTATTAGCGATCACAATCAGCCATCACAATATCAATCGATGCCAGATACATAATGGCATCAGAGACGAGCGAACCATTAATCACGGACGGCATCTGCTGCAAATGCGCAAATGTCGGCGTACGGATACGGGTACGATAGCTCATCGTCGCCTTATCTGAGGTGATGTAATAGCTGTTGAGACCTTTGGTCGCTTCTACAATCGTCGTACACTCGCCCGCTGGCATCACAGGACCCCAAGATACTGAGATAAAGTGGTTAATCAAGGTTTCAATATCGTTTAGCGTACGATCTTTCGGCGGTGGTACCGCTAGTGGATGATCTGCTTTATAAGGGCCTTGCGGCATATTGTCCATGCACTGGCGAATGATACGCAATGACTGACGCATCTCTTCAACTTTTACCATACAGCGATCATAAGCATCACCGTTGTAACCAACTGGTACTTCAAAATCGTAATTTTCATAACCCATGTATGGACGCGCTTTACGCAGATCAAAGTCAACGCCTGTCGCACGTAGACCTGCACCAGTGACGCCCCAAGCCAATGCTTGCTTGGCATTATACTGAGCAACCCCTTGAGTACGGCCTTTGAGCACGCTGTTTTGTAATGCTGCTTTGACATATTCGTCCAAGCGTTTTGGCATCCAATCTAAGAACTCACGAACCAGACGTTGCCAGCCACGTGGCAGATCAGCAGCTGTACCGCCGATACGGAACCAAGCAGGATGCATACGATAGCCAGTCACGGCTTCGATGACGTCATAAGCTTTTTGGCGATCGGTAAACATATAGAACACAGGGGTCATACCGCCCGCATCCTGAATGAACGTACCAACGAATAGTAAGTTATTGGTAATACGGAAAAACTCACTCATCATCACGCGAATGGTTTCAGCGCGCGGTGGAATCGTAATTCCAGCAAGCTTTTCGACCGACATGATGTACGGCAGCTCATTCATCACACCGCCGAGATAATCAATACGGTCGGTATAAGGAATAAATGAGTGCCATGTTTGACGCTCAGCCATCTTTTCTGCACCGCGATGGTGATAACCGATATCAGGGATACAGTCAACGACTTCTTCACCATCGAGCTGTAGCACCAAACGGAATGCACCGTGAGCAGAGGGATGGTTAGGACCGATGTTCAAGAACATAAAGTCTTCATCACGACCTGAACGCTTCATGCCCCATTCTTCTGGGACAAAACGCAGGTTTTCTTGCTCGTATTGCTGCTTGGCGGTGTTCAAGAAATACGGGGTAAATTCAGTCGCACGCGCATGATACTCTTTACGCAGTGGATGACCTTCCCAGTATTTTGGCAATAAGATACGGGTCAAATGCGGATGACCTGTGAAGACAATACCGAACATGTCCCACACTTCACGCTCATACCAGTTGGCATTTGGCCAAATGTTGGTGGCGCTCGGTACATTGACATCGTCTTCGCTCAGAGCGACCTTGACACGTACGTCACTATTACGCTCAAGCGACATTAGATGATAAAACACCGTAAAGTCACTGTCAGGCAAACCTGCGCGATGCTGGCGCAAACGCTCATCTATCGCTGACAAGTCAAATAGCATGACGTATGGCTGTGGCAATTTACGCAGGAATAAGAGAACATCGAGCAAATCCGCACGCGCAACCCAAACCGTTGGAATCTCATCAACAGTGTGCTGCACGACAAACTTACCGGCATACTTCTGCTCCAGCTCTTTGATAACCGCTGGGACAGGCTTAATCTTAGGATCTATGTTTTCGACTACCGTGACCATGAATGATGTATTCCTTCATTAATCATAACTGATTCATCATAACTACACTGTGATGAGCGTATAAAACGTTGAGGTTGTTACTGTGAATCTAAATGCTATCTAGAATCTAAATACTGTCTGGGCTACGTAAGTTTTTAACAGCAATACGATCTGCTTGCTTACGGTCACGCTCAGGCGTCATTTGTGGCTTATAAACACCCTGCTCATTGACATGGATACCTAATGGACGACGCTCTTTAGTGATAGATTCTTGCAATAACATCAAACCTTGAATCAAAGCTTCTGGACGCGGTGGACAACCCGGCACATAGACATCGACTGGAATGATTTTATCTACGCCTTGTACCACAGAGTAGATATCATACATACCACCAGAGTTGGCACAGGCACCCATTGAGATGACCCATTTTGGCTCAAGCATTTGCTCATATAGACGCTGAATAACAGGCGCCATTTTGACAAAACAAGTGCCGGCAACGATCATGACATCTGCTTGACGAGGCGAGGCACGAATAACCTCAGCACCAAAGCGTGATAAATCATGAACGGCTGTCAGGGTGGTGGCGTATTCTACATAGCAGCAAGAAGTACCAAAGTTAAATGGCCATAGTGAGTGCTTGCGCCCCCAGTTTGCTGTCGAATGGACGAGGTCTTCGAGACGACCCATAAAGACGTTTTTATTCACTTCGTCTTCGATAGGGTCATTGACCGTTTGACTGGTCTGTGCAGGATAGGTATCTGCATCAGGGTTGGCTTTTGTTAATGTGTATTTCATAACATACAACCTTTATATTAGACGTCGCGTGGCAATCGTCTTGCCCTCGCTAGCGCCTTAACTTCTATTATTAACAAGTGATCATTAATCCAAACATACTCGCGTCGTCGTAATCTTACTACTAGCCTTTATAGACTATCGAAAACTAAGACCGCCCAAAACAATTAACGCTTACCGTTATCTTGTCGAGCAGACGTCGCAAAATCTACAGAAGTAACATTACCTGTAGTATTAATATGATCGATATTTTCTAAATGATGACGATTGACTTCAATATTGTTCGAGACGTTGATTTGTCCTGAGGACTGTGCGGGTACTTTGCCTGTTGGATCGACCATCAGCTCGTGAGCACCATCGAATTTGGTGATGTCTGCTAGGTTGAAACCAGCAGGTGCGGCATATAGACGTACTTTTTTGCGCAGTTTATCAGCCGGTGCCCAGTTCATCGCGCCCAGACTTAGCTCATAGATCAAACCGATGATTAAGATGGTGATGAATATGGCAGCAGCGGCAAAACCTAACCAGCCAGCCTCACGTACTGAAACGGCGTAAGCATACAAATACAGCGCTTCTAGATCGAAGATGACGAAGAAGATTGCCACCAAATAGAATTTGGCAGACAAACGAATACGGGCGTTGCCAGATCCGACAACACCCGCTTCAAATACTTCTTCTTTTTGTGAGCCATGAGAGCGACCGCCAAGCATACGCGGCACGACCAGCATGAAGACAACTAGCCCAATGGCGGCTAAGATAAAAGCGATTGCTGACCAATTAAAAGCAGACATGATAATACGTGCTCCTCACCCAATCGAGTGTTTAGCACAGCGCAAGTACCGACCTATCAAGGTCGTCTAGCCACAGGCATCACACAAACGAAAACACAAAGCGACTGTCATTCAGTCGCTTTATTTAAGCAACTGTTATTAAGTCACATTTTAGGTATTTTGCTAGTAACAACCAATTATCAAGTGTATTGACGACGATGTCAGACATAACCAACGGCAGGGATTCCGATATACGCACGGAAAGATGGCTGGTCGTCTAACGCATCTTCTAAAAACGTAAGATCAACTTATTAAATCAATATCATATTCGATAGTTTACTTAATTGATTTAATAGCTCATTACACGTAGTCAATAATGACGAGACAACTGGCATAAATTATGTACGTACTATACGCATTTCGGTGTCCAAAAGCTAGTTTTTAACTGTATTGGACGGTCATTTTATATGTAATAAAACATGTTTTTTTTATCAAAAATTATGATAGGGGTCTTACCTTATATTAACATCAAATCCATCTTATGAATTATCATAGGCCGTAATTGTAAATATGGTCAAAAATTCAGCCTTTAAACCCCTGCTCTTCGCCCAACTCATTCCCCAAAGTTCATGTTTTTGCTTTATAATAACCCACTTAATTTTATTGCCTTTATTGGGTGTTTTTTGATTGAAACATCATCATGACACTCATGTTGATAAGGCAATCGGCGTATATTTAATGATGCCACCATCAGTGCCACTCTCTTTTTTGCTTTTGTCTTACAGGTTACGTTATGAGTCAACTCAATCCCAAACAACAAGAAGCCATGCTCTACGTATCTGGTCCGTTACTTGTCCTTGCAGGTGCAGGCTCCGGTAAGACGTCCGTAATTACCCGAAAGATTGCTTACCTGATCGAAGAATGTAACATGCCAGCTGAGCGCATCACAGCGGTGACTTTTACCAACAAAGCCGCACGCGAGATGAAAGCCCGTGTCAGTAAACTGCTACCAAGTGAAAAAATGCGTGGTCTGACCGTGTCGACCTTTCACCAATTCGGTCTGCAGTTTTTGCGCTACGAGCTGATTCATACCCCGCTAAAGGGTAACTTCTCTATCATGGACAGCGACGACAGCAAGCGACTGCTGATGGAGCTGATGATGCGTGACAACCTAAGTGGCGCTGAAAGTCGCGAGTTGGTTGGTAAAGCAATCAAAATGATTTCCGACTGGAAAAACGATCTGATTGATCCTGACAAGGCAATGGAAACATTAGACGATCCAGAAGATATGATTTTTGCCACGCTGTATGCATTATATGAGCGTAATTTGCGTGCTTATAACGCTGTCGATTTTGATGACTTGATTGTCTTGCCAACGAAAATACTGCGCGAAAATAGAGAGCTACGTGATAAATGGCAAAACCGCATTCGTTATCTCTTGGTCGATGAGTATCAAGATACCAATACGGCCCAGTATGAAATGATTAAGTATTTGGTTGGCCCGCAAGGTCGCTTTACCGTGGTTGGCGATGATGACCAATCTATCTATGCGTGGCGCGGGGCAAAGCCTGAAAACATGGCACTGCTAAAGGAAGATTTTCCAAAATTAAAGATCGTCATGCTAGAGCAAAATTACCGTTCCACCACTCGTATTTTGACCTCAGCCAACGCAGTCATTATGAATAATGAGCATTTATTTGAAAAGAAACTGTGGTCAGATAAAGGTCAAGGCGAAAAAATTCGTATTATCAACTGCCGTAATGATGATGATGAGTCCGAACGCGTGGCAAAAGAAATCGTCACTCATAAACTGCGCTTTGGTAATGAGTGGGAGCAATATGCTGTCCTTTATCGCAGTAACTTTCAGGCGCGGATGTTAGAAGCGCAACTGCGTCAGCTACAAGTCCCTTATAAACTGTCTGGCGGCCAATCATTCTTTGCACGTAGTGAAATCAAAGACATCATGGGCTATCTGCGTCTGATTTTGAACCCTGAAGATGACAGCGCATTTTTGCGTATTATCAATACGCCTAAACGCGGTATGGGACCAGCAACGCTCGAAAAATTGGGTCTGTTTGCGCAAGAGCACAGCATATCGCTGTTGGCCTCTTGTACACATGCTGGCTTAACTCATGTGTTACCGTCTAAATCTTATGGCACAATAAAAGAGTTCGGTGAGTTCATCGAGCACTATACGCGTGAGTTAGACCAGCACCCCGACCCTGTGCCAATCGTACGTCAAATGATCGATGAGACAGGTTATATTGACTTTGTGCGTAGTGATGCCAAAACGCCGCAGCAAGAAAAGAACCGTATTGATAATATCGATATGCTCTATACCAGTATTCAATCGCTGATCAATCGCGCCGAAGAAGACGAAGATCGGACGATTGATACCATCATTCGTAAGCTAGTATTGCTTGATATGCTCGAGCAACAGCAAGAAGAAGAGAATACCAACAAGGTCAACTTAATGACCTTGCATGCGGCAAAAGGCTTGGAGTTTGATTTCGTTTATATCATGGGACTTGAGGAAGAGATGCTACCGCACCGCAACTCTATCCTCAGCGAAACCGTAGAAGAAGAACGACGATTGATGTACGTAGGTATTACTCGCGCTCGTCGTGAGCTCACATTGACGCTAGCCACACAGCGCCGTGCTGGCGGACAAATGCGAGTCACCTCAGAATCAAGATTTTTGGATGAGTTACCAGAAGATCATATTGATTGGCCTGCCAAAGCGAAAAAGAAAAAAGCGACCAAAGACCCAGAAGCAGTTGCTGATGAGTATTTGGCAAATATTAGAGCGTTATTAGGCAATCGCTAGTCTTAATGAAAATGCCTTAATGAAAATGCTTGAAAACACACGCCTGAGACTGGGCGAAAAATGACTGTTTTAGTTGTTATTTATATTTTTTGAAAACCTTGGAAATTTTATGCCTACCCCGATGCCGAATCAAGAACGACCATCTACGCTACAGGGAGATTATAATCCAGCTGAATATAATGCTGAATATAAGCTGCTGTATCTACAGGGATTGGTGGCTGACAAGGCATATGAAGCCATTACTGAGTTTTTAGAAAAGCAGTCAGAATATGAGATTGCCAACTTATTAGAGTCTTTCCCGACTCAAAACCGTCTTTTAATTTGGGCGCAGGTTCCAGAGAGTATTAAAGGTGAGGTCCTCGCTGAGCTAGATGTAGATACGCGCCAGCCGTTAATGGAGAACATCTCTTCAACAGAGATTTCTTTGTTTACCCAAGACCTCGATGCACAAGACATCTCTGAGATTTTGGATACCGTGACCGAGAGCGTACGTACCTCGGTCATGGCAACGCTAGACGAAGAGACCCGCGTTCAAGTTAACAAACTCGATACTTATGAGGATTGGGAAGTTGGCAGCTATATGGATCCTGATATTATTCAGGTGCGAGAAGACATTACGCTAGAAGAAGTACAACACTGGCTACGAGAGAATGATGATCTGCTCGATGATGAGAGTCAGGAGCTGTTAGTCGTTGATCAAAGCCAGCAACTATTAGGTCTATTAAGTTTGGTTGATTTGATTAAACATCATCAAAACACTTTAGTATACGAATTGATTGACACCGCCATCACGATCAATGATCGCTTAGATATCCAAGATGCCGCTGCGATTTTTCGTTCAGAAGATATTCGCTTTGCCCCTGTTACTAACAGCCATGGCGAGCTGGTCGGTCAGCTAAATGGTGAGGACATCATGGAGATTATCCAAGATGATGTCGACAGCACCATGAAAAACTTGGCGGGTGTTAGCCAAGATGAAGAGCTGTTTGCCCCTATTCTGACCAGTGCCAAAAGCCGTAGTGTTTGGCTAGGTATTAACTTGTGTACCGCCTTATTGGCTGCAGCGGTGATTGGACAGTTTGAAGAAGTATTGGCACAAGTCGTGGCGCTAGCGATACTCATGCCTGTGGTCGCCAGTATGGGCGGGATCGCTGGTTCCCAAACACTGACGGTCGTAATCCGCGGTATGGCGATGGGTCAAATCGGTGGTTCTAACCGTGTCTGGCTGTTAAACAAAGAGCTATGGGTCGGCGCGATAAACGGCATTATATGGGCTATAATCATGGCGTTTATTGCTCAACTGTGGTTTCATGATATTAAGATTAGTGCAGTCATTGGCTTTGCCATTGCCATCAATATGACAGCAGCTAATGTCTCGGGTATCAGTATACCGCTGATGCTCAAACGTATGAATATCGACCCTGCGCTATCTGCTTCCGTTATTTTGACCACCGTAACGGACATTGTCGGCTTTATGTCATTCTTAGGTTTGGCCAGTGTCTTGATTTTATAATTTAATACCTAGCATCAAAAACAATATCCCTATTTTTAAAACCATCAAATCGTTAAGTGAGTTCGTTATGCAAGCTGTACAAGTTAAAGTTATCAACCCTAAAATTACTGAAGACGCAGCATTTTCTCTTCCGACTCGTGCCACCGACGGCAGTGCGGGTATTGACTTGCGCGCTTGCATCGATGAGCCATTAACCATTAAAGCAGGTGAAACACACTTAATCGGCACAGGTCTCGCCGCTTATATCCAAGATCCTAATTATGCGGGTATGATTTTACCGCGTTCAGGTCTCGGTCATAAGCACGGTATCGTCTTAGGTAATTTGGTCGGGCTAATCGATGCTGATTATCAGGGTGAGCTGATGGTCAGCATTTGGAATCGCAGTAACGAAGATTTTGTGCTTAATCCAGCAGAGCGTATGGCACAATATATTGTTGTACCTGTTGCCCGCCCTGAGTTTTCAGTAGTAGTAGAGTTCAGTGATGAAAGCGAACGCGGTGCAGGCGGATTCGGACATTCAGGCCGCCAGTAATCAATCGGTAACCATGACTGATTTACCGTTTTAACTATTGTTACTCATCACGATAATAACAATTACGATATTAACAATAATAGCCACAACCATCATAACCACGATTATAAGGAGAGTAAGCGATGCCAACTTTTGCGGTGCAGCAATCCTTATTTCGTGCTTATGATATTCGTGGTTCACGCCAGTATTTCACAACCGACTTTATACAAGCGCTCGGCAATGCTTTTGCTAGTCTTTATCGTGGCTTACTCTGCACATCAGAAGACAGTGATTCAAAAAACAGCCTGCTAACGCAATCGTTAACTTCTTTAGAAACCATTATCGTAATTGGTTATGATGTGCGTAATGGTAGCAAAGCTATTGCACAGAGACTCGCTGATATATTGGCTCAGTATGGTCTAACTGTTATGCAGCTAGGTCTCGTCACTACGCCAATGATGGTATTTTGGGCAGAGCAATATCAGGGGCATGGCATCATTGTGACCGCCAGTCATTCTGCTAAAGAAATTTTAGGCGTTAAGTGGTTAGTCAATCATCAGTCTCCTAGCAGTGCAGAGATTCAATTGCTTTATCATCAGTTGACTAAAAGCAATTCAAAAAATAATAGCGTCATTCAAGCGAATACTCTCAAGCAAAACACTCAAGATACAGGCTTATCTACTGAGGATATAGCAACGGCTTACATTGAGGCTATCGCTGAAGTTTTTCAGCAAATCTATCAATTCAGTAAGCCGCATTCAAATAGACCACATTCAAAAGTTACTCAGCAATCCTTATCTAAACTTGATTTTCGAGTTGTTATTGACTGTATGCATGGCGCGACCAGCTCTATTGCACAGCGTTTATTTGGCTATTTCTGCCAAGATGTCATCATGATTAATGACGTAGCAGATGGCAACTTTCCCTCTGGCAATCCTGATCCTACTGAACCGCACCGCCTCACGCAATTACAGCACACCGTACGCCAGCACCAAGCAGATATAGGGATTGCTTTTGACGGTGATGGTGATCGACTGATGATCGTCGATACCAATGGCAAGGTCGTCTCGCCTGACCATTTGCTATATCTATTAGCACAAGTGGCTATCGCGGAACGCCCTGACACTTTATACGATGCAGCATCAATATATGATACAGAATCAATATGCTCACAACGCTCACCTCAAGTCCTTTTTGATATTAAGTGCTCACATCACTTACCAAAGCTCTTATCTGACCTTGATGCAACACCCGTAATGAGTAGAACGGGTAGCAGTTTTATGCGCCAACAGATACAAAACTCCGATTATCAAATTGTCTTTGCTGGAGAGTTATCAGGGCACTTTATCTTTAATGACAGCCGCTTTATTGTTTACGATGACGCCATGTACGCAGCATTACGGCTGTTGCACTGGTTGGCTACTGATGAGCTCGTCGATAGCAAACGAGCACTGACAGACATTACGGAAAGTCTACCGGCAATGGTAAGTACAGCAGACCATTATTTGCCGATGCCAACAACTTTTGGGACAGAGTATTCACTCGTAGAACAGCTGGCCAGATTCTGTCGTTATTTACGCCAAATTTTGGAAGCGACAGCAGCAGATTCTGATCATCATTTGATAAATACTGATTTGCTATTAGATTGTCACTGCTCAGTGGTAGAGCCTCACTTAACACTCAAGCAAGCCAGAGATCTAATGCCAGTAGGGACAACACTGAGCTGTATCGATGGCGTTCGTTTGGATTTTCCACATGGCTTTGGGGTGCTGCGCCAATCAAACACCAGTCACCATCTGACGGCACGTTTTGCTGGTGATAGCATCGATGACCTAGCAGATATTCAGGCAAAGTTTGCCGCATTATGTCACCCATTCGATAAAGAACTGGCAGCCAAAATTATCGCTATTCCTGCCGAATAATTGTATTAAACACATTGTGATCTTATTAATGATATTAATAATGACGATAGATTTATATCGCATAAATAACCAACCCGCTCAAAACCGTACTTTAGGAGTTTGTAATGACGCTTAACTTAGATGATGCCAAAAACACCGCTGAAGTATTGACCACGGCACTGCCTTATATCCAGCGCTTTGTCGATAAGATCATCGTCGTCAAATACGGCGGCAATGCGATGACTGATCCTGCGCTAGAAAGCTCATTTGCCCGCGATATCGTCTTGTTAAAAACCGTTGGCATGCATCCTGTCGTCGTACATGGCGGTGGCCCGCAAGTGGATAACTTGTTAAAAGAGCTTGGTCGTCAGTCTAAACGTATTGATGGTATGCGTGTCACTGATAAAAGCACCATGGATATCGTCGAGATGGTGTTAGGCGGCGGCGTCAATAAATCGATTGTTAGCTTAATCAATAAGCATGGTGGACGCGCGATTGGTTTAACGGGTAAAGATGCCAACTTAATCCTAGCCAAAAAGTTAAAGATGGAAAAAATTGGCGAAGACGGTATCGCTGTTCCTATAGACCTAGGGTTCGTCGGTGATGTGGTCAGTGTCAATAAAGACGTGATTAACATGCTCATTGCGTCTGACTTTATTCCTGTCATCGCCCCACTCGGCGTCGATAGCGAAGGCAATACCTATAATATCAATGCTGATCTAGTCGCAGGTAAAGTCGCAGAGTTTTTGCAAGCAGAGAAACTGATGCTGCTGACCAACATCAAAGGCGTATTGGGTCGTGACGGCGAAGTCGTGACTGGGCTGACACCAAAGAAAGTCGACAGCTTAATCGAAGATGGCACTATCTCAGGTGGCATGATTCCTAAAATTCAGTGTGCGCTTGATGCCGTACGTAGCGGCGTAAAAAGCGCTGTTATCGTTGATGGCCGTGTGCCTCATGCTACTTTGCTTGAGATTTTCACCAATGAAGGTGTTGGTACATTAATCAGTCGTGAATTAGATTCATAATTGCGCTAGCAGCCTATAACTATTAGCATAAAAAGCCCGAGCTTGGATACCAAGCTCGGGCTTTTTTATGGTCTATCGATGCTCATTTAAACGAGAGAAATTTAATAAGCACAGAACTCGACAGAACTATGGCTACTATTGCCATAAACCTTCATATAATGATTGCCTTTAGTCTCAGTAATATAAGACGTTTCATTGTCATAGCGGTCACCATCCAAACGACCACTTGGCCCTGAGACATAAGCCATATTGATGCGGTCATCACCGACATTGCGAATCACTAGATTCTGATCTGACGCAAGCCATAGACGAAACACTTTTCCGTTTTTAATATTACCTGTAAAGCTACCGCAATAGCTGTCTTTTGCGAAGGTAACCTTAGTAGAGGTTTCCGCCGCTTGCACACTTGTGACCATTAAAGGCGCTACTGCAAGGGTCGCCATTAGTAATAATTTTTTCATGATTTTATCCTTGAATATTATAAACGAGCAAACTTAATTCCATTAATGGAATCATAGTTTATAACGTGTCAAAGTGACAGCTTTTTTATGGAAAAGTTATATCGAATACAGCCTCATCAAAACCGCAAAGCAATATTGGCTGACCTTGGTTTTTATCGTTGATCTGACCTTCTACAATCGGACGCTTAATCATACTGGTATTTTCTACTAGCAGGTCAATCGCGTTACCTATATTGGCATCAGCTGATTGCTTTTGCTCGTCAGTCAGCTTGCGCCATGTGGTGCCACGCTTGTTCAGTACTTTATCGATTCCTAGCTCATTCACCCAGCGCTGGATGCTCTCTTTGTCGATGCCTTGTTTTTTATAGTCATGGAAATCGTAACTTATATTCAATTCATCCAACTTGGTAAATGCTTTTTTCATGGTGCTGCATGATTTGATACCGTAAATGGTGATGGTCATTATTGTTCCTTTAAATATAATATGGATTATGTGCGTTTTACTTAAAAAGTAGAAATAGATAAACAGCGAGACAGCTCAGAATCAAGGCTAATATTAGCCACTTCATTCTTGGCGTGAGCAGTTTCATTCTCTCCATTTCTATCGGTTCGTAGTGTATAGCGGATCGGCCTTCAAAGGCGAGTTGCACTAGATGTATAACCTCCATCTCATTCAAGATAGCGTCTTTATATCTCATAGGTTTTATCGGGCATTGTATGAGCTTGCCTTGCTTGGGCTGAATCACTAGCAACCAAATTTCGTGGTGCTTAATAACCTGACAATCGATGCCTATACATTCAATATCCTGCCATGACAAATATCTCTGTTGTGGTCGTCGAATAACTTGTAGAAGCGTTATGCCTGTATCCGTAATTTGCAAGACAGGCTTACCTTTTATTAGCGTGAGTAACACTACAATCACACCAAAAAAAATTAAAACGATGAAAAACCATATACTCACTAGAGCAAGCCAATCATTTTTTTCTTGTACCCAAGGTACTCCATAAAAAAACAAGGGAAAAAGCAACAAACCTAAAACAAGCATAAGTGCTATGTTCTTTTTAGATAAATACAAATCAATAGGATATTTTAATACTTGCCCTTTCTGTAATTTTTGCATGTCTAGCCTTACTATCCATTCATAAGTCGTTATATACTTCTTAATACTGCTCTATTATTACGTTGCCCCATCGCATTTTTTGCCGATTTGCGCTATTCTAGCGTATCTAATTTTCTTATCAAAATATTCAATCTAGAGCCCACTATGAGTAATACTGTGACATCTGACCAAGCAGAAAACAATTATTATAACCCACAAGCTATCGAAGCGGCGCAACAAGCCAAATGGGCAACTGACAAGCGCTATGAAGTAGGTAATGAGCCTAGCGACAAGCCAAGTCGTTATATGCTGTCTATGTTCCCTTACCCAAGTGGCAAGCTGCATATGGGCCATGTGCGTAACTATACCATCTCGGACGTACTGAGCCGTTACTACCGCCTCAAAGGCTATGAAGTCATGCAACCAATGGGTTGGGATGGTTTTGGCCTGCCAGCAGAAAACGCTGCTATTGCCAATCAAACACCACCTGCCAAATGGACGTTTGCCAATATTGACAACATGCGTGCACAGCTTAAATTGCTGGGCTTATCTATTGACTGGTCACGTGAATTTGCCACTTGTAGCCCTGAGTATTATCAGTGGGAGCAGTGGTTGTTTTTGCAGTTATACAAAAAAGGCTTAGTCTATAAAAAGCTAGCAACAGTCAACTGGGATCCGATTGACAATACCGTCTTGGCCAATGAGCAAGTTATCGATGGCAAAGGCTGGCGCAGTGGCGCTGCAGTCGAAAAGCGCGACATCCCAATGTACTACTTTAATATCACTGATTATGCCGATGAGCTATTGGATGATTTGGATGATTTGGAAGGGCATTGGCCATCTGAAGTATTGACCATGCAGCGCAACTGGATTGGTCGTAGTGCGGGTATGGAAGTGCATTTCCCATATGAGTTGGCTGGTGAAACAAACACTTTAGACGTGTTCACTACCCGCCCTGATACCTTGATGGGTGTGACTTATGTCGCGGTTGCCGCTGAGCATCCACTTGCACAGTATGCTTCTGAGAATGATGAAGCGATTGCACAATTCTGCGCCCTATGCAAAAAAGGCTCAGTCGCTGAAGCTGACTTAGCCAAAGCTGAAAAAATCGGTATGGACACAGGTCTAACCGTAACGCATCCATTGACGGGTGAAGAAGTGCCTGTTTGGGTGGCCAACTATGTCCTAATGAGCTACGGTTCAGGCGCGGTCATGGCAGTACCGGCACATGATGATCGCGATTATGAGTTTGCGACCAAATACAGTCTGCCTATTAAGCAAGTAATCGATGTACCTGCTGGTTATTTTGATGAAGCAGAAGCAGATGCCAAAGCGAATGATACTAAAATCAATCTTGCCTATACTGAGCGCAATACCCTAGTCAATTCAGGCGAATTTGACGGTCTAGATTTTGAGCAAGCGTTCGAAGCGATGCTTGCCAAGCTTGAGCCACAAGAATTGGCCAAGAAAAAAATCCAATATCGCTTACGTGATTGGGGTGTATCGCGTCAACGCTATTGGGGCTGTCCTATCCCAATGATCAATTGTGAACATTGCGGTACGATACCTGTCGAAGAGCAAGATTTGCCAGTCATTCTACCGACTGATGTCGTTCCTGATGGACGCGGTAACCCACTTAAAAACATTCCAGAATTTGTAAATACCACCTGCCCTAAATGTGGTAATCCTGCTGAACGTGAAACCGATACCTTTGACACCTTTGTTGAGTCAAGCTGGTACTATGCACGCTTTGCTAGCCCAAATGATGCGCAAAGCATGGTCAACAAATCTGCCGCCAATAAATGGCTGCCTGTCGACCAATATATCGGCGGTGTTGAGCACGCGGTTATGCATTTACTTTACGCGCGTTTCTTCCATAAACTTATGCGTGACGAAAACCTAGTCTCAGGAAACGAACCGTTTGCTAACTTGATGACCCAAGGTATGGTACTTGCAGGTACTTTCTATCGTGTCAATGCTGATGGTAGTACCACTTATTACTTTACCGAAGATGTTGATATCGATTATGACGAGCGTGGTCAGCCGATCAAAGCCATCTTAAAGACTGATGGACAGCCAGTGACCATTGGCAAAATCGAAAAAATGTCTAAATCAAAAAACAATGGTGTCGATCCACAAATCACCATTGATAAATATGGTGCTGATACGGTTCGCCTGTACACACTATTTACCGCGCCTGCTGATCAAACGCTAGAATGGTCAGACGATGCGCTAAAAGGCCCTTATAATTTCGTCAAAAAAGTCTGGCGTCTGGCAACAGAGCACACGCAAGCGCTTAGTGCAGCGAACTTAGATCTTGCGACGCTGAATAGTGAAGCATTGAATACTGATGACTTGAGCAAAGCAGCCAAAAATCTACGTCGCAAAACTCATGAAACCATTGCCAAAATTGATAATGATTTGGGTGATCGTTTGGCATTGAACACACCAGTATCAAGCCTCATGGAGCTTGCCAATGAGCTTACGAGCTTTAAGGCGGCTAATGAGCAAGACCTAAAAGTACAGCATGAGGCTGTGACTGACTTGCTTATCATGTTATCAGTGTATGCACCGCACGTTGGTGAGCACTTACTTGAGCAATTAGGCTTGGATACCGTCACGCTAAACTACCCAACCGTGGATGAAGCTGCACTGGTGCAGGATATGATCACGATGGTCGTACAGGTCAATGGTAAAATGCGCGGTAAGATGGATGTGGCGCCGAACAGCGATCCAGAGCAGCTAAAAGCACAAGCTCGAACCATGGAAAGTGTGGCGAAATTCATCACTGGCGAAATCAAAAAAGAAATCGTCGTCCCGAATAAACTCGTGAATATCGTGGTTGTAGGTTAGATATTTTAGGCTTAGTAGATATTCTATCTAAGCCTTCTTATCATTTGAGGATAGCGATTATGTCGTATAAGCAGCAAGCCCCATCAAGTAGCAAAAGCCCTACTGCAAAAAAGTCCGGCGGACAAAAGCTAGTAACTGCATTACTTACTGCACTGCCGATGTTTACGGTGCTCGGTGCAACGGCTGCGCTTAGTGGTTGCGGCTTTCAGCTACGTGGTTATGATGCGCCAATACTCCTCGATGTTGCCAAAACAGCGGTCATTATCGAAGACAATCGCACCGCCTTCCCGCTTAAGCTACCATTAACGCGACGTCTAGAAACATTAGGTGTCGATGTTATTAGTAACATGACAGCCGCAGACGTTGCGCTTAATAATAAACAAGCCAGCGCTGATCCTGTTTCTGTTATCAGTGTCAATAACCTGCGCTTTAGACAGTATGAATTAGTCGGTGTATTAACAGAGATTCGCTTGATCATATCAGCAGATGTTAGCTATCAAACCACTGAAAATGGTAAGCCCGTTACACTGAGCAATCCTATCCAAATCGAGCGTAGCTATCAGTACAATGACGCCTCTGTGAGTACGGATGATCAGCAAGGCGATCAAATTCGCGAATGGCTCTATGACAGTTTGGCACGCCGTATCACTGATCAGTATGTTGCTATCTCTCTGCCTAAAGTACCGTCCACTGGCACTAAAACACCAGTGAAAATCGGTAACGGCTCAGCATCGACAGCCGTGGTCGTACCAACGCCTTAACGTCTCATTACGATACGCTCCATACTTATTTCCATTAACCTGTGTACTTACCCATCTATTTATGCAAGATACCTTTATACAAGCCTATCCAAAACTACTACAACCATCCGTTGCAGTAGCGGGCTTGTGGCTGGCGCACGGTGATGAGCCGTTGCTCAGTCAATGGCTTATCGATGCGATGCGTCCACATTGGCGCGCGCAAAACTACGCCATCAAGCGCATAGAACTAATATCAGTTAAAAGCTGGCAAGAAGTACTGTCAGAGTTGGGTAGCCAATCATTGTTTGATGATGCCAGCGCCTTAATCGTGACTGGCAATCATAAGCCCGATAAAACTGTCATTGCTGAGCTCGAACGCTTTGCGATTGAAGCGCAAGCAGGTACACACGGTCATAGTGTATTATGGCTTACGCCTAAGCAAGACAAACGAGCTCAAAGTAGTAAATGGTTTGCGCCATTTGCTCAATACGGTCACATCATTGATTGTAATTTATACAATGAACAGCAACGGCAGCAGCTATTGCAGATTCAGGCTCAAAAGTTTGGGTTACGGCTGTCTCAAGAAGCATGGCAACTACTGATGTCACATACTGAGCATCATCTATTAAGTGCTTATCAAACCTTGTGGCGACTGTCTTATCTGTTTGCGCCGCAGTTAATGGCTCCTCATGAAGATACCGAAACCGCTGGCGATTTTGCACAGCCTACAAATACTGTGGCACTCGATATCACAGATTTACAAGCAGCATTGGTCAGTGACGCTCAATTTAGCGTGTTTGATTTGTCGGATGCGATGCTAGCAGGTAATAGTGCACAAGTGGCAAAAATCATCTTTCAACTCAAAGCGACTGATGAGCCGACGACCTTAGTATTATGGGCAATTAGTAAAGATATGCGTCAGATTATACAACTGATGGATGGACAAGATCCGCAAGCGCTTGGCATTTGGCGCAGCAAACAAGGGCTATATCAACAAGCCTGCCGCCGCCAATCAAAAACGCACACGGCTGAATGGCCTGCCCTACTTTATCGCTGTGACCAAGCAATCAAAGGACTCGTTCGTCAGCCAGCGTGGGAGTTACTATTGCAAGCTGCGCTAGAACTAGCAGGAAAGCGTCTGTTTACCGTTTGATTGGTTGGAAAAATTCAATAACTTAGGCCGTGTTTGATATTCGATCATGGCACTGGCAGATATTACTTTTTAGACAGTTCGACGTTAGAAATAGTAAGTTTAGTCATTCTAAGCGTCTATGCTTGTCTCATACCGAACGCCAGAGCTTGATACCACTGACTCATTAATTATTCAAAAGAGTATTTCCATCTATTTTGAATAATTAATGTGATAGGCGTTTTAACTACAGTAACCCAAAACGTCAATTACATCAGCTAAAACAATGGGGCATGCAGGAACTGAACTGGTTATCTAGGGCGTGTCCTCAATCTGAACGAAATTGCCTCAATGGGCTAAAAATGAGGACAGCTCCTACTTTAATTTTTATATTCCTGCCTTTAAATCATTTTTGAGGAAATAAATCAGTGTTTTTTCCCGTTCTTCATTCATTTTCGCCGACACATCTGGTTCCCACGAATAAAAGCCCTCTCCTGTTTTATCTCCTAGCTTATTTTCATTCGCAAGTTGAGACAGCACTTTACCTGAACGTTGATCTGTCGACAAATCTTCGAATAAATAATTGGAAATAGACAAGCAGACATCTAGCCCACCCATATCCGCAGACATCAGTGGCCCTGTCACAGGCAGCCGGCGGCCTATACTGTAGGTCACAGCAGCATCGATATCTTCTTTTGAAGCAGCTCCAGCATCTAATAATGCCTGTGCTTCCCGAAACAGTGCATACTGCAAACGATTCCCAATAAACCCTGGGATTTCTTTGTTAAGTACTATCGCCTTTTTGTTCATCAGCGTTAAAACATCCATTGCTCGCTGGACTATAACTGCATCTGTATGCTCGCCTTTTACCACCTCCACCAAAGGAATGAGATGAGCTGGGTTCCAGAAATGGGTTACAACAAAACGTGCAGGATGCAGCATATCCGCCGCTAATATACTCGGTGTAAATCCTGAGGTATTACTGGCAATCACTACATCGTCTTCAACTAACGCTTCCAACCTGCTATATAGCTCTTTTTTTAAATCTAAAACCTCAGGGATAACTTCAATAATAAAAGTTGCCTCCGACACTGCTTCTTCTAGGGAAGTAGTAAATTGGATACGTTGTCTAATTTCGTTCATTTGTTCGGATGTAAACAGCTCGTTTTCAGTCATTACCTTGAGCTTATTATTCAAGCCTTTAACAGCGTTTTCAAGATCATATTCATCGATGCCGTATATGTTTACGGTTTGGTTGGCCCATGCTGCTGATAAAGCAATTGAATGCCCCATCGTCCCAGCACCAAGAATTGTAATATTTTCCATTTTCTATATTCCTTTATATCTGGATTGTATGACGCAGACTACCCAACAAACCTTCAGGGCGTGTTGAACATTGGTCATAAGGTGATGATAAAAATAGCAAACCGTTAATCTTTAAGTTCTTACACCAAAAGACCTCGTTTCCTATGCCTCGCATAATACTCAAAGATGAACACTGAACCAGACTGAAACTTATATTACTGGAACTTAATGTTTATAACAAAGAGAATGTGAGACAAACGGTTGGAGGCGTCTTTATCGTATGCACGTTGGCTGTCCTTGCCGTGATCTACCGATTACTTCAACAGACCCTAATCACAGATTCAGACCTTGAGCGGGTATTTATAGATGGTACTCATATTAGGGCATGTCCTCAATTCAAACGAGTGTCCTTTAAATGGGCTAAAAATAGCTAAATTTTGCCAAACACCGTCAAATAGTTGGTCAATATCTCGATATTATCTGCACTATTTTCCTCGTTTGACGGCAATTTATCTCATTTTTATCACCATTTTTAAAATGAGGACACGCCCTAATGAAGTTTGTGCCATGGACGGATGAGAAGGCCGTAGTATCTGATCTAAAAGTATCTCCTGCGCTCTTATACCGCTGTGACCAAGCCATCAAAGGACTGGTTTGTCAGCCAGCTTGGGTGCTATTACTACAAGCGGCATTAGAGCTAGCGGGAAAGCGCCTGTTTACTGCGCGATAAATATCAATCATTATCGCCATTCCTGTCTTGCACATGCGACGCTTTAGACAGTGACACCTATCACCATCTCTAGCACAGCTTTTGCCCTTTCTATCATTCTCAGACTCACCCGTTTTTACTATTCATCACTCAACTTCTATTATTCCTCTATTCCAACCACGTTCAAAAACACCTTAACCTTTCTTAAACTAATTGCCATTCCCTTTTAGGGATGAAGCATCTACTATAACCATACTTGAGTTTACTGTCATTGGATTGTTGTTATGCGCAAAATAAGCAAAAAATCTGCTATCAAATGGGGCGTCATTGTCCTGATTATTGCAGCATTGGCGGCGTTGGCTTATGCCACGTTGAAACCAGAAGAAGAAAAACCTAACTTCCTGACAGCGGCTGTTGAAGTCGGTGATATTGAACAAAATGTCATGGCTTCAGGCAAAGTCAAAGCTTTAAATACGGTTGATGTCGGTGCACAGGTCTCTGGTGAAGTAACTCGTCTCTATGTTGAAGTCGGTGATGAGGTACAGAAAGGCGATTTGATTGCACAGATTGATCAGGTCACGCAGAACAACAATTTAAGCAATCAACAAGCCGGCCTTCAGCAAAGTGAAGCCGCACTTCAAAGTGCAAAAGCAGAAGCGCTAAGCAAGCAAGCCAGTCTAAAAAGTGCCTATGCCGACCTTGCTAGCCGTCAGTCTGAGCTCAAACAAGCAAAGTCTGACTTTGCCCGCTTGCAGTCTTTGGTTGCCATCGATGCAATCTCTCAGCAGGAGTATGATACGCAAGCAACTAGTGTTGAGACAGCCGAAGCAGCGGTTGCCAATGCGAGTGCTGCCATTGATACAGCAAAAGCAGCCATCGCTACTACAAACGCTAATATTAATAGTCAACAGGCAGCCATACGCATATCCGAGACGAATGTAAGCACAGCAGAGGAAGATCTCAGCTATACCACTATTCGTGCACCCATGTCCGGTACGGTGGTTTCTATCACGACTGAGCAAGGCACGACTGTTAACGCCAACCAAACGGCTCCAACTCTGGTCACTCTAGCCGATTTATCAACGGTTCGTATCAATGCGCAAATATCCGAAGCAGATGTCATCAATGTCAGTGCTGGGATGCCTTCTTACTTCAATATCATCGGTAATCCAGACCAACAATATGATGCAACCTTGACAGCCATTGAACCAGCACCTGAAGAGATTAGTGATACCAGCTCGACGGATGCTGCGATCTACTATGTGGGCTATGTCGAAGTACCAAACCCTGAGCGTTTATTCCGCATTGATATGACCGCCCAGATCTACATCATCATCGATCAAGCTAAAGATGCGTTGCTTGTGCCATCAGCAGCCATACAAGAAAAACCTACAAAAAATAAAACGGAAGGTCAAGCAAAAACCAGCAAGCTTGTACGCGTACTAAATGATGACGGCACAGTAGAAGCACGCACAGTAGAAGTGGGCATTGATAACCGAGTAAATGCGCAGATTTTGAGTGGTGTGAAGGAAGGTGAGCAAGTCATCATCGGCGAAGGTAGTGCCAAAGCTTCAAGTAGCAGTCGCACTCGTATACCTGGTGGCACTCCAAGAATGTAATTTATTCTTTGACTATGTTAACGATGAAAGGGCTTGAGCAACTTAGCCCTTTTCTCACGACACTCACTATCTCTGATTAAAGACATTGCTATGACTATATCTCAATCTGCTAAACAGCCGCCCAACAGCGCTAGCGCCTCGATAGAAAACAACTCACCGAATAATACTGATACGGCAGCTACCGCTGACAAGCCAATTATGGAGCTGTCTGGTATTATTCGAGAGTTTGCTGCCGGCGAGCAAACCATTCGCGTATTGCACGAGGTTAATTTAACGATTAATCAAGGTGAAATGGTCGCGATCATCGGTCAATCTGGCTCTGGTAAGTCCACGCTGATGAATATCTTGGGCTGCTTAGATCAAGCGACGGCTGGTGACTATAAGATTTACGGCCAATCAGCAAATAGGCTAGACGCTGATGAGCTGGCTGAGTTACGCCGAGAGCATTTCGGCTTTATCTTTCAGCGCTATCACCTGCTTGGTGATATCAGTGCAAAAGACAACGTCGCCGTCCCCGCCGTATACGCTGGTATGAATACTGATGCACGCATCAATCGTGCCGAAGAGCTATTAACCGATCTAGGTCTTGGAGAAAAAGTAAACAATCGACCCAGTCAGCTCTCAGGTGGACAACAGCAGCGTGTTTCTGTTGCTCGTGCCTTGATGAATGGTGGCGATGTTATCTTAGCAGATGAGCCAACTGGTGCACTAGATAGCAAATCTGGCGAAGACGTGATGGCGATCTTACATGACCTAAATGCTAAAGGTCATACCATCATCATGGTTACTCATGATCCCAAACTTGCCGCCCAAGCCGAGCGCGTGATCGAGCTGAAAGACGGTTATGTCATTGCTGATTATAAAACTGAGCATTATAAACCGACAACGCGGCAGCCTGACTCTATCCTCGGTGGACATCGAAAAAGCGCCTTTGCTAGCTTTGTCGATCGTTTGCTCGAAGCCTTTAAGATGTCCTTGCTCGCCATGCGTGCACACAAGATGCGCACCCTGCTGACCATGTTAGGTATTATCATCGGTATCGCTGCGGTTGTCTCTATCGTTGGTCTTGGTCAAGGCTCTCAGCAGCAAATTCTCTCAAATATCAGCTCGCTAGGAACCAATACCATCACCGTCAATGATGGATACCCTAGAGGCGACCCGCGACGTAAATATAATGACGACAACCTCACACCAGAAGATGCAGACGCGATCAGCAGTCAACCGTATGTTACCAATGTGAGCCCTCAAGTCAATGCCAGCTCTAGTGTACGCTATCGCAGCGTGCAGGAAGACTCGACCATCAATGGTGTTGGTGAGTATTATCTAGAGGTTACTGGCGAGACGCTAGCACTTGGTCAAGGTTTCGATTCGCAAAGTATTAAGCTGCGCAGTCAAGATATCATTCTCGATGACAATGCTAAGAATGCATTTTTTGCAGACATTGATAATCCTATTGGTGAAGTGATACTCATCGGCAGTGTACCTGGACGCGTGATTGGCGTACTCGAAGAAAATGATAGCGGTTTTGGTCCAGATATTTCGACACCCACTATATATATGCCCTATACCACGGTGATGTCACGTATCACCGGCAGTGCAAATATTGATAGCTTTGTGGCTTTATTAGATGACAGTATCTCATCCAGTGCAGCTGAGTCAGCTATCTCTGACATCATAGAGGGTCGCCATGGCAAAGATGATTTTGAGCTTCGCAACTCAGACTCTATCCGTCAGACCATTGAGTCGACGACAGGCACGATGACGCTGCTTATCTCATCCGTTGCTGTTATCTCATTAATAGTTGGTGGTATTGGCGTTATGAATATTATGCTGGTGTCTGTCACTGAGCGTACCAATGAGATTGGGGTGCGAATGGCTGTTGGCGCACGGCAAAGCGATATCATGCAGCAGTTTTTAATAGAAGCCGTACTGGTCTGTATTTTAGGTGGTCTGCTAGGCATTGGACTCGCGTTCGCTATCGGTGAGCTCATTAATAATTTTGCTGGTGATAGCTTTAAAGTTATTTACTCATCCACCTCTATTATTGCGGCATTTATATGTTCAACACTGATTGGTGTCGTATTTGGCTTCTTACCAGCACGCAATGCAGCCAAACTTGACCCTGTTGAAGCTCTATCTAGAGACTAATCGTTGATAATTAACGCACTAAATCAGAATATTTAGAGCCTGAAATGGCTCTAATAACGAATTTCTGAAAAAATATGACTTTTTTCCTAATATTTGCACTTTATTTATCATTTAGGGTTGTAATTGTCATAATAATATATATAATGTGCTCTCACGTTTAGGGATACAAAATCTTTAAACGTTGAAACAAACTTAATGTGCTTATTAAAATTAAGTTTGATTAACAAAGTTTTTGTTTAAAGAACTTTGACTTGCAGTTAAATGCAAACCTAGTGTTGATATCGAGTTTTTAGAATTTACGAAAATGTAAATCCTCTTGCACTCGGATGAAGTAGTACTTCATTTTATCCTCGCTCAGGGCCGATAGCTCAGTTGGTAGAGCAGTTGACTTTTAATCAATTGGTCCCGCGTTCGAGTCGCGGTCGGCCCACCATATTTAGTATTACGCTTGTTGTGTACCCTACCCTATCAGGTAGCGGCATAATAAGTCACAAAGTTTAAGAAGGTTTCTTTTAGAAAACTTCACCGAATTTACGAAACTGTAAATTCACTTGTAGAGTTAAAAAAGCAGTGCTTTTTTATACGCTCTTCAGGGCCGATAGCTCAGTTGGTAGAGCAGTTGACTTTTAATCAATTGGTCCCGCGTTCGAGTCGCGGTCGGCCCACCATATTTAGAGAGCCCAGTTACTATATTGAATAGTAACTGGGCTTTTTTTTGTTTAAATTTTTATTTCACTTTTTATGTTTCTTCTTAAAGACAGTAAAGTCGCTATTTTTCCGCCACAGCAGTTTATGCTTGATCGTGTCTTTGATCGTACGTGGATGCTTGGGTGCTTGCGTAATCAACATATCAAAAGTTGCCTCATCTATTGCCAGCTCACAGCCATGTGCCATCATAACCATTGATGGTTTTAAGTCTTTTATTTTTTGGAGTGATTGAATATAGACTTTGGGATCATAGATAGGAAATGGCGCCACAAATTTGTGCCGCAGTTTGATAATCAAATCAGCAGTGTAAACCTGTCGGCTGGGTAGATGAAACAGAGATAAATCACGGTCTGTATGACCTGGGGTCTCTAACACCTGCCATTCATCAAACCCAGGCACGCAGTCGCCTTCACCAACGGTAATATCAGCCTTGAGATGCGCTGGATAATATAGGTTTTTTGGCTTGCGACCTTGACGTCTCGCCACATAATGCGCAAGATTCATATCCACAAAGTGCATAGTACGCCCAGCGATACGGCTATACCACTGCGTATCTTTGTCCGCCGAGACAATCAGGCAACCCGTCTGCTCTCGGAATTTGTGTGCGCCGCCTGCATGATCTGGATGCATATGAGTGACGACGACAACTTTTAGATCAGTTATTGGTCGCTGCAACGTTGTCTTGATATACTCTAATACCATCGGTACATCAGGGCGACACGCTCCATCTAGCAGCATAATCTTATCTGGATACACCGCCAGATACGTGCTTTGAATATATCCTTCTAAACGTACAATTTCACATAAACTCATTTGCATTCCCTGCTACATGATTGGTCACTTTTATAGTATCCCTACTATAGGGGACGCTTTTAACGCACCTTAATAGAATTTAGTATAACCCTCGCCATGTAGATTGTAATGACTTTGAGTGAACGCTTGTGACTATAAACCATTCTTCTTCATAAAAACAAAAACTCAGCACATAGGCTGAGTTTGAGATAAAACATGGAATAGTTAAAATAAAATTCTGCTATGATTATATCAATCAACAAAAGTATAACGAATGAGCCATTCATGAATCACCTTGCAGAAACTATCAAACGGCCTACACAGCCCTTCTTAAACCTTATAACCAAACATTGTGTTTTAACCATACTGACCACAGCACTAATGGGGCTCTCTATCTCTGCAAAAGCCGGAGGTGGTGAATACTGCGGCTCTAATTTTTCATTGGACAATCGCACCTATAACGAATGTCAGATTAATTTTCCAATCCTAGACACAGGCAATGACACCCAAACCAATCTATATCTACTACTCGCAGATAAAGGCTTAATTCGCTTTGACGAGCCTAATACGCATGACTCAGACTCTTATCAGGCTCATGACTTTCCGTTAAACTTAAGGACTTTAAGACAAACGGCTGTGAATGAAGTCAAAAACCCCAATCAGAATTTTTTAGAGCACTCTGAAAAAAGTCATTACGCCGAATATTGTAATAGTTTTTATACGGGTGAAGAGGCGCTAGAAGGCGCGCTCAAAATTGATACTCAATTGACGTCTAAAGAACGCTTACAACTGAGGCAGTTTCGCCAAGCCATTCGCAGCGAATGTACGGACTCGTTCGGTCATGACACATCGTCAGCAGAGGACGCACCTGTTTTTCCATTAAAATGGTCTATCAATGCTCAGCCATACGCAGACTATATTATGGCCACTCAACTGTTTTATTTGGGTGAAAAATCAGACTTTGACAGTGCCCATAATCTCTATAGTGCGTTGATTGATCTTAAAACAGGCAACAATGCAGGGCTTGCTTGGCTAGTCGATACCGCCAACTATATGCTGATTCGTACTGGTATTAATCGTATTTATCAGCATGGCATGGGAGACTACCGCTATAAGAGTGAGACCGTTGATCCAAGACTGTTTGCTAGCACTCAAAAGGCTATCAATAATTACCTTAGCCGCTTTAAAAATGGTCACTATACTGCCTCAGCTCGCGGCTTACAACGCCGACTATATTGGCTGGCAGGTCAACAAGAAAAGCTGGTTGATGAGATCGAATGGCAAATCGATCATACAAACTCTCTACGCTTTAATCTTGATAGTCGCTTATTGCCAGAAGAGATCGAACAAAAAGTCTTTTTTGCAAATTTTGATAAGCCAATCGATATTAACAAGCTTAATGACCCAATCTTGCTCACCAGTTTTGCACTATATCGTTTAAGACCTGCCGACTCTCTCAACGCTCCTACACCGCTAACGCGAACAGAGCTTGAGCGTCTAAAACCTAAGTTTAAAGATCGCATGGATTTGTACCAGTATCTCATAGCGACCTATTATTTCGTGCAGGAGAATAATCCAAAACTTGCCATAAAATATTTACCAACCACGCTACCGACAGGCGAGATGTCATACTCAAAATTTAGCCAATATGTCCTAAAAGCCAAGGCATTGCAGAAAATGGGTAGTATCAATGAGGCAAACACACTATGGAGTCGTCTGCATCAACTGCCCAAACAGCCGTTTCAAAACACGGTAACCGAGCTTGCATTAGCACTTCAAGCAGATCAAACCAATGATTACAGCCAGCTTTTTGGCAATAACGCTACGGTACAATCTCATAATTTAAAGATACGCATGATAAAATATTCTGCTGATCCGGCGCTTTTAAAACAAGTTGCTGACAGTCATTTAGCTACTGATGATACGATTGGCGCAGAGGCTCGTTACGCGCTACTGGCCAAATCGCTAATACAGGGACGCTATACTGATTACTTAACATACCAGCAGAACTACCTTCCAAAGAACTCACAAAAATATATAGGCTTTGATAGTGAGAACGAAACATTGAAATACTTGCCTACATTCAGTGAATTTAATTGGCAGGGTGAAAAGATTAGTCCTAGCATAAACTGCCAAGACTTAACGAAAACAGTGACTCGTTTAAGCCAAAACCCAAAAGACAGGCTGCAAACCCTATGTCTAGCCGAGTTTATGGATGATACAACCATCACTTACTATCTAGAAGATTATGACAAGTCCTATCATTCTTCTGGTCAAAGCGATTCGGGCTATCGCTATCCTTACTTGGGTGATATACCCAGTCGTTTTAAAGGTCAGGCACTAAACCGACTGGACATCTATCAGTCCATATTTGCTAGCAATCGAGATGACGAGTTATCCGCTTATGCGCTACATCGTGCGATTGGCTGTTTTGCAAGTTCTGGTAGTAACCAGTGCAGCAATGAGAACATAGATATGTCAGTCCGCAAAGCTTGGTTTAAACGTTTAAAATCAGACTTTAGCCATACTACTTGGGCACAAAATCAGAAATATTACTGGTAATATTTAAGGGCTTATTGATTTGATAAAAAATCAGCAGAAATATAAAGGATTGGTATTAGGGTCTATTGGCTTAATCGTACTGGTTTTTGCGGCTTTTATTTATAATCAAATCACTAGTCCTGCTGCAACTCATAAGTCTGAGAATTCTCAGAAAACCCAATCAGTAGATAGTCATCTCAATAGCGTTCATTCTCTCAATACTGCTACTGCTACTGGCGATAAGATTATTAATACTAAGGATTATGAGCAGTTTTGGATATGGACACCGCCCGAAGATGATGCCAAGCTTAGCCAAGCTCATACCTTGTATATCTTACAAGGTGAAATTCGTCCGCCTAATATTCCGTATTATCGTCCCAATACCAATGAGAATGCGGTTCATGCTGCACTTGCAACGCTGACACCGCAAGGTTTAGGTGTTCGTTCTTTAAGTGATAAAAAGATTTGGCTCGTCTATCGTGCAACCAGTCAAGAGTGGTCGGACGAAGTGATGGCACAGCTGATTGAACGCTTAGAGAAATGGCAGCGTGCGGGCAATCAAGTTATGGGGATTCAAATAGACTATGACGCCCCTACCTATCAATTGGATAAGTATGCAAAATTACTTAGGCATGTTCGTCAGCAGCTACCAGCGCATTATCAATTGAGTGTGACTGGGTTGCTTGATTGGTCCAACCAAGCTGAGGACCCTCAGTTTATGCAACTCAGTGATGCCGTCGATGAACTGATTATCCAAACCTATCAAGGAACGACTACTTTGACCAATTACTCTCGATATCTAAAAAAGTTAGAAAACTTACCCTTTGATTTCAAGGTTGGTATTGTTGAAGATGGTCAATGGCAAGGCGCAGCGTTTTTGGAAAACAATCCACACTTTAAAGGTTATGTGGTGTTTTTGCGGTAAAGGATAAGGTAGTTTGGATGTAACCTCTTACCCAAACTAAAAAACCAGCCATATTGCTATGGCTGGTTCTGATTATGGTAATAAAACGTCATGTTAAGCAAGATCACGAACCTTTGGCTCACGCTCCCACAGACGAGATTTCGCATTTTCAATGAAGCTATCTAATTCGGCAAGTGGCGTGACAAAACTATCTTTTTCAACTGGCAGTTTACTTAGGATAAATTCATCGGTCGCTCCGCAATAAGCGATGGCTTTGCAATGGTTATACGCATCATTGAACCAGTCTAGTGCTGAGCTGTCTTTAGCGAGCTTTTTGGCTTGCTCTGGCATGATGATACTCACGACAGCATCAAACATCACTGATGGCCCGCCAGCAAGACGCTCATCTGCTTGTATGCGTGTACCATCGTCCAAGACTACTTCTTTGTTAGGGGCGACGATTTTTACGCTAGCACCCTGCTCCATCGCTGCTGCTTCAAACTTCTTGATTTCGCTACTGTTAGAGCCTTCTGCGACCAATATACCGATCAGACGACCTTTTAGGCTGTCAGGTGTCAGACCGATGGTTTGTACCGCTTTAGACGTTGCCATATCTAGTACAGGCGCAGCGGCATCCGCAGGCTCTGGCAATTCCATACCGAGCGCGGTTGCCACACGGTTGGCCAAGTCTTCATCGATATGAATCAGATGGCTCAATGTACGAGCACGGACGTGTGCTGTATCGACTTTACCCAGCTCAAAGGCATACGCGGTTGCAATGTGCGCTTGCTCAGTTGGCGTCTGACTACGATAGAACATACGTGGTTGACTATAGTGATCGGCGAAGCTCTCTGCACGCACGCGACCTTTTACCCCATCATCCAACTGCTCATGGAATGACTCAAAACCACGTTTGGCGCTTTCACGCGGTCTCGTTGGATCTAAACTTTGTGGCTCATACAGCGTACGAGTTTTAGGCACTTGCATCTGCATATGACCATCTTGCTGATTGTTCGCAAACGGACATTTAGGCGCATTGATTGGAATCTGCGCAAAGTTAGGCGAACCCAAACGAGATAGCTGCGTATCTAGATAGCTGAATAGACGACCTTGCAATAATGGATCGTTACTGAAGTCGATACCCGGTGGCAAGTGTGACGGACAGAATGCGACTTGCTCCGTTTCCGCAAAGAAATTATCCGGATAACGATTGAGCACCATTTTACCGACAACTTTCACTGGAACTATTTCTTCTGGAATCAGTTTGGTCGCATCTAAATGATCAAACGGAAATTCATTGGCTTCTTCTTCGGTAAATAACTGAACGCCAAACTCCCATTCAGGATAGTCGCCATTATTGATTGATTCAAACAAATCACGACGATGATAATCAGGGTCGGCACCCGAGATTTTCACTGCTTCATCCCATGTGGTTGACTGCACACCAAGTACCGGCTTCCAATGGAAACGTACAAAGGTGCTCTTGCCCGCTTCATTGATGAGACGATAACTATGAATACCAAAGCCTTCCATCATCCGTAGGCTGCGCGGTAGACCACGATCACTCATTAGCCAAATCAAGTTGTGCATGGTTTCAGGACTCAATGATACAAAATCCCAAAACGTATCATGCGCAGATGCTGCTTGCGGGAAGCCGCGATCAGGCTCTGGTTTTACCGCATGGATCAAATCTGGAAACTTCATCGCATCTTGGATAAAGAAAATCGGCATATTGTTACCGACGATATCCCAGTTGCCTTCTTCGGTATAAATCTTCACGGCAAAACCACGGACATCACGTGGCGTATCTTTTGAGCCTTTGTTACCAGCAACGGTAGAAAAACGGGTAAATAAAGGCGTCTGCTTATCCGTCTCGGTCAAAATTTTCGCCGTGGTATATTTTTCTAGGGATTCTGTCAGCTCAAAATAACCGTGTGCAGCACTACCGCGCGCATGGACGATACGCTCAGGAATACGCTCATGGTCAAAATGATGAATCTTTTCACGCAGTACAAAATCCTCTAGCAATGTGGGGCCACGACTGCCAGATTTTAGAGAGTTTTGATTATCAGAGATGACCACGCCTTGTTGCGTCGTCAAAACTTTCGTGTCATCACTGGCACGCTGATGGGTTTCGCCACCATTGCCACGTTCAGTATTCATATCTTTAGCGGGGTCAGTATGATCAATATTATTTTTCATTATGCATCCTAGCTAGTAATTAAAAGTAGGCTCTATGCTGAGCTGTATCTAATATTAGCCAAAAGATATGACTAATTCATGGCACTCCTTGTTGATATTTGGTTAAAGTTTGCAGCCGTGATAAATAAACCGTTTTAGAGTATTTAAAGAGAAATTCAACACTGATAATAGATTCTTGTAATGTAGTGATTTTTTAAGGTATGCTTTTATGAAGTACTAAAAACGGTTGATAAATGAAATGGGCATGGTTTTAGCCAACTATTTATCTTTTTTATATCGTTGGATTCAAATAATTCCGATACAAGGAAACCGAGCGCAAGTTATACATTAGTATGGTTAGCGAGGATGACGATGTAGCGGGTTTGTATGGATTTGACGATGCGACTATTTTTTATATGACTATAAGGCGACCTACCATGTTACCAACTTTAAATGCTCCGTCTAAAAAACCTTATCACTCATTGCTAATGGGTGCGTCAGTCGGTCTAATGGCACTGACTTTCAGCCAAACAGCCGCCGCGATTACGACCAAAAACGTTACTTACACAGTGGATGATCAAGCATACGAAGGCTATTACGCTAAAGCGGATAAGCCCAACGCACCTTTTATTTTGCTCATTCATGATTGGGATGGTCTCACCGATTATGAGCGTAAGCGTGCTGATATGTTGGCAACTGAAGGCTACAACGTGCTAGCAGCCGACATGTTTGGTCAAGGCGTTCGCCCTACTTCTATTGAAGAAAACAAACGTCTAACAGGGGAGCTATATGACGACCGTAATAAAATGCGTCGGATATTAGCAGGGGCATTAACGGCAGGACAGCTGCAAGGCAATGATGTGCGAAAAGGCACGACTATGGGATATTGTTTTGGCGGTACGGTCGCGTTAGAGCTAGCACGCTCAGGATTTGAGCAAAAAGCGTTTGTACCCTTCCACGGTGACTTTGATGTCCCAACGGGTCAAAGTTATGACAACACCACTGGGGAGATATTAGTCTTCCACGGCTCTGCTGACCAGTCCGTCTCTCTAGAGAGCTTTGCGACTTTGGGCAAGACACTAGAAGCTGCCAAGGTACCTCATGAGATGGTTACTTATAGCGGTGCGCCACATGCCTTTAGTGTATTCGGTAGTGATAGATATGATGCACGTGCGGATGAACGCTCTTGGAAGCGTTACTTAGACTTTTTAGAAGAAGAATATAAATAGTCTAACAGCGCAAAAAATAAGAAAGCCCAAATAAAAAGCCACTTCAATCGATCATCTTCTGATCTTAATTGAGGTGGCTTTTTTATTATAAAATTTTTGCTAAAGCTTTAACTATTTAGCTTTTTGAAATACCAATAATTGATTGTTGGCAGGCATCGCATAAGTAGTGACAAGTTTCAGATGATGTTCACTGGCTAAACTGACAACCTCTTCTGTATGACGAATCCCGCTGTCAGAATTACCTGCCCTCAACATCGCATCAAATCTCTGATTGCCCTCACTGGTATAGTCACCATGCTCATTGAAAGGGCCATATACAATGAGCTTACCATTAGCAGGTAGTGCATCACCAGCTAATACAAATAAACGTTCGACCAAAGCCCAACTAATAATATGCAGCGTATTGGCTGTAAACATTGCATCATAAGGTAAGTTCAACTGGCTATCGACAGGTACGGAATCCGTACTCAAATCAAACGCTAAAGGGGCATATAGATTGGGCGCAGGATAAGCATCATGCCAAGCGATTATGTGACGATGATTACTAGTGACATCACTGGTTTGCCACTGAACATCTGGTAAGTTAGGCGCAAAATGCACACTATGTCGACCTGTTCCAGAGCCAATCTCTAGTACATGCGTAAAGCCTTGTAGCTCTGTTTGCAGTACTTCTAAAATAGGCTGTTTATTATTCTCACACGCTTGGGAAAATGGCAACGCAGAAACATCCACTTTATTATTCAAATCATCATTGTGCATTACGGCTCTCTCCAAACTGTCTATGGTACTTTTGACAGTAGTTGCATATATCAACAAGCATTGCCAAACAACTCACTATCAGTAAATACCTGCCTCGACCCCAGCAGCCAATGTCATGGCTAGCTCTTCTACTTGCGCAGCAAAGCTGTCTTGCCAATCGCCTTGAAGTATCAGCGCCTCTTGCACCCATGACCAGCGTAATCCAGTGGTAATCATCTGTATGGCAAGTTTAGTACCTGTGCCATCATGCCCTGCCCGTATATATACTGCAAATGGCATACCCTGCTTCTCTTCTAGCACTGGATAATAGCAACGATCAAAGAAGTCCTTAGTCAGTCCTGCCATATACGCCAGATTTTCAGTCGTACCTAACAGTAACGCATCAGCTGCCAACACATCTTCAGGCTGCGTGTCCTGCGGTGATTTCAAAATGACAGTGATATCTATATCAGGATGGTTGGCACCGTCATAAGCTGCCTGTGCCAATTTCTGAGTATTGGGCGATGGTACATGAGCGACGATGAGTAAGGTCTTATTAGACATATTAAGCATCTGTGCCATTGTTAAACACTAAGTTTTGAGTAATAGCAGGATCCAAGCTATTACCTACTGGACATGTCAACGCGGTTTTATAAAATCGTTTTAAGGTACTCTCATCCAATGCCTTTGAGAAATTAACTATAACGTGTATTTCACTCACACGCCTTGGTTTGGCAGCCATGACTTTGGTAACTTCTGCGGTCGTACCTGAGATATCGATATCCATCGCTTCGGCTTTGATACCGATAATCGTTAAGATACAACTGCCCAAACTGGTCGCTAGCAAATCAGTAGGAGAGAACGCTTCGCCTTTACCATGATTGTCCGTCGGCGCATCAGTAATGATTTGATTGTTAGATTGTAAATGAATGGCTTGGGTGCGTAAATTGCCTTGGTAGGTTACTTTTGAGGTTGGCATAGGGTTCTCTTTGATTATTATTGTTGGAATAACATCCTGTAAAAAATTTATAATAATGAGTTTATACGTATAACGCACCCATCAAAAATAAAAGCTCTATATTTTTGAATAACTTTCTACAGTACTGTGTCTTGCCCTTTTTTTTCTATTTCCAGTTCAATTAATAAAGCCGAATGAGCATCATTAGCAGCATATCTCTTCTGATGCTCCTTTAGAGGAAATATCGACCAGTTTGATTTTTGTGCTCCCTTAGAAAGCCTTTGATTAAAAAACATTGCAACAGCAGCTCTAGCACCGACTCTTTGCTTAGTCTCTGCAAAACGCATAACTTTTGAAGAAAGGTCTTCCGCATTTACTAAATTAATCCCAAATTTACTAAAAATTATTTTTTTGTCTTCTTTTAATCCAAAACCCACTTTTTTTATTTTTGGATTTGATAATATTTTTTCTATATCAGAGGAATTTTTATAAAATTTCGTAGGAAACAAAAATACTTTAGATTTTGTTGCTATCTGTATGAGATGAGGTCCATCACTTACATCTTCTTTCCTAAAACAAGGTTTACTTTCTGTATCAAACCCTAAACATGTGTGTTTTTCCAATTCTTCTATTGCATAGATAGCATCTTCTTTCTTAGTCACAATGACTATATTTTCTAGAGAAATACCCTCATATACTGGTAATTCTCGAATTTGATCTTTTGTTAATCTTTCCATTGAAACCTTCTGCCTTATGACTATTTATTTCAAGTTAGACAAATCCTTAGTCACTCACTTTTAAAAAATATTTTTCAGTAGTTATTAGAATACTTTCTATAATATAGTATATATCTTGATTAAATACGCCTGTTTGTCTAACTTAAGAAACTATCCTATGATCAGAACTAAATTTATATTTAAATACATTGCTCACTTTATTAGCGTCAAAAAGGTATATCTTTATTAAGACTACTAGCTACCTCAAATGATTTAGGTTGAAGAATATTTTCATTTTTCAAAAGCTCATCTACTCCTAACTCAGTAATTGAATATACGTAGCAATCATATCCATCTTGGTAATCTGTTTCTATAGACTTACTTATTAGCCCCATACGTTCAAGCTTAATAAGTGATATTTGAAGAATAGCTTCGTTTATTCCACGAAAATTATTAAATATTGCATGGAACGGTAGTCCTATGGGATCGGCAACGTAACTCTGAAGACAAGTCGCTAAGAACTTATAGTCTTGTTCTTGTAGATGATAGACCGCTGGGTTAGCAATAATTATTCTAGATTCTGAAAGACTAGCATGATTTATGAGCCCTAATCGTTCTACCTCGGATTTAATCAAAGAACATGCTCTATTAGTCGCAGAAACTAAATCTCCATCTGAACGATTTGCATCAAAGTCTGCAGGGGTTACTCCCAATAAATCAGTTGGCAAATGCATATCTACATCACGCGGCTTTAAAACAAAAGAACGAGATTTTCCAATGGCGCCTACAAACAGACCCATTTCGAATATCACATTGTCCCTAACTACATGCTCATTTCTACTTCTAATCGTAGCAATGTCATCAGGTGCAAAAATAAACAATGCAAAATCTACAGTAGATGACTTTTCTACTAAATCTTCAATTGTTGAAGAAGATAGTTTAAATGTACCATTTTTCCAAATAGTAACTTCAAAATCATGATCAAGATTGACATTCACGGCCTCAGCGATTGGAATACTCTCAACCGAGGACGCAATAAATAATCGTGGTTTTCTCAACTCATAACCTCCATATCTCATTACCCACTAACCGGTTATTATCCTACAATTGTAGATGATATTAATGCTAAAAGGTATGAGTTATTAAAGTATGAGCATTTCTAAAAACTAGAAATCGCAAACAAAGAAACCTCCCTTGGGTTGAGTGAAGGAGAGTTATCTAAAAATAGAGACCTAGCGGTTAACGTTTTCATACCAAAATATACTCTAAAACTGCTCTATTCAATCTACAAAAGGCCCTTACTTATCTACCAAATTTTCTTAAAATATTCATTAGCCAAACCTCGCCGAAATATACGTCCAATAACCTAACAGCAGTACGAGCAAACCCCACGATAACGAAAAGCATAAGTAATATGATTCGCTATCAAGTGCAACATAATAGTAAATGGCCAGTCCAGTACTTACTAACAAAGAGACTGAGTATGCGATGAGTAAAGTAAACAGAGCAGTATTTTCAAATTTGGACAGAAGCGGGCTATTTTCTGCACAAATATGAAAGAGAAAACCCAGTGAAAAAGCCCCACCAATCGTAATATGCAAACATGATATTAGAACCAGTGACCAAATTGACATAAACCTTCCTTTATTGACTTAACGCTTTCCTACTAGATCTATAGTCAAAGAACTCTAAAATGGGACAAGGCAGCCGACTGCAGATTGTACAAACAGTACATCTAAGGAGAGTAACGCCGTAGCCGTTTAGTAGTTCACTGACTATATATAATCAGTGTGTTGTAAACCTAGTTAAAGACAAGCACTACCATCATTTTACGCTTTGTCTGAAACGGTTTTAACAATCAGCAGTGCCTATTTGTGAGTAATCAATATGCCCTAGTTGTTAAATCTACTTTTAATAGCGGGTTCGTCATTATTAATACTTTCTAGCGTCTCAAATCCTTTCTTAGTACCAAAGTATAGAGCGTCTGTTTGTTTCTCTCTATAAAAACGCATTTCATCGCCTTTATTATCAGTCAACGTAAATTCATTAAACACTTTTTCCCAGTGCGCTTTCTTTTCAGACTCGTTATGATCAGCTTTAAATGTTGGCTTTAAAATATAAGAAATATCTTTACCTTCTTCAGTGGTTATCAAAGGCAATAACTCTTTGTGCGTTGTTAAATATAGACATATTTTCTCAATATCATCTAGGGTTTCTCTTCTATCAGTTAGTTTGATAATTAACATCGGTTTATGTCCTAATTTACTTTCTAGTTTGGTTTTATTGATTGTTTTACTCATCTACTTTAAACCGATATCAGAGATAATACTACACTGCATTTTTACTATAATGCATTCTTCAAACGTCAGGCAAAAGAAAACCCCCTTCGCTCATGCGGAGGGGGTTTCTTTTGAATAGAGCTCTAATGACGAGATCGCCGTAAAACTTATCCATATAGACTCAAGCTGATTAATAATTAATGGCACACTTCACCTAATACTAATAAGTTATTCTTCCATCTGCCATTTATCATCTACCCATACTGCATCATTATCGTCTAAGTGTACATGCCACTCTGCATCAGCAACTGCCAATCGAATCTCAGTCAAACATTCTAGCCAATGACCAAGCGTATAAATAAGATCCTCAACGTCCATGCTAGAAGATATTTTTGTGGCACCTGCTAGTATCACCTCTGATTCACTATCATCATAGGCATAAAGATCAAACGACTCTGCCTCTTCTGTGTGCTCAAAGCTTTCATTATACTTATCAACGATCAGCGTAATATTTTCTTGCTCTTGCTCCGTTAAAAGTGTCGTACGCTCAGCTGTATAGTAGATGGAAACGCCCATGACTTACTCCGAAATGTGATAGTAGTTATAAATAATAGCACACAGCACTTTATCCCAA
>NZ_JADYWY010000038.1:0-507 GCF_015864635.1 Psychrobacter sp. SZ93C1 | reverse complement strand
TTGCGCCAATGGTAGTGTGGATTCGTCCATGTGAGAGTAGGTCATCGTCAGCTCTCTATTCAAAGTTAAACCCCCAACGCTCACGCGTCGGGGGTTTTCTTTTGCCTATAGTTTGGGGGAATAGGTTAGATTTCGAGCTTCTTAATAAATAAATGAGATTAGAGGCTTGATTTGAACCTACTATTTTTAATGGTCATGCTAATTCAGCTGATCAAATAAGCCTTGTTTTAAAGTATTCGAAATAATTTAAAGGTCTAAATGAGTCATTAACTCATCGAGTTCCAACTTAATATAAGACTTATAGAAAGATCCATCCTTTAAACCCAAACACGTCGAATCCCCACCATGCTCTAACACACTGAAAACTATACACTATTAGAACTACCATCAAACTAATCAAAAAACCTTTAGCAAAGCAGTTGACACAGCTCTTAAACTCTATATAATACGCCCCTCAACAGGGGAAACTGGCAGTAATTAGGAGATAATTACTTAATTAAAACCCAG
>NZ_JADYWY010000037.1:0-566 GCF_015864635.1 Psychrobacter sp. SZ93C1 | reverse complement strand
AGTAACCCGCCGAGACTGAGTGCCAATATCACAATCGCTTGCGTAAAGAACATACTTTGTACACCGCCACGCGATAGCATACCCCCTACTTCACCCAGCTCTAGTGACTCAGCCGGTGCATATCCTGCAAACAGATAACCACCTAATTGTCCAAAGCTTGGACTGCTATGTATATAAGTGATGATAAGCGCCACCGCAATGGTGCAAATAATCGTATAGATGGCATTGACACGAAAGACAGCCAGTCCAACTAATACCACAAACGGTAATACCGCATAATTATGTACCAAGCCACTGTCGATGAGCTGCCCTTGGAGAATAGTCACCTGACTAAGATCAGAACCCGCTGTCTGGCCTGAAAACATCCAGAACAAGATAACCGTGAGTATCCAAGCAGGTACCGTCGTGTACATCATATTGCGAATGTGCTCAAACAGATCGATACCAACAACGGATGAGGCGATGGTACAGGTATCAGACAAGGGTGACATCTTATCGCCAAAGAACGCTCCTGAGACGACGGCACCAGCCGCAATTGCTACATTGGCATCAAAGGCATTACTCAT
>NZ_JADYWY010000036.1:0-599 GCF_015864635.1 Psychrobacter sp. SZ93C1 | reverse complement strand
CGCGTGAGCGTTGGGGGTTTAACTTTGAATAGAGAGCTGACGATGACCTACTCTCACATGGACGAATCCACACTACCATTGGCGCAACGATGTTTCACTTCTGAGTTCGGGAAGGGATCAGGTGGGGCCATCGCGCTATTGTCGTCAGCAAAGGGGGTTAGATATGAGTCTGTTGTTTTTATTGTTTGACTTCAAATTTTAATTTTTAGTCGATCAACTTGTAACCTAACTGAATCAAGGTTAAAGGTGATATCGAAATATTCTTTCTTTATTCTATAAGCCACTACAGCTTATACAAGATAGATTAATTAGACTTGTATACAAACCACTTGGGTGTTGTATGGTCAAGCCAAACGAGCAATTAGTACAGGTTAGCTACATGCATCGCTGCACTTCCACACCCTGCCTATCAACGTCCTAGTCTTGAACGGCTCTTTAGGGAAATCTAATCTTGAGGTGGGCTTCCCGCTTAGATGCTTTCAGCGGTTATCCCATCCGAACGTAGCTACCGGGCAATGCCACTGGCGTGACAACCCGAACACCAGAGGTTCGTCCACTCTGGTCCTCTCGTACTAGGAGCAGATCCTCTCAAATTTCCA
>NZ_JADYWY010000035.1:0-639 GCF_015864635.1 Psychrobacter sp. SZ93C1 | reverse complement strand
GGTGACTGGTTCACTGGTTAATAGGTGCCAGCTTAAGCCGTTCTTAGCGTTTCCTCGCTCTGTACAGCCGACATAGTAAACTGGGAGGGAGTGTCCTTTCTTATTGTAAGGCGCTTTGAGTGTCACTGGCGCATAGGTGATATCCAGTGTTGCGCTTCGGGCTTTTCTTCCTCCTTTTTGTGCAATGTGGATGTGTTTGGTGCCTGCACTCATCAGCTCGCTTGCAAACGCATAGAGCTTATCCTCACCTTCTTCAATATGACGACTTTGCATCGAGCGTACGACGAATCGTTGCTGCTCGGTTAGTTTATACTGCAAGTATTCGTAGATGTCCGCTTCGCGGTCACACACCGATATCACGTTCGCCATTTGTCCTTGCAGCCGCTCTGCCATCGCTCGTGACGCTGACTCCCACTTGTAACTTTCTTTTTCTTCGTAAGAAGTCGTCGCGTGTTTTTCTCTTTTTCCAATCGTGTTGATATCACGACTCCAGCGAGACTGTTCAATTAATCCCACAACTTGCTTTGTGTCTGGCGCAAACAGTAATACGCTATGAGCTAACAAGCCTCGTTGTTTTGCTCCTCGTCCGACATGACCCAAATCATCTCGAATGGAGGAATGTTTATAAATTAGTGTGGT
>NZ_JADYWY010000034.1:0-690 GCF_015864635.1 Psychrobacter sp. SZ93C1 | reverse complement strand
TACCATTCGATCGCCTTAGCATAGTCTTGTTGTGTACCTTCAGCATACTCGTACATTACACCAATATTGAATTGAGCTTTAACGTACCCTTGATTAGCTGCTTTTCCAACCCATTCAAATGCTTTTTCTTGATTTTGACTAACAATTTCACCATTACTATACATTCCAGCTAACTGGTTTTGAGAAAAAGCATCACCACTTATTGCTAAAGCTTTGGTTGTTGCAAAGTCTGCAGCAATAGCTGATACCGTTGTTCCAAGTGATAATCCGCAGCTGATTAATAGACAAACACAGAGTTTTTTTAATGATTGCATAATTTTTATGTCTTAACTTTTTAGGATGGCTAATAAAATTACGGATTGGGTTGTGGAATAAAACTACTTATTGAACACCTTAAACATTGTACTATAACAAATATTTTAAGTACTGTTGTTTGATATAAACTCAGATTGATTTTTATTAGATAAAATATATTTTTCCAAATAAGCCAGCATATACCGTGGGTACAATATCCACTACGTTACTATTGACCCAAGGCATACTGGTAAGGGGAAACCCCTTAACCCCACCCCCTCACAAAAAGCCGTGAGGGGTAACAAACAACCGCTAGAGCGAGGCCAACATGGCAAGGACAAAGTGGCTAAAAATACGAGTCTCTGACACTGAAATATTGGACATTAAAAAGCGTGC
>NZ_JADYWY010000033.1:0-773 GCF_015864635.1 Psychrobacter sp. SZ93C1 | reverse complement strand
AAGAAAGTTTAAAACTAAGTGTTGACTCGAAAAATAAAGGGTGTATTATTCGCATCCCTTGAGACGCTAAAGCGACTCAAAACGTTCTTTAACAATATAAAGCAATCATCTGTGTGGGCACTCGTACAGATTGAGTTCTAACAGCCAACCTACTTAGGTAGCGAGGCAAACAAATTAGAGTCTCAATTGAAAACTGAGTGACCAACAGAATAGTTATTTCGGTAATTATTCGGCACAGTCAATTCAATATCGAAAGATATTAAAATAAATTCAGAATTCATTGAGCTGTCGAAAGACATAAAACTTTTTAATTGAAGAGTTTGATCATGGNTTGAACGCTGGCGGCAGGCCTAACACATGCAAGTCGAGCGGTAACAGAAAGTAGCTTGCTACTTTGCTGACGAGCGGCGGACGGGTGAGTAATGCTTGGGAACATGCCTTGAGGTGGGGGACAACAGTTGGAAACGACTGCTAATACCGCATAATGTCTACGGACCAAAGGGGGCTTCGGCTCTCGCCTTTAGATTGGCCCAAGTGGGATTAGCTAGTTGGTGAGGTAATGGCTCACCAAGGCGACGATCCCTAGCTGGTTTGAGAGGATGATCAGCCACACTGGGACTGAGACACGGCCCAGACTCCTACGGGAGGCAGCAGTGGGGAATATTGCACAATGGGCGCAAGCCTGATGCAGCCATGCCGCGTGTGTGAAGAAGGCCTTCGGGTTGTAAAGCACTTTCAGTCAGGAGGAAAGGTTAACGGTTAATACCCGTTAG
>NZ_JADYWY010000032.1:0-797 GCF_015864635.1 Psychrobacter sp. SZ93C1 | reverse complement strand
ATGGCACTGGCGTCGCCAACTGTGACGGTCGGTTTGTCGCCCTCGTTTACGGTGCCGTCTGTCGCGTCTTCATCGAAGATGGTGGCAGTATCGGTGGCTGTGCCAATGCTGGCATTCAGCGCATTACTGATGCTCATGCTCAGCGCTTCTGAGACCTCATAGATGGCATCGTCATTTGGGGTGATGGTAAAGGTTGGCAGGATGCTGCTACCCGCTGGAATGCTCACGCTAATCCCAGCTATGGCGTCAGCCACGCTGATGGTTTGCGTGCCATTGGCATCCGTAAAGGTGATGCTGTCAATGTCACTGGCATCAATGTCGCCAAGGTTTAAGGTGGCNGACGGTAAAGTCGGTGACCCCAGCAGGAACGGTGATGGTGCCCGCTACTGGATCATAGGTGACACCGTTGCTAAAGATGAGATCAGCAGGGTCGCTACTGTAATCACCAGCGGTTGCACTGCCATCCGTTAAATCAAAGTCATAAGTAACATCGGCTTCGGTGACGCCATTGACGGTGACACTGTGCACGAGGGTATTGCCCTCGATGGCACTGGCGTCGCCAACTATGACGGTCGGTTTGTCGCCCTCGTTTACGGTGCCGTCTGTCGCGTCTTCATCGAAGATGGTGGCAGTATCGGTGGCGGTGCCAATGGCGGCATTCAGCGCATTACTGATACTCATGCTCAGCGCTTCTGAGACCTCATAGATGGCATCGTCATTTGGGGTGATGGTAAAGGTTGGCAGGATGCTGCTACCCGCTGGGATGCTCACACTAACCCCAGCAATGGCGTCAGCCA
>NZ_JADYWY010000031.1:0-962 GCF_015864635.1 Psychrobacter sp. SZ93C1 | reverse complement strand
GCTTGGTTACTAAGCTCGCTGACTGAGAAGCAGCTGATAGGAAAGCCATCTGTGGTACAGAGGCTGACCAATATAATTTCTCTATTAGCATCACATAAAGTTTTGATGTGGCTTAGTAATGCGAGTTTCGCTGGCGATTTTTCATTTGACATAGTCATACCTAACATCAGTCTTGGTTATTAAGAGTGTTGAATAAGGATAAAAGAGACACAGCGGACTCTCTACTTCTAGGATCGGTGTTGATCACGGGGGCCACTACATTGTGCTGCATCAACATGATTCTTATTTCTTGACCAAGTGCTGATAGACTCTCCTTATCAGCATCTTCACAGTGGGTAATAGCGATGACACAAGTGGTCTCGTTTTTTTCGGGTTCGAAGAAGGTGAGCAGTTTATCCATATTGGCATAATCAGGGGTTTCACCATAGCGAATCAATATGAGTAGTCCCCACAGAGACTGGTTGACGAATTCCCATAAAAAGGAAAAACGTTCTTGTCCTGGTACGCCATAGATGCCTAAAGCCATGTCATCCGATAGTGTGATCCGTCCGTAATCAATGCCTACTGTGGTGTACTCTTTGCCGATATCGATACTAGACTTCGCTTCTGTCTCGATAGGACTGATTTCACTCAGTGTTTGAACCAATTGAGTTTTTCCGGCACCCACTTCACCAATGATAGCTAGCTTCTGATAGTTCAATTTTTTACCTCATTCCTAAGAATTTTTTGATCGCGCCATAAAATTTATTAGGCTTTTTCTCACTGACCACTGCTTTCTCTACTAATGGCTCAGCTTCTGTGACGCTTAAGATGCCTGATCGTTCAAACTCTCTGACAATTTGTGTGACTTGCTGAGGTGTGCCAAATTCGCCACTATCTGCCAAAAAGTTAAATGGATACGGTTTTTTGGTCAACTTGATACATAGATTCATAATCATTTGAGGATTACTTTCATTATTCAG
>NZ_JADYWY010000003.1:0-407218 GCF_015864635.1 Psychrobacter sp. SZ93C1 | reverse complement strand
ATATGAGGCTTATTATGAAAATATCTAAGAAAAATCTGCCATTTATTGGTTTGTCATCGCTAGTCTTGCTCACATCATCCTTTGCAACAGCTGCTGAGATGTCTGATATGGATCACAGTGGCATGGATATGTCAGGGATGCAAGGCAGGCAGCCACCAGCCGATGCTCGCAGTCCAGACTATTCAAATGGGGTTCCCTACGGGCAGTATGGTAAGCCAATGATGATGGGCAGCATGCCATTATGGGGAGTCTCAGTAGACGACTTGGGCTATCAGTTTGATGAGGATCAAATCAACTTCGAGGCGACGGGTTGGTACGGTACTGATAGCAATCGTATAAGGCTACGCACGGAAGGTAGTGCTCAGACTAAAGATGATAAAGAAATAGATAGCTTGAGCTCGCTTGCTTATTGGAAACCACTGAGCATTTTTTGGAACGGTGAAGCTGGTGTCGCTTACGATACTGAAAACGATAACGCTGCGGTGATGGCAGGTATTGTCGGCACCGCGCCGTATTTCATCGAAACAGATGCGAGAGCCTACTTATATACCGATGGTCAACTTCGTCTTGATCTGGGCGCAGAGTACGAATGGCGTTTGGATCAGCATTGGGTGGTCATACCAGAGGTTGGATTGACTGCCTTTAGTAAAGATGACCATGATAATGGTATTACCAAAGGCTTTAATGAAATGGAAACCGAGGTAAGGCTGACTTACGAGATGTTCAGTCGCCAGCTAGCCCCTTATGTGGGTGTTAGTTATGAGACAGCGCTTGGCAAGGCTCGTGGTCAACGACGTCAAGAAAATGAATCGGTTGATAGCAGTAGTTTGACTGCGGGGGTCAAATTCTGGTTTTAGCTTTCTGCTCGTTTTAACCCAGTATGAGATGATTAGCTGTAGACACTTTTAGGATTTTTTACTAGGCGTGCTTCAACTTATACAACACTCTCAAGACTGGGTGCTAAATCTTCACCGTCTATGACTTCGTTTACGTCTATAAATGACGTTTTATCCAGATTGCCAAGGTTATAGCCTGCAAACTCATGATATAAAGCGACCACATCACCCATGATTAAAAGTGCAGGTGTTGGCAGTTTTGCTTCAGCTTGCTGATCAGCGATATCACTTAATGTACCGATAAGTACTTGCTGCGTTGGCATACTGGCGTGGCTGATAATGGCAAAAGGCGTTTTTCTGTCGCGTCCGCCTGCTATCAACCCTTGTGTCAGCTCATGCAAACGGTGCAAGCCCATGTAAAACACAACTGTCTGGCTGCTGTCCATTAGCTCACTATAATTATTATTAGGCGCGCCATTTTTTTTGCAAGCGGTAACAAACTTGACCGACTGAGCATGGTCACGGTGCGTTAGTGGAATCCCTGCACGGCTAGCAGCAGCACTTGCGGCAGTGATGCCTGGAATAGACTCAAAATGAATGCCATGACGCACCACTTCCTGTAGCTCCTCACCACCGCGTCCAAAAATAAAAGGGTCGCCACCTTTTAGGCGAACCACTATTTTTCCTGCCAGCGCATGTTTGACCAGTAGCTCGTTAATACTCTCTTGTGGCAATGCATGGTTGGCGCGGCGCTTACCAACGAATATTTTTTCAGCCGTAGTCGCGCACATATCCAAAATATCTTCAGACACCAGACTGTCATACAACACCACCTCTGCACGCTGCATCACTCGCCACGCTTTTAAGGTTAAGAGTTCAGGGTCACCAGATCCTGCGCCTATCAGATGCACGGTGCCTCTTTTGGTGCAAGTTTGCACGTTTTCTGCGCAGTGTTGACCCATTAGCTGATAGGTCTCATGCGTTGAGGTAGCGGCAGATATATTGGTCATGATGGTGACTCCTAATAACAGCGTGAATACAGCAAAATGGGCAACCAAAAGCAAAGTTGTCAATAAACCCCTACTCTAAAATGGCTTATTGTTCATAACACCACACTCAACCAGTAGTTGCATATAAAAGGTTGCAAGCGACGTGCCACACGACTATCTAAGCTTGCGCCAATGGTGCACATTCTGCGATTAATGCATTGATTTGCCCCACGCAAGAGCCACAATTGGTACCTGCTCGGCACTGCTTACCCACTGCCGTCGCACTAGTACAACCATGCTGTGTGATAGCGTTGAGGATGATATTTTTTCCAACTGACATACAAGAGCATACTAAGGGTCCTGGATCGACATAACCGCTGGCAGGCCGCCCCGCGAGTAACCATTTGTATCGTTGATTGGCAGGTATTTGGCTAGTATCCGTAAAGCAGCTATCGAGCCAGCGGACACTCGGTAATTGCGTTTGCGTTGGGGCAACATAAACAGCCATAATCAGTTGTGTACTGGGCCTTTCATCATCAGATGACCCACTATTTATGACAGCGTTATTTGAGTCTATCTCAGGCGCAGATTGCGTCACAATAAGACGCAATTGATTCTGTACATTATCGACCGTAAACGCTGTATGCATGACACGCTCTTGAGAGTTTGGCTGTGATAATGATTGCATAGAGGCCATAAACTGCTGCCAAAACTCGGGGCACGCTAAGGTACTGCTAGCCTCCACCATCGGGCTAGCGAGATTGATCAAGACGCTGTTATTTTGATGACTCAAGCTCCAAGTGAGTGCAGGTAATGCCTCTGGTAAAATGTTGTTTGAACGTGCCTCGCATTTTATTTCAGACAATTCTTTCTCTGACGCTTTGGCAGAAAAATTGGCCAAAATAGTACGTAATTGCACTATAACGGCGTCTTGCCACTCAGGATGCACCAAAATCTTGCCAAATGATTGCATAGAAACGGGCGTGACACTAATCGCCGAATTTTTGAGCTCTGGCTGCCCTGAATGTGGATCGACGACTGTTGGGATAAGCGGGCCTACTCGGGCAAAGCTAGCAAAAGCATTGCTCCAATGCATGGGCATAAATGCATCACCAACGCGCAACGTATCGCTAATGGCAACTTGCGCCAGTACGGTACTTGCAGGCTCGTTGCCATTCCTAGCCGTACTCATCGCGGTATCACTGACTATGCCATCACTGGTCACGCCGTTCTCATAGCTTTCATACTTTTCGTAGTTTTCATACCTACGATGCAGTTGCACAAAGTCATTGTCTTGGACACCCAGTTGCTGTGCATCGTTAGCGTGTATGGTCAGTGTGGGTATTGGCTGATGTTGGTTCAACTGCGGTGCAAGGCCTGTACGAGTCATGGTATGCCACTGATCACGCAGCCTGCCCGTAATCAGGCGTAAATGGATCGCTTGGCTCTCAAATTGAGTATGATAATCAGATTCATGTTCAAAGGATGCTCGATTCTCACCAATCCGTTGAGGATTCTGCCTTCTTTGACGTCGATGCACATTGGCTATGCTCGCTTCATTAGAGGGCGTAATAGCGATTAACTGTGACTTAGTAATAGTAGCAGCGGAATTAATGATCTCGTTTTCTAAAGGTTTTATCTTATCAATCATAGAGATACGCGTGCCACCCCATTGAAATGGTAACATCTCTTCGTATGCTTGATGACTGAGTGCGATTGGCTGATGTGCTTGATTGCCGTTCTGATTAATATGCTGGCTAATATGTTGTTGAGCAGGTTTATCGGCTGGCACCTCATCTGTCATTAAAGCATACAAGTCTTTGCTAAGATTCAGGTAACGAGGATAAGTCTTATTAGAATTGGATGGGCTTTGGTTGTGCGTATTGCCATAAGCGGTCAATGCCACATGCTCATTGAATATCTCGCTTGGGTGTTGGTAATCAAATCCCGTTAACCCCATGTGTGTGGCAACTTGAGACAGTATCCACCAATCTGGTTTGGCAACGCCTACCGCAGGCATCAATGTCCGCTGCCGAGAGATGCGCCGTTCAGAGTTGGTGACCGTTCCAGATTTTTCACCCCACCCCTGAGCAGGCAATACAATATCGGCACACTTCACCGTATCACTGTCTACCGAGCAGTCAGAGACAATCACCAAATCACATTCAGCAAGCGCTTGGCGAAAATTATCCGCATCTGGCAAACTGACCACAGGGTTGGTGGCCATAATCCAAATGGCCTTGATACGACCATCCAATATGGCAGCGGCCGCATCGCAGGCTTTCACACCCACGTTTGGGGAGATAGCCTGAGGCGACTGCCAAAAGTCTGCCACGAGCTGCCGGTGATCGGCATTTTCTAGTTCTAAATGCGCCGCCAACAAATTAGCAAGGGCGCCTACTTCTCGTCCACCCATTGCATTAGGCTGCCCAGTGAGTGAAAACGGACTGGCCCCTACTTTGCCCACACGCCCTGTGTACAAATGGGTATTGATGATGGCATTAACCTTATCGGTTCCGCTTTGTGATTGATTGACACCCATACTAAAGGCAGTGACTGTTTTATCAGTGGCGGCTACGCATTCATAGAACTGGCGGATACTATCCGCAGACACTTGACAAGCACTGGCGACTTCATCAATGCTCCATGCTTTGGCCGCATTCACCGCATCATCAACGCCCAAGCTTTGGCTAACATATTCATCATTCTGGCAACCCTGCTGATCTAGGTAATGCAACAACCCATTATATAAATGTGTATCCGTGCCCGCAGCAATTGGTAAATGCAAATCGGCAAATTCACAAGAATCTGTACGGCGCGGATCTATCACAATCAGTTTTTTATTAGGATTGGCTTTTTTGGCGGCTAAAAATCGACCAAACAAAATAGGATGGCACCACGCCATATTGGAGCCTACCAGCACTAATAAATCACAAACCTCTAAATCCTCGTAATTACCCGGCACAAGGTCTGCGCCAAACGCGCGTTTGTGCCCGGCTACTGCAGATGACATGCACAGCCGAGAGTTGGAGTCGATGTTATTATTACCGATAAACCCTTTTATAAATTTATTGGCCACGTAATAGTCTTCAGTCAGCAATTGACCTGAGACATAAAACATAATGCTGTCTCGCCCGTGCTTAGCGATGGTGTCATTTAAACGACTGGCCACGTCATCTAAAACGGTGCCCCAGTCTGTCTGCTCTATAAGTGGCTTGTCGGATACGTCTATAGCATTGAAATCATTACCCAATTGCATAGGCTGCTGCTGTTGCATGACTGACTGCTTGTTTTGATAATATGGCTCGGTCAAGCGGCGCGTGGTGCCCAATGTTTGTGCCAGTGCACTCCCTTTTGAGCACAATTTACCAAAGTTAGCCGGATGTTCAGGATCTCCTTTGACGCTCAGCACCTCTGTTGCATTCACGCTCGCTAACACACCGCATCCCACGCCGCAATAAGGGCACGTCGTGCGGATAGTAGTTATCAAAGCATCAATCGAACTATCAATCAAATCACCATCAGATGACAACTGTGCTTTTTTGATATTTTTGGCAGCACTTATATCATGTGTCTCAATGACGCAGTCTGTTGTTTTTTGCATGCTATTAGGTAGGCTATTAGCTGACACTACTTTGCTAGCAGCAGATTGATTGGCAATAGCATCATTCATAATGCATCCTCTAACAGTTCGGCCACTTTATGATGATTGACGTTCTTGTCTGTATCATTAAATTCTACATCTACTTCCGTAGTTAGCGAATTGTTAAGCGTAATTTCGTCCAAATGACAATATGCTTCGCCAAATATGAGTGTGTCTTTGATGGGCGTAATATCAACATTATCTATAATCAACTGACTGTAAAATCTACCGTCGCTGGTGTCCCCATAAAGTACAGCGCCAATGAGTTTGTTTTCTTTGAGGTACAGACAATGATAATGGTTTAAGTCAGGCTGACGATATACGAGGGTCTCAACAGTATCAGCGGCTTCGTCATCAAAAGCGATTTGTCCTGCAGAAAATGCCGACATGCCAGATACTTTCAATTTCAATGACAACGGCTTACTCACAAAAGGAACCCAGTGATCTGGCACGGTGGCTTTGCCATCTATCACATTTATATCGTTTTCTATCAAGTCATCTTTTAAAACCGTGACTAACGTATCCACTTGCTGATTGACCGGCGCCACCATTCCAAATAGCTCGCCCTCTCGCTCTATACACTCACCAATGGCATAAACATTGGGACAACTGGTGTGCATAAAATTATCGACCACAATACCGCGATTAACCTCAAGCCCGCTTTGTTTGGCAAGCGCTGTATTGGGTATCACACCCACTGCCATCACGATAAAATCGGCCGCTAGCGTATGCCCGTCCTTTAAAGACAATCCGCATACTTCTCCTGCATCATTCATCTCAATAGCCTCAGTATGGGCAGAAACTGCGAGATCAACCCCTCGGCGACTGAGCTCAGCTTGCAAAAGCTCGGCAGCTGGCAGGTCTAGTTGACGATTGAGTACATAACCGTCCATATGAATGACCGTCATGCTCGCGCCCTGTGCCGCCAACGCGCAGGCAGCCTCCAATCCTAGTACACCACCACCAATCACCAAACCCGTTTTTCCTTGGCTAGCATAGTCCATCAGAGCGGTCACATCAGCAAGGTCTCGAAACACATGCACGCCCTTAGCCGTGTGATTGGGGAACGGAATGACTCGGGCAGTTGATCCTGTGGCCATTACTAACTTGGCATAGTTGAATGTTTGCCTATCATCTAGCTCAATACACTGGCACTTGGTATCTATTGTCTCTACCACAACCCCAGCCAGTACGGTGATACCCAGCTGCTCATACTCTGAGTTGTCATATAAATAAGTATCTTCAAACGCTGTATCGCCAGCCAATACTGGTGATAACATAATGCGGTTATAGCCCACTTGCGGCTCTTTGCTGATTAACGTAATTGGCAAACGGGATTTATCATCATTCGATTGTGTGCGAGCAAGCTCAATGGCAAAACGACTGCCTGCCATGCCCGCCCCGATGATAACGATGCCAGCATTTTTTTGATGACCTGATGCTAAGGCGTGATTGTTGGTATGAGTATCTACCGTAGTGGCGGCTTGCGATATAGATAACGACATAAACAGTAAGTCCCTTAGCCGCGCGGAGCAGCATTGAATGCAAAACAGCGTGTCATGAAAAGTACGCCAACAATAATAAAATGATGACAAACTCTATGAAGCAAATGCCATGCCATACCAATAGAGGGTTACGCTTAATGAGTGGTTCTGGGTCGCGGCTGTGCGCCTTATTATCGGGGTTAAAATCCTGTAAAAACTCGCCAATGGCTTGATAGCGCGCGTTAGTATTGACATGCAGCGCACGCATGAGTGCCTGTTGGCTGGCGTCAGGTACGTTCTGCTGCCGTAGCGGCTGCGCGGGCATCAGTAATGTTTGGTTTGGCATCATTAGTGTTTGGGTATTAAATGGCAATTGCCCTGTCAGCAGTTCATAGCCAATCACAGCAATCGAGAACAAGTCAGAATGCACGCCTTTTGGTGCATCGGTGTAATATTCTGGTGCAGCATAGTGCAAATCACCATTTGGTGGTCGAGTGCTGTCTTTTAAGATAGAGGAGCTGGCGGAACCAAAATCAATAAGTTTGACGGCGCCAGATTTGGTTAAAAGAATATTTTCGGGTTTGATGTCTTGATGCAGCAGATAGTTGCGATGCATGACTCGAACCGCCATGCCAATTTTGGTGAGCAAATCAAAGGTTTGCCACACATCACAAGGCGCATGACGATCCATAAAGTCTCGTAGACTCTCACCGGCGATATATTCAGTCAAATGATATAAGTATGTGGTACTTGCTGGCACCGGATAGTAACGCAGCAGCCCCGACTCACTGAGCCCAGAACCCACGCTATGACCACTATTGTTGGATACAGGATTGACAGGTAATCGATTGGGGTCAGCTTGATTGTAAGCCGACTCGCCTGCGCGGCGATGTTTTGATAGGCTCAAACCAATTTTGCGTTCTTTTAAGAAATCACGCAGATAGTGGCCATCGGTAACAGAGTCTAAACTGGGCGATTTTAAAACAAAGTCGCGGTTGTATTCATCTTGTACCCAGTACACGTGACTGCGAGCTGTGCGGGCAATGATACCAATCACAGTAAAGCCGTCAATATGATCGCCTATCTGTAAATCGGTTGGCAGCTGGTAGCGATTCACATCATGTATGACCGTATCCAGATTATCAAAGTCAATGCCATCAAAATGACCAATACTTTTAGAGCCATTGATAGAAGTAAAACAGGCTGAGCGTGTGTTCATACTCAGCATAACCATGCTTAGATTGTCATGACTACCTGCAGTAAAAGCTTGCTCGCACACGGCTTGACTGGTATTAAACCCTAGCGGTAATTTGTGCGTAGTAGCCATCAACTGAAATATATCAGTCGCACTGCTGCACAGCTCAAATTGCAGCTCTGTGGGCTCTATATGCTCATACACCCCATCCGTCATGATGGCCAAACACTCGTTTTGATGAAGGGTAAATACCGATTGTTGTAGCTCTAACTGGCTATCTGCACCGATAGCTGCAGCAAGCGCTCCTTTGTCTTGGCCGCGGTGCACGCGATGATCTTTGCTCAATACTGTCAGACAATCTACCCCAACGCGGTATATTCGAGAGTCGCCTGTATGAAACAGGTGAATACGGTCACCGATACAGAGCAAGCCTGATAACGTAGACAACAACGGCGGCACTCGTTGATACGCTTGAGGAAAATATAAGATATCGTTGGCTTTATTGACTGCTGTTTTGATGAGACTAGCGACTTGATCATCGTCAAAACTGATGGGTGGCGACTCATCTTGTGAGTGTGCCAGTGCGGTCAACCCCAATGTTATTTTGTGAGCAATGGTATTCACCACCAGCCTACTTGCCTGTTTTGGAAACTGACAAGCGCTGACCCCATCTGCCATCAACACCAATAATGGGGCTGATGATGGCGGGTGAGATACTGCATGAGGCATTGGGCGATTGGCACCAGATGATTCTTCACCTGAACATTGATAGGGCAAGCAGGTGGTAATAAGTACACTGTCTTGGTTTTCCGTCTTGCGACCTGCCATGGTGAAAAAATCAAGCCACCATAATGCAGTGCTATCATCAATATCCTTACTGTCACCAGTTTCATCAATAGCGTGGCTATCAATGCTCTGGCTGACATCATTGGCAACAAACTGACCTGAGCCTATTAGAGATGACGGATTGCCTGTATTAAAATGAACCGCCATCTCATCAGCGTTTTGGTACATATCACCATCCGCATTTTGACTATTGTTTCTATTGGCGTGTGCTATCGTCATCTGTCTTCACCCCGTACTATCTATGACTCACTTGTATTTCGGCAAATGTACCATCTGGCATTTCTTCAATAATGATGCCTTCTGGCTCTTTTAAGAAAAACAATGCAAAGAACCCAGCCACTGCTGTCGCTGCAATTACAAAGAAAAACACCTGATAAGACACCAGACTCAGCACCGTTAAATACACCACTGATCCAACATTACCATACGCACCTGTCATCCCTGCAAACTGCCCTGTCATGCTGCGTTTGATCAGAGGAATCACCGCAAAAACAGCACCCTCACCTGCCTGTACGAAGAATGAGCAAAACATTGTGATTAACAATGCCAATGCCAGTGGCCACGTTGAGTCAAGGAAGCCCATCAACAGATACCCGATAGCCAAACCAGCTGTCAAAATCAATAAAGTTATTTTGCGACCAAACTTATCACTGAGCCAACCGCCACCTGGGCGTGACATGAGATTCATAAAGGCATAGCTCGATGCCAATACCCCTGCCATCACAATCGATAAACTAAAAGTTTCTTGGTAAAACAAAGGTAGCATCGACACGACGGCAAGCTCTGAGCCAAACGTGGCAAAATACAAAATATTTAAGATACCCACTTGCTTAAAATCATAACGATGCGCCACTGGTACAGGCGTGGTGAAAACCTCTTTATTAAAACGGTAGCTACTAACGAACTCGTAAACATACAGTATCGCAAGGCCAATATAGACCATGGTGACACTAGACTGGCTCAATAAGCTCACACCATCAGGTGATAGTTTCCATGCCAATAGTGCCAATGCCAAATACATAGGCAGTTTAAAAACCATCATTAACCAAAAATCACCCGATGACGTCACCATCATGGCACCTGATTTTTTAGGTTTAAAATAAGTAGCGCCTTTGGGTGTATTACGCGCCATCTTATAAAAAATGATGCTATAAAGCGCCATCACGACCCCTGATGTGGCTGTTGCATAACGCCACCCTTCATCACCACCGAACACTGCTGCTGCACCAATCGCTATAGTTGGTAATAACAATGCCGCTGCTGCCGAGCCAAAATTACCCCAACCGCCATAAATACCTTCAGCCGTCCCCAATTCATTGGTTGGAAACCAATCACTCATCAAACGAATACCCACCACAAAACCTGCACCCACAAAACCCAGCAAAAACCGAGACAGCGCCAAGGTGTTGTAATCCTGCGCGAACGCAAAGGTAAAACAAGGAATAGCACCAATGGCTAAAATAGCGGTATAAACAATGCGAGGGCCAAAACGGTCTGTCAGCATCCCGATAATCACGCGGGCAGGAATGGTCAATGCCACGTTTAAAATGAGTAACGTTTTGATTTGGTCTTTACTCAGATTGAGTGTTTCTCCAATCGCTGATAAAAATGGTGCATGGTTGAACCATACAAAAAAGGTAAGGAAAAATGCCATCCAACCTAAATGAAGGATTTTATTTTTACCCGTAAATGACAAAACATTAAGCTTGTCTTTACTAGGTGCAACGGGGGCTGATGATGACATAGGCAACTTCCTCAAATGATTAACTTCAGGGTTCTGACAACGTACTAAAGGTACTAAGTGTTCAAAAAATGCAGTATTCAAATATGATAAGTAGCAATGTTTCAGGCGGTGCAATGGTTATGCCAGTTATTTGTGTACGCTGCCAAATCTGTATAAAGACCAACGCTTATTGAGTCTCTAGGCGCCTTTACTGGCGGGTCTATAACCATCATCACACCTGACGCTTATGCTAATAAAGCATTAACACAGCAGGTTTAAAACACTCCGTCAGCCTCCCTTATAAACAGCAATAACATCCAACGTGGGGCACAGCAGTATCTATTTTGGTGCATTAACTTCTGACATTGCAGTCGGCAACAACGGTATCTATCCTGATTTTTGGTAAGTAATGGAGCTAGCCATACTCACGTAAAAACCTTATTACATAAGCGACTGGCCCCGATACGGCATACCTTTATATCTAGTAGTAACATGCAAAACCCCCGCTAATCGAAGTGCCATGGCATGATTATTGAATGCTCTGTAATAGTAGGTATTAAATGCTGTTTATCAGCTGTTGTTGAGGGACGGAGCCGTTTATAGCGTGATAAAAAAATAAACGATGACCGTATCCAACCAGCCCCATTACTAAGGACAGACGCATGAGTAGCACTGCATTGAGCACAGAAAGTAAAGGCAATTTGGTGGTGATTGGCAATGGTATGGTCGGTCATCACTTTATTGAACGAGCAATTGAGCAAGGACTACATCAGCAATTTGACATTCATGTGTTTGCTGAAGAAGACCGCCCTGCTTATGACCGTGTTTATTTGTCGAGCTACTTTGAACATAAAGATGCCAGTAAGCTGAACCTAGTAGATTTGACGGCTTATGAATTATCAAAAGTTAATTTGCATTTGAATCAGTGCATTGTAGATATCGATTCGGCCGGTCAGCGTATTACTACTGAGGCAGGCGAGATTATTGAATACTCTGAGTTGGTACTAGCGACGGGCTCATATCCTTTTGTGCCGCCCATCCCAGGTCGCGAGCATCCGCATTGCCATGTATACCGTACCATTGCGGATTTAGATGAGATTTTAGCGATTGCTGAGCTGCCCACTGTCAAAAAAGGCGTGGTGGTTGGTGGTGGTCTATTGGGGCTTGAGGCCGCAAAAGCGCTCGTTACGCTAGGGCTTGATACCTATGTGGTCGAGTTTGCGCCGCAATTGATGGGCGTTCAGCTCGATGCCGCTGGCGGTGAGATTTTAAAGCGAAAAATAGAAGCACTTGGTGTCAAAGTACTGACAGGCAAAAACACCAAAGAGATTCTGTCTAATACTGCGCCGAACTCTGATGACACCAGCGGTGATGATCAACATTTAACCATGGAGTTTACAGATGGTACCTCTCTAACGACCGATATGATTGTGTTTAGCGCCGGTATTAGACCGCAAGATGGCCTTATTAAAAACAACCCCGAATGCGGTATCGAAATGGGCGGGCGTGGTGGCATCTTGATCAATGAGCAATGTCGTACCAACGCTGATCATGTTTATGCCGTAGGCGAATGCGCAGTATGGGACAACAAAGTATTTGGCCTGGTGGCTCCCGGCTACAATATGGCCAGTATCTGTGCCGCGCAAATTGCTGGTGATAGCAAGCAGATATTTACGGGTGCCGACATGAGCACCAAGTTAAAACTGATGGGTGTGGATGTGGGCAGTATTGGCGATGCACATGGCACGAGTGAAGGCAGTTTAAGCTATCTGTATCAAAACCCTGGTGAGGGCATTTATAAAAAACTGGTCACCACACCTGATAACAAACGCTTGCTTGGTGCCGTATTGGTAGGCGACACCGAAGACTATAACAACCTATTGCAATTGTATTTAAATGACATTGACCTACCCGCACACCCAGAAAGCCTGATATTACCCAATGTCGAAAAACCCGTGATGGGCATCGACAATCTGCCAGATACCGCCACGATTTGCTCTTGTTATAACGTGACCAAAGGCGCTATCTGCTCGGCAGTTGAAAACGGCGCATACTCCGTCAGCGATGTAAAAACCATGACCAGTGCCGGTAGTGGCTGTGGTGGCTGTGCCCCTATGGTCAAAGATACGGTCAGCTATCAACTCACCGCCATGGGCTTTGAAGTAAACAATGACTTGTGTGAGCACTTTGCGTACTCTCGTCAAGATTTATATAGCCTGATTCGCGTGCACGGTATCAAAACCTTTGATGAATTATTGACTGAACATGGTAGCGGTCATGGTTGTGAGATCTGTAAACCAACGGTCGCCTCTATTCTAGCATCATGCTGGAATGACTACGTACTCAAAACCGAACTGACACCACTACAGGACAGTAACGATTACTACTTAGGTAACATCCAAAAAGACGGCACTTATTCCGTCGTACCTCGTGTGCCAGGCGGTGAAATTACTGCAGACAAGCTCATCGTACTGGGTCAAGTAGCGAAGCAGTTTAATTTGTACACCAAAATCACTGGTGGGATGCGGGTCGATCTGTTTGGCGCACGCATGGAGCAATTGCCTGATATTTGGACGCAACTGGTGCAAGCAGGCTTTGAGACTGGCCATGCCTATGGTAAATCTTTACGTACCGTGAAATCTTGTATCGGTAATAACTGGTGCCGTTACGGCGTCGATGACAGTATTGGCCTAGCCTTGAGATTAGAAGATCGTTATAAAGGCGTGCGCTCACCGCACAAAATCAAGATGGGTGTGTCGGGCTGTATGCGCGAATGTGCTGAGGCGCAAAGTAAAGACTTTGGCATGATTGCGACTGAAAACGGCTGGAATCTATTTGTCTGCGGTAATGGTGGTATCACCCCGCGTCATGGCGAGCTGTTCGCCACCGATCTGGATACCGAAACCATGGTCAAATACATCGACCGCATCATTATGTTCTATATAAAAACAGCGGACAAGCTACAACGTACCTCAAAGTGGCGTGAAAGCTTAGATGGCGGGCTTGATTATCTGAAGGCTGTCATTATCGAAGACAGTTTAGGCATAGCAGATGAGCTCGAAGCGCAAATGCAATTGTTGGTCGACAATTACGTGTGTGAGTGGGCGGCGACGATTAACGACACCGAAAAACTCAAACGTTTCCGTCATTTTGTAAACAGTGAGCAAGGCGATGAGAATGTCGTTTTCGTGACCGATCGTGAACAGATTCGTCCAGCGACTGACGCGGAAAAAGCAACCATTAACTTAGTTGAACTGGCTTAGCCAATGATGAGTGCCTTGTTTGTTATCACAACAAGCAAGGTGCTGTTTTTTGACTCAAGTTTTACGACTCATTTTTCTCAAATCATGTTTTGCAACTTGCAGCTTGTCACTCACAATTTATCACTCATACAGAGCAATATTATCATCACTAAGGATACCGCCTCATGAACCAACAGACTATTTGTACACTTGACGATATCATTCCTGAAACCGGTGTCTGCGCCCTGATAGATGGCAAACAAATTGCTATTTTTCGTACCAAACAGAACGATTTATTCGCTCTTGATAACTACGATCCATTCAGTCAAGCCAATGTACTGTCACGGGGGTTGATTGGTGGCACCACGATTACAGATGATACAGGAACAGCAAAAGAAGTCCTTTATGTGGCCTCGCCCATCTATAAGCAACGCTTTAACCTAGCTACTGGTCAGTGTTTAGATGATGAGAGTATTGTGCTCAATACTTATAAATTCAAACTTGATGGAAATAATGTGGTGGCAACATATGAATAATAAGAGACGTTATCTCTAATTTGATATTTTATTCATAATCGCTATCTCAAAAATAAAAACCCCTTTGAATCTGAGATTCAAAGGGGTTTTTATTTTTGACAACCACGCTGAAACACTATGGGTTGTACTTTTCAAAACATTTAGCCAAACTGAAAGGCTGATATTTGCGTTTTTAGTACTTGTTCAGAATAAACCTTCCGACCATCATCGTGACCTGCTGCCCCTACCGTTATCATAAGCGGCAGTAAATGCTCTTCTGCACCCAATAAATGTGAATCAAGCGCGTGAGGCGCTTTTGACCAATTCGCAAGGGCTACAAGTCGCTCATCTGAATCTACCGATTCCACAGTATTAGTCAGCCATTCATCAAAACGTTCTGAAGGTGCGGTAAAGTTTGCATCGTTGTAGCCACGCATATTATGAAAGCTCATGCCACTACCGATGATTAACACGCCCTCTTTACGCAATGATGCCAGCGCTCGACCTGCAGCCAGATGCGCCTTCGGGTCTAGATTATTATGTAATGATAGCTGCACCACTGGAATATCGGCCTCAGGATACATCAGCTTTAAGGGTATAAAAGTCCCGTGATCAAATCCTCTCGTGGTATTTTTTTCATTAGTGATACCTGCATCGGTAAACAATTGGCTAATCCGCTCGGCCAATACTGGCGCGCCACATGCAGGGTAAGTCAGTTGATAGGTATGATCAGGAAAACCATAATAATCATAAATGAGCTCAGGTTTCGTGCCAGCGGTAATACTAAATTCAGATGTCTGCCAATGCGCACTAACCATCAAAATAGCTTTGGGAGGCTCAGGCAATCGATCAGAAATACTTTTTAAAAATGCAGCCATATTATTCCACGTATCAGCCGGTTGCCAATCCATGAAAAAGCACGGCCCCGCACCATGAGGGATAAAGAATACTGGCTGTGTGACCGAAATCGACTCGTTGCCCATTCGCTTTTACTCCATTATGCTTCACTTTAATGCTCAATAACCCAATAATAAATACCAATGTTTAAGCTGAGAAATGGCTCTAGATGACGCAAGTTTTAAACTGCTGACAGCTATTAAATCTGCTCGACTTTTCCTGATAGCATTTTGTCGATACTGAAACTTCCGCCCCCTTGTATCATTAACGCGAGCGAAGCCACCATCAATGTCAACGCGTATTCGTAACCACCATTATCAGCAAATAATCCATTGCCGATATGGACAGAAAAAATAGCCACCAACATGGTAAATGCTGCGGCTAAAGCGGCTGGTCTGGTTAGCAAACCCAATACCAGAGCAAGACCACCAAAGAATTCAGCGCCGCCTGCCAATATCGCCATTAAGTAACCAGGTTCCATACCCATACTGCTTAACCATTGAGCCGTACCTGCTAGCCCATTACCACCAAACCAACCAAATAGCTTCTGGGCACCGTGGGCTGCCAAAATCAGGCCAACTGGTATACGAAGAACTAAGGCCGCTGCTCCAGCGTTCGATGTCAAAACTTTATTTAGTAGTGATGTTGTCATTGATGCTTACTCCAGAATGTATGATTAGGATAAATAGTGTCGGAAATGATATGAGCACACTTTACTATCAACGATATAAAAGAGTAAGCTAAGTTATATTGAATAATTATCAATGTATTGTTTATAATATATTTGATATTAGGATAAATACAGGAAAAAACATGGATAGAATCGACGCGATGCGTGCCTTTGTAGCAATCGTGACAGAGGGCAGTTTTAGCAAAGCCGCCATCACGATGCAGCTCTCGCCGCAACTGGTGAGCAAGTATGTGGCAAAGCTAGAGGATGAACTACATACTCGCCTGCTTAATCGCACTACCCGTAAAGTGAGTATAACTGAGGCTGGTAGCCAATATTTTACGCATGCGCAGCAGGTTTTATTGAGCATTGATGAAATGGCGGCGCAATTAGGCGGCCTACAGCAGCACCCCAAGGGAATCTTGCGAATCAGTGCGCCTGTCTCATTTGCTTTAAAGCATATGGCAAGACTGATCACTGATTTTCAAGCACAGCATCCTTCTGTCACTGTTGACCTTCAGCTAAGCGACCGGAAAGTTGATATCGTTGAAGAAGGCTTTGATATTGCACTGCGTATCGGACAGCTCGACAGCTCATCACTCGTCGCTAAGAAAATTGCACCTATCCGCGTGGTTTTATGCGCATCGCCTGAGTATTTAAAAATCCACGGCGTGCCTAAGAAGCTTGAAGATTTGGAATCGCATCGCTATTTGCATTACAGCTATATGAATGTTGAAACCAAAGGACAAATTTATAAGTACCTAAAAGCAAAACAATTCAAGGAGCATAGTATATTCCGCAGTAACAACGGTGACGTACTCGTTGAGGCGGCTATTGCAGGTGGAGGATTAATATTACAACCAACTTTTATTGCTAGTGATGCACTACATACTGGTAAGTTGGTCGTAGTGTTGCCTGAGTATGAGCCCGACCCTTTGGGCTTGTATGCTGTCTATGCTCATAGAAAGCTGCTGCCCCATAAGGTCAGATGTTTTATTGACTTTATGACAGACTATTATGGCGCTCCGCCATACTGGGATGAGCACATCACGCAAGCGCCAAATAGCTAATTGCTTATTAATATCTAGCCAACCTTATATAAAAGAGTGACAGCGTTAACCTCGGTTGAAGTATCACATATACCTCTGCACTCGGTTGCCTCGTCTCTCTTTCAAACTGAACCAATTATACATAAAGATATTTGATAGAGTAATTAGAAGTCTGGCTTTATACGCTATATGCCTCCCGCGCCTTTACTTGATGCTTCACTATTTTCGACCAATATCGCGGCGGCTGTTGTTCTGAGTATCGCCCATTGTTCATCGTCGACATAGATACCTTCTTTCCACGCGCGCTGATGGGTTGAAAACAGTTCATCTGTTGATATTTTACGATCGAAATTCTGAATATCGTTTTCAATATCAAAGTTTTGAGTCGCAATCTCAATAATCATATCATTGGTATTATAGTTGGCTTGTGCCTTATCAAAAAAGTATAGATCAGGATAGATAAACCCTTGATTTAACGTGAATAACGTTTGTTTAGGTACAGAGCCATTGTCCCATTTAGCCAGACAGGCAAAACCCTTGCTTGCCAATCCTACCAGCTCACTATAAGCCAGCCAGCGGTTATGGCAGTTCTGCAAATAAATATGAAAATGCGTTAGATCACCCATTTTTTCAAGCGCATAGTCAATGATGGTCGGCAAGTGACAAGCCAAACTATTACCATGCAACTCTAAGCGAATAGCACATTCCTCTTGATGGATGATGTTAATTGGCGTATCAACCTCGTTCAAGATATACGGACTGGCGTTATTAAAGTGTCTGATACCATCCAAGCCCGCCATCTGTAGCTCAGCGACCATAGTGGCAATCACATCTGCTTCACCCACTTCTCTGTGCAGCCCAGTAAAGGCTTTGTATACCATCGCGACGATTTCATTATGCGATACGATCATGAGTCAAACCTCCCTGCTCTGTCGATAAATCGGGTAGTAATGGAAACAGCCATTCATCACTATGCACTTCTGCAAATAAAGGCGCACCTTGAAACAAGGTAATCCGCACCCAACGATCGGATCTAGGATCAAATTTCGTCGCACCAAACATCGATAATTTACACCGTAATAGATGCATGGGTAATGCGGTTTTATGCAAAACATTCATCTGAATATCACCCAATGGTTTATGCCCCATCGTCCAAACGCGACGCGCAATTGAACGGTACTTTGGTTGATTTAAAGTAAACTCAGAAATCAGTTGTTGAGCATTGGCTTGCTTAAGCGCGAGATACAGTCTGTTTGCTTGCCTTGCGATGTCCAATGCAAGTTCACGATCCGCGCCCGGCTCTTGCCCGCGCACGCCCATGCGCGGCTCTTCTTTATCCACTGAACGATACCAAAACCAATAGCTGTTTTCAGGCTGGCTAAAATCAATATCAATCGCCCACTGATAATACAGCTCTAATACATCAATTAAATCTTGAATCACCTTTCCTTTCGGTAACGATAAAGCTTCATCAGCATTTACCTTTTTTTGAGAGGCATCGACACGCTCAGGATACAACTCCATTAAGCAGGATATGATGACTTCTTGACTCTCAAAACTCAGGTAATCGTGGTCTTGCAAAAACTCTGCCCATGTCGCGTAATTATTAATACTTATCATCAAATTGTTTTGTAGTACTGTTAACTCTGTGACGACCGCTTCATTGAGTTTTATTTGCTGCTCATTGATAGTAACGATTTCGCTAAAATGCTGAATGGCACGTTTGATTAAGCTCGCAAAATGCGCCGTTTCTTTGGGTTCCACCTGACAGACCAACGTTGCTTGCAATGCCTCTTCACGCGTCGCAAGCCATTGGTCAACGACACAAGGATGGTTGATTAAGTACGGTGCCATACCCAGACCCGTAGCATTACCAATCCCAAGATAACGTTTAATCTCTGGATGCAACGTGACTGCATTGCTACCACCTTTTTGCTTTGCCAAATAATCAACCCAATCTAAGCTAAACTCGCGCAGCAGGTAGACGGCACACATCTGTGCCCGAAACGATTGATCAAAGTCTTCACTATGCTCCAACGGCTTAAAATCATAAATACCAAACTTACCGTTGCCATAGACAGCCGTGGTACGCAAAATATAACCGACTTGCGATAGCACATCTACATCTGGTTGCCTACCAATAGCAAGCGAGCTGACAATATGATCAAAGACCCTGACGCTCTTATTTGCTCGTGCCAGCACCATCACCATATTAGAGTTGCGACCTGCTTCTTGTAGCGGCACATTAGCTTGTAGATTATCTAATAATTCTTCACCTATCTCACCAAACACAAGCCCAAAGGTCACATCCCATTTTTGGGCAATCACCCTATCATTACGCTCTTCATCAGCCAGCTCATTACAGAAAACTACCAGATGATACAAGTGCTCTGGAGTATTGAGGCGATAGATAACTTTGCCGTAACCTTGTTCATCCAAATCCCATAAGTGCGTACTGAGTGTCCATTTTTCTTTGTCAACTTTGCGTAGTAGTGTGCGCACAAAGCTAATACGGGTCTGGTGCATTGCGCCTAATCTTTCTGCATTCATAATCACATCACGAGTACGAAAACCCGTACTAAGCGAAGGTGGTTTGACGTTACTGTTTTCGTTATTTGCATAAACCATATTCATAATTTCACTACCTTACCTAATATACCGAGCCAGCAGCTTCGTTAATAATCTCAATGATGATATCTATTGGTAAATATAAAATTAGCGGTGTAGGTGATGGCTGTCTCATATTTACCGTTTAGTGATTCAGTGCTTCAATCAATTTTTTCAGCCAATTTTTCCTGAGCACGTTTTTCTTCACTAATTTTATGTCTGGTTTCTACCTTATTGGGACGATACAAGTCTTGCTCTCGTGCCATTTGCTGAGCAATCTGTGGCCCATTCCATAATGAAGGCAACAATACAAAAGAGACTGGCACGGCGGTAATCACGATAAAGGACTGCAACGCTGTCACGCCGCCCGAACCAAGCGATATTAGAACAATGGCTGTTACACCCATCATGATGCCCCAAAAGGTGCGAATCATGGCGTTCGGCTCACGCTCGCCACTGATGACCACACTGATGGTATAAGTCATCGAGTCGCCAGTGGTCACGATAAATACCGTCGTCAAAATCAAGAACAATATCGAGGTAATCAAAGGAAATGGGAGTTGCTGCGTGACGGCTAATAATGCACCGGGTAGATTGAAGCCTTCAAATGCACTACTGACACTACCAGGGTTGGCAATCTCGAATGCTAAACCAGAACCACCAACGACGGTGAACCAAAAGCACGTCACGAGCGGTGCAATAATACAAACGGTGGTAATTAATTGGCGAATCGTACGACCACGTGAGATGCGAGCGATAAAGATGGCCATCATCGGGCCATAGCCTAAAAACCAACCCCAAAAGAACACTGTCCAACCGCCAAGCCAACCTTCATCACCGCGAAACGTCGCCATTGGGATAAAGTTATCGACCATCGTACCGACACCTTGGATATAACCATTCACAATAAAGTTGGTCGGCCCAAATATCAGAATAAAGAGCATCAGGGCAACCGCCAATATGACATTAAAGCGGCTGAGCAACTGCATGCCTCGAGCAAGCCCACTGATCGCTGATAAGGTATAAAGCGCAATAGCAAATACAATAATGATGAGCTGAGTGGTAAACGTATCAGGGATACCAAACAAGGTGTTGAGTGCATAGCTGGTTTGTAGACCCAGAAAACCGATAGGACCAATCGTACCAGCGGCGACGGCGACGATACAGCAAGCATCGATAATCGCGCCCGTTTGACCAGTGAGTACGCGCTCACCAAACATAGGATAAAGAAGCGTACGAGGTTTCAGCGGTAAGCCTTTGTCATAATGCAGATGCATGACCACAATCGCTGTCAAACTACCGACAATCGACCACGCCAAAAATCCCCAGTGCATAAAAGACTGTGATAAGGCGTTAAAAGCCCGTTGTTGTAAGTCTGGTGATTCACCATATAATGGAGGTGCTGAAACGAAATGAGCAATGGGTTCTGCCGCAGCCCAAAAAACCCCGCCGCCAGCCAGCAACGTACAAAACAGAATAGCCATCCATTTGAAATTGTCCATTTCAGGCTTTGGTAAATTGCCCAAGATGACGCGACCAGTACGACCTGCGCCAACCGCTAACGCGATAACAAAAGTAGCAAGAAGCAAAATTTGCCAGAAAGGACCGAAAATATTAGCCGACCATTGAAAACCAACATCAACGATCGTGGCTAACTGCGCCTCTGCAAAAATTGCCATGAGCACAAAGATCGTAATAAAGCCGCCACTGTACCAAAATGCAGGGTTTTTAAGCCCTAGCGTGTCAGCATCTGTAGAAATTAATGTGCTAGTGACCTTTTCCGCCTCTGTATCTGTATTGGCAGCGCTTGAGCGTCCTTGCTCATCTTGATTAAATCCCTTTAAATCGGCCATGATGTGGCTCCATATGCTAACGTTTCGTTATTTAAATCAGGTGCATAGCAATGATGATATATCTAAACAACCTCGCTATACTGTCTACTTCAAAAGGTTTTATGCTATAAAACGTCTGTCTTCTTATAGCGATTTCGAGTAACCGTTGATTGAAACACTATTTTCAGACTGAGTGGTTAAGACAAAGGCTTTAAGCCTTGCTCTAAAAAATCGAACCAGTTTTGACCGATGACTTTTCCAGCATCACTTTCATTAAAACCGTGCTTTAGCAGACCGTTATAGATATTTTCCATACCGTCTTTGCCAGCGAACCATGGCAAAGTATCTGGCCAACCTGAATTATTGGCATTGCCTTCACCATAATCCATCGCTTTTGACCAGCGACCATTGCGCATCCACTCAAGCACGGCTTGCGGTTGATTGAGACATAAATCACTGCCAATCGCTAAATGTTCGACGCCATATTTATCAGCACAATTGGCAATCATGGTGCAAAAGTCATCAAGCGTACATGCGCTGCCATTTGGCAAATGGAATGGATATAAACTAAACCCTAACAACCCACCTGCTTGGGTCAAGGCACTGATGACCGTGTCTGATTTATTACGCAAGGCCTCATGAGCCGTGGTCGGATTGGCATGGCTGATACATATCGGACGCGATGACACTTCTATCGCCTCAAGCGTTGAGCGCTCAGCGCTGTGTGACATGTCAATAATCATACCGACACGGTTCATCTCAGCGATGGCCTGCTGACCAAATCGGGTGATGCCATTGTCATTCTGCTCATAACAACCCGTCGCTAGTAAGCTCTGGTTGTTGTAAGTCAGTTGCATAATCAATAGACCTAAGCGGCGCATCACGCTAATCAAACCAATTTCATCATCAATTGGTGAGCAGTTTTGTGCGCCGAAAAAGATGCCAACTTTGCCCTGCTCTTTTGCCGTTTTGATATCAGCCACTGAGTACACGGGCAAGATAAGATCTGAGTTTTGCTCAAAGCGTGCATGCCATTCAGCAAAGCGAGTCGTGGTTTGGCGAGCGTCTTCGTGATAGACCAAGGTGGCGTGTACCGCATTGATACCACTGGCTTGTAGCATCTTGAAGTAGTCGCGATCCCAATGGCTATACTGTAATCCGTCAATGACGATATGGTCTTGGTACATATCAATTCCCTTTAATACTTTTATAAGTGACCGCTATCATTTGCTATTCAGTGCGTGTTCACACCCTGTCGCTTCGATAGCGGCGAGTATTCTTGTTAAGATAGTTCTAGTACGCTTTTTGATAAGCGGTCTTGACGATGGTATAGAACTCTTTGGCATATTGACCTTGCTCACGCGGGCCAAAGCTTGACTGTTTACGGCCACCAAATGGCACGTGATAGTCCGTACCTGCAGTTGCTAGATTGACCATGACGCAGCCTGCTTGTACTTGCTCTTTGAACATCGCACTGCTGCGCAAGCTTTGGGTGATGATGCCGCCCGTCAGACCAAAGCGCGTATCATTGGTCATGGCAATCGCTTCTTCTAGGTTTTTGACACGCAAGACACACGCCAGCGGTGCAAACACTTCCTCTTGGTTGATATCCCAGCTGTTATCCGTCTCCGTAAACAACGTGGGCGACATATAGTAGCCGTCATGCGGCATCTCTAAACGCTCACCGCCAAACGCTAAATTGGCACCAGATTGCTTGGCTTTTTCGATCCAGTCCATATTTGATGCCAGTTGCTTATCATCGACGACAGGCCCCATAAATATGCCGTTTTCAAGCGCATGGCCAACTTTTAGGGTTTTCATTTTGGCAATCACACCGTCTACAAACGCATCATGAATACCGTCCATCACAATAAGACGTGAAGAAGCCGTACATTTCTGACCCGAACCGCCAAACGCACCAGCCACTGCCGCATCGATAGCGACTTGCAAATCGGCATCGTCAGCGATAACCAAGGCGTTTTTGCTGCCCATCTCAAGCTGACAACGGATAAAGTTTGGTGCAGTAGCAGCAGCGACTTTGCGACCTGTTGGTACAGAACCTGTAAAGCTAACGGCGTCGATGTCTGTAGAATTGATGAGCGTATCACCGACTGACGAGCCGCCACCCAACAATAAGTTAAATGTGCCTTCTGGCATGCCTTGACGGTGAATAATTTCAGCCAATGCCACTGCGCTGGCTGGCGTTAAATTTGCAGGCTTCCAAATGACAGTGTTACCAAACGCTAATGCTGGCGCGATTTTCCATACAGCAGTGGCAGTTGGAAAATTCCAAGGTGAGATAATGGCAACCACACCGACTGCTTCGCGGGTAACTTCGACCTTAACACCAGGACGCACTGAATCAGCGCTATCACCCATTTGACGCAGCACTTCAGCGGCATAGTAATGGAAGAACTGGCCTGCGCGATAAATTTCACCGCGACCTTCCGCAAACGGCTTACCTTCTTCAAGAGACAACAGCGTACCTAGCTCATCACAGCGAGCAATCATTTCATCGCCAATCGCTTGTAGGATAGACTGCTTTTTTTCTAAAGGAGTCGCTTCCCACTTTGGCTGGGCTTGACGCGCCGCCGCGATGGCATCTTTGACTTGATCGCTACTGGCTTGTGCAAACTCGCCGATAGTTTCAGTGATATCAGATGGGTTAATATTGGCAACGGTATTTACGCCTGCCTGCCATTCACCATTGATGTAAAGTGATTTGGTTGGGTCTTGCTGCAATATCTGTTGGGCGGTGTGAGCTGACATAAGAGCTTCCTTGATAAAGTATTAAATATTTGATTTATTGACTGGAGTACATTCAAAGTTTAGGGCACAGCGGCATATACGACCAACTCAACCAGCATCTCTTCACGAGCCAATCCTGCTATCACCAACGCCGCACGATTTGGATAGGGTGCTTCAAAGTATTCAGCGTAAACTCGATTGACCGTTTTTAGATAGTCACGGTCGGTCACATAGATCATGACTTGTAGTACCGAATCCATGCCAACATTGGCACATTCTAATGTGTGCTTGAGGTTGTCTAGGGTCTGGCGCGTTTGCGCTTCAATACCACCTGCAACCACATCACCATTTTCATCGATAGGAATCTGCGCAGTGTACAACGTACCATTGCTGGTGATCGCCCATTCTAAAGGGGCTTTAGATGCATAAAGTGAGGTTTTGATAGCTTGTTTGGTTGAATGAGTCATCATGTTGTCAGATCCTTTGATAAGTGGTTTCAGCAGTAAGCGATCTGAAATTTATTTAATCATTGCCAACTGCTATATAACTTATCCTACTTAATTAACAACGATAAATCTAACTAATTAAATTTGAATTTTGATAGATTTAATCTATCATTTAAGATAAGTTATGGAAAAATAGTCTTGGATGATCTGAATATGAAGCTACAGCAATTACGACATTTTTTATTTGTGGTAGAAGAAGGCGGCTTTCGTGCGGCGGCTGATCGCGCTAACCGTTCGCAAGCCGCTTTATCAGCCTCGATAAAGGAATTAGAAAAAACGTTAGGTCAGCGTTTATTTGAAGTGGGAAACAAAGCCATATTGACGCCCTTTGGTGAAACCTGCTTACCAAAAATGGAGCAGTTTCTTACCGTTTATCAAGCGCTAGAAGACGATCTTAGAGCCTCTGCATCTGGCGATAAAGGTAAAATTAGAATTGCAAGCGTGCCATCACTAGTGACTAAATTATTACCTAGCGTGTTGGTCGAATACTCAAAAAAATATCCTGATATCGAGATTGTATTGATAGATGATAACTCTGTCGGTGTGGCCAATCGGTTATTGGCCGGTGAGATAGATTTGGCATTGGGCAATTGCACCAGTATTGATAAAGCAAATATAGATTTCACCTTATTAATATCAGACCCCATTGGCGTTGTCTGCCTTAAAGCCAATGAACTGAACAACGAGTTAAATCAGGTGCAAGGGCTAACATGGCAACAACTCATGTCGCAGCCGTTTATCTATAATGGCACTTGCAGATTGCTCGAAAACACGCCAGCCGAGGCGCTCAATCGCAGGGCAAGATATACGGTAGAAAACATCACATCGCTATTTTCTTTATTGCGTAATGATTTGGGCATCACTACTCTACCCAAGCTTGCCTTCCCTGCTAATGAGCCCGAATTGGTTTGGATAGATTTAGTTGACCCTTCTTTGAACCGACAGATCGGTATCTTTAAACTCGCCAATAAATCTATCTCTCCGCCCGCCCAAGCATTTTATAATCTCTGTATTGCGTATGTTCAAGAGAACTACTGGCTGTAGAGTGGCAAGGTTTACTCTGAATAAGAAAACCAAGACCTAAAATCAAGGCGTCTTGCGTTAGATACGACCAAAAGCCTGACGCCATTCATCGCAACGAGCCTCATCTCTCGCATCATAAATACTCATAGCAGATTCTAGATCTAAATCGAATGCATCCTCATTATCTTCTGCTAATGCTGTTAGTCGCATGGAATACCAAGCAGTGACACCGCCTGGAGGGTTGGTATCGAATCTTGGAAACTTTGAGTCACCACCTTCAATATTTAACCAGTCATTGGCTAGATTTGGATTTAATGCCATACCACGACCTATACTAACCATATCGACCGCGCCACTCGCAATAGCATCAACAGCTTGCTGACGCGTTTTAAAACCGCCTGTCGCCATAATAGGAATAGTGGTTATCTGCTTTGCACGTTGTGCAAAACTAACGAAGTAAGGCCCACTACCAGAGCTGCTGTCTGAGCTTGCAGGAGCACCTGGAAAATAAGTACCACCGCTGATATCAATCAGATCGATAGAAGTCTGATCGATGATACCAATCATCTCCATAGCATCCTCTTCTGTTAGGCCGCCTTCTAATTGATCGGTTGAGTTTATCTTAATACCAATGGGGAATGCATCGCCCACCGCCTCTCTAACGGCTTCTATCACCTCATATACGACACGGAATCTTCCTTCTATAGATCCACCGTATCCATCGGTGCGTCGATTGAACAATGGAGATAAAAACTGACTTAGAAGAAACCCATGTCCTGCATGTATTTGAACACCACCAAAGCCTGCATCTTTAGCAATCATGGCTGCGTTTGCATACATAGCTGGTAACGCCTCGATATCTTCTATGCTCATCCCCTCGCATTGTAACTCTGCAAGATCTAAGGCAGAAGGGCCTTTGGGTTTACTAACAGGCAAATATGACAATGCACCAGCGTGTCCAAGCTGCGGCCAAAGATGTGCACCATGAATAGATCCGCGACGTGCCAAATCCTGTAATGCCTCGATATCTGAATTTGGGTTTAGTACTAAATTGCCAGGCTTCTCAGGATAATGAGGAGTACCTTGTACTTCGCCAATCAATGACAATGCGACGCCGCCTTGTGCCCAGCGCTCATAAAGACGTGATTGAGCATCCGTTGCATTACCACACCCATCACCGAGAGAATCTGACATTGCGGCCTTCGCCATTCGGTTTTTGAGCACTACCCCGCAAGGCAGTTCAAGCGGCTTACCTAATGTTTCTGCTAGGTTGGTTGGATTAAGTTTGGTCATTGTTTGTTTCATCGGGACACTCCATCGTTATATCGAAATATCTCGATATTATATTTTAAAAATCCATCTTAGACTGAGAAGACAGTGTATCAAAGCTTTAGCAACTCTTTCTCAACCTCGTTGAGAAAAGCTTTAATATTAGCCTCATCGCGTTGATAAAATGTCCATTGACCATGGCGTTCAGCAATGACCAGTCCTGCCTTTTTTAACACCCCCATGTAATTCGAGATGGTTGATTGCGACAATCCTGCTTTTTCTTGGATATATGCCACACACACGCCATCCAAATCCGCGTGCTCTGGTAATGAGGCTGGAAAGTTTGACCTGTCTTTTAACCATTCAAGGATTTGACGGCGCATGGGGTTATTAAGAGCGGAGATTACGTTTTCTATATTCATATAACATGATATTTCGATATACCATCAAGAGTCAATGATTTATTGAAAACAACTTTGATCGACAGCTTAATCAATCATAGTATCCGATTGGACAATTCTTTAACTCAATTACCTTAACGTCTTCTTAACAGGCCGCTTGTTATTGTGAGGAATATATCCACTATAACGCTATTGAGAAGCCAGATTATGTCAATACCTCAATTAATTAGCACCAATGACACTAAAACTTATACTAAAAATAGCGATATAAGCACAATAAGCAAAGTGTCTAATCGCGAGATTAATCTCAATTATTTGATTATAATCGTTGCGCTCTATTTGGTCGCCACGGCGAATATTGGGTTTTTTGAGCAAGTGCTGAATATTTATCCCTTTCGAACTCATATTGCTTTTATAACGTCCCTCGCAGGTCTGTTATTCGGACTTATGTGGCTACTGTTCCAACTATTATGCTATCGACCAATTGCAAAGATCGTGCTAATTTCGATGGTATTGATAGCTGCTGTATGCGGCTACTTTACGGATGCTTACGGCACGATATTTGACACCAATATGCTGATCAATAGTATGGAGACGGACCAAGCTGAAGCAGCGGGACTGATGGCACCAAGCTTTTTTATTCGTCTTATTTTATTGGGCATCATACCCGCTTTTATTATTGCCAAAACCCCTATAAAACGCAGTCCTTTACGTCGTGCCATCTTACAACGCATTATGACTTTGATACTGTCGCTTGCGTTTATAGGCGCATGCCTTTTGCCCTTGGGCGATCAATATGCCACTTTTTTTCGTCAACACAAAATAATCCGTAGTTACGCCAACCCCATTACCCCTGTCTATTCTGTTATCAAACTGGGCACTGATTACATTGATGAACTACGTTGGCCTGACACGTTGATACTGCATGCGACCGATGCCAAGCGTCTAGCGCCTGTTACTGGAGCTGGTACTAATGCTGCAAAACCTAAGCTGATGGTATTTGTCGTCGGCGAAACAGCCCGTGCTGATCATATTAGTCTCAACGGTTATCAGCGCGATACCATGCCATTACTGGCTAGCCAGCCAGACATTTATAGCTTCAGAAAAGCCACCTCTTGCGGGACATCTACCGCTTACTCGGTGCCTTGTATGTTCAGTTATGCTAATAGAGAAAACTATAACTCTAAGAATGCAGACTATAATGAAAACGTACTGGACACGCTACATAAACAAGGTGTCAACGTCATTTGGCGAGACAACAACTCTAGCTCTAAAGGCGTGGCCGATCGCGTCACGTTTGAAGACTATAAAACCGCTGAGACTAACCCTAACTGCGATGTTGAATGCCGAGATATTGGTATGCTCGATGGTTTTGACAAACTTGTTAAGTCAAGCGACACACCTACAGACACGCTTATTTTACTGCATCAAATGGGCAATCATGGCCCTGCTTATTACCAGCGTTACCCTAACGAGTTTGAAGAGTTTAAACCTGTCTGTATGACCAATGAGCTGGCCAAATGCGATGATCAGTCTGTTATCAATGGATACGATAATGCCATTCGTTATACTGATTACTTCTTAGATAACGTTATTGATACGCTAAAAAATTATGAGCAAGACTATGATGTGGTGATGGTATATATCAGTGATCATGGCGAGAGCTTAGGAGAAAACAATATTTATTTGCATGGCCTACCCTATAGTATCGCACCCGATGCCCAAAAGCAGGTACCAGTCATCATTTGGTCACCTACTAGCAACAGCATTGATAACCATAGTCTTACTCGTATGACCGATCAGCCCGTATCACATGATTTCATTACGCCCACTTTACTCAGTTTCTTCGGTATCATAACCGATGAAGTGGCAGCAGAACCCACTTTTTTTAAGCTGGCCAGTTAGCGTTTTAATCCATTCACGACTGGCATTTATGCACGAGACATCTATGTACAAAATACTTATTATTGAAGATAATCCTGATATTGTGGCCAATATTTATGCTTTTTTTGAGCCAAAAGGGTTTGAGTTGGACAATGCTCACAATGGTATTAGCGGCTTAACGCTCGCTGCTAATAATCGTTATGACGTGATTTTATTAGATGTGATGCTACCTGGCATGGACGGTACAAAACTGTGTAAAAAGCTAAGAGATGAGCTACATAATAAAACCCCAGTACTCATGTTGACGGCGCGCGATACTATTTCAGATAAAGTCGCAGGATTCGATAGTGGTGCCGATGATTATCTGGTTAAGCCCTTTTCTTTAGTAGAACTAGAGTCACGCATCAAAGCCCTTATACGTCGACATCAAGACGACCATTTCCGGCATAGTATAGAAGTCGGCAAGCTGTCGTTAAACACGGAAGAGCACACCATCACACGTGAAGGACAGTCGCTAAAACTCACGCCAACAGGCTTTAAGATACTAAATGTGCTCATGAGCACTTCTCCTCGAGTCGTCAGTAAAAACGAGCTAGAAGAAAAGGTATGGGGTGAGGACATTCCTAGTAGCGATGCCCTGCGCACGCATATGCATGGTGTACGTGCACAAGTCGACAAACCCTTTGTACAATCTATGATAGTCACGATACCTGGTGTGGGTTACCAAATCATTGATCCAGATAAAGTATAAAATCCGCTGATAGCTTCAAAAATCTGCCCTTGTGATAAAAAATATTTAGATATTTGTATGGCCGCCTATCTCTCTTTCTTTCTTTCTTTCTGCCTTTCATTACGAAGTAAATACCATGTTTAGTATCGACTCCATCGTTAACAAATTTCGAATCTCTTACTTCTTATTTGCCTTATTGCTTTGCGCAACTTTCGTCAGTATTTTTCTGTACGCGGAGAGCAGAATAGAACAGGAGTTGGTCAAGGCTCGTCTATTACAGCAGCTTGATCTCAGTCAAGAGAAGTACGGCGATCAGCCTATTTATACTGCCGACCCAGGTATTAAAATTTACCGCTACGATGTGGCACCTGCCAATCTACAAGCATTGGCGAATGAAAAAGTGCAAGAAATATCGGTCACTATCAACGATGAGTCTGGCAAAACTCACGCCAACCTTCATTTTTTTATCGATCAGCAGGGTGAGCAAGCTTATATATTGACCTACGTAGAAGGGGTTGAGATGGTGATGAGTCACTATCCGGTTTTAGAAATCTTCGAAAGCTTAGAAGATATTTTCGCCAATGCCTTGAGAGCGGCTGTCATTTTGAGTTTATTAATCGCAGCGATATTCTCTCAGCTGTCCTCTAGGCAAATCACCAAACCGCTATTAGATTTAAAAAAAGCCGTAGAAACCGATCATCAAAATCTATCCCAACTGACACATATGCCTTCAGAGGTTGGCGTCTTGGCTCGAGCTATTGATGATAAAAACCATAAGCTAGAACAATACCTAAAGCGTGAGCAGTTGTTTACAGGCGATGTCAGCCATGAGCTGCGTACTCCTTTGACTATTATCATGGGGGCATCAGAGGTACTGGCCTCACAATTAGAACATGACAGTCACTTAAGTGAATTTACCAACCGCATTAGCAATACCGCTAAAGAAACTTCTGAGATTATCAGTGCTTTACTATTACTCTCTCGTGCGCCTGAAAAGTTAGACACGCCGCAAACCTCCATCAACAATATTGCCTCAAATGAAGTAGCGCGCTTAAGATACTTGCTACGCAATAAGGCAGTGACTTGCACCGTAATGGCTGAACAAGAATGTTTCGCGTACGTACGACCCGAGCTACTAAAAATGGCATTGGGCAATCTAATAAAAAATGCATTTCAATATACTGATGATGGTGAGGTAGTCATTACGATTGATGCCGAAAAAATCACCGTCACAGACACAGGGCTTGGTATTCCTGAAGTGATGATGCCTTTGCTATATGAAAGATTTGAGCGTCTAGAACAACAGAACCATGACCAACAACTGGATACCGAATCATTGTCAAAAGGTCAGTCTAGCTACCAAGTTGAAGGCAGCGGTTTGGGACTTAGCATCGTGCAACGCATCATGACTCATATGGACTGGCAACTAACGCACCAAGCCAATGAGGCTGGCGGTAGCACCTTTAGTATTTATTATACGTAGCCTCTTCTATAGTCAGTCCTCTATAAAAGAATGCCAGCTTGAACCTCGCTTGAAGTATTGCATCCACACTCAACAATCGCATAAGTACATCGCATAAATATAAAAAAAGCAAAAGCATCTCATCTTAACGTTTTCTTAACAGCGCCCCGCTCATACTAATACCCAAGTGCTAACCAGTGACCTCCTACACTGGGATCATTAAAACAATAATTATAGAGATGATTGCACTTACTCTATATTTTCAGAGATAAGAAAAGCGAGTGAAAGCACTACGTGTTCCTTGCCATATACTCAAAATATCCATAACGATTGAGCATCAATATGAACAATGTCGAAACCATTTCTATCGAGCATCAACAGATAGATTCCTATTCTAAAAATAAGAGCGCACCTGATACTCTTGTGATGTCCGGCAGCTTTGCAAGTAATGCCAAGGGTAAAAAAGGTCTGGATCGACTCCTAAATGCAACAGGATATTCTATAGATGGTTTCCGTGCTGCTTATAAGTTTGAAGCCGCATTCAGACAAGTTCTTTGGCTTAATCTACTGCTGTTAATATTCACTATATTTATGCCTTTTACTATCAGCATCAAAATGATGCTGGTATTCGCCTCTTTCCTATCCTTAATCGTTGAGCTTATCAACACTGGTATCGAAGCGAGTGTCGACCATACTTCTACTGAGCAACATTCATTAGCGAAAATAGCCAAAGATGTCGGTTCAGCTGCTCAGTTTCTAGCATTGCTGTTATTGTTTGTTTTGTGGCTAATGGCATTATCGACTTTTTTATCTTAAACAGTATTTAGTTAGCAGTATCACTACCATAATGTATGTATAGTTTATTCAGTTTAAAAGAGAGACAAGGCAACCGAGTGTAGATGTATATGTGATACTTCAAGCGAGGTTAACGCGGTAACTCTTTTATAGAGAATTGACTATAGGACTAGTTGAAGTTTTAAATGATTCTAGAGGACGATTCAACGGATTGGGTTTGGCTTAAACTCTTGTGCTTAACGATTATTGCTGCTTTAACTTTTGAGCATAGCCAATTTGATATTCGTATTAGTGAACTGTTTTATAGCCATGGGCAATGGCTCATCCAAAAAGATGCACAGCCTTATGCTTTCATCTTTTATGATGGACCTAAAGCATTATTGATTCTCCTAGCACTCTATTTGATTACCGTATTAATCTTAAAGTACAGACACTCCCTAAACAGTATCTCTGCAACCAATAGCAGTAAGCTCCATAAATTTGTTACCCCTTTATCCATTCGTGAGATAAGTTATCTTTTGACGATTCTTATCGTAGTCCCTACTTCTATTGCACTATTAAAAGGGATGACACATGTGAGTTGCCCCAACCATTTAACCCTCTTTGGTGGGAGCTTACCCTATCTAAATGTCTGGCAAAACATAGTCGCCGACACGCCAGCCAAATGCTTTCCAGCCGCACATGCGAGCGCAGGATTTTCTTTATATGGTTTGGCATTTTTACCCACTCTAAAAAAATATCGTTATGGAATATTTGAGAGCGTGACCGTCTTAGGCTGGACAATGGGGCTGTATAAAATGCTCTTTGGCGACCATTTTTTTAGTCATACATTGGTATCGATGCTACTGTCACTAACCATTGCTTGTGCGCTTTCTAGCCTATTTTTTAAGAAGAAGAAGACTACCAGCACAATTAAAAGCATTACCCTCAATGTTTAAAGAACTTTATAGATATCTTTAATAGCAAAAAACATCCTAAAACGATTTGACCGTAACGATGATGCGGCCATCGTCGAGCAAACACTACTTAGGTCATCCATATTACTCCCACTAAAATATTGCTACTAAATATTTGAAAAACAATGTATAAATAATCAATAGTAACCAATATATGAGTCGATAAAAATATGAATCGCACTCGTCGTAATCGTCATTGAAGTGTAGATGGCCTACAAGGGAATGTAGTCATGAGCCTTCTATTTGAGTGTCAGAATAAACTGCTACGATATAAGCCGCCAATACGACGGGTGCTGTGAACAAGCGTTATAGACAGGAGCTATTACTAGCATTATAAGGATATTATGAAACCACTTTCTATACCGATATCAGCACTGGTTGCTAGTCTGGCTTGCAGTACGGCCTATGCTGATAATATCTATCCTGCACACACTGATTTGCCTGCTAGAACCAGCCTGCCAAATGTTAGTCCACTTAATAGTGATCTCGCCAATCGCGGGGCTTATGTGGCACGTACAGCAGATTGTATGGCTTGCCACCGTGAAGATTACAGCGGCGGCGTACCGATAGAGACGCCTATTGGCAATATTTATTCAACCAATATTACGCCTTCTACGCAGTATGGCATCGGCAACTATACCGAAGCTGACTTTAAAAGCGCGCTTCGTAAAGGTCGTGCGCCAAAGCATCAAATCTATCCCGCCATGCCCTATCCATCCTATCACGGCATGTCTGACGCTGACATTAGCGCTTTATTTGCCTATTTTCAGACCGTGCCTATCATTGATAAGCCTCCTGAACAGACCACTCATTTGCCATTTCCATTAAACATCCGAAGCTTGATGTTGGCATGGAATATCATCAATGTACCTTCTACCGAAAATCGCTCAGGACTGACTTCCGTACAGCAGCGCGGTGAATATTTGGTAAATAATCTAGAGCATTGCGGCACTTGTCATACGCCGCGCAATCTCACCCAAGGTCTCGATCAAGATCGCTATCTATCTGGAGCACCGCTCGGTAAGTGGTTTGCCCCTAACATCACTCCTGACAACGATACGGGCATTGGGCGCTGGTCTGAGCGTGACATTATCGCTTATTTGCGTACTGGCAAGCTTGATAAGCAAGCTTATGCCGGTGGCCCTATGGCCGAAGCGGTAGCACATAGTACACGCTATCTCACTGATGAAGACTTGAGTGCGATGGCTAACTATCTAAAAGTCGTCCCAGCAATCAAGACGGATGATTACCTAATACCAGTTAATGTCGCTCGACTCCCTAGCCCGAAAAGCACTTCTATCACCTATGACTTACTTGAGCAAAAGGATTACTTAGCTAAGGCGAAAGCCAATACATCTCCTGCCACTATTAGTCAAAGCAGTAATCAAATCAACAGTCAAAATAGAGGCATGGAAAATAGCGATTCACCAAAATCCCTATATCTGACTCATTGCGCCAGCTGTCACGGTGTCGATGGTTACGCGCAACCTGATGCCCGCTATGCCGCTATCGTCGGTCTCAGTAGCATCCGCCGCGCTAAACCTGATGCACTTATTGGCGTGATTGCATTTGGGGCAAAAGGTGCATTCAATACCGCGCCCAAGATGCCTGGCTTTGAAAAAGACTTGAGCCACGCACAGATTGCTAGTATTACCAATTATGTGCGAATCAACTTTGGCGGTCTATCCAGTAGTGATGTGAGTGCTGACGAGGTTAAGCGAGTCATAAAAGAGAAAGGCTAATCCCAAAAATAAATCGGACTGTTTGCCTCTTATGTAGTTGATTCAGTTTGAAAGAGAGTCAAGGCAGCTGAGTGTAGATGTATATGTAATACTTCAAGCGAGGTTAACGCTGCCACTCTTTTATAGAGGATTGACTATACTAATATAGAGGTTGAGCACTATAAGGACATTTAAATGAAAGATTTGCTGCATTCCCCTACACGGCGACAACTGCTCTCGATGATTGGTAAGACGGCTGGCGCGACGGCCATGTATCAGGCAATGACCACATTGGGCTTTGCCTCAGAGTCTAGCTTTCAAAAAGAAATAGATCTAAAAGGTGCCCCTGCTGGCGCCAGCATCGTTATCCTTGGTGCTGGCTTAGGTGGACTGACAGCGGCTTATGAATTACGCAAAGCAGGCTATAAAGTTACTGTCCTTGAGTACCAAAATCGCGGCGGCGGACGCAGTTGGACGCTAAATAGCGGGGATAAATACACGGAACTAGGGGGCGAAGAAGTCACCTGCGACTTTGAAAAAGGCAACTACTTCAATGGTGGACCATGGCGACTGCCCGTACATCACTATGCGGTCTTTCATTATTGCAAAAAGTTCAATGTGGCATTACAGCCCTTTATTCAAACCAATGATCGTGCTTATCTGCATCGTACCAACCATTTCAATGGTGCGCCGCAGCGCTTGGGTGACGTGCAAAGCGATATCCGTGGCTATGTATCAGAGCTATTATCCAAAGCCGTCAATAAAGGCAGCTTGGATGATACGGTGACTAAAGAAGACAAAGAAAAACTATTAGAAGGTCTCAAAGGTTGGGGCGTGCTCGATACTGATTATCGCTATGTCAAAAGCCATGAAACGGGTAAACATCGTGGCTATAGCGTCTATCCAGGTGGTGGACTGATGCCCGATGCCAAACCCTCTACGCCCATTCCAATGGATAAGCTGCTCAGTTCAGGCATGTGGTCTGATCTCTATAACAACTATACGGTTCATGTGCATCAACCCGCCATGTTCCAACCCGTTGGTGGCATGGGTAAAATCGGCGATGCTTTCACCCGCGAATGCCGCGATATGATTCAGTTCAATGCTAAGGTAACTAAGATTCATCAAGATGAAACGGGTGTCACGGTTGATTATGTCGATGCCAATAACTCTAAAAGCAGCAACTCTGAAAGCGGTAACTTAACAAGTGGCGTTAAAAGTATTCGTGCTGATTGGTGTATTTGCAATATTCCACTGTCAGTATTGACCCAAATTGACATCAATGTCTCAGAGCCAATGAAGCAAGCCATGGCTGCAGTGCCTTATGACACCTCCTATAAAGTAGGGCTTGAGTTTAAGCGACGGTTTTGGGAAGAGGATGAATGGATATACGGCGGCATCACTTATACGGATCTGCCCATTACCCAAATCTCCTACCCTTCACAAGATTTATTTACCTCAGGTTCAGGCGTGTTATTAGGTGCTTATGGCTTTGGAGAAGCGTCTTATAAATTCAATGCGTTAACGCCAAAAGAGCGAATTAACGTTGCTTTAGAATATGGCAAATATATTCATCCGCAATACACCAAAGAGTTCCGCGCAGGTACATCAGTCGCTTGGCATCGTATTCCCTGGTCACTCGGCTGCTATGGCATTTGGAGTGAGTCGAGCCGTCAGCAGTATTACGAGTCGCTTTGTAGTATTGACCATCGTATTGTATTAGCGGGTGAGCATTGTTCTCATATTCCTGCTTGGCAAGAAGGTGCGATACTCTCAGGGCTAGACGCAGCCAAGCGCCTACATCAAAAGGCCAAGAAACTTGGATAGCACATCTTTAAATAATAAGTCTTTGGTTAATAAGTCTGGCATTGACGCAAGAATGATAACAATGAGACTAGGCACATTAGGAACAATCATGACTATGTTGACATCAAACCCATTTAGATTATCTAGCCCGCTTAGCTCGGATAAGGCAATAATGACCCTCGTTGTTGGTGGATCAATAGCGTTAATAACGTTGTCAGGCTGTAGTCAGCATAGAACCGAGAACGCCGCTACTATCGCCAGCCAGCAAACAGCGCCCATGGTGTTTGATAATCAAGCTAGTCGCAATAATGGGGCTTGGGGCGGCGTCTATCTATCAAAAGAAGCGCTGACACGCACGCCTATGGATATCGTCGACGTCAGTGCTATACCAAAAATGAGTGACGATGCCAATTTACAAAAATGGTTAGCCAAATTTGAAGGCGGTACACAAGGCAAAACTGGGTTTTTCGCTACGGATGGCAAGAAGCTTTATGAAGATTCCTGCGCGGGCTGTCATATGCTCAAAGGCGAAGGCGCACAGGGAGCGGGTTACTATCCACCATTAGCCAACAACAGTAAAATGGAGTCTAAATATTACATCATTAGCATCCTTATCAATGGATTACGCGGTATGCCCTCTTTTCATCACATGATGAATGATCAGCAGATAGCTGCGGTTACCCAATATGTGCATAGCGATTTAAATAACTATACTGATATAGTGACAACTGACAACGTGTCTCAGCTGCGTCATGACTTTCCACCTGGCTCTGATCCTAGCGAATAAGTATGCTGACGACGGCTAATATATAGCCTTTCTCGATCATCAAACTTTGGGCTTCAGCATAATTGTCTAGCACTGCTCAAAACAGACAATCTCTATATTCAAACGACAACATATGTCTTCTAGAGGGATTAATCTTAAACACACCTCTATCAACATTGAAGGACTGCTTAATTTTATCTTGACTGACCATTGCTATGCCGTTACTGTTTATATGTAGCAATCGTACTATAGTTGATTCAGTTTAAAAGAGAGACAAGGCAACCGAGTGCAGATGTATATGTGATACTTCAAGCGAGGTTAACGCTGTCACTCTTTTATAGAGGATTTACTATATTGGCTGCCATTCACATTGTAAACTGTAGACCGTACGCATCAGCTATCTATATAAGAAAGGTCAATATAATAAGCGTCAAGCTCTCTCTAAAAATTCATAAAAAGTGTCACGGATAGCCGCTTTGAAATAACTGAGAGACAAGAGACCCGACCTATAGTTGAGTTCAAGTAATTTCGATACAAGGAAACCGAGTGCAAGCTATACATTAGTATGGTTAGCGAGGGTGACGATGTAGCGAATTTATGTGGATTTTACTATACATATTTTGAGGTAGTCTGCATGCGTATATACTTATCTAATTGCTATGAACACCTCCTTCAAAGGCTATCAAACCGCATAGCTGCGCCGCAATTACGCTTCATGATTTTTCTCTTGATGCTTATCCTTATATCCAGCCTATTGACCGGTTGTACGCAACGAGTCTGGAACGAACCCATAGCAGATACAACCACCACTCGTTATGACTTTGATAATACTTTACCTCAAAACTCAGATGATGTATTTGTGGTGCTCGCCTTTTCTGGTGGTGGCACACGGGCAGCGGCGCTTAGCTACGGCGTGCTCGAAAAACTGCGTGACACGCCAGTGACTATCAATGGCGTCGAGCGCCGACTGTTAGATGAGGTAGATGTCATCTCCTCAGTATCAGGCGGTAGTTACACCGCTGCTTATTACGGCTTGTTTGGTGATGATATTTTTAAGCGGTTTGCCCCAGAGTTTCTATATGAGGACTGGCAGTCTCGACTAATCAAGCTTGCATTACGTCCGAAAAGCCTAATCGCTATGAGCAGCTCTGAATACAATCGAGGCGATCTGGTAGCGGACAACTTAGACAGTAGCCTGTTTCAGCAAAAGACTTTTGCGGATATGGGTCGAGGCAAACTGCCTTATGTCATCCTCAATGCCAGTGACCTCAATAACGCCATGACGTTCTCATTCACTCAGCAGCAATTTGATTTTTTATGTTCAGATTTATCGAGCTATCCTGTGGCCAATGCAGTGATGGCCTCTTCGTCTGTGCCTGGCATCTTTGCTCCCATAGCCCTACGTAACTTTTTTGACTGCTCCGAGCGTGGGCAACCTTGGGTGGATAAGGCTTTAAATCAAGACGATCATCTACCACGCAGTTATGCAATCGCCCGTGCATTAGACCGATATTCACAGCCAGATCGCATGCCTGTCGTTCGGTTGGTAGATGGCGGCGTCACCGATAATCTAGGCGTTCGTGGCTCAATGATGAGCCCTGTGACTCAATATGGCGACGTCCCGAATATGGCAGGCGCATTTAGCCCCGACAAGTTGCGCCAGGTCAAACAAGTACTGGTCGTCATTGCCAATGCGCAAACCTACTCAGAGCATGAGTGGTCACTAGAGAGTAAAGATCCTAGTTTCCTCGACACCATTTCCGCTGCTAGTGAGGTCGCATTAGGTACTTTGAATAATGAAACTGTCTCATCGGCTAAAAAAGAGTTTTTGCAATGGGGTGAGCATGTGAATGCTCAGCGTGACTCAGACTCCCCTAAAGTTGAGGTGCATTTTTCGGTATTAACCTTTGATCAAGTAAAAGATAAAAACGAACGTGCAAAGTTCGATGCGATGCCAACCACTTTTCACTTACAACCTGAGCAAGTCGATGATTTACGCTCATTAGGCAGCAGTCTGCTTGATCAATCAGCAGAATTTCAAAACTTTCGCAATGCCCTTCAGTAATATATAGCCAAGTCCTCTAAGCGAAAGAATCTAAGCAAGTTCAGCGAGCTATTTAAAAAGCTGGTTATAACTCGACTCTAAATTTGAGTGATTACTCAAATTAACTTGAATGCTTGCTTAAGTCCAGTTACTGTAATAGCCACTGATGCTGTTGCTCTAATACTTATAAATGCAAAGCACCTATATTTAATACGTTTATTCAACACACTTATATATTAAAAGGAGCTTTTATGCCCTCTAACCTATCTCCTTCAATCATCGTATTCGATGTCAACGAGACATTATTAGATATCGATACCCTCACACCTTTATTTGCTCGTCTGTTTAACAATGAGAACATATTAAGAGAATGGTTCGCTCAGTTGGTGCTGTATTCGCAAGCCATGACCTTATCCGGTCTTTATACATCTTTCGGTGAGCTCGGTGTTGGCGCATTACAGATGACAGCTGATATCCATCAAGTCACGCTAACAGATGATGACATCCAAGAATTCAAAACTCGCATGGGTAACATGCCCGCTCATCCTGACGCTGCGCTTGCATTGACCAAACTACGTGCGGCAGGGTTTAGACTCGTGACATTGACCAATTCAGCGAGTAGCACCTCCCCTACACCACTTGAAAAAGCAGGATTGAGTGAGTTTTTTGAGCAATCTTTTAGCGTTGAGACAGTAGCGAAGTTCAAGCCTGCACCTGAGACCTATCAAATGGTGGCTAAAGAGCTATCGGTGAAGATGTCTGATATGTGCCTAGTAGCTTCTCATCTTTGGGATACGATTGGTGCACAAGCAGCTGGTTGCCAAGGGGCTTTTCTCACACGGCCTTACAACGCTATGTTACCCGCCCCTAACGTCCCAACCCCTGACTTTATAGCGTCAGATCTTGTCACACTGGTTGAGCAAATTATCTCAAAAAAGAAGAAATAACCTTAAAACTATAAAAAAGTAATATTTATCATGAATAAATATATAGCAGGAATAATTGCAGGCTTTATCGCTACTATCGTCATGTCTTTACTACTCATGTTCAAAAGCATGATGGGACTGATGCTTGATTTTGACATCATCGCGATGATCGCATCCAAAATGGGTGGTAGTAAAGCCATCGCTTTGGTGGCTCACTTTATGATTGGTTCTATCGGCTACGGTATTGGCATCGCATTAGCATCTGGCAATAATTTACATAGAAATTTCGTCGGACTAGGTATTGGGATAGGTTTTGCAGGTTGGCTTGTGATGATGGTTGCCGTGATGCCAATAATAGGCAAAGCAATGTTTGGCTTAGATATGCCAAGCGGTTTCATGATACCTATCGCAACCTTAATGCTACATCTCGTCTTTGGCGTGGTATTAGGCAAAGCTTACACCAAGCTCGTTCATAAATAATGAAGCTTATATACAACAATCCATTTGTTAATGGAGTTTGAATTTATCACTATTGACACGCCATATCGCTCATATCCTTTTCAGCACTTTCTGTGTTGCATGAACAAAGCTATGTGCGATATAGTCTTTATTGAAAATATTTTTTAAGTATATAAGACAAGCTTGTTCATTATAGTAGATACCTCTATCTGATTAAGATAACTACCCGTCGAAGTAGATAGAATGTCGAAGTAGATAGAGTATAGTTATTACATCACGTACCAAAAGCCCAACCCTGAAGTTACATTTAATGGATCTAAACGATAACAAGGATGATATATGAAAATACTTAGAACCCCTGATTCGTGTTTTGCGAACCTATCTGATTACGACTTTGAGCCGAACTACTTACTGGTCGACGATAGCGAAGGAGGTGAACTACGTGTGCATTACCTCGACGAAGGCCCAAAAGATGCCGCTCCAGTATTATTGTTACACGGAGAGCCTTCATGGTCTTATCTATATCGCAAAGTTATCCCAATATTAACTGCCGCTGGTCATCGTGTGATTGCCCCAGACCTTCCCGGTTTTGGACGTTCAGACAAACCTGCGTCTCGTGAAGACTATACCTACCAGCGTCACGTCGACTGGATGCAATCGGTACTTGATCAATTAGATTTGAAAGACATTACCCTGTTTTGTCAAGATTGGGGTGGCCTAATCGGCCTACGACTTGTGGCAGAAAACCCAGATAAATTTGCTCGTGTAGCCGCTGGTAATACCATGCTCCCTACGGGCGATCATGATCCAGGGGAAGGCTTTCGAAAATGGCAAAAATTCTCACAAGAAACACCGCTATTCAATGTAGGCGGTGCTATCAAGAGCGGTACTACCACAGAGCTATCACAGGCGGTAATCGACGCTTATGATGCACCGTTTCCTGATGAGTCTTATAAAGAAGGCGCAAGACAGTTCCCTCTACTTGTCCCTACGACACCGAATGATCCTGCCTCAGACAAGAACCGTTCGGCTTGGGTTGAACTGAGTAAATGGACAAAGCCTTTCATCACCTTGTTCAGCGATTCAGACCCAGTTACCAACGGTGGCGATAAAATAATGCAAAAGCTTATTCCGGGAACCAAAGGCCAAAACCATACGATTATTACCAATGGTGGGCATTTCCTTCAAGAAGATCAGGGCGAAACATTGGGCGAGCTTTTGGTTACCTTCATTAATGACAACCCTGAATAACCTTTTTACTATAGTCAGTTCAATATAATTTGGATACAAGGAAGCCGAGTGAAAGCACTACAAGTAGTAGGCTAAGCGAGACTGACACCGTACCCAATTTATAGAGGATTGACTATAACTGGCAATCTTTTAATAAACATCTGATATCAAAGTATTAGATAATATATTAAATGACGTCATCACCATACCAGTAGGGCTGGCAATTTTATTAAATTGCCAGCCCTATTAGGTGGTTAAACCTTATTTACGCTATCCAAGCAGGTTACAGTGTCAGAGCCTCATGGCTGTTTATCGTCTATGTGAATTTTCAGGTATATCACACTTGATCAAACGCTCTGTTGAGAACCATCAGCTTGAAATAATCTCTGACAACTTGGGACAGACACATTATCCCTATCCCCTGCTGCCGGATGCGGCCGTTTATTATGCAATTGCTGCTGGCTTACGCAAGTGTTTTATCAGTGCGATGCCAGCTAATATGAGTACGGCAAATAGCAATAGTGCAAATAGCATACACATCATCATGCCACCCATACCCTGCATCATGGTTCCGTTCATCATTGCTCCATTCATAGCGGTATCGTTCATCATCGTACTTTCTCCATGGTTCTAAATTTATGGTACTGATATCAAAAATGATGTTTCAGCACTTCATTTTCAATAGGTTGTTTTGTTAGCTATAAAGTATTTGGTGTTTATCATTGATAATAGTGACACCCTATCCATTTTATAGAGGATTGACTATAGCGTTACAACTGCTGCTGAGCAGACGTAATATCAGCATATACTTCTGTTGTGCCATCTTTATTCATCTGCATTACTTGGTACGGCATAAATTTATCTTGTTGCTCCATACCAGGACTGCCCACTGGCATACCCGGGACCGCAAGGCCAATGGCTTGGGCCGGCGGGCTCGCTAAGAACTGCGCCATATATTTTGCAGGCACATGACCTTCGAAGACGTAACCATCTGCGGTAACGGCCGTATGACAAGTACGCATCTGCTGCGGAACATCATAACGATCTTTAAATAAAGACAAGTCTTCAGGGTGTTGAACACTTGCATCCAAACCATGACTTTCTATGTGTTCTATCCAGTCCTCACAGCAGCCGCAATCTGGCGTTTTGTAGACAGTGGCTGAAACATTTTTAAGTGATGTAGACGAATCGGACACAGGAGTCATGACTGGCTCTATCTTAGCAGCGCTTGTTTGTACCGTTTGCGAGTCAGTAGTGGCAGATTTATCGTTTGATACACTTTGTATATTCTGCGCATCCGTACTTGGTTGGCTACAAGCAAAGAGTAACGATGTCAGCGCCACTAACAAAATATGACTCGATATCTTGCGATGCCTATATGTATAAGTACTATTCTTGTGTCTCATAAGACCGCCTCTAATTTGTTTCGTACCAAGATTAATTTAATATTGAGATAGGCTTGTGTGTAAATATACACCAATCAAGCTGCCATTGATTTGAGTGGCCACATCAGGGAGTTCTATTGGTTTGATTCGATGCTAATAAAAATTATAGGGCTAGCAGGATTGACATTACAGTCCATTAAATCAGCAGGGAGCATACACGGTTGATTCTGACTGATAGATGACACCAACATGACAATTTTGTCATGTTGATGTCTTTGGATTCTAATACACGACCATTTCCTTTAATATGAGGTTGAAACCTCATGGTTATGCCAACTAGATCATTTTTATCAAAAATAGACTGCCACACAGAATTGACACATCAAAAACTGATATAACTTGAATCCTAAACACCTGATAGCATTAATGACACCTACCCTATCCATACCCATGCCCATGCCCTTCAGTTGTGATAAATACGCGCACCATACTAAATAGAGAAAATATGAAAGTACTACTGATTGAAGATGAAATAAAACTCGGTGAATATATCAAAAAAGGATTAACCGAAGCAGGTTTTATTGTAGATCATTATATGACTGGTTTAGATGGTCATCATGCGTTGATAACAGATGATTTCAGCGTGGTAGTCATGGATGTCATGTTGCCAGATATTAGCGGCTTTGAGTTAATCCGCAATTATAGAGCGGCTGGAAACTATACGCCTGTGCTATTTTTGACAGCAAAAGATGATCTGAGCGATAGAATCAAAGGCATTGAGATTGGCGGTGATGATTATCTAACCAAACCTTTTGCTTTTGCTGAATTGATTGTAAGAATCAAAAGCTTGCTGCGCCGTGCCAACCAAGCAGATTATAAAAGTACCATCATGCAAATTGCAGATTTAAAAATGGATCTCTCCAAGCGCACAGTTAATAGAGGTCAAACCACTATAAAACTTACTGCTAAAGAGTTCTCTCTACTGCAGTTCTTTTTAGAGCACCATGGTGAGGTGTTACCGCGCTCTGTCATCGCCTCTCAAGTCTGGGATATGAACTTTGATAGTGACACCAACGTCATCGATGTTGCCATTCGTCGTTTGCGTCTAAAAATCGATGATGACTTTGACATAAAACTGATTCATACCGTACGAGGTATGGGCTATAAGTTAGATACACCGGACGATAGCAATGACAACGCTGAGCACGCACACAATGAAGAGTAACGTCCACAATCGGCGCTTGCCTTTGCTATGGCGTACTATTTTCTTACTAACGATATTTGTCGTTATCTCTCAAGCCATCATCTATATCTGGGTTCAGCGCTCTGTCAGTAACCATTTCGATCAAATGGATACTGAAATGCTGTCTCATGCCGCCTTCAACCTGCGTAAGCGTGTCAATAGCACTGATGAACAAACGACTCTATCTAATGCTTTGACATTATCTGCACCTGCTGATGCGGATCATCTGCATTCTTCATGGCTTGATTACGATATAAAAACCCTTATTTTTGATAAAAACGGAAAACTGCTATCGAGTGCCCCTAGCGGATTTTCAGCCTTTTTACCCGAAGACTTTCAAGTATTGCCATTATGGGACACCCACCATGAGCAACAGTTTTCATTGGCAATGAACGGTAAAAACTACCATGCCATTATTATTCAAAACAACCAAACATTGGCACTGATTGCCTTACCTATCGATGTCCATCAGCAATACCTATTACACTTCAATCGTCAGTTAAGTATTATTTTAGGGATTATCACCCTGCTACTGATATCAGTGGCCGCCATGAGTGTCTACTGGGGTTTTGCACCGTTATCTACCATCGTCCAAAAAATGAAAGGCATTAATCCTGAGCGCTTGGATGAAAGAGTCATCGTTACTGACATGCCTCGAGAGCTACGACCACTGGCTGAATCTTACAATCTCATGATGGCAACCCTTGAAAGCAACTTTGAGTCGCTGTCTCGCTTTTCAGATAATATCGCGCACGAGCTACGCACTCCGCTTGCCACGCTCAGCACCCAAACTCAGGTGATGCTCAGCAAAAATAGAAACTGCAATGAATATGTCGAACAACTGCATCATCAGCATGACACCCTTGAGCAGCTATCTGCGCTAATCAATAACATGCTACTACTCGCAAAAACTCAAAAAGGACTGTCTGACTCACAGCTCAATCGTATCGATACCGAGTCAATGATGACCAACCTTATCTCTTACTATGAGCTGGTAGCGGAAGAGCGTGACATCACCTTCCAAAAAACAGGTAATTTCCAAGCAGTATTGGGAGATGAGAGTTTATTGCAGAGGTTATTTGCCAACTTGATATCAAACGCCACTTATTATGCAGCGAGTGACAGTAGCATCACTATTGAAGCCTTTTCGACTGGAGATTCGACGCTGACACATAAAACTAGGAGTAGTCTACAAAAGACTTCAGCACCTGCATTAAAGCAATCTTCTCTAAAAATCGTGATGACCAATCGTTTAGATGAGCCAATGACCCAGTTAGAGGTAGATAAATTATCTGAGCGTTTTTATCGTCATCATAAGACAGACAACAAGCACACAGGAGCGGGCTTAGGGTTATCAATCGTCCAAACGATTGCACAAGCTCATAAAGGCAATGTCAGCATCACTATCAAAGATGATTATTACTTTCAAGTCAGTGTTGAGCTATTGAGGGCTTAATTCAAGTGAGCGCCATCTAAATTATAGCGGTACTTTAACGATGTGTTAGAAAATCTCAGTACTAATTAGTACTAAACAGGAATAACCACCACATCACTTCCTTATTGCCATGGCTGAAACTCAGTCATGGCTTTCTTGTATAAATAATAAGTTAGTCCTATCAGCTAGCAACTTTTCTAAATCTTATAAAATCCTTTACCTATTGCCAATATGCCGTCTGACTCCCCTCTCAATGATGATCTAGATAGTTAGTTGGTGTGGCATATCAGAATGTAGTAAGAAGCTAGCGGAAAAGCAAATTGATGATATTAAGTAAGTATCCTCTCTAGAGTATTGCTAATTTGCCTATCACTCGCACAACTCACGTGCGTTAGTGTAAATAGTTGAGTATTGGCTAGAAAACGTCACCTTTCTTTAACTTTCATAAACGTACGTAACACTGCAATCCGTTATGATTTCCTTATTCGATAGAGCGACGTTCTATTTGTATATTTCTAACCACTCAATAAATACTCATACTTATAATGAGATTAAAAGGACCTTACTATGAAAAACCTTAACTTGAAAAATATCGCCATCAGCTCACTAATTGCTGTATCTACTTGCTTTGCAATGGTCGGCACAGCAAATGCCGCACCACAAGTGATCGTTGTCAAAGACAAACATCCAGCAAAAAAAGTGGTAGTCGTTAAAAAAGCCCAGCCTAAAGCGAAAAAAGTAGTCGTCGTTAAAGCAAAACATAAGGCCAAGCAAGTAGTCGTTGTCAAAGACAAACATCCAGCAAAAAAAGTGGTGGTCGTTCGATAGAGCAACTTTATATTCATACCTCTTTAACCACTTAATAAATGCTTATACTTATAATGAGCTTAAAAGGGCTTTACCATGAAAAAATTCAACATGAAAAACATTGCCATCAGCTCACTAATTGCTGTATCTACTTGCTTTGCTGCGATTGGTCCAGCAAATGCTGCGCCTCAACCAGATACGCATCATTTGACCCAAAAACAAAAAAATGCAATAGAGGCAAAACAAAAAGCTAAGCACAATGCAGAACTTAAAGCCAAAGCTAAACACAAGGCAGAATCAAAGCACCACTCAGATCTGAAATCGAAACAAAAAGCCAAGCATGATGCAGAGCTGCGAGCAAAACAAAAAGCCAAGCAGAAAGACGCGCATCATGACAGCAAAACAAAGCACAAAGATAGTAAGTTTGAACAAGATAGAAAACATGGCTAAGTAAAGAGAGCTGTTATTCATGTCTATTTATACGACTGTATTAGATTCACGGCTTTGGGTCTACTAATGACAGACCCTAGGGCGTGTCCTCATTTTAAAAATGGTGATAAAAATGAGATAAATTGCCGTCAAACGAGGAAAATAGTGCAGATAATATCGAGATATTGACCAACTATTTGACGATGTTTGGCAAAATTTAGCTGTTTTTAGCCCATTTAGAGGACACTCGTTTAAATTGAGGACACGCCCTAATATTAAGAAGAAAAAACCACTATCTCATCGCCTTCCTGCCATGGCTGAAACTTAGTCATGGCTTGTATGAATAATGGATGCGCCAACCAATTTTTTAGCCATAGTTGCAATTTCGGATAAGGCAAACTATAAAAGATATCACGATCTACATGGGCAAACTGGCGAACGAACGGCATAATACCAATATCAGCAACAGTCACGCTATTGCCTAGTAGATACGTATTATTAGTCAATAACACTTCTAAATCCTGCAAAAAAACCTCACCTTTTTGTCGATACTCTGTCTGAGTCATTTCAGGGTGACGATCGGCATATTTGTAGCGATCGAGCCACTGTTTAAACTCATTGTCGTTTTGTGCAATCAAAGATTTACCCTGAGATAAAACGCTTTCATCCAGCAGTCCTTGCGGATCTTTTTGCTCAAGCGCCCACATCATTATTTCTGCACTTTCTTCAATCACCGACTCATCTAAAAGCTGTAATACTGGCACCGTACCTTTTGGACTAATCGCTAGCATCTGCTCTGGCTTATTCTTTAGCGTGATTTCTCGTAGCTCTACCGGTAACTCGGCAAATAATAAACCAAGACGAGCACGCATAGCATAGGGACAGCGACGAAAAGAGTACAAGCAAGGCAGTGAAGCGTTCATAGAGATTTCCATAGTTGAATAGGAATTTAATAGTAGCTAGCAAGCAAATAAAAAGTAGCAGGCGCAGACCCACTGACATCAATGTGCATTAATGAGTTGTTGGATATTCGATAGATTTATAATTGGCCACCGCTTCTACCAGTGACTGTGGCAGATAAGCACCTTTCAGATGCGCATGTGGATAATGCTGCTCAATCCACGATTGATAATTATGGATGGTTAGCGTACCACAATATAATAAATATAAAACCTGTACACCAATGCTACGCGACAGCCCCATCACGCAATGGAAGTTGAGAAGCGTGGTGAGGCTATCCTTTACCTGACCATATTTTACCTGATTACCCTCTACCCGACTCTCATTATTAGCGTTTATCGCTCGCGTTTCAGCTGATCGCGTCAAAGCATCAATTCGCTTAAATAGATCAATATAATCTTTGAGCAATACATCACTTAATGGCTGTAAGTCTAGTAAAGGTAGATACAAATAATGGACAGGCGTACTCGTCATATTTTTAGCAGCTACTTCGAGATGATAAACATGACTAGATATCTCGGCGGCTAAATCAATGACGATAATCTGATAGTAAACCGAGGGCGGCAGTTTTTCTAATGAGCGCGACCACTCTAATGAAGTGCAGTCAAACAGCCAATGCGCTAAATGGCTATGCAAATCAGCCTGCCTCAATCGAGGGGAAGCCACAACGTTGACCATGTTATTAATAGCATACGGTGTGAGTGGATATTTCTGACCTTTTGAGAAAACTTTAAAATACCACTGGCCCAAAAATGACATACCGTTATAAATGATAATGATGGGCGCAAACTTCATCCAAGTATATACGGTGAGTCGACCGCTATTCGACTTTTGAAACCAGCATGTATCCCGTATTGGCTTGGCCTGTTGATAGGCACAAGCCAACATTGTGAAACTGATCAGCCAGTATGAAGCAATAATAATGGCTAAGTTTTCTACAACTTCAGACACTATCATACTCATATTGGCAAGGTAAAACCCTCCTATCGCTATCAATAAAAACCCAATGCTACCCAGTACTAAATACTTGATTACCAGTGCGTTACGGATTCGACTTGAGAGTATGAGCACCGCAACGGCCAACACTGCCCCGCCTAGCATGTCTAGCAAATGATGTTGATATGTCAACACCGTTGAAAGTGCTATCAATGTACATATGCTAATAAGCAATAATCGATAAGCGACTGAAATCCAAAGTTTTTCGGACTCTGCAACATCCCATAATGACACCCCAAGCAAGATGGCATAACTGACATGCAAAGACGGTAGCTGATTAAACGGCTTATCCACCAATTGCAAAAACCGATAGCCGAATTGCGTCCAATCATCAGGTATCACTCGATCAAGTGAGAATCTAGCAGGATAAAAATAGAAAATCAAACAGGCAAAAATGGTTGCCAAAATCAGGCGATAGGTCAATAAAGATAATTGTGTAGACGTCCGCACCAAAAAAAAGCTGACCACAAATAAAATCAACGACCAACTATAAGGAACAATCATAATGGGGATGAAAGGAATAACGCTATCGAACGGCGTGGCCAAATTATGAATGCTCGAAGGGGCTATCTCATATAATGAAACACTATACAAAGTCGTCACATTATAAAGTAGATAAAATATTGATAACGCAATGCACAGATGTCTAAAACGTGTTGATTTCGATGGCGCACGAGTCGTGGACGAAAGATGCGTAGACACAGTGTTCAATTAAATAGCCTTGAGATATGCTGAAAGGTTTATAGTCGCTGGGGCGTAATTGATGGATTAAATTATATAAAGTATAGCAAATCACTTTAGATCATATAGTCAAATCCATATAAATTCGTTATCCTCGTTATCCTCGTTATCCTCGTTATCCTCGTTATCCTCGTTATCCATACTAGTGTATAACTTGCACTCGGTTTCCTTGTACCGAAATTATTTGAACTCAACTATATTTAATGTCTTGAAGACACTTACCTTTATTTCATATCTTTCTATAACTTTCTTCAGTCGTAGCATTTTCAACCAAAGCGCCTTTAATCACAGTACCCTGAATCACAGTGCATTCACACAGCTATAAAAACTTGATAAACAATCACAAGATTAGTAGCTATCAGCATCTTACGTATCTAAAAAATATTTAATCCAAAATAACAAAGGTTATCGACTAGATACTGTTTAGTGTTAGCATACTACTTCAAATATTATCTAACATCTCTATCAAGGACAGCTGTATGCGACACTATTATATTTTCTTGACTGCCTGTATTTTGAGTGGTTGCAATGGCTATATTACGGATGCTAATGACGCCTCTCAAACTAGTACAGATATTGCCACTCATGAACACCACTCTCATGGTGAAAATGAAAATCATACGCATGACAGCATTGATATTACCAATAAGATATTAGAAAACCGAGCAACGAATTGTGCTGAATATGCAAACACATATACATCTGATGTTTTGGATATTCAAAGAGATTTAGATTTTGAAGGGAACTTAGAAATAGTATTAGAAAATGGCAAATGTTTATTTAACACAAACTCAATACCCAACCATAACTTCAATGATGGTGGTGCACATTTTGCAACTGCTGTATCAGAAGTCAATAAAACGTTTAAGGTCACTCAAACACCAACCCCTGCAGCGTCTACAACACCTCTTTCTTTAAGAACAGATAATGCGATTTTTCTAAATGGTGTGAAATTAGATTTGATGGCAGCAGGATGTTTCGGCATAGGTGATGGCAGAATTGGTTGTCACAACATGAATGCTCCTTTTAGATACGACCCTATGTCACCTGCATCAAGCTTTGGGACAGATTCACATAATGCCCATACTCAGCCAGATGGTACTTATCATTACCATGGCAATCCAAATGCTCTGTTTCATTCAGATCAAGCAATTGAATCACCTATCGTAGGGTTTGCAGCCGATGGTTATTCTATTTATGGCTCATATTTCGATGATAATGGCACCGTTAGAAAGGCAGCTTCTAGCTACCAACTTAAATCAGGCACTCGTGTAGCACAAAATGGTATTAACCCCGGTGGAAGTTATGATGGTACTTATATCGATGACTATGAGTATATAAAAAACTTGGGCGATTTGGATGAATGTAACGGTATGACCATTAATGGAAGCTATGGCTACTATATTACTGACGCTTATCCATGGGTATTAAAATGCTTTAAAGGAACGCCAGATGCTAGTTTTAATAAAAGATAATCACCACCATTATAGTGATAATAAGTTATATTTTTAGCAAGATAAGCTTTTGAATCACGTCGCAATGAGTAAGGAAACCGATTACTATCTATTAGTATGGTTAGCGAAGTTGACACCATAGCAGTCTGAATAGTGAGCAGAACATAAAAAAGGCCAGCTCTTTTGAGCTGGCCTTTTAACAATAAATTCCAGTACGTATTCTACATAAGCACTTACTGTTTTTTCTTAAAAAACCACCTTGCACCTATCAGCAATGCTATCACAGCACCAATACCCAATACATAGACAGAACCAAACAAGCTCTTGTCTGCTGTAGCCAACGTCGGCGTGCTTGCTAATTTTATTTTATCATCATCTAAAACACTATCTAGTGCTAGATCATCAGCAGATTCATGCGAATGATTATCTACGTCATGGGAATCTGCATCATGGCCGTCTTCGTCATGATGATGTACCACCTCTTGACCACTTTCATCATGAGTATGCGGTTGAGCATCACCTGCCATAGGCAGTGCATCGCTGTTATTTTGTTGCCATTGACCATCAACCAACTTTAAACTTAGCTGATGTTGATTGCTATCACTAAGTGTATATTGCGTTTTTGGAAATTGGTCAGACAGCAATACGACTGTCATTCGGTTGCCATGTAAGTCTTTAAAGAACGTATTGGTCAAATCAATAGATTCAACCGTATCACCAATACCCTGCGCCTCGGCAGAAAACTGCGTGCCGTGACCCAGCTGTACATTAGGGTTTACTACCTTAATGGGCTGGTCATTGATAGATAAGGTCAATGATTTAATAAAGTGCTCATTGGCTAATTGCTGAAACTCCTCCGCCGTTTTATACGCGTCGGGCGAGTACGTTTCGTTAATTTGCGCCTCTACTCCAGTCAATGCACCGTCTAGACGCACAGAGTAGTTACCATCAGCAGCTTTCGACAGTATAAAAGTCGAGGTATTGGGATTGTGGGCAGTCGCATTGACGCTCGCGATACTCAGTCCAAATGCAGCCAAGCACGCAAACGTCGTTGATGACAAACTAGTCTTCCGCATACACACCACGCAGTCCGTCGATAAAGTTGTTATTGCCTGCTTTGTCCACATGGTAATGATACCCTCTCACGTCATCATAATGTCCACGCGCTTCATCCAGATCGGTATATTCGTTGCCATCTGCATCAGTATTGGCATAGATACCATAGCCATCAAGCGCATAGCCAATCATTGGCGCATGACCGTCGTCTTGTGCAATTTTGGTCGTCACACCAGTAGCTGCATGATAATGGTAACCTTCATGAGAATTGATGTGACCACCGGCATCGTCAAACGGTGCAATCGTATAAGCGCCTAAGATGTTGCTGACAGGCGCTGGTGCATCAAAACGTACGCCATTAAAGGCAATACCGCGCACCGATGGGCCTCTAGCCTGAGGGCCTGGACCACCGAACTCAGTGATACTGGCTGAGGCTTTTGGTGTGACTGGAATATAGAAAGTATCGGTCAGGTCTTCTACATATTCTGGCAAGCATTCAACACAATAGTTGCGGTATTCGTCACCAACCTTAGGGTCTGCCGCAGCCACACATTCCTCAAGTGTTGAGGTTTTCATGATTTTACCAGTGGTCTTGTTGTACATATTCCAATTACTGTCACCATAAAACTGTGATAAGTTTTTGATGAACTCACCATCAACATCATGAACCTCACCATCCTCTAACCAAATACCCCCTTTTGAGGCATCATCTGCAATATTGCTTGGACACCATGGCCCCATACCTGTATCGCTTGGCTTGTTTTCGGTAACGATTTTATAGCATTCACCAGTGCTTCCATCTGACAACGAGCATGACACCTTACTAATAGGCTCAACCAAACCATCACTCAAGAAATAAGACGGTTGTACCGAAGGCATAACGGTATCTGCATTTTTGCTAGACACACTGGTCGTGGCGCTTGCATTGGTATTCGACACCTCGCTACTACAAGCGAACAGTCCGCCCGATGCGAGTGTCAGTGCTAAGCAGCTTAAGCCAAATTTGGCAGTAGAAAGTTGCATGAATAGTGTCCTCTTTATATGAATAATTGATTAATTCCATATATAAATTAATTGTTAACAATTAGAAAGTTTTAATGAGTCTGATAAAAAATGGAGATGACTAGAATTCCAACCAACCTACAAGCCACACAAATTATTGTTGTAGCTTGTAGGGTTTATAAAATGAGACCCGCATGCAAAAGCTTAGCAGGTCTGAAAGGGTTGTCGAGATCAATCTTGGTTGGGTAAAGCAGCTTTCAAAGCCGCTTCGGTCACACCAAGGTCTTTGGCAGCAGCGGCAGTGTCGAGCTGTCTTCCGCCATTTTTCATAATCGCGCTTAACAAGTCAGCTTCTGAAACACCAAGTGTTGTCGCTGCCGTATCAAAACCTGGGGGCGCAGCCTGACCTGGACCTCCTGCTCCTGTGCCATTTTCAGCACCGATGCCTTGTTTGGCAGTGGTCGTGAAGTTATCCTGAGCAACTACGCCGCTCAAGCAACTTGGCAAGTTCGGAAATTCTGTCGATGCGTGGTAGTGGTAAGTGCCTTTAGGATTTTCAAGAGTGGCGCTGGTGTGTCCGTTGCAGGCATCCAGATCGGTCGGTATCTTGCCATTACTGTCCACGCTACCGTAGATAGCATAACCGTCAAAAGCATAGGCAAACAAGGCATCAGCCTTCTGCTCTAAGGCACAACTAGCATCGACATGGTCATGCTCGAACACTGAGTTGATGTCTGTTGAGGTGGCATGCCAGTGGTACCAGCCACCCGGATCAATATGGCCGCCGCACGTGTCGAGCGCAGGCATGTGTCCGGTTTGTAGCACTGAAGGCGCATCCGCAAAAATAGGCACGCCATCAAGAGCCAACCCAACTTTGGCCACAGTCCCTAGACTGGTTTCTTCGTCAGACTTGACAGGCGACAATGGCAATAAAATAGTCATCTCGACCGATTCATCAGCCGAGGCAGACAAGCAGGCATTACTGACCGTTGGCTGGGTCGTACGCACGTCGACGATATTCACCTTGCCGTCAGCGTCATAGAATTGGTAACCCTGCGTCTCCAACATGGTCAAAAACTTTTCATCGATACGATAGAGCCCTGATTTTTCGCCATCCCAGTTCCAGACACCACCTTTGTCATCTAGCGTCTCTGGGCAAAACGGCCCAATTTTCAAGTTATCAGGTTGATGCTTGACCACTATCTTTGCACACTTGGCAGCGTCGCCGTTTTCTAATGTACAGTCTACAGTTTCAGGGGCCTTTACAAGGGCATCTTGGCTGATGCGTGTCATATCAACACCACCATTAGCAATGCGATCAGCTTCTGAAACTGATAGCGTTTGACTAGTCTCGTTAGCAGCTTCTACCGAATATTGCTCAGCAAGTTGACTACAAGCGGTTAGCGTTAATGCCATACTGATCAGTATGCTATTGTAAAGTATCTTTGTTTTCATAAACCCTCTATTGTGAACAGTAATTATCATAAATTATCATAAAAAATTAAATCTTGTCACTGGTATTCGACCATGGCGCTAATGACATTGGCGGCGGCTATTTTTTAGTCGATTCGCAGGTAAAAATGGTCGTGTTTTTGATAACGAATACCACGTTGCCGATTAAAACTTGCCAAGCTCTAACACGGTTTCAGCAGTGACTGTATTGCCTTTATAGGTTTGAACCGTGACATAATATTCATGGCCACTACCACCAGAACAAGGTGGCATATAAGCCCCTTCCTTGTCCCAGCCAGCACCGCGATGTTCTGCAATTATCTCAAACCCTTTTGGCATCTCATAACTGTGTCCAGCCACAATCGGCAACTTAACCGCAGTTGCGCCTTTTGGTAGGGTGTAATTCATAATGCCATGCCCGCCATTGTTCATTTTTTTAGAGTCGCGGTCACTGTATACCAACACGACACTGTCTGACCCTGCTGGAATATCAGATACGCTCAGCTTGGGTGTACCTGGATTGACCCCATCAAATTTTTGGCACTGTTGCCCCTTGGGTATCGTTTCTCCATCCCATTTACTATCCACAAAATTTACATCGAGCGCAAAGGCGTAAGAAGACGTGGTTAGTAACGTCAGTAAAGATAGGTATTTGATAATACTTTTTGATCGAACAAGTGATTGAATAGAGGTCGACATCGTAAATTTCCTGATAGCTAGTTAGACTGAATAGGTGAAAAATCTCTTATAAAAACACTAATATTAAGACTGTTTTAAAGTTAATTATGCGGAAGCTAATTCTTCTGAATTCGAGCTATTCTCACCTGGTGTAAAACCACCAAACGCATTGCGTAGCTCATGAGTAATCCTGGCAAGTTGCGTCGCATTTTCAGACCCTATCGCCTCATATATTTCTTGATCTAATTCGTGCCATACTTCATAAATCTGTGTTAATAGACCTTTCCCGTGCTTGGAGAGCTTGAGGACGTTACTGCGCAGCTCATGCTCATCGACACGTCTTTCGATTAAACCTGCTGTCAATAAGCGTGCTGTCATCGTGCTCATGCTTGCGGCAGACAATCCAAACTCGTCGGCCAACTGCACTTGCGATGCTTGCCCCATTCTTCCGAGCGCATCTAACACACGTGCTTGACGCGGCATAACCTCCAAAGGGGTCAGTTTGGTACGCAGACGCTCTTCGATGAGATGACCACAATGCAAAAAAAAGTGAAACTGATAAGGTTGATTAGGCATATTAGATATTATTTAGTTAGCATATTAATTGTTAGTATACTAACTATATAACACTATTGCAAAGAATGACGTTAATCTGCATAGCATTTTATACATATGCTTCATAAATAAAGTGTTATGTAGATTACATACACTAAATCATAAGGAATTATAACGGCATCTAAAATTGTGGAATTTAAAGAAAGGTAACGATATGGTCAGCTATCCGTAATTTTTACCAAATAATTCCCTCTGTATCAAAAATGGAAAATATTTAAAGTTGTTATAATAGCAACTTATTGTTGGCTAAAAACACCCCAAACCTATTGGAAATACAACGGTTTTAAACTTATACTTTAGTATTTTTCGACTTAGAAGGAGTGAGAGATGCAGTTTTTAGGGATGATAAGTCAGCAATTGAGTCGATTTACAGCATTGGTTATTATTTTGGCAGCGGCAGTGACATTTATAGAGCCTGCGACTTTTTCTTGGGTAACAGGCGATACCCAAGTCATCGTGCTGGGTGTCATCATGCTTGCTATGGGTATGACATTAGGCAAAGAAGATTACAAAGTATTGGCCAAGCGCCCACTAGATATTTTTATTGGTTCTATCATTCAATATACCGTGATGCCAATATTGGCAATTGGCGTGGCTCGCCTTTTTGATCTCTCACCCGGCTTGACACTCGGTCTGGTCTTAGTCGGCACTTGTCCAGGCGGCGTGTCTTCGAACATTATGAGCTATCTGGCTAAAGGTGATGTGGCATTTTCAGTAGGTATGACCACTGTCTCAACCATCATTGCGCCTTTAGTAACACCACTTTGGTTGAATTATTTGGTGGGTCAATCTGTAGAAATGGATGGCTGGGGCATGTTCCGCTTTATGCTTCTAGTGACGTTGTTACCAGTCGCTATTGGTTCTATGTTAAACATTTTATTTCACAACAAGCACTGGTTTAATGATGTGCGGGCGGTGATGCCAGGCGTTGCGGTGTTGGCTTTTGCCGCGATCGTCGGCGGCGTTGCAGCCGTATTTGGCAGTCAGTTCTTACAATCGGGATTGGTCGTCATTTTAGCCATTGCCGTACACAATATCATCGGCTATGTATTGGGCTACTACTCAGGCGCATTCTTTGGTATGAATAAAGCCAAAAAACGTACCATATCTATTGAGGTTGGGGTGCAAAATGCAGGCTTGGCCACGGGTTTAAGTACCAAGTTTTTCCCTGGTAATGCAGAATCAGCCATCGCTGCTGCCGTTGCTTGTATCTGGCATTCTGTATCCGGCTCTATATTAGCAAACCTCTTTGCTTGGTGGGATAAGCGTCAGAAAGCAAAATTTCCTACTTCTATCGATGCCGAAGAAATCGTAGATCTTGGTAAACCCATCAAAAATAGTTAATATTGAAAAAGGTAAGACTGAAAGCACTACGCTAGGGTATGTCATCTATCTTTCTGATATAAAGACCCACAATCTAAATGATGATACGCCCTAGATTATTAGCTACTAGCCAGCTAGTTCAATATAGTCAAGTCCATATAAATCCGCTACATCGTCATCCTCGCTAAGCATACTAATGTATAACTTGCACTCGGTTTCCTTGTATCGAAATTATATTGAACCGACTATAGCAATACCCTTGATCGCAACTTCATATCTTAAAGCAAATTTATTAAACGACAGTTAATTCATTTTAAAGTACTGTCGTAGAGTGAATGTGAGTTGTTTGACAACTTTGATAAGTTCTAAATGTATTCCGCGAGAAAAATTTATACCAGTGGCACATTAGTTTTGCTATGGTTAATGTGGTAAATTGCTTGGACAGTCAAAATAATAAAAGCAGCCAATGAATACCCGTCAATAACAATATATTAAAATCATGATTTTCATATATTGCCAACCCATTTAATGAGAAGGTTAATGATGACTATAGATAATAACGTATTACGTGAGCGCATCAGCTTATTAGGATCATTTTTAGGCGATGCGATTTCTCGCCAAACTGGCGAAAAAACAATTCACACGATTGAAACTCTACGCAAAGGTTTTATTCAACAACGCCGTGAGCCTAACGAAGAAAATAAGCAACAGCTTATCGACTTCATTGCCTCTTTAGACAATCAAACCTTAAAAAATGTCATCCGTAGCTTTTCTATCTATTTTTTCCTAGCCAATCTAAGTGAAGAAAACTACCTACGTGAGCAACGCCACGCCCAACGCATGCAGTCAGAACATAGCTGGGAAGGCTCGTTCCGTCGTACGCTACTTGAGTGCCGTGAGCGCAATATCGAACCTGCCCAAATGCAAGAGCTGATTGATCAGCTAAAGTTCATACCTGTATTCACCGCCCATCCTACGGAAGCTCGTCGCCGCACGACGATGAACATGTTGCAAAGCCTATTCACACACAGCGATGCGCTAAACAATCTGGATAAAAACAGTTTCGCTTACGAGCAGGCAAAAGACCAAACTGCGCAAACGATTGACTTATTATGGTCATCTGATGAAGTGCGTACACGTAAGCCATTGGTTTATGATGAAATCAATAATGGACTGCACTACTTTAATGCCAGTTTGTTTAATGCCATTCCTAAAGTGTATCGCAATATTAAAAAAGCCATCATCGATATCTACCCAGAGCTGACAGATTATCCGTTACCTGCATTTATTAGCTTTGGCTCTTGGATCGGTGGCGACAGAGATGGCAATCCTTTTGTGACTTTTGAAACCACAGAACGTGCTGTATTGATGCATGCGGACACGGTGTTACGTCACTACCAAGTATTGCTCAAAAAACTGCGCCGCCAGCTCATTCACAGTGATACGATCGTGACGGTCGAGCCTGAGGTGTATGCCAAAATCAAAAGTTATGACGAACTCGATCAGCGAGTATTTGACTACAATCTCGATGATTACAGCAATGAGCCTTATCGTCGACTGCTCTCTATCATCCTGACTAAAGTCAAAGCCACCAATCGCCGTATTCAAAGCAAAGGCACGGATATCGAGGCCGAAAAAGACGCTTACCGCAATCCAGAAGAGTTATTAGAAGACCTACGCATTATCCGTCATAGCGTGAATACTCATGACACAGCACATGCAGATGGATTATTGCTCGATGTCGTTCGTCTGGTTAAAACCTGCGGCTTTCATTTGGCAGCGCTCGATATCCGTCAGGAATCGTCTTATCATAGCGAAGTCATTGCCGATATTTTTGCCAGTGCCTCTAACCTACCAGACTATCAAGCGCTCAGTGAAGTAGAGCGTCGAGAGTGGCTGACACGCTTGCTAGAAAAACCGGGCACACCGCTCATTTATACTGACAACCTAGCAGACAAAACACGCGAGCAGTTGGCGCTGATGAACTCAGTCGCCACCCTACGCAAATTGGTTGGTCAAGACACCTTTGGTAGTTACGTCATTTCAATGACTAATAATGCCAGTCAGCTACTAGAAGTGTTGCTGTTAATGCGGTTTGCAGGCTTATGTACGATTGATGCTGACGGTCAATTGTCTGCTGACCTACCTGTCGCACCGTTGTTTGAGACCATCGAAGATCTTAAAAACATCGATAAAATCTTGCCTGCCGTGTTAGATAATCCGCTGTATCGTGGACTGCTACAGAATACCGATAACACGCAAGAGATCATGTTGGGTTACTCAGACTCATCGAAAGATGGCGGCATCATCACCTCGGCGTGGCAGCTTTATAGTGCACAGCAAACCATCAACCATATCGCTGAACAATATGGCATCAAAACACGCTTGTTTCATGGTCGCGGCGGATCTGTGAGCCGTGGTGGTGGATCAACGCATAATGCCATCGCCGCACAGCCCGCTGGCACGCTACATGGTCAGATTAAAGTGACTGAACAAGGCGAAGTGCTATATGCTAAGTATGCCAATACTGACACCGCTGTGTTTGAGCTGACCATGGGTATCACGGGCACACTCAAAGCCTGCTCTTCAAGGTTTGTGGTGCAACCTACTGAGTTACCAAATTACGAAGCGCTTTTTGCACGCTTAGCAGACGCAGGTGAACAACGTTATCGTGAGCTGACCGATCATACCGAAGGGTTTTATAAATTCTACTCGCAAGTGACGCCAGTACAAGAAATCTCTCTGTTAAACATTGGCTCACGTCCAGCCCATCGCAAAAAAGGCCTACCAAGCAAAACCACCTTGCGAGCGATTCCTTGGGTGTTTGGTTGGTCATTGGCACGATTTACCCTACCTGCTTGGTATGGCGTCGGTAGTGCGCTGCATAGTGTCAAAGCTGACGAAGCATTAATGAAAGAGATGAATAAGCACTGGCCGTTCTTTAGCGTGTTTATCAGCAATATCGAGATGGCTTTTACCAAGTCAGAGATGAATATTGCAGAGGCTTATAGCCAACTGTGTGATGATGAGCCGTTACGCGAAAAAATCATGACAGCGGTCACCGATGAACACACGCTGACCAATTCAGGATTAAACTCTCTGCTTGAGCAAGATTCTTTATTATCCAATCAGCAAAACCTTGCTTCATCCCTGCAATGGCGCGACGCTTATCTAGACCCGATTAACTATATCCAAATCGAGCTGTTAAAGCGTGCTAGACAAGCAGATAGCACAGATAATATAGCCAGCAGCGAGCTAAATAATTTGCAAGTTGAAGACCCATTAATCCGTAGTATTAATGCACTAGCAGCGGGTTTACGCAATACAGGTTAAGACAGCGTTCGGATAAATAGAACGCTGATAAAAATAGTTATTAAACATTGAGGTTTCGTTCGCGAAGCCTCAATTTTTTTCATTATGCTTTAATATACTTCAAAATAAACAGATTATTTTTAGTAGCGCTAGAAATAATCATGTCAACTAAGATATTCGATATCGTACTCACTGGTCATAGTCAAAGCAGGTTTGGCGGGTAATCTTATCTAAACCAGTTGACAAGACACCATATTCCATTGAGTAGCCATATTCGCTTGTACCAAGGCATCATGCAGTGCTTCGGACACAAATACATAACTCATCAATAAGGGGTCATGCCATAGGTCTAGCTCGCAGTTTAGTGCTGACTTATTAACTAATAGTTGTTTATCCTTAACAGGTACACCACTAGTGCCGTACTTATCTCTACCTTCCATAGTTGGAAATCGCTTAAAAACCTTATCGACCTGTGGGTATTGAATGTATTCTCGTCTTTCACACAGATTAAGAAAGTAAAAAGTCTCCTCACTACACAGCTGCTGGGTCTCAAGGTTGTAGATTTGTACTGGCGTGAGCGTACTTTCCCCTAAGCGAAACTACTGTAGCAGCTGGGCACAGGCTTGAGTAAGCACAACGCCACCACTTCTCACAAAAAAGATATGTTCAGACGACGGCGGTAGCTTGGTGTCACTACTCTCTACCCACAAGCTGTCTGGTAAGTGCTCGGTCTCAAAAAAACCACTGCTAGCTTTGGATAGTTCCAGCCTATCTTCTTTATACATTTTTTTTATTTCTAATAACTTAGGATCAGCTGTTTTTTCCCTACTTTCAAATATTTTCCAATACTTAGGAAAACCATATTTTTTACTATTGGCAGGATAGATATCATAAAAATTGACAGAAGTCGTCATATTAAAGCCTGACAGCCAGACGTTGTTTATATTGCTCATTTATTTTTCCTTAGTTATAGCGTGTCCTCAATTAGCACATTAATATATTTAGTGGCCTTAAAATGGCTAAAACCTCTCCAATTAATGTCTGCAGATGTGACAGCATAGATCAGACTTATCAAGACAACCATCCCAAACTAAACAAATACCAGATTTTGCCGACCATACTTGGATAGTCACCATGTGGTCTTGCCGTGCCCATCATATCTATCATAAAGGCGCCCACAAATATCATGGCAATAGTCGCAATAGTAATACCTAAGCTGTAAACCACTATCTTCCACATAGGCTGATTGCGCTGCTCAAGGTTGCCTGCTGGTAAATGCTTGTTCAAATCATAAGGGTCACTGGGATCAATCTGACATTCCGCCTGAATATCTGGACTAAAACAATGACGGTAGCTGGTCAGCATAGAGATTACTCGTCCTGCATAGCGCAGTGCCAATAAAGGCAGAATAACCAATGTCACTGGATAAAATCTAAACGTGCGTTCAGGATACTCTATATTTTCGTGAGAGTAATATAGTACATTGAGTATCAAGCGCTTAAATGACATGAGCGGTGTTTCACGTTTCTTATGAATGGGATAGATATAACGTATGGCTTCTTTGACTTCTTTTAGTTGCTGATCATCGCCTTCCATATAACGACGGATAAACTCAAAATAACTGATTAAACTCTGATCTATGACATTGTTTTGAAAAGCGAGTGCAAACATACCTGTCACGGTTTCGCCATCCTTATCAAAGGTAACCGCTCTGATGTCTCTGTCTTCACTAATATAGGCAATAAAAAAGGTCAATTCGTCCCAGTTATACACCTCTACTTTACGGTCATATTGACGGACATAAACCTTACGGGTTTTGCGGTTAAAGCGGATAGGATAATGCCATGTGGTAAATAACTCGGTTGAGAGTATGTTTATTAGAAAAATAATTGTTATGAACATAGAAATAAAGAAAAATACTGCTACTCCTAAAGAGAAAACATCAAAATTATTTATTAAATCTGCTAAAACAAATTTATAAAGAGTGGTAATTGAAAGAGTAATAAACAATAGAAACAATCCCCATCCTACCGCATCACCACGTCTTCTTTCATTGCGACCCGTGGTTTCTAGATAAGTTGAATTAAACTGTACCACCGTTTGCTGTGGCTGTAACGGCACATCATAGTTTTTATCTTTTTCCAGCGGCACTCTTTTACGGATGCCTTTCACATCGTCGAGCTTTTGCCCAACTGCCTGATAACCAGGGGTCAAAAATGGTGGCTTCTTCGTCAGTCGAAACCGCCCTTCCATATCTACAACATATCCACTCATTATTCATTATCCTAAATTTCTATGGCTGCGCTGTTTTCTGCTTTACAGAGACATGCTAGAAGATGTTTTTGCCCATATCATCAGAATTTTATACTTTAGGCGTTGCAACTAAAAATCCAGTCTAAATCCATCGCAACAACAGCAAATCCCACAGTATTTTAAAGAAACTAGGATAATCACCATGTGGTCGCGCAGCACCGATGATATCAATAATAATGGCGATTATCGATAAAGAAGCAAGCGTTGCAACTACCATCATTACGACATAAAACACTTTTTCTAACAAGGTGGCAGGCTTCATGAGCGCTGGTATCGGCGGGTTTTTATTTAAATCAAATTTATCGTTGGGATCTACATCACATTGGACTTCTATTTCAAAAGGGAAATGCGGCGTGGTAGACGTTAATACGGCTAAACGACGTCCCAATAGCTTTAAAAACCAAAAAGGAATATTAATCATAAACGTCCAGTCTAACTTTAAAGTGTCTTCTGGATATTCCATATCATAGAAATCTTGATGATATTCAAATAAAGAACGCTGTACACTTTCTTTAAAGGTTTCTTTACGTTGATGGACGGGAAAGATATGACGGATACTACTGGCTACCTCAGCGAGCTCGCTATCATCTTTGGCAGACATATAGCGATTAACAAATTCAAAATGACCGTATAGTGCCTCATCTACATCAAGATAACGAAAAGGCAGACTAAAAGTGCGTTGGATAATACCCTTGTCATCCACATCGCTGCAGCGAATATCCCAAGGTGCATTGGCATCGGTCTGCATTTGTATCTTTAGACGACCCCAGTCATAGGTTTCTACTTTTTTATTGGCACCCATGACATAGACCTTGCCCTCTTTGCGATTAAAACGAACGGGAAAATAGGTGTAGGTAAACAGTTCTCTGCTAAGACGTCTTAATAATCCATAGAAAATAGCAAAAAGTATTGAAGTGAGAAGTATAAATGCAACAAAGTATAGACTTATACCATCTTGAATAAACATCATTCTTAGCATTAAAAAGAAAGTACCGATGCCAAATAATACAACTATCAAAATAAATAATTGACTCCAAACAATCTCGCCACGGATAAAGTCCCACATGTCTACCAGCTCCATATAGGTGCTATTAAACTGTACGACAGTACGCTGCGGACGTAGTGGATAATCAAGCTTCTGATATGGGCGCAGCTCATGTTGTAAATTATCTACTTTATAGGCTTTACCTAAGGTATCGTAGGTTCCGTTTTTTCCGCGGCCTATCATGTCGATCATCGTTTTACTCCGCCGTCTTTATTAAAGCATTTTCATATGCTTGGATGGCTTGTTTATTGTTGTTTTCATCTAAGCAATCACCAACATCACATATAGTATCGAGACGATAAACCATGTCGCATTCACGGCTATGCCTGAATACCACTTTAGTTTGACCTTTATGTTTTTATTGTCAAAGGCTGCTTGGCGCTCTGCGGTGACAGGCAACACGTTATATGGGTTGTTTTTTCCATCCCACTTAAGCCGACGCTGCACTTCAGGATGTAATGCAGGATTGGCACTGGACTGGTATATATTACCTTCTGCTAGATCTAAATAACTCACCGTGCATGCTCGCAACCACTCCATTAGACTTACGTCATGAATGGCATTAGAGTGATAGGCGTCCTTGGATACATGCACAATGTCAGCACAGGCAAGTAATGAGCTGCTCATGTCTGTTGGGCATTCCTGAGCGTATTCGATATCTAAGGGTAGCTCATCGGCTGGACGTTCCATATAGGTACGGATAAACGCCCATTGGTCGTAGGGGTTGAGTCTATGATCATCAAATTTAATCGAATGAATCAATTCGTCTGTTGTTTTATCAACAATATGCAAGTTAAGAGACTCAAATTTAGTACCTTCATTACCTCTGACAGAGGCAATAATATTTTGATAATCAATCAAATGAAAGATAGGTTCTTGCTTTTTATTATGTTCATAATAGGCAATTTGTTGAGTACTTTTTAGTAGCAGAATTTTGTAGTAGCGAGACTTTTTGGTTCTAAGCTGTTTTAAAGTTAGAATAGGTGCAAACCCAAAAATTGAAATAATACTAAAAAAAAGTATTATATCTATCCATTCGATTATATAGTTAGGTGATGGATGTAATGCTATAGTAGTAAAAATAAAAAGCATTTGGCCAAACAGCCATAATGATCCATAAGATGCCAACAAGGATACATTTTGGATAGAGTTTATTGACGGGTGGAATAATAAATAATCTGGGTTAATTTCATGTATAAGCCCACTTAGCCTATATACACTGTATTCTTGCTCGTTGAAGTCAGTAATCTTACCTTTGTAAGGACGGCCAATTATTTTACCTATAGGAAGCTGTCGAGGTATGGGTAATATCATATCGGAACTCAATTAAACTTTATTATCAATTAGCTTATTTTTACTAAACATTATTAAGTGCTATCCAAGCAACGAGACTGGCGTTAACCGCGATCGCCACTATCCATCTGATATTTATTTGCCAGTTTTTACCATCAAAAGCTTTTTGAGCCTCTTCATCAATCAGAAATCGGACTCAAATCACGCTTATCTATCCAACCGAACTTAGTACCCTCTTTATAAGCAACTTTCACCCAGTCCTCATTTTGATCAACAGCTTCAATTAAATCACCTTTGATGTAATAATTCGGTTTGGATCTAGACTTGAATTTTTCATTGAGAATTTCTGCTTGATCTGTTTTGACCGTGTACTTGGTCGGAGGCAAAGGACAGTTTCTGACAAGCTCATCAGCTTCTGTTGGATATGAACCAATCAGGGTAATAAAATTATCTATACTAGACTTATTGTGGTCAATACAATAATACTCTTCACCAGTTGCTATAGAACCCTCAGTTGATGCGTTTGCTATATACCACTTACCGTTTTCAAATGTATAGTAAAAAGTATATTCAGATCTCCCTGTAGAATATTGAGTACTTATAATAAATCCCGAGTGGTCTCGACGCGGTAATATGTTGGATAAAGACCAACCTGTCTCAGTGGTATAGCTTTGCGTACTCAAGCTCAGTGTGTATTTACCACTTTTGTCTCGAGTAAGTACATAGAGTTCATTGCCCTGAAAAAAATCATTATCGTCATTAATACGACTAACCACTAAGTCGTCTATGTCATCCGCATTGACATCGAAAGTAAATATTTCAAACTGATCTTTTGGTAAGTCTTTTTTGATTTCCTGCAAAGATAGCAGCCCATTAAAGGTGAACGCTTCAATCGTGCCATACATTGGCTGCTTAGGATATATTTCAGTTGCTGCTTTAGTAGCATCTTCTATATCCTTAGCCTTGTAGACTTCTTCAGAATTAATTTTGTTTGAACCTTTGTTATTTGATTTAGCAAAATTTACATAAAACTTAAAAGGATCTTGGTCTATATCCTCTTTTGTATTAATAAGCTTCCACGTACCATCAAAGTAATAAACCAATTTTTTTGGATTGTCTTTTATATAGTAGGGAGAGTCGAGATCCTTAGTGAAAACTAAGTCACTTTTATCAATAACCCTAACAAAGATCTCAAAGTTATTTTTTATTTCGTTCAGCGTTAACGCATTAACATCATCTACAACTGAGTCAAATTCAGACATCTTATTTGGAATAAAGAGATTATTTTTAGGAAACAAAAAGACCTGAATATCTCCAAACCTGTTGCTATCACTATATATACAACCGTAGTCAGGATAATAAAAATGACCTTCATTGAAAGTGAATAAATTATTCCCATTACATTTGATTATGCTGTCAAAAGACACTTTCTGATTTTTAACGATAGTTGCCTTATCCTGCCCTAGTGTGCGGTCAGTATTCTCTAGAGTACTATCATTTGGATCGTTAGCAGGAGAATTAACTGAACAAGAGACCAACATTATCGAAAAACATATGAATAACGGTTTTAAAATTTTTGACATTTAGAGAGCCTTTCCATCATCGAAGGTACATTCATATTTATTGCTACCGTAGTCGATTTGACCTAAACCAACCAGCGCAAATGAGACAAGTCCGCCGTCAGTGGCGACTATGCTTGACCAATGCAGGTAAGGATTTATATATGGCTTTTTTTATTTGGATATCTTTAGGCTGGCTATTGGGAATCATCATTCACATACATGCTATATTTAATCGACTATATTCTAGTTTTATTTATATAGCAAAGCAAGGCTATCAACGCCCAGTTTTTATGAAATACAACGTCAATTCAATGTTTCGTTTTAAATGAGACTTGTTATATATAGAAATTTGTCGCAATATATTGATCAGTTTTTCGACTATTATCCAATCTTAAATATACTTAGACCAAACGAAAATGATTTAAGATTAGATATTTCGCCTTATTTTTTTATAACATATAACTGCCTACTTCTATGACTTTAAAGCCCCTGCTCGTATCTTTATTTATCTTGCCTTTATGTACCCTCTCTGCCTGTGCTAACACGCCTACTACCTCAACGGACAGTAATGGCGTACCGCAAACTCGTAGCAATCTAACGGCAGATGAACAACAGCAGTTAGACGATTTTATAGTTAAGCAAAAGGCTAATATGCGCTTCATCGAAGGTGGTAGTTATGAGATGGGTGACTTTGGGCATAAAGTCACTATCAATGGTGGTGGTCCTATTAGCACCAGTAAAAATAATAAGCCTCTTCATAAAGTAACGCTTGATGGCTTTAGTATGAATGCTTACAAAGCGACTTATGGTGATTTTGATATCTATAGTATGGCAACGGGACAAGAGAAAGTCGGTACTCAGGTCTACATGGAAGCAATACGTCAACCTAATGCAGCAGCTGGTATTAATTGGCAAACTGCTCAAAACTACTGTCAGTGGCTTGGTCAGCAGCTAGATGTACCTATGAGTCTACCGACTGAAGCTCAGTGGGAGTATGCCGCGCGTAATCGTGGTAAATATGTGCTATTCCCAACTGATAACGGATGGATAAACGGTGGGCGTAATATAGCTACATTTGACGAAATGAGTGAACTCTCAAGTAAGTATCGCACCAGTTTAGCTATACCTACTGTCGGTCTGTACCCGCCCAATACATTAGGACTGTATGACATGACCAATCAAAACCTTGAGTGGATGACTGACTGGTATAGCGAGGATTATTATGCTAACAGTCCTGAGCATAACCCAAAAGGCCCTAAGACAGGCACTAAAAAAGTCGTACGCTCTGTCAATGCTGATTGGGGAGATGCACAAAATGTACGAGCCAACGGGTCAATTACTATCATGCGAATCAAACGCTTGCCAACAGCGCCTGTTGATGAGTTTGAAAAGCAAGAGAATGAAGGTAAGACCAATTATGATTATAATACATCAGCTCGCTGCGTCGCTAATAGCTCGCAGGATATAAGCTGATCACCTTTAGTATCATGACTCTTGTTTCTCAACAATAAAAATTAAGCAAAAGACTTAACACCATAATTGATATTACCTATTAGGTGATTCGTAATTCATTGTTTGAATAACCGATCTTAGCAATATACCGTAAAATATATTTTTACTTCATGTATATGTAGGGTCTGCTCCAATGGAAACGCCTCAAGCAACACCATCTCTAGACATAGCAGCAATTGACTACCATATAGACTCAATTGCACTCATTGACCGCGCCATTCAAATACGCTGGAATGATGGTGTCGACAGCACCTATCACTATATCTGGCTGCGTGATAACTGCTCATCTGCTTTTCATCCGCAAACTGGCGAGCGTAGCTTTGATTTACTGAGTATCTCAAAAGATATCCATCCATTATCCGTCTCTTTTGATGAGACAACGCTGACGATTGAATGGTCAGAACAAGCGCATCTCAGCCACTTTGAACAAAGCTGGTTACGTGAGTTTGGGTATTCTAGTGCATTGGCAAAAAACCATAGCAGTCCTTATGAAAGTTGGGATGGCACGTTTATTGACCACATCCCCATGTATGACCAGCAGAGCATCATGACCAGTGACAGCGCTTTATATGAGTGGATGAGTGCACTGGATAAATATGGGCTTACTATCATTGATAATATGCCAGATGACTCTGATGCTGGCGTACAGACCGCCATGCGAGTCGATTATCTGCGTCAGACTAACTTCGGTATGACCTTTGATGTTATATCAGAAAAGTCACCAATCAATTTGGCTTATACCTCGCTCTCATTACCTTTGCATACCGACTTGCCAAATCAGGAATTGCCTCCAGGCTATCAATTTTTGCATTTTTTGAGTAATGAAAGTATAGGTGGCGAATCTACTTTCGTAGATGGGTTAAAGGTGTTAGAAGGGTTACGAGAAGAGCAGCCTGAGTATTTTCGCTTGCTGGCCGAATATGCCATCCCCTTTCGTTTTCATGACAGCGCCCATGATATCCGTGAGCACCACCCCGTCATCAATCTAGACAACTTTGGTAATATTGTGGAAATCAAATACAACGCACATCTGGCAGATGTTTTTGATTTGCCGAGCGATATTATGTACGACTACTACCTTGCTTATCGAGAGCTGATGGCTCGACTAAAAGACAATCGCTATAAAATTGAGTTAAAACTAGCAGCTGGTCAAATGGTGGTCTTTGATAACCGCCGAGTCCTGCATGGGCGTAACGCCTTTGATGAAAACGTCGGTGAGCGTCGTCTCAAAGGCTGTTATGTCGACCGCTCAGAATTTAAAAGCCGTTTACGAACCCTCGAAAAGCAGCTTGCTTAAAATGATCCGCAAGCTAACGGATGCTGTGATTGTGATATAAGTAGCCAACAGCATCAGTACTTGGTTCAAGGTCTGTTGATGACTCTAAGCTGCTTCCCTTCATGTTTTCTTATAGAAAGCATAAATGCTATATCAAGCAGCTTTGCGACCTTTCACAAATAAAACCATGCTAATAATGACACTGAACACGCTGCACATAATAAACACGTTGTGCGCGCCGCCCGGCATGTACTCCATAAATGACGTGAAGAACTGCCCAGAAAAAACTGCCATCGTAAAGTAAGATAAGTTACGGCCACGTACTTTAGCAGCACTTAGCTCGACAGTCATATGGTTCAACAGCGGAATACTAAAACCAAAGCCAATGCCGATCAATAGTGCGCCTAATGTTAATAGCAAGGTGCTGGTTTGCGTAAAGCAAATATATGACAATGCAAATGCTAAAAATGCCAGTGCCAAAACTTTGGGTTCATTCAACCATCTAATAATTTTTGGCATAAAGCCTGCGGTAACGACAGCAACCAAAGAGATAAAGGCCAATAGTTGACCGATTTGTGATTCGTTATAGCTCAACTCATTCATAGTGATGGGCAATAACACGGTTGAGGTGAAAAAGATGGTCATCGCTAAGGTTGAGATAAGATACACATTTTTTAGCGATAGGCCACTAATGATGGTTTTGCTATCGTCTTCAGCAATCTGTGTATTCTCTGCTGTAGCGGCATGATGCCGTGGTACAAACAGTAATAGCATGGCCAAAAATACCCACGCCATTAAATAAATCGATAGCGGTAATGCCCAGAACTGTGAGGCCAGCAACCCACCTAAAAATAAGAATATGACCCCGCCCAGCTCTACTGCCATGCCTTGTTTAGCAATCATCTTTAAGCGAGCTTCGCCTTGATACCACGTGGAGATTAGTACCGTACAGCTCGCCATGACAACCGATGTTATACCGCCCAATAAAAACCGATTGCTAAACACCTGCGCTGGCCCATGTAAAAGGTAAGCACTGGCACCTGCAAGTCCGTATAAAAACAAACCGATTATCAAGAGTTTGTACGCGCCATATTTATCGATTAACTTGCCAGCCAGTGGCGCAAATACCACCGCACCCAATGACGGCAAGGTGATCAATAGCACGCTGTTGTCGGTAATGCCCAAGCCTGCCGAAATACTGACCAAGCCGGGTGCCAGTAACGTGCCGACCATAATGGTCAAACTGGCAATACACAGTAAGGTAAAACTACCTGCCGTTTTTAATTGATTCATATGTGTTCCTAGTCGATTCGATATCTATTACTGATATCGCTTATTTTTTGGCGAATGAATTAAATATTGCGCTGATGATGATAAAGACGATGCTGACCACCACTACTCCTGGCCATTGGTATAAGGCAAAGGCTTTGACACCCGCCATAGACCCCAATGCCCCACCTGTGTAGTAACCCAACATATAAATACCGTTGATGCGGCTTTGAGCTGCCGGATCGATACTAAAAACGCGAACCTGATTGGCCACTTGCGCACTGAATACAGCAAAATCGATTAAGATAATACCGACAATCAACGACACCAAATTACCTGCAAACAACCCTGTAATAGCGAAGCCTGTGGCAGCCAGTGCCAACGCAATCATGACTAAGGTTTTAGAGCCCAATTTATTGACCCATTTGCCAGAGGATTTAGCCCCTATCACGCCTGCCAACGCAATCACACCAAATAGTCCTGCTTGCTGTGCATTGTAATTAAAAGGCGCATCGCTGACATAAATCGCCAGTGTTGCCCACAGTACGTTGAATGAGGCAAACCAAAATGCGCCTGCAAGGGTGAATTTTTGCAGGGATTTGTGTTTTATAAACAGTGCCAAGCTACTTTTGATAAGCGGAAAGTAACGCAGTGTGGTTTGTGGGGTGTTGGTTGGCAAAAATACTCGCAGTAATATCCCAAAGATAGCGGCAAGTGCTGCAGACATCACAAACACGCTGCGCCAACCGAATTGCTCCCCTACAAACCCACTTAAGGTTCTAGACAGCAGAATACCTATGGTCAATCCCATCATGAGAGTACCAAGGGTTGCGCCCTTGTTTTCAGGAGACACCATGGATGCGGCAAAAGGAATGAGCTGCTGGGTAATATTGGCGCTGACACCAATCAAAAACACCGATAGCAGCAGTACGGGTAAACTGGGTGATATCGCTGCAAAAACACAAGCCGCTACTAATAAGCACGACAGAATACCAATCAGGCGTCTACGCGCAATCGAATCGCCCAAAGGTGAGAGGAACAGTAAAGCAAAGGCATAACCAAACTGTGTCAATGCCGGAATACTGCCCAGTTGTGAGTCGGTCAAATCAAATTCATGGCCAATGAGCGGTAAAATTGGCTGATTGTAATAAAGGTTGGCGGCGGTTGCGGCAATCGCTGCGGTCATTAACAGTAGAATAAATCTGCTTAATGATTGGCTTGATGATTGGTTTAGTACTGGTACTGGCTTATCCATTGTTATCTCGGCTTAATAAATCATGCCGCAAGTATAGAGCCTATCAAGCCATAACAAAAATGATAGTATATGATTGAATCCATACAAGTACTGTATAGATAAAAAGTTAAGATTGAGCAAGATTTTGATGAAAGATATTAATAAAAGGGATTGATGATATGGATATAAAAACACTCAAAAGCTTTATGGCCGTTGCCAAGCACCAGAGCTTTTCGGAAGCGGCGCGTGAGCTGTATACCGTACAACCTGCCATCAGTCGCCATATCTCATCGTTAGAGACAGAATTGGGGGTTGTTCTGTTTAACCGTACTTCTCGTGAGGTGACTATCACACCCGCTGGCGAGCAACTACTGAAAGACGCTGCTGTTATTTTGAGCTTAACAGAGCAAGCGAAAACACAAGTTAAACGAGCACATGACGGACAGGTAGGTACGCTCAATATTGCGCATTTAAGCTCAGCATGTCTGACCTTTATGGCCACATTGGTACGCAGTTATAAAGCCCAATTTCCGCACGTGCATGTGTCCTTGTTTGAGATGACGGTGACCGAACAGATAGAAGCGTTTAATAATGACCGCATCGATATTGGTTTTTCACGGCCGCTACCGAGCGCTATTGCTAATGACTTTGTTAGCCACAGTATTTATATCGATAAATTGGTGGCGATTGTGAACCAGAGCCATGCCTTAGCCGATCAACAAACTATTGACTTGGCGCAGCTAAAAGATGATAAGTTTATTATTTTTAACCGTGATGAAGCGGTTGGTCTATTTGATGAAACCATCATGCTATGTAAACAAGCTGGGTTTTCGCCCAATATTATCAGTCAACCCAAGCACATGCAGACATTGGTAACCGAGGTAGCTGCAGGCTTAGGCGTGGCGATTGCGCCTTATTGCGTACGCAAACTGTATAGCGAGGGCTGTCACTTTATGATGCTAAACAACGTCAGCACACACATACCCGTGCATATCCAATACAAGCGTACCAATAACAGTGCAACGGCTGCCGCTTTCGTAGCGGTTGCGTTGAGCGCGACAGATGACATACAGCAAAGCATGGCGTATTAAACCCACAAAAAAGCCCCATTCGTCTGGTTTATAGAAAAATGGGGCTTAATACTATTCACATATCAACATACAAGCTCAAAGGTTACTCATTATATCTTTAGCACTGAACAGATTTACCAATACGAGAACCATCAACTAGCAGAAACAGGCACTTTGCGAATCAGCCATAAGAAATATGCGCCACCAATAATGGCCGCCACAGTACCCGCAGGCAGCTCATAAGGGAAGATAACATAACGCCCTATCCAATCTGCTATCACCATCACACCTGCACCGAGCAAGGCGGCCAATGGCAATTGACGCTCAATCTTTATCGCACCTAGCGACGTTGCCAAATGTGGCACCATCAAGCCAATAAAGCTCAGTGGCCCGACAGCCAATGTACTGGCCGTACTCAGTGCCGCTACCAATACCAACAATGCAAGGGTCACGGGCTTGACGGCGACGCCCAAATTACGAGCCACACCTGTACCCAAACCTAGGATACGCAAAGGTTTTACTACCAGCAAACTGAGTGCAAACAGAATAAAGGCAATCGTAATAAGATACCAAACCGTACTAGGCTGGGCGCTATAGGTCGTTCCTGATAGCCAGCTAAGCATCGCTTCTAGACGCGGGTCGCCAGATATCTTCACCATATGCATCACCCCATCCATCATGGCAGCGATCCCAATACCGACCAATAATAGATAGCCCGAGCTTACTCGACGTGCCAGCCAAATAACCAATAGCAACACCGCCATGGCACCAGACAATCCTGAGATGAGCAACGTACCCGCACCTGCGGACAACCCCAAACTAGGCAGCAGTAAAAACCCTAAAATAACGCCAAGCGCAGCGCCCGAGCTGACCCCCAATACTTCTGGGCTTGCCATTGGGTTGCGCGTGAGCGTTTGTAATAGCACACCAGCAATGGCAAGCATTAGACCTGTTGCCGCCGCGCTCAAACTGCGAGGCAGTCGATATTGCTGAGTAATGGCCCAGTCGGTACTGAATACCCAGCCATTGATATCTTGGACGAACAAACATGCCAACGCGATGAGCGCAACCACACCAATACCCCAACGCCATAATACGACCGGTTTATCCTTACCGGTAATCATTGGGGTTACGGTCTCTATCTGCTCACGGCGCTGACGCAAAATCAGCCAGATAATTAACGGAGCACCGAGGATACCCGTCATTGCACCTGCTGGAATTTGCATATCAAGTATAGGCTCTAGCAATAGCGCAACATTACTGGTCAGCCATAGTAATAGCGCACCCAATACGAAGGCGACGACTAAACGCTTGCTAATAGAAGAAATACCCAGCGCATTGACCAGACTAGCAGCACCCAATCCGATAAAGCCAATCAGCCCAACTTCACTCACGACCAATGCAGTTACGATCGCGACGAGCAACACCACCAACGCGCGGATACTATTAATAGGTACGCCTAAACGCTTGGCTTGTAAGTCGTCTAAGCTCATTAGCGTCAGTGGTTTTAACAATGGCAGGCATACGACCAGCATCACAACTGAGGTTATCGATAGCGTCGTACTGGTATGCCAGCTATTCTGTGCCAAAAACCCTGCAGCCCATGACAACATACCATTGCTGCGCTCCGCGAAAAACAACACCAATACATTGGCCACAGCAGCGAGTAAGATATTTACCACTAAGCCGGCAAGTATTAAAATCAACGGGTTAAAGCGACTGGGTGCTGACAAGGCAAATACCAAACCCATACTGATAATCGCACCGACAAACGCGACATAAATACCACCATAAATTGCCAAGCTTGGCAAAAACAAGGTCACGATTAGCATGGCCAGTTGCGCACCCACACCGACACCCAAAGTGGTATCTGATGCCAATGGGTTTTTGACCAATTGCTGGAGTAAAATACTGACGACCCCAAGCAGTCCACCTGCCAATATTGCCACGATACTGGTTGCAACCAAATGCAGCTGTTTCGCCATACTGGCAATATCTAACTGTGAGCTTGGCATCAACAGATCACCAATCGGGCGTGTCCACTCTTGAGCGATTAACGTCCAACCACTCCATAGAGACAAGGCCAGAAGCACAATGAACATGCTCCATAGTCGCCACAGACCACTAGAGGTAGAAGCATCTGACCGAGGTGACTCTGGAGATGGAGGTAATGGGTCTGGTAGATTTTTCGTGTTCTTTAACGGCTTAGACAACGAAGGCGATGAAAGTGAGGACATAGAATCAACATTATTAGTAGTATTGTCAGCAGGCAGGTTATGAGGATGCTCGGCGGTATGGATGCTCATGAGGCTGCACCACCTTTTAGTGTGACATTTGATAAATTATTTGCCAAACCGACCAGTGATGCCATGCCGCCATAGATCCATACTGGCGGTAACTCGCCCACACAACGAGCATGACCATAGCTTAGACGCTGCCAAATCAAACTGTCATCAATCTCAGCACGCGTGATTGGACTCAAAGGATTAATAATCAATAGGCAAGTATCATTATCTAACGTGGCCAAATCACCCATACGTATCGGTACAAAACCCCATTGATTGCCCTTACCCAACACATCGAGCTCTTTGCCCATGTGCGCCAATGCAGGCTGAAACAAACTGTTTGCCACATACATACGCATATTATTGGCATCAGCAAACTGAACCACAGCGAATTTTTTTACATTTGGATAGCGCTGTTGCAACCGTTCACTAGCAATGCCTATGTCATCATTACTTTTTACAATATAATCTTCAGCCAATTTTGGCTCATTAATCAGCTTACCTAATTTGCGAGTTGGCTCAGTATAATCGGCCCATGTCGCGGTATCCCCTTTGGCTGCGAACATCACAGATTCAGCAGGGACATCACCATATAAATTGCGGGCATGTTGATAAAATGAATTATCTACAACCAAATCAACTGGCAACTGCGCTACCAACTCGGCATTAGGTTGATAACGAATACCCAAATCAATCGTCGCTGGCGGTAATGTCGGCGTCCCTACCCATCTGTCCCATACTCTAACATCGCCCGTGGCAATCGGTGGATAGCCCATGGCCGTCAAGGTTGCTGCGTTGCCCCAATCAGGCGAGGCAATATTAATTTTCACATGCGGTGCGCCGTCTACCTGAGCAGCTGTTTGAGCAGTTGCCTGAACGTCTTTTTGCTCAGTCACTGGCTCCTGACATGCGGTTAGCATAGTGGTTAATGCCAAGCTGACGACAAGAGACAACCTCTTTAGTCGCACCTTTGGAGAGTCTGGTGAGCAGTTTTTGCTTGACGGTTTTACGGCGTGTCTGGAGACATTTTTAGAATGGTTATTTTGATAAAGAGCAGGGAACATAGCGACCTATCTTTTGAGCGAATAAGATGAAACAGGCGAGTAAAAAAGATGAGGCAAATATTAAGCGATAGCGACAGGCTGCCCAGTAATAGGATGACTGAGCAATTGCATATCGACATTGAAGATATTGTGTAATATGTCTGATTGCATGGTGCTTTTGATATCACCGTTGTGGCACACTTGGCCGTTTTTCAGTGCGATAACTCGATCAGCATACTGCGCGGCCAGATTGATATCATGGACAATAATGATCACACTCAAGCCCTGCTCATCCACCAAACGACGAATCAGTTGAATCACTTCAAGCTGATAATGCATATCAAGTGCCGCCAAAGGCTCATCTAATAACAGGTATCGAGTGTCTTGCGCCAGACACATCGCCAGCCAAACACGCGCGCGCTCCCCGCCTGATAATGTGGCCGTAATACGGTCAGCGAACGCCTCAACTTGTGTGGTACGCATCGCTTCTGCGACCTTATCTTTGTCTATCCGAGTAGGCTTTTGTAGCCATTTTTGATGAGGATAACGCCCTAGCATGACCAGCTCACGTACCGTAAACCCAGCAGCCTCAGGCAGTTGCTGCGGCAAGTATGCCATTTGTCGTGCCAACTCCTTGCTACTGTAGCTACTCATAGGACGATCATCTAAGCTGACGCTACCGCCATTACTTATCATCTCGCCTGCCAACGCTTTGATCAAAGTTGACTTGCCAGAGCCATTATGTCCCACCAAAGCAACCAATTGATTGGTATCAATTTCACAGCTCACATTGTCTAGCAAGGTGTTTCCTTGACGACTGATAGTCAGTTGGTTTGCACGTAACATAGCGATACTCGTCATTAATTTAAGTCGTGGTATTTATATTGGAAAGCCAATAAAAACCGATTTTACTCGTAAACCGTAATAAAAACAATTATCATTAAGATAAAATACAACTCTTTTAATCTTTTATGCATAATTGTTCGTGAGTACATATATGACCTATTCTATTTCCCCTGCTAAAAATGAGCCTGATATTCAATCAAACGTCTACACTTCCCTAGATATCCCAGAACTTGCCCATACTATTGCTCATATCAATGAAGAGCATTTCGACGAGTTACTCGGATTTTTGAAGGCGTTTACTTCCCTGACGACCGATGAGATGGATAACGCAGATATACAGTTGACTGATATTTATGCTGAAGGTGTCGCATTACGGGTACAGCCGAACAATTCAGCGCATCCGCGCGCAGACGATCAAAATACAGCCGTTCAATATCATGATTTTTTTATCCCCTTTACCGCGCCTATCACACAGCTTAGCGAACTACAGACGCAATACATTTTGCTTAAACAACGCGCAGATAAAAAACTCGGCAAAAAAACCATCAAACTGACTGAGCAAAAATTTATCGTACAAGACAGCTATCAGGTCAGCGAAAACATGCTGCGTCTGGTCTTGACAGCACCAGAAACCAATACCTCTAATCCAGTACCCGTCAATGAAGCAGGTTATGCGTACTTATTTGATTTAGAGCATAACGTCACTGATGAGCATGATCGACCTTCGCGCTCCCATTGCTATTACACATTAAGAAAAGCATGGTCAACCTCGGATTGCATGCAGGCATGGGTTGATGTGTTTCTACACGGAGATACTTCTGGTGGTAATTGGGCGAGCTCATTGCAAGCAGGTGATAGCGTGATCAGTAAGCGTGAGTTTCCAGAGAAAGTTGAGCATCTGCATGAAGGCCAAGCGCTGCTAGTAGCAGATGAGACTTCGATGCCAACCGTGGCACGCTTACTGGAGCTGTGGGACAATCCTCTACCACCACTCATCCTCTGTGTTACTCAAGATGAAAAAGATCAGGCTTATTTTAATGACGTTAAAATAAACGCTGATAACATGAGCAGTGACATAGAAAGCAATACAGATAATAAATTTATAGTACTGCCATTAGTGACAGATCAGGTAAATTCAGGAAAAGAGTTAGCCACGTTGATAGACAATACGGTGGGCGACTATCTAGCCACGCATCCGCTAAAAATTGATAAGGTCTGGGGAGCGCTTGAAGCAGGTGCTGCAAAATCACTGCGTCGGTTACTCAAACAAAGACTCACATTAGAGCGCGCTGATGCGGTCGTTAAAGTCTATTGGCGTAAGGACTGAAGCAGGCATAAAGACTACTATAATAAAAGCTGAGGCAGTAAAAGCTGAGTCTATATGAATGATGCTGAGCAGATGAGAAATATACACGTTTTGAGCAGATTGAAGTGAGAACATGTTCTGGGGTCTACCCTAAGAATGGACTATATAGTCATTGACACAAAGCAATCCTTCAAAGCATGGAACAAAGCCAGTATCATATGGTGCATTCAATAATACCGAAAGGAACACAACGTGTCACAAGCTCAGACCAACAGCCCCACTAGCAGTGAAACAACTGGCCTTAGCAAAGAACAGCATTCATCGTTAAAGATATTAACCGTTGTCGGCTATCTAGAAGGCACTTCTTTCTTATTGTTAATGGGTATTGCCATGCCACTTAAATATATGATGGGCATGCCCGAAGCGGTAAAATATATCGGTATGGCACACGGCATATTATTTATCGCTTATATCCTTGTCCTACTAATTACTGTCGGTAGAATAAAAATGCCACTCTGGGCCATGCCTGCAGGCGTCCTTGGATCATTTTTACCCTTTGGACCATTTGTATTCGATCATTTTCTGAAAAAAACTTTGAACAAAAATGCAGAAAAGTAAGCGTAAAAACATCTTTCTAATACAGCTAAATAAGATACCCCGATGCCTCTCATGAAAGGCTCATCGGGGTATTTTTTTGCCAGTTTATCAATATCCTCTTCGATATTTTATTTCTTGTAATGAGTAAGGTAGTTACTACTTAATGACTCTTTATTCGACTAATAGTCACTCCCGTAAAGCCAAAGAGCAGCGTTAATAGCAGCGACAAATAACAGAAAAACGCATAAGGCAGGTAATCTAATACTGGCACCCCTAGCGCCTGACTGATAAACACCCCACACACACTCCAAGGCACCAGCGGATTAATCACCGTCCCCGCATCCTCAATAGTACGAGACAGATTTTTAGGATGTAAATTCAAACGCTCAAACGTCGAACGAAACGCCGTCCCTGACAGTAAAATACTCAAATACTGCTCACCGATAAGTACATTGATGCTCAGTGCTGACATCGCAGCCGCAAAGATCGCCCGTCCTGATGTCGTTAACGTGTCTTTAATACCAGATAGCAGCGCCGGTAACACACCCAATGCCGTGAGTAACCCGCCGAGACTGAGTGCCAATATCACAATCGCTTGCGTAAAGAACATACTTTGTACACCGCCACGCGATAGCATACCCCCTACTTCACCCAGCTCTAGTGACTCAGCCGGTGCATATCCTGCAAACAGATAACCACCTAATTGTCCAAAGCTTGGACTGCTATGTATATAAGTGATGATAAGCGCCACCGCAATGGTGCAAATAATCGTATAGATGGCATTGACACGAAAGACAGCCAGTCCAACTAATACCACAAACGGTAATACCGCATAATTATGTACCAAGCCACTGTCGATGAGCTGCCCTTGGAGAATAGTCACCTGACTAAGATCAGAACCCGCTGTCTGGCCTGAAAACATCCAGAACAAGATAACCGTGAGTATCCAAGCAGGTACCGTCGTGTACATCATATTGCGAATGTGCTCAAACAGATCGATACCAACAACGGATGAGGCGATGGTACAGGTATCAGACAAGGGTGACATCTTATCGCCAAAGAACGCTCCTGAGACGACGGCACCAGCCGCAATTGCTACATTGGCATCAAAGGCATTACTCATGCCAATAAACGCCACACCAAGGGTCGCAGCGGTAGTCAAACTACTACCCAGTGCAATACCAATGATAGAAGTAAGCACAAAGGCAGAAATATAATAGTACTCTGGTGATATGAGTTGAAAGCCGAAGTACATGAGGGTGGGTATGGCACCAGACATCATGAGAGCGGCGACCATCAGACCAATAAAGAAGAAGAGGTAGATGGCACCGATACCGCGCATGATGCCTGAGGCCATTTGTGCTTGCATGTCATCAAAGCTCAGTCCTTTAAAGGCGCCAATGCCCAGTAAGACACAGATAGCGAGTATCAATGATAAATGCGGCACCCAACCAAAGCCAATCATGGTAACACCCATGATGCCGATGACGATGGCTGATATGATGAAGGCTTGCTGAGGAGAAATATGGGTGAGAATTCTTGGAGGCATCACACATCCTTATGTTGCCAGTTAAATTTAGTTTTCGAATTGACGAGTCGTTTTACGCTTGATCTAGCAAGCGATCGGTCTTAGCCGCCATGACAAAATCATTGCGATGTAGACCTTTGATACTATGCGACCACCAAGTGACGGTCACCTTGCCCCACTCTACCAGCATGCCCGGATGATGCCCCTCTGCTTCTGCAATGTCTGCCAACTGATTGGCAAATGCCATTGCGGTGACGAAGTTTTTGAATTTATATTGACGTTGTAATTGCTTGATACCATCCACTTCAATCAACGACCAATCAGGAATCTGCTGTAACAGCTCACGCGCCTCAGCATCATCAACTTTCGGTGCGCCGATACGGCAGGCTTCGCAGCTGTCTTGTGATAATGTCGTCATAATAAAATCCTTTTATAGTGGCTATTTTTAATGTCGGTTTTTAGGGCGTGCCCTCATTTTAAAAATGGTGATAAAAATGAGACAAATCGCAGTCAAACAAGGAAAATAGCGCAGATAATATCGAGATATTAGTCAGCTATTTGACGCTGTTTGGCAAGATTTAGCCATTTTTAACCCATTTAGATGACTATCGATTGAATTGAGGACATGCCCTAATAACTATCTTTTTAATACTCGTACATCCATGTTGAGATAGCTTTGCTGCTATCTCAATACTCCGTACTGAAATGACTGTATTTACGTTTGAGGTTTAACGGATTTTTTCTGGATATGTTGGTTCAAACAACTCAAGTGACATGGCTTGCTTGACCGTACCCATGATATCGCTATCGACGATGTCAAATAACGTATCCAAGTCATCAATGACATAATAAATCGGCTGGATATGATCGATACGATAAGGGGTACGCAGCACATCAAGTAAATCAAATGCCCGATGCTCTGGTAAAGAGTGGGGCTGCCGCTCTGGGTGCTGTTGAGATGCATCGCTGAGCGCATACACTGTCTCAGAAGGCGAGCTTAATATACCGCCGCCGTAGATTCGACGATTTTCAGTGTGACGACCGACCAGTCCAAACTCGATGGTGAACCAATAGAGCCTTGCCAAAAACCATCTTTCTTCTTTACTGGCATTCAGACCCAGCTTGCCATACGTCTCGTTAAACGTCGCAAACGCGGGATGGGTCAATAGTGGGCAATGTCCGACGATTTCGTGAAAAATATCAGGTTCTTCGATATAGTCCATGTCATCAAATCGGCGGATAAAGGTTGCGACTGGAAAAGATTTGTTAGCCAATAATTTGAAGAATTTTCCAAAGCTGATTAAAGCAGGAACAGCAGCCGTTTGCCAGCCAGTGGTCGCTTGTAATACCTCGTCAATATCTCGTAGCTGAGGAATACGTGTGGTCGGTAGGTTTAATTTGTTCAAACCCTCTAGATATGCAGTACAAGCACGATTGGGTATATGCTGAGCTTGACGCGCTAGCAACGCTTGCCACATCGCATGCTCATCCTCACTGTAGTGAATATGACCATTACTATCTGGCTGATGCGATATGTAAGGTTGTTTTTTATTCGTCGCGTTAGGACGACTGGGCGCATCGTCGCTTTGCTTGTTAGTTGCAACGCTATTGGTACCGATGGCTGTATTGAGAAGGTCTATATGTGATAGGCGTTCCATGCCTGCATTCCTTTTATCGAAATCCGTACGTTACCTTTGCACTTGTGACATTTGTACTCGTGCTTTTAGGTAACGTACTTATTGAAGAGTACTTGAGGACAAGCCAAACTCCTTTTGTCTTGTCCAGTTGTTGAATTTTTTGAGTGTAGAGTGGTTTTATGGTGTTTCAGTCTCTGGCTGACCAACCGTGCCGCGACGTACTTGATCGCGTTCTATCGACTCAAACAATGCTTTGAAATTACCTTCACCAAAGCCGTCTGCATAATCGCCTTTACGTTGGATAAACTCGAAGAACACTGGACTACCCAAGATGGTTTCAGAGAAAATCTGGAGCAGTAGACGTGGTGTGCCACCTTCAGTCGTGCCATCTAATAAAATACCACGCGTTTGCAGGTCATCAACGTTCTCGCCATGGTTTGGCAAGCGCTCACTCAACATTTCATAGTAAGCAGCGGTTGGTGCGGTCATGAGCGGAATACCAGCCGCTTTGAGCTTATCGATACTGCCAAACAAATCGTCGCAAGCCAATGCAATATGTTGGATGCCTTCGCCATTGAAATGCATCAAATACTCTTCGATTTGCCCACCGCCCTGCTTGGCTTCTTCATTTAGCGGAATACGGATTTTGCCATCAGGCGCCGTCATGGCTTTACTGGTCAGCCCTGTGTATTCACCTTTGATATCAAAATAGCGAATCTCACGGAAATTAAAGATACGTTCATAGAAGTTGGCCCAATAAGCCATACGACCACGGTAAACGTTATGGGTTAAATGATCGATGACTTTGAAACCATGTCCGACAGGACGTCTATCGATGTCTGCAAAAAATTCAAAGTCGACGTCATAGATAGACTCACCATCTTTATAACGGTCAATCAGATAAATCAGTGAACCACCAATGCCCTTAATTGCTGGCAATCTCAGCTCCATCACACCAGTCGGTACGTCTACTGGCTGCGCGCCCATTTCGATAGCACGCTCGTAAGCTTTTTGGGAGTTTTGTACGCGAAAGCCCATGCTACAAGCACCAGCGCCATGCTCTTCAACAAAGTAACTGGCTTGGCTTTTTGGTTCACGGTTTAGGATAAGGTTGATGTCACCTTGGCGGTAGAGCGCAACGTCCTTTGAACGGTGATTGGCCACATGTGCAAAGCCAAGCTGCTTAAATAGTGCATCGACAGCATCTGGTTTAGGCGAGGCGAATTCAACAAAATCAAACCCATTTAGTCCCATCGGGTTTTCAAATAAATCTGCCATTGTAATCATCCTTAATTTCAATTGGTGGTAAACAGTCGGTTAGTAGTAAAAGTCCATAAAACGATTGGTAATCAATCTTTATTGTTGACGTTGTATTTATATTAGATTAGCTTTATTTATAAGACTAATTGTTTTTTATGATTTATTTATCAGGTTTACTTATGAATATCAGCATTCGCCAACTTACCGCATTTATCCAAGTTGCTGACAACGGCAGTTTCACTCGTGCCAGCGATCAGATGCATTTGACCCAATCTGCCGTTAGTGGTTTGATCAAAGAATTAGAATCTAGCCTCGGCATCGTGTTATTCGACCGTACGACCCGCCAGCTATCTCTCTCCGCAGTCGGACGGCATCTATTGCCACAAGCACGGCGCATCTTGAATGAGATGCAACTGTTTGAAAATGAAGCGAGTAGCTTGACCAGCCTAGCGCAAGGTCAAGTGCGACTGGCCGTTTCCCAGTTCGCAGCTTCCTCTATGCCAGCAGTGATCGCTCAGTTTGCCAAAAAACATCCCGAGATTAGCGTGTCGTTGGTAGATTGCTCTGCAGAGAACTTACTGAGACATATCCAAGATATCGAAGTAGATTTAGGAGTCGGTACCGAGCTTGACTTTACGGAGACGGAGGATAACATCAGGGCAGATTTGTTATATCAGTTGCCATTTTGCGTGGTCATGCCAGATAGCCATGCATTGGCACAAAAGAGTGAAATTACATGGCAGGATTTATTAGACATTCCACTCATCACGCTGCAAGGGCCATTTATAGAGCAAGTGACCGCGGAACTGGACGAGCGTATCACCACTCATATCCAGCAAGCGCGCTATAAAGTCAATTTTATGTCCACGGCGCTTGAGATGACCCGTCAAGGATTTGGCATTACGCTGTGCCTGCCCTACATGCCCGAAGTTATCGACTGGGTAAGTGCCAACGGGTTACAGATGCGGCCACTGGCACAGCCTGTTAGAATGCGTCAGTTCTTTATCTATCAACGGGCGTCTCGTGCTTTGTCACCAGCGACCATCGCGTTTAAGATGTTTTTGCAAACGTATTTTTCGAGCCACTTTAACGATTTACAGCGTATTTGAGTATTATTGTTGGGCGACTCAGAAAATGAGCAAGGTAAAGCAAATGATAAGATGACGCAGATAATATCGAAACGCTAACTGGCTATTTGATGCTGTTTGGCAAGATTTGATCATTTTTAACCCATCTAGCTGGCCATTGATTGAGTTGAGGGCATTCCTTCGTTAATTATTTTATAAATTCACCAGAATAACTGAATCTGATATTGAGTTAACGGCCGATTTGCTCTATTCTTTTTAACGCCTCAATTTATATCTCTTGTAAGGAAAAAAAATGTTTGAACGTATCGATTATTATGCGGGTGATCCAATCCTAGGATTGATGGACAAGTTTGCAGCAGACAACAACCCAGATAAAGTAAATTTAGGCGTGGGCGTCTATTATGATGAGGATGGCAAGTTGCCAGTACTCGAGTGTGTAAAAATCGCTGAGCAGCGTATTGCAGACCCAGTATCTCCTCGTCCATACTTACCGATGGCTGGCTTACCAGGACACCGTAAAGGCTGTCAAGAATTGCTGTTTGGTAAAGACGCTCAAATCTTAAAAGACGATTTGGTTGCGACCATCGCGACTATCGGCGGTTCTGGTGCGTTGAAAGTAGGTGCAGAGTTCATGCATCAATGGTTCCCACAAGCCAAGTGCTACGTGAGTGATCCAACGTGGGGCAACCACATTGCTATCTTTGAAGGCTCTGATGTTGAAGTCGGTAAGTATCCGTACTACGACAAAACAACCAGTAGCATCAAATTTGACGAGATGATTGCGTTTTTTGAAACATTGAACAAAAACGACGTCATCTTGTTACACCCTTGCTGCCACAACCCAACTGGTATGGACTTGACCCGTGAGCAGTGGGATACCGTGCTAAACGTCATTCAAGCTCGTGAATTGATTCCATTCATGGACATTGCTTACCAAGGTTTTGGCGAAGACATGGACAGCGATGCTTATGCTATTCGTAAAGCCGTAGATATGGGTCTGCCACTGTTTGTGAGCAACTCATTCTCTAAAAACTTATCGCTATACGGCGAGCGTGTCGGCGGTCTATCTGTCGTTTGCCCAACAGCAGATGAAGCCAAACGCGTCTTCGGTCAGCTAAATGCGACTGTGCGCCGCATCTACTCAAGCCCACCATCACATGGTGGCCGTGTCGTCGATATCGTGATGAACGACGAAGTATTACATGAGCAATGGGTTGGTGAAGTTTACGCGATGCGTGATCGTATCAAATCTATGCGTACCAAGCTAAAATCAGTATTAGAAGCTAAAATCCCTGGTCGTAGCTTTGATTACTTGACCGATCAAAACGGTATGTTCAGCTTTACTGGTCTCACTCCTGAGCAAGTCGAACAGCTACAAACCAAGTTTGGTATCTACATGGTATCTAACTCGCGTATGTGTGTTGCGGGCTTGAACAGCAGCAATATCGATTATGTTGCCAATGCAATGGTTGAAGTCTTAAAAGACTGATTTAATCACGCATTAAAAACGTAACCTAGTAAAGAACAGATATCAATAAAAAGGCTGAGCGATTGCTCAGCCTTTTTTTGTGTGCAGTATTTAGGGCATGCCCTAGTCAAAACCATGTAGTCAAAACAACGGTAATAACTGTTTAAAGAAGCTTTTTACGAAAGACATTGCACAAAAAAACTTGCAATCGATATACCAATAAATTACATTATACGTAAGTAGTTAATTATAACGTAATTCATAATTTATATTAGCAAGGAGCAAACCCATGTCAACGATTGACACAAGCCTCACCTCTTTTATCGATATCGCTGCTGATTCTGACTTTTCAATCCACAATCTCCCTTATGGTATTTTTAGCGATACCAAAGATACGGCTGGTGATAACAATCGCCGCGCTGGTGTTGCCATCGGTGAGCACGTATTGGATCTATCTGTACTCGAAGCCGAAGGCTTATTAAGCTTAGATGGTGGCCCATACTTTGATCAATCCACTCTAAATGCTTTTATCGACTCAGGTCGAGACAACTGGAAGCAGGCACGTACAACCATTCAAACGCTACTATCCAGCGACAATGACATCTTACGTGACAATGCAGACTTGCAGAAAAAGGCACTGTTTAAACAAGCAGACGTCACCATACATTTGCCTGTACGAGTGCCCGGATTTACTGATTTTTACTCTTCTAAAGAGCACGCGACCAACGTCGGCACCATGTTCCGTGATCCAAACAACGCCCTATTGCCTAACTGGACTGAAATGCCTGTCGGCTATAACGGACGCGCCAGCACCGTCATCGTGAGCGGAACGGATATCGTACGCCCATCAGGCCAGCTAAAACCCAATCCTGATGACCGTCCTATTTTTTCTGCCTGTAAGCGCTTGGATTTTGAATTAGAGACTGCATTTGTCGTTGGTAAAGGCAATCATATCGGTCAACCAATCGCCGTAGATGAGGCCTCTGATCATATTTTTGGCATGGTGCTGCTCAACGACTGGTCGGCACGAGATATCCAAAAATGGGAATATGTGCCTTTAGGGCCATTCAATGCCAAAACCTTTGCTTCTGAGGTTTCTCCTTGGATTGTCACCATGGATGCACTGGCACCGTTTAAAACAGCTTGTCCAGCACAAGAACCCAAGCCGCTTGCTTATCTGAACGAAAAAGCGAGCGATAACAGCTTTGATATCCATCTATCGGTTGAGTTACTACCTAAAGATGCAGAAGCAGCGACGGTCATTTGCGAGACCAATTTTAAATACATGTACTGGTCCATGGCACAGCAGCTTACCCATCACACCATCACTGGCTGCAAAGTTGAAGTCGGTGACATGATGGGCTCAGGTACGATTTCAGGCCCAACGCCTGACTCTTATGGCTCGATGCTAGAGATTGCTTGGAACGCTACCAAACCAGTCACGCTAAAAAGCGGCGAGACACGCAGCTTTATCGAAGATGGTGACACGGTCATTATGAAAGGCTATAGCGAAAAAGATGGCATTCGTGTTGGGTTTGGTGAAGTGCGCGGCAAGGTATTACCAGCGCTTAGCTTTGATTTTGATAAATAACAACCGTATATAAAAAAGGCGTAAAAGTAGATGTAAACTGTCAGACAACGATGATATACCGTCTATAAGCACTGGCAGTTTGTCTACTGATATTAACGATACGCCCTATCAAAAGGAGTTTGATATGAGCTTTACCATTGAAAAAATTCATCATGTGGCTTATCGCTGCAAAGATGCCAAAGAAACCGTCGAATGGTATCAAGAACACCTAAACATGGATTTCATCTTAGCATTCGCAGAAGACCATGTACCTTCAACCAAAGCCTTTGACCCTTATATGCATGTCTTCTTGAATGCTGGTAGTGGCAATGTTTTAGCTTTCTTTGAAGTGCCCAACCAACCTGAAATGGGCTTTGATCCAAATACCCCAAATTGGGTGCAGCATTTGGCGCTAAAGGTCAAAGATCGTAATGAGCTACTAGTTGCCAAAGAGCATTTAGAACAAGGTGGCATTGACGTCATTGGCGTGACCAATCACGGCATTTTTCACTCAATTTACTTCTTTGATCCCAATGGGCATCGTCTTGAGTTGACCTATGACGATCCGACCTCAGAAGACAAAGTCTCGATGATTACAGACGCCATCAAGCAAGACATGCTAGATGAGTGGTCTCGTACCAAACGCGCCCCAGCACATACGCAGTTTTTGCACAGTGAAGAGTTGGCTGAAGCAAGAGAAATCGCGCCTGTCGGTGAGTAATTGCCCTATCATTCTGTTTGCTACCTTTTTTCATATGACTAATTAATCATCGCTTTAAGCTTAAAAGTGATGATTAGTGACACACCCTACGTAGCAAAAGATAGCACACGATATCTAACCATCATGAAAGGATTCTATGATGAAAGTAAAAGCACCCTTAGGAATACTCTTAGCTGCCTCGATTGCGATGACTGGCTGCTCCAATAACGACCAATCGGTCAGCACATCTACGAATACAGGTGAAGTGACGACATTGCGCTTCTCGCATTTTATGACTGCCACTGACAATATAAACACCGAAGCGTTAGAACCATGGGCAAAGAAAATTGAAGCGGATTCAAAAGGCCGATTAAAGGTTGAGATATACCCTTCTGCGACGCTCAGCAAACCAGGGTCTACTTATGATGCTACAGCGAAAGGTAGTGTGGATATTGGTATGCAAGCGCAAGGATATACAGCAGGACGATTCCCTTTGACTCAAATCGTAGAGTTGCCAGGCATCACAAATACTGCACAGCAGCAGAGCTGTATACTTCATAAACTATATGACGAGGGTGTCATTAAAGACGAGTACGAAGACACTCACTTGCTAGCGCTGATAGGCACTGGACAAGGTGCACTTCATACGGTTGATAAACCGATTCGTACACCAGCTGATATGAAAGGTCTCCGTATTCGCCAACCGTCTGCGGTTGCGAGCCATATTATCGAAGCCACTGGTGCTGCACCTGTCGGCATGCCTGCCAGTGATACTTATACCTCTCTGCAGCGCGGTGTCATTGATGGACTCAGTTTTACTTGGCAACCTATTCAAGCGTTTCGCCTTGATGAGTTAATCAATACACACACCAACATTCCTTTTTATAATTCTACGTTTGTGATCAGTATGAACAAAGAGAAATATAACAGCTTGCCTGATGACCTCAAAAAAGTGATTGATGACAATTCTGGCGCAGAGCTGGCAGCACATATCTCTAAAGTATTTGACGTCAGCAATGCCAAAGCGATGGCCGCCGCCAAAGCAAAAGGCGATATTATGATTGATATTCCTGATCCACTCAATGACCCAGATTGGAGAGGCCCATTAATGGAAGGCTCTCAACATTACCTTGATGAAGTGAATGCGACTGGCCTAGACGCTGACAACGTATACGAAAAAGCAAAAGCGGCCAGTAGCGCCTGTATGGTCTAAAGGATACATATCAAATGACTATGGCGTGAATTGAAGGCACGCCCTAGCTTATAGCACCACATACTGGCTAGGCAATTTGATAACGCTGTGCTATCGCCAGTATTTGCTTAACCACGTTATGTTGCTCGCTCATCGGTAACTGCTCTGTCGTTCCAATGATAGTGATGGCATATTCTAGCGGTAGCGCTTCGTTAACAGTTTTATCACTACTCGCAGATAGGTTAACAGCGCTACTGGCAAGCTGTGGCAATATGACAGGAATCGTAATGGCGTTAATACCCATGAGCATATCGCCCGTCACTGTCGCATAGCCTTGAGTACGAATGTTGGCTTGCAGCTGGACAAAGTGCTGCCACTTCCCTGCCATATCTGCTGCGGTATCGCTTGGATACCATTCAGCTGTGACCAATGGCTGAATGACGGCTTCAGGTTGATAACTGGCAAATAATTGCCCTGTGGCCGATGTCGTCAAGGGCATACGCGAGCCGATGCGAGTGATGATGCTAATCGGACTGTCTGGCTCAACGGACTGAATAATAATAGGGCCTTCACTAAACCATTTGGCAATTTGCACACCGCAATTTAAAGTGTCTTTGATTTCATTAGCCACTTGTGTGAGGCGTGCCAATAGATTGTTTTGGTTGAGTCCAGTATGTCCTAATGATGCCAATGCATTGACTCTATCGCCAAGCCCATAGCGACCATCATCGAGCTTACGCGCATAGTTTTTGCGGATGAGGCTGACCAAGTAACGATGGGATTTTGCTGGATGCATTTGCATGGCTTCAGCGATATCCTTTAGCATCATAGGCTCATTGCGGTCGATCAGCACATCTAGAATCGACAGCCCAATCTCAAGCGACTGGACGCCACTTTGGTTTTTACTGGTGATAGAACTGTCTATAAGGGTTTTGTCTGCTGGCATGATTTGCTCGATTCTGGTGTGCTTGATTATTTTTTAATGATGGTTTGCTTGATAGTGGTTTTTTCAATCGAAATAACACTTATTCTTATAAAAACACATCCCCATAAGGACATGAATCATGATGACACTTTATGGCTACTTTCGTAGTAGCACGTCTTACCGCACTCGTATCGCGATGAACCTAAAAGGCTTGGATTACGATGATATCACGATCAATCTGGCACAGGATGAACAGTTAGAATCTGCCTTCAAAGCGATTAATCCGCAAGGACTGGTGCCTGTCCTACAGACTGACGATTTACTATTATATCAAAGTCCAGCTATCTTGGAGTGGTTAGAAGAGGTCTACCCTGAGCAGCCATTATTGCCTAATAATGCTGCTGGGTGTATGCATGTACGCGCGTTAAGCGCTATGGTTGGTTGCGATATCCACCCACTTAATAACCGCCGCATCTTACAGTACCTGCGCAAGGAGCTGTCGGTAGACGAGGAAGATGTGATTGCATGGTGCAATCGCTGGATTAGCGAAGGATTTGCCGCTTTGGAAAAAATACTGGCAAAAGATAAAACTCGTGGAAAGTTTTGCTACGGTGACAGCCCTACGTTTGCAGACTGCTATCTCATTCCGCAAGTCGCTTCTGCTCGCCGCTTCAAAGTAGACCTCAGCGCTTATCCCAATATTATAGACATTGATGCGCATTGCCGCACGCTAAAAGCCTTTGCAGACGCAGAACCTATGCAGCAACCTGATGCACCAAAGTCTCAATAAGTCGCTAAAGATGACTAACCAATATCATTACATCCCTTCTAATCGCTCTTCTCTCAATACAGTATGGCATATATGCAAATTATTGATTATATAGTGAGCAACTGTTGGATATTTTTGATAAAATACTTTATATATCAAATATAGAATTAATTAAAATTCATTGATTATAAATAATTACACTGTTTTATCAATTATAAAAGGTTGGGGATAATGGACGATAACACTTCGCTAAACAAGACAGACCTTCTACCCTCTGATGCAGCCAATGAAATTTGCCCATTAGCTGTATCCGCTAGAGAGGATACTGAAGCCGCTAGAAAAATTGCACCGACCGTGGTCAAGCAGCTTTCAGAATCGGCACTATTTAGAATGGGATTGCCAAAATCATTGGGAGGATGGGAAGGCAACCCTGTAGAAACCTTGAAAGTGTATGAGACATTAGCCAGTGCTGAAGCTTCAGTGGCTTGGATCGTTTGGAATAACCATTTAGCGTGTACGTTTGGCAGGTTTTTAGACGAGTCTAGTATGAAAGAGATATACAACGACCCCTCCCACGTTTATGCCAACTCAGCACGTCCCGAGGGCGTTGCCACAGTGGTCGATAATGGCTATATGGTATCTGGTCGATGGACACTGGTATCCGGATGTGAATTGGCTGATTGGTTTGTGCTGCGCTGTTTGGTGGTCTCAGAAGGTTCTCCAACCACTCTGGGGCCAGGAGCGAATCTAAAACTGTTTTTTATTCCAAAGACAGAAGTAGAAGTCATTGATACGTGGAATGTTGGCGGATTGAATGGTACAGGCAGTCACGACATAGTCATCAAAGATGCCTTTGTAAAAGAAGCTTATGCTGTTGGGTTTGATAGCCCTGTCACCATCGACAATGCTTATAGTCGCCTGCCTATTGGTTGTATCAATGCAGCAGGTTGTGCTGCCATGTCTCTAGGTGTATTAAAGGCCGCAATGGACGACTTGATTGATATGTGTCTTGAGAGAGTCACGCCTGGTAAGAACCCAGATCTACGCGACCGCGCCACCGTACAAGCTACCATCGCGAAGAGTAAAACCCTATTAGCATCTAGGCGCTTACAGTTACAGGATAGCGTCGAGACATTATGGAATGAAGCGCAGCAACAGAATACCTTTACCGATGTGCAACTTGCGGATGTCTGGGCAGCATCATGTGAGGCTGCCAGAGAAGCTCGAGCGATGGTATCTGAAATCTATGCGGTTGCGGGCACTGCTTCATTGTATAAACAACATAAAATAGAAAGAGCGCATAGAGACATTCATGCGATTTTGCAACACGGCATTGTGCAGCCTCATTGGATGAATCAAGCAGGCATGGCCTATGTTGGATTAACACCAAATGCTGCGATGTTTAGAGTATAGTCAAACCCATACAAATCCGCTACATTGTCATCCTCGCTAAACATACTCATGTATAGTTTGCACTCGGCTTCCTTGTATCAAAAGTATCGAAATTGTTTGAACTCAACTATATGAATGTGACTTCTATAATAGGTACTAGCGCTTGTACAACGTAAAGTACAAGCGCTTTTTATTGCTTAGAATTTACTGCTTAACAATTGCGTAAAACACCTATTACTTACCCGTAAAAAGCAAGACATTCGATGTCTTGCTTTTTTGTATTTGATTGACAATCATAATTGAACAACCTCTTCAATCAAAATGGAAGCCTGCACCAATCGCGCCGCCTGCATTGCCCTGAGTATCTGCGGTACCATTTATCTTCATGACCCAACGACCATCATTCGATAATTTGGAGAAACCAACAGCAACCGCACTTTCTCCATTATACGTACCAACACCACCACTGATCATTGACTTACCTGCAATATAAGCTTGTGGTAATGAAGACATCGCCATTGCTGCTGAAATACCAGCGTTAGCATTCTCTTCGACTTCACCAATTTTATAGCCTAGATCGCTCATATTGTTATTGAGTCTGCTATCTAGCGCGCTCAATTGACTGTAGTTGACAGCATCAGTCGCTTCGACGCCATCAGCGACACCTGTTATGCGCTGATTACCAGCATATAGACCTTGAGCAGTCATGCTTGGGCCATCTTGCATGCTGATGCCACTATTATTGATAACCGTCGTCCCCACTGTGACACTATCAACACTGATGTTACCGTTCAAATCAAACTTGATACTACTGCCCTCTGCGGTAGTGGTTATGTTATTGCCACCTGTAAAGCTCAGGACACTACCGTCTCCAACTGGCTTACTGATATTAGCGCCACTGTCTGCACCAAAGTTAAGTCCAGCATCAAGCTTGTCCGTGTTGGTTTTAATGTTCGTGGTGTTAGTCATAATATTGCTAGTGTTCGTAGCGACATTAGTTGTATTGGTCGTGATATTACTAGTATTCGTAGCGATATCATTTGTATTGGTAGAAATATTGGTTGTGTTAGTGGCAATGTTCGTGGTGTTGACCTGCACATTTTCATTGATTTCAATGGTGCCTTGTCTGATAGAAGCAATCGCACTATCTATATTGCCCTCACCTGTTCCACCGATGTTGCTATTGGTGAACGTACCACTCTCAGAATTGTAAACAGTGTCACCACCGATAATGCTGCTGATACCACTCCCTTGTGCATAAAGCTGACTGCCATTGATAGCATCTTGGCTGCCAGCTGTTACCTCACCATTTTGGACGTTGGTGACTTTGTTATTAGCGGCATCAATGCCACTTTTCGTGACGCTTGGACCACCTGCAATGGTCAACCCATTGTCATTCATAATGGTATCACCAGTGGTTACACTATCTAAGATGATATCTGGGTTTAGATCAAAGCTAATATCATTAGCATTGGTAGGTATTGCTGCATCTTGTAGTCCCGTACTAGCAGCAAAGGCATTGGCATCATTCACTGATGTTCTAGATACTTTGATATTACCATCTCTACTGTTCAGATCGAGAGCATCTCCTTGTTTGACCATGGTAGCAATATCACCTTGAGCCGTAACTCCCCACCCTTGATCTAAGGCAATAGTCACTTCTTTTAATTGCCCAACATTTACAGCATCTGTATCTAGCACACCTTCCCCAACGTTGCGGATAGTGTTGCCTCCATTGTCTAAGCCACGGCTACTCAATGAGACCTGTGAAACCATTCTACCTAAGCCATTATTAACGAAGGTAAAGCCTGCATCACTCATGATGCTATTACCTACTTGCATACTGCCAGTATCCCCTAGGTCTAGTTGGTTATTTAGCTTGACCTGAACACCGGTCTCAGAAGCAATAGTAGTCAGGTTGCTATCACCTGTGACATTGATAGTATCACCCAATGCAAATTGCTGATCATTGTCGCTATTACCGTCACCTATTTTGATACCTTTGGCAATTTCATCATTGGTCGTTGTGAGCTGTGCAAAGTTGACGGCATCACTTGGTGCAATTCCTTCAGCGACTTTGATAATTCTATTATTACCATTATCAAGCCCTTCATTGCTAAGCGTAATGGTCTGATTAGGGCCATCAGTTATGGTGATACCTGCATTATTCAGTACCGTGTTTTCCATTCTCACGCTACCATTTTTACCAAGTACCACATCTTCAGCCAATCTAACGTTTAGATTGCCTTCATCATCAGCGATGACACCGATATTGTTCTCAGTTAATTCTGTTGCGCCGCCTTGAACTGTCAATGTCTGACCTAGTTTGCGATTGACGACAACTGCTGTATCGTCTCCGGTAAAGTTCAAACCCAAATCAACGGTGCTATTGGTTGCATTTAACTGGCCAACATTGACAGCATCTGTATCTTCCTCACCATTATCTACGTTAGTGATTTTATTCCCGCCGTTATTGAGACCACTATTGCTTAGGCTAACTGTACTACCACCCAAGAAGCTGACACCATCCGTGTTTAGCAATGTATCGCCTGTAGTAACGTTATTGAAAACAACTTCATCTGCTGTCGCCACTTTAATACCACCGTTCTCAGCGGTTAAGACAATATTATCTCCTGTTAGGAAGTTGGCCGTGTTGTCAGTTTGATTAAGCGTTTTTACCTCAGCGCCATCTATTTGAGTAATGACCGTTTGTATGGCACTGTCAGCTTTCACTAAACTGGCTTTGCTAGCTTCACTCAAGTCAACTGCATAGTCAGTCGTATTAGTCGCCATGTCTTTGTCACCTGCGGTAACTGTAACGGCCGAAGATCCTGCTGAGGTAGTCACGCCATTGGCATTGACTGTGTAAACGTCTTGCCCTGTGACACCATCGGTTGAAAAATCGACACTAGATACGTTGGTTCCTTTGACAACCTTGGTTCTAGCAGCGGCAGATGAACTGTTGAGCTGACTAACATTGACGGCATCGCCTAATGCGCTACCATCCGCTACATTGGTGATTCGATTACCACCATTATTAAGACCGCTGCTACTCAATCTGACGGTACTGCCACCAAGGAAGCTGATACCAGCTGTGTTTAGCAATGTATCCCCTGTAGTGACGCTAGTGAAAGCAACTTCATTTTTTGTAGCGACCTTAATACCACCATCCTCAGCGGTGAGAACGATATTATCACCTGTTAGGAAATTGGCGGTATTGTCAGTTTTATTGAGTGTTTTGACATCAGTACTATCTATTTGAGTAATGACATTCTGTATAGCGCTATCTGCCACATTTGATACATCTTCTAATTGACCAAAATTCACTGCATCAAGAGTAGTTGTGCCTGCCTCGACGTTTGTGATTTTCTTATTAGCAGCATCAATACCACCACTCTTAGTGACACTTGGACCACCAATAATATTGACACCATTACTAGATATAAGAGTCGTAGATAAAGGTGAGGAGACTGCAATACCCAAACCACTAACAGTAGTATTAAGCAGTGCATTACCTGTTTTCAGGCCCAGTTTATTAACGGTCGTGACAGGTCCCAGTCCAAAGGGTGAGCTACTACCCATTTTCACGCTACCATAATGACCTAGATCAAGGTTGTCATTGAGTTCAACTTCGATTTTGCCATTATTTACTCGTGTGTCGATGTTGTTATTAGAGCCAACCACCTCGACTGCTTGTCCCAGTGGCTTAGATACAGTGTTGCCATCAGCAGCTTTTAATGCAAATCCCAAGTCAGACACATCAGTAATCGCTTTGTTCAAGTCGCCGATGTTCGCAGCGTTGGATGCTGTTGTACCACCACTTGCGACGTTTGTAATTTGATTGCCGCCATTATTAAGACCACTGCTGCTTAATCTAACAGTACTGCCACCCAAGAAGCTGACACCATCTGTGTTTAGCAATATATTACCTGTAGTAACACTATCTAAACCTGTGACGTCTTTTGCCAGTTTAAGAGTCAAAGTATCAGATCCATCAGCAACCACACCGATATTGTTGTTATTAGACAGCTTTGCACTATCAGTCTCCCCACCTTTTACAATGAGCTGTTCACCGAGTTTACGGTTGATAGGAGTACCAGTATCACCGCCGAAATCCATACCTTTATCAAGTGTGCTGTTGATACCGTTTTGCAGCCCCTTTAGCTGCGCGACATTCACTGCATCACTATTATTCGTACCTGCAGCAACGTTGACAATCTGACGATTGCCACCCTCTGACCCAGTACCAACTGATACAGCGCCGAGTGTCACACTTTTTGTCGCCATAATAGCATTTTCATCAATTAATAAAGTTCCTATTGGCACAAATCCAGTGGCTCCACCTGCGACATTAGCAATGGATTTTGATCCCAGTGCCACGCCATTTTGGGTAGCAGATTGAGCACCTGCACCAAGCGCCAACGCACCTTTTTCGGTAGCGGAAGATGCCACACCAAATGCGGATGAAGCGGTTTCAGAAGCGCTAGCATGTGTACCTATCGCTGTCGCAAGATGACCTTCTGTACGGGCTTTAACACCGATTGCTATGGAAGCCGCACCACCCGATTCGGTGTGCCCAGTATAGGGATCGTTTAGATCCAATAAATCTCGACCAGCATATTCGTTAAACGCGGTATTCACTGTCCCACTATTCAGAGTAGTGTCAGTGATAGTACCATCGAGATTATATATCGATGCTAAGTTTAAATCGTCTCCACCAATGGCAATAGAAGATCCACCTCGTGAGACGACATTTGCACCGATAGCGATAGATTGCTCACCACTCGCCAGCGTTTGTTGCCCAGATTCCGAACTACCAATCGCAATGGTTTGACTGCCAGTTGCTTTTGCATTGCCACCCATCGCCATGGCGTTATAACCTGTTGCCCCATCATTGTTTAAATTACCGCTAGCGGTTGAATTTACGCTATAGTATTTGGTTTTATTCGCTGCTACTGTGTTGCTTAAGCTATGCAGTTGCGAGCCATTAACCGCCTCTTTGCTACTAGCACTAATCAAACCACTATCTACGTTAACGATTTTTTTATGACCAGCATTGATACCAGTAGATGAAATGACAACGCCGCCATTGAAGATCGCACTTTCTAGATCGGTTAGATTTTTTGCCAGTTTGATGGTTAAGGTATCACTTCCATCAGCCACCACACCTATGTTATTGCCGCTAGCAAGCTTGGTGGTATCAGCTTCGCCACCTTTAATATTTAACGTTTTGCCGTGTTTTCGTATGATGGTGCCACCAGTATCACCATCAAATTTCAGGCCATTATTGCCATTGTTGCCATTATTGCCATTGTTGCCATTGTTGCCATTGTTGCCATTGTTGCCATTGTTGCCATTGTTGCCATTGTTGCCATTGTTGCCATTGTTGCCATTGTTGCCATTGTTGCCATTGTTGCCATTGTTGCCATTGTTATTATGACCATAACCGTTACCATTTCCATGGCTTTCGTGGCCATAACCATTTCCGTTGCCATGGCTTTGGTGACCCGTAATATGAATGATATTGGAATGATTGACCTCAGCATTTGCTTGCATACCAAAACCAGCCGCAAGCAGCCCAAGCCCTATCGCGCTCAAGCGCAAGGTATGAATAGAAGACAGGTTAGATGTTGTATTGATGGTAGCATTAGCGCTCACACTAGATTTGGAAGACTTACCACGCCCCTTCGCATACTCACCGACTGCGGTAAAGCAACTTAAGGCTTCATTCCAGATGACTTTATAAATGCGGTTCATGACATGTACTCCCTTACAGAATGGTTAGAATTAAAAACCAAAGACAAGATCCATCTTGTAGAGAGTTGTTATGACGAAATAAAATGATTTATGAGCTTATAGCAGTGAGGCCTTTATGGGTTATTGTTTGTGTTAATCGTTGAAAAATAAGACATTTTATTTCTTGAAATCTTTATTACTCTCTGTATATATTAGTATTACCGAATATATACAGAGAGACAATGCCGTTTGTCTTGACTTTAATACCGACTGTCTTATATATGTCGAAAAATGAATATAAAGAATGGTATAAAATCATAAAAAAATACAATTGTCCACTTATTTACCTAAAAATATGCTCTTATCGATATATCAAAGATATATCGATAAGAGCGTATTTACTATGCTAATGATAGTCGGTTCAATATATTTACGGCTTTAGAATTTAACTATAGATAATACAAATGAGAGCATTATAGAAATTTAAAATAAGTAAGCATCATACTGTACTCAAGTTATATAGAATTGATTAAAATGACTTCTTAGCCCTCTTTAGATCCTATCGGCAATACTATCTGTACCACCAACCCTTGTACCCCATCTGTACGATTATAGGCATTGATATGTCCTTTATGAGCCGTCACTACTGCATGGACGATAGCCAATCCCAATCCATAGCCACCTGTCTCGCGATGGCGAGCGGAGTCCAGTCTCACAAAAGGCTGAAAGATACGTTCTAAGTCTTTTTCTGCTACACCGCCGCCCTCGTCCGTTATGCTAATCTGAATAGCGGGTACCTTATTCTTCATCTCCACTTTTTTGATTTCAGCCGTCACTTCTGAATCTGCTGCTGTATGCATGAAGGCGTTACGAATGATGTTTTCGAGGGCGCTATGCAACTGCTCTTGATTGCCCAATACTGTCCAAGAGGCGCTCGATGCAGCCAGTGGTGACGATTCAGGTAACTGCCATTGCCAGCGCACATCTTTATGTTGGAATTCAAAACAAACATCTTTTCCAATATCGCTGATAATTTCAGCCATATCAACCATATCAGTTTCCAAATTATCGATGGTATATTGCTGCATTTGCAAAGATTGAATATGAATAATTTGCTCAATCAACTCATTCATTCGAGCAGATTCTTTATCAATACGGTCGAGATAACGACTGGCGTTGGGCGCAAAATCTCGAGTCAGCTCAGTCGCGACCTCGAGACGTGCCAATGGTGAGCGTAATTCATGCGAGATATCACTCAACATCTGCTTACGCGCCAACTCACTTTCAGCCAAACGGGTGGATAACTCGGCCACATCATTCGCTAATAAACCCAATTCGTCATCTCCCATTTTTGATAAATTTGGATGGGCTTGATAGTCACCATCAATCATACGGTGCACGGTGTTTTGTACACGGCGAATACGCTGAGTCATCGTACGACTGAGCCAAATACAAACCAGAATACTAAACAGGATAATCAGTAGCAAACGTATGGGAAAATTACTATGCTGCAGCTCCACTACGTCAGAAAAACGCAAATGCGGACGCAACTGTATAATAACGGTTTGCTCATCTGGTAGAGCGACAGCCACATCAGCCAGTTCAGGACGATTCTCAGAATCAGCTATCGTCGCGCTACTCGGCATCATAGGCAGCAAAAGATAGCTTAATGCCGATGATTGACCATTTGGCATACCTTTATCACGTCTAGGCTGTACTAGCAACTTTGGCTCTAGTGATGGTGGCTCTGTTGCCTGCTGACCCTCTGGTCTATTTTTTGGTCTTGGCTCCTCTCCATCACGATAATAGTCTGGCTCTATCGCCTGCTGACCATCTTGCTGACGCTCTGGTATAAGCTCCTCTCTATCGCGATAACGCGGAAATATAATGGCACCTTGCTCATCATAGACTCTGATCTGATTCATTAGCCATCGGTCTTGATAGTACATCTGTTTGACGGCTGTCAAGTCGCCAGCTTGTAGTGCCGTAACCATCTCTTGACGCTTAGTCAATAACGTATCGACCTGCACATCCATAAGAGCGGTGAGCGCTTTTTCACTCAACCAACGCTCTACCACGACCGATAAGATAGAAGTGATAAGGATGGTGACTAACAAGCTCAGAAACAGTCGCCAGAACAGGGTGATTCGCACCTTAAATTTAGGAGTATTCATCAATGATTCCATTATTAAAGTACTAGCTGATAACCTTTACCACGAACCGCTTTTATTGGCTCGTCATGAAAAGGTTGAAGTTTTTTACGCAGGCGTGACACATGCACATCTAAGCTACGATCAAAAGGTTGAAGTTCACGCTGCAATACATGCTCTGATAGCCATTCTTTACTCACCACCTCGCCTTTTTGTTTGAGGAGCGCTACCAATAGATCAAACTCTGTACCCGTCACTTGCAACTCAACACCATCTATTTGACAACTTCGCTGATTTTGATCGAGATGCAAGCGACCTTCTGGTAATGGTGTGTGATCTGACACCGCCGCATTGGTGCGTTTAATCACTGCATTGATACGTGCCAGCAGCTCTCGAGGATTGCATGGCTTGGTAATATAATCATCAGCGCCTAGCTCTAGGCCGATAATACGATCAATCTCCTCTCCTTTTGCTGTCAACATAATGACAGGGATATCAATAATATTCGGTAATTGGCGCAGTACGCTGAGCCCGTCCATTTTTGGCATCATAATATCGAGCACCAGCAAATCATAAATAGGCGCCTTAGTACTCGCGGTTTTCAGTTTTTTTATGACTGCCTCGCCATCATGGACGCAGTCACATTGGATACCGTGATTGTCTAAATATTCTTCTAATAATTGCGTTAACTCTTCGTCGTCATCACCTAACAGTATATGTGGCACATTTGTCTCCTTGAGCATTAAATAGCGTTGTTATTTATATTATCAGGCAAGAGCTTATCGTTATGCCATAAATGTTACTTTTCTTAATACTTCATAAATGTTCGTAACCTTCAACTGTCGTAAGATAGCACCTATCAACAGCAAGTATTGTGTTTGTATTCAATGCTTAAAAACAATAATTGCCAGATGAAACGTTAAGTATTCAATCAAACAACATGAAGTTAAATAAAGGACATCATTATGAAAAAATTATTATTGGGTTCGGTCATCGCACTATCTAGCGTGTTTACCGTCACTGCCTGTACCAGTGTTAATGCCAACACTGATACCACGCCATCGACGACTAAAATGCAAAAGCAGCATAAGGCCGGTATGAAAAAGGGCGGCATGAAAAAAGGTGAAATGAGAGGCCCACTATCTAAGCTAGATCTCACAGCAGCACAGAAATCACAAATCAAAGCCATCATGGAAGCGAAGCATGGCGATAATAAAGCGGATCGTACAGAAAACAAAGCAGAACGCGCTCAAATGCATCAGCAGATTCAAGCATTGACCAATGCACGCACATTGAATAGTGCTGCTGTCAATCGTCTGGCCGATAACCAAGCTGCTAAAACAAAGCAGCGCTTTATTGAACGCGTACAAACCCAGCATGCAATTGCTCAAGTACTAACTGCTGAGCAGCGTGCTGAACTGGCACAAATGAAAGAAGATAGAAAAGGTGACAATAACGGCCGTCGTGGTCCAGACCATCGTGAGCAACGCGGCGAGCGTGCACAGTAAGACCGTAAGGTATGTAATAATTCACTCCGGAAAAGTGTTATGTTTACCCAGCTGTATATGTAAAATAAAAAAGCGCACCGTTGATAAGTGCGCTTTTTTATTTTCTTAAATGGAATTTCAATCAATTAGATATTTTGATTAACTTTAAGAATTCTTTTTCTGCAAGAATTTTAATATCCATTCCACTCTGTATAAGCTCTTCTACTTTTCGATGCTTACCACTTTTTTCGTGGCCTGCCAGCAATGTTAAATCTTGAACACCAACCACTAGGTAATCTAGCTTTTTTGAAGCACCTGCTTTCACATTAAACCCATTCTTGGCTGCTATCTCAGCAATCTCTGCTCTACTAATACTTAAGTCTCCCGTAAAACAAATATTAAGTCCTGCGTATTGACCTGCTTCATCTCCAGTTTTGGTAATATTACGTGGATAACTCTTATTGTTTACACGTCGTTGCTGATGATAAGTATTATTATATTCACTATCTTCCACCCAATCATGCATCGACAGACTATTCTCTCTGAGGATAGTTACGGTAATAAATCCACATGCTTTAGCATCCTCTAAGGCATCGTGATGAGTAAATCGATAATTCCATTCTTTACATACATTCGCTAGATTATAACCTTGAACCGCAAAGCGCTGACAAGTCCTACGCACTAATACAGTCGCATCTACCCACTGTAGTTCTGGTACCGGTAACTTATGGTTGTCAAGACTTTGCCTTAGAGCTCTTTGGTCAAAATTCGTATAGCTAACAACAATATTTTCACCGATAAACTTCAGTATATTTCCATAGATATCATGCATGGATGGGGCATCTTTCACCATACTACTGGTAATACCATGCACTTCTATATTTTGACGACTGAAAGAGGTCTGAGGTGCAACTAAAGTGCAATAGGTATCAATCAACTTACCGTTTAAATATTTAGCTAACCCTATTTGACAAATAGACCCGACATCGCTATTTGCAGTTTCAACATCAATGGTCACAAAATTCACTATATATCTCCTAATTTAATAGAATCTCTACACCCTATCCTTAGTCAATAGCAGCGAGCCGATCTTTGGCCATTGGTAGCATATTAAACATCATTCTCCCAAGCCCAGTACCGTTACCATCACGATAATATTGCAACAGCTCCTTACTATACTGCCTTGCATCAATGCTATTACTCGCATTCGGTACTTGCACATCACTTGGTAAATTAGGGAACGCCATTTCTTTATAGCCAATATCGGAATACTGCTGTAACGTGTCTATTACCATGCCTTTGCTAGACATATTACTAGCGGGATGAATCATATTACGTGAATGCTCCCACTTGAGCTGACCACGTCTATCAAAGCCATATAGCGCTTGTATCGCTATATTATCTCCTGTCTCATCTTCTACTGTCTCAACGTCGCCATTACTATTACTATCGCCATCACTATCCATGCTACTTTTCATCACAGCTAATGCTTGCTGCACCAGTGCTTTACTGGTAAAGGTACCAGCACTAGCATCCATATCTGTGTCATTTCCTAGGTCAGACTCACCATCTAAAACCAGTTCAGGATACTGCTGAGTGATACGATCATAAAAAATCTGCATATAATCTTTATAGAACTGCTCATAACTCTTAATGCTTTGTACACGGCGAATAACTTGGCTACTCGCTAGCATGGCAGGTAGCTGGTGTTCTGGTAACTTAGGAGAGAGAGATGCCAACGTATTAGGCGCGACATAGTCAAACTGGCTGACAGGCGCTGCCTCAAAAGTACGATCTGCTGCCTCAAAATGAGCCTTAATCACCTCACTACCAAACCCTTTAGGCAAAGTGCCATCATCCAGTGCTACTTTGAGCCACTTATTTTGCCATGTGGTACCAAGCTTGTCATCTAATAGCTTTGAGTTCAACATCGCAAAATTATCAGCCCATAGATAAACATCACCGTTTTTAAAATCGATATAAATAGGCTGATTGATACTACTCTGATGATTACGCGCTTGGTACTGCGCACTAATAAGCATAGTAGCTTTGCCAGCCATTGGCTGATAGAGGCCTTGTGAGTTGATAGATAGCGGCTTTAGTAAATAAGCATCCAGTAGCTTGGCTTTTTTGATATCTAGCGGTTTGGTTTTTTCATCATAATCATCAAACAACTGCTGATACGATGGTGGTACGGCGACCTCACTATCGTACCTTCTCTCTACCCAAGCTTCATAGGCATCTGAACACTCAAGATAGTTGTCTTTAATGACTGTTCGTGGAGCATCATAATCTGCATCCATCACATCGTTACTTTGCGCTTGTGCTTTAGCCACTAGATCGGCATACGCTTGATCATGTGTGTCTTCGCAGTATGTATCCACATAATCTGCCGTGACCAATGCTGCCTCGTCTACATCGGTAAAATACTGCTCGTTACTAATCTCAAGATTGCCATGATAGCTAAATGATTGGCGACGCTGTTTTTTTAGTGCTGTTGCCAATGCAGTTTTGGCTGCTGTTGGCGTTTGCTGTGCTGTAATAGTATTAGACTGATTTAGGTTAGTAGATTGACAACCTGTTAGTAATAGCGCGCCTGTTATGAATGCACTGGTGAATAAAGTGTGGCTTTTGAGCATTGATGGCAGACGACCTACGATGGCTTGTTGTACTGTTTTCATTTTTTGTCCTTAATAAATATGGGCTTGAACCGACGATAGTGCTAATGACGCTCTATCGGTTGTCCGTATCATCTTCAGCATCGTTGTAGTCTTCGCTATAGTCAGTGTCATAGTCATCATAATCACTAGAGTCATACTCTGTTGCATCACTGGCATCAGTATAATCGCTATCGTAATCATAACGGGCATAACGGGCGGTATCTAGCCTATCTTCTGCTTGACGTTGTTCTGCCATCCACGCATTGCCATCGATAGCAGGTTTGGCGTTTTCACCAAAAGATTCTGCCAATAAAGGCGTTAATGCATGATTTTTAAAACTGGTTTTATCGTAGCGCACTTGGTTTAGTACAGTGGTGGTAGAGCCCATCAAGTCGCCACCTATATTCATACGTTGCTGCTTGGCAAGCAGACGGTCTGAGCTGTCTAAATAGTAGTAGTTTATTTGATTAAAAGAGATAGGACCGATGGCCTCAATCAATTGTAATAACGACCCCACATCTGCACTTTGATAGCCCTTATTGTATAGCTGCAATTTATCAATGGCTGTTTTTAGCATCGCACCATCAGGATACTTTTCTGGATTGGCGTCGACATAATCTTGTAATGACTTGGACATGTATTTCAGCGTTTTACCGATCATCTCACCGCTTTGTTGGCTACCGAAATATACTTTTACGGCTCGGCTAGCACCAACTTCTTTGGCAAACCGATCATTACGAATATCGACCGCACTAAAATGTTCAGGCGCCAGCTCTGCCATACTGTCCTGTATCGCAGAAATCGCCGCATCATAAAGTACTGCTGGCGGTAGTTGCTCTGTAATGCTCTCAGGCAACCCAAAACTGACGGTATGCGATGCCATCTCATTAGGTAGTGGCGTATGGTCAGGATTGGCAATTGCCATGATGGGCATAATGACTGAAGGATCGACCGTGATACGACTGTTGTCAAAATCAAGCGCGAGTGGTATTTGTACCGATGCGCTAATCGTTGGTGTCACATAATCATAGCTGTAGACGCTTTGTATTTGTCGCTGCTTAGGATTGTATTGACTGACACTGCTGAACATGAGGTTTTTATATTGATATTCATTTGATGCAGCTATCTGCTCAGGCGTACGATTCATCATATTGAGTAGCTTGCCAATCACGCCTGCTGCTGACTCAGGGGGGAACGCGCTTGCTGTACCAGCCATTTCTGCTTGTTGTTTTGCCATCTGCATGGCTTCATATTGCTCTGTCATGCTTTTGGGGTTTAATTCTGATAACTTTGAAAAAGCACCGTCCGATTCATAATCATCAGTTTCATAAGATTCTGCAGCATAGTCACTACGACTATAACCGTTTTCATCATAGCCGTCTTGGTCGTAACCTTCATCATCATAGCCGTACTCGTTGTATCCGTCTTTATCGTAGCCATACCAGTCATAACCATTTTCATCATATGCAATGTCATCTGACTCCTCAGCATATTCTTCGACGACGACTTCATCTGCAGCATCGACATAACTATCATAATCTGATTCAGATTCATAAAAGTCCCCGTTATCTGAGTCGTAGTCCGACTCATAGTCGCCTGAGGTTTCTTTTTTATAAACATAGGTCTCTAAAATAGTCTTAAGTAAACTGCTAGCGCCAGCATCGATACTGTCTGGACTGATAAAAGGCGCTGCTTGATAGTTGGCTTGTGAGACTGACACATGCTCCGTTGCTAGATGCTGGCGAATAGCGGTCAATAAATGCGATTTGGCTTGATTCTCTGTACTGGGATATTTTTCTTGGTCAAACAGCTGGGCATAGCGTTCAGACTTGGCATGTAAACTGGCATTAAATGCACGGCCCTGTGCTTGGCTTTGTGCGGTATCTGCCGTTTCAAAATCAATCATCTTTCCTGATACGGCAGCAGATGATGAGACGGTCGGGTTTGATTGACAGCCTGTCACCATGGTCGTCGCACCCACAGATAAAATGGCACAGCCAGCAATCATTATAGACTGACGCTTACTAGTGCTCGATGACTGATGAACGGATGATTGAGGTAAAGTTGGTTGGTCATTTTTATGAAAAATAGGCGGTGACATGAGACTTCCTTAATCTAAGCTGACAAACAATTGTAAGTATCGTATTGGTAGGGTTATTTATATCACAAAACGTTACTCGCTAGCGATAATAGCGCAATTTTTCATTTAGTTTCCGTAAATCATTGGGTTTAACCATCCTATTTATTCACTGAACACTTAAAACGCTCTCGTATTAGACAGCTATCTGTCTCTATGGAAATAAAAAGCAGTAGCACAATGAACAAAATATATTTTAAAACCACCATTTCTTCATATTTTTATAGACATATGTAGATAGCAACTCCCTATTCTCATGTTATTCTGTTATTTTGCGTGACATACCTCTCTATAATCTATCTATTGCTTGTCTATATACTTGTTGATTAACCTCTCTCATAAAAAGGACTTTACGATGTCACAAATGCCCTCACGTCCACATCACACTACTCAGCAACCCAAACTCAAGAAAAAATTATTACTTAACCCTAGTACGCTACTGATTACTGGGGCGTTATTACTGTCTGTATCTGCTCATGCGCTGGAACCAGTGGCATCGACTAATTCTATTAATAACACTTCAATTAATACCAGTGCAATAAACCTAGCCGTAATGGCTGATAACCCAACCGTACTGTCTGAAACCAAACGCATTACGACCGCCAAATCAAGTAAGCTCACCGCTACGACTAACACGACTAATAACACAAATAGCGATCAAGCCATCTACTCTGCGGATGCGATTCATCATCCAGTTTGGGCTAAAAATGGCATGGTTGCGACTCAAGAAGCGCTAGCATCAGATATTGGCTTACAGATTCTTAAGCAAGGTGGTAACGCCGTTGATGCCTCGGTTGCCGTTGGTTTTGCATTGGCTGTTACTTTGCCACGTGCCGGTAATATCGGTGGCGGCGGGTTTATGATGATTTATGATGCCAAACAGGGCAAAACAGTGGCGTTAGATTATCGTGAAAAAGCACCCAGTAGTGCCTCACGTGACATGTATCTTGATGCCGAAGGCAATGCTGTCAGCGACCTGTCTCGTTATCATGGTTTAGCCGTTGGTGTACCGGGCACAGTGGCAGGGCTGCTCAAAGCGTTAGATGAACACGGCACGATGAGCCGCGGGCAAGTCATGGCACCAGCGATTGCACTGGCAGAGGACGGTATCGAAGTCACAGCGGGATTGTCCGAGTCGCTCACAGCCTTAAGTGACCGCTTACAAAAATGGCCCAGCACCAAAAAGGTGTTTTTTAAACCCGACGGCAGTGCCTATCAACCGGGTGAACGTTTAAAGCAACCAGAGCTTGCCCGCTCGCTGAAGCTGATAGCAGCACAAGGGGCTGATGGATTTTATAAAGGAGAGACGGCCAGTAAAATTGTCAAAGCCGTCAATGACGCAGGCGGCCGTATGAGCCTACAGGACTTGGCCAACTATAATGCCGTGGCCCGTACGCCTGTAAAAGGTAACTATCGTGGTTATGAGATTGTCTCTATGCCACCTCCCTCTTCTGGTGGCATTCATATCATTCAGATTTTAAACATATTAGAACGCTATCCACTCAAAGACTACGGACAAAATAGCGCCCAGACCATTCACTTAATGGCAGAGGCCATGCAATTGGCTTATGCCGATCGTGCCGAATATTTGGGTGATGCTGATTTTGTAGATGTCCCTGTGAGCGGTCTAACTGCCAGACCGTATGCCGATAAACTGCGCACACTGATTGATCCCAATAAAGCCACGCCAGCCGCTACCATTAAAGCCAATAACCCGCTACCTTATGAAAGCGATCAAACCACGCATTTTTCTATCGTGGATAAAGACGGCAATGCCGTCGCCAACACCTATACGTTGAATTTCTCTTATGGAACTGGGCTAGTCGCTGATGGCACAGGTATCTTATTGAATAATGAGATGGATGATTTTTCTGCCAAACCTGGTGTGCCCAATGGTTATGGCCTATTAGGTGGTGAAGCAAACAGCGTCGAAGCAGACAAGCGACCGCTGTCTTCTATGAGTCCAACGCTCGTGTTCAAAGACAGTAAGCCTTATATTGTAACGGGCAGTCCCGGTGGTAGTCGTATTATTACGACCGTGACGCAGGTTATCTCTAACGTGATTGATCACGACATGAATATTGCAGAAGCCACGCATGCCCCGCGTATTCATGATCAATGGTTGCCCGACGAAATCCGTATCGAAAAAGCATTGAATATCGATACCATCAGAAAGCTCGAATCTATGGGTCATACTGTTAGCCCACAATCAGCCATGGGCTCAACGCAATCTATTATGATTACACCAAACGGTGTGTACGGCTCGTCTGATCCACGTATCGTTGATGCGGCTGTGGTTGGGTATTAATCATAAATAGAGGGTATTATGCAGACAATCAAACTCACACTAATATTGACCAGTATATTAGGCCTCACTGCCTGTATCGATTTGGGTGCACGGTTTATGTATGAACAAGACTATTTAGAAACTGACTCTGGCAATGCAGTAGGAAGATGTACCACAGAGATCAATCCAGCAACAGACAGACTGCTTTTTTCGCCACTGCCCGAAAGATCGGCAAAAGGATACTGGGAAGACAACAACTTGCCTAAAGGCACACTGTATTTTATCTGTGACGGGAGCACACCCTTATTACCAAAGGACTGTCAAGGAAACGAGCTGACCACGCCGCAGCTGCGTCGCTATTGGAAAAAATATGACTTAATGGTCGGTTCAGTAGAGTTTGATTGTCACAACGGTATCCCAAAGTCATATAAGAACCGCTAGTTAAAAAAGCCCCTCTTAAAATAAAGGGGCTTTTTATGATTGATATATATCTGACAGCTTAATAGATATTTAATATAATTTTATTTTGTTGAAAAAATCATTATCCAATAACAACTTAGGACGAGCATTAACTTCTTTCAACCCTACCTGATGCTGCATCATTAATTCTATTAAATTCATTTGATCAATGAGTATTAAACTGTGTGAATCCGTCGTATTAGCATATTCCTGCGCAGGTTTAGTAAAGCTCGTCGTGGTAATAAATAAGCCATGATGATTGGTTTTTTGCGGTGGGTATGCGCCTACAAAATTCCTTAAATCTCCATTTGAAATATTATTACCCGTACTATAAAGCTTGGCTTGGATATAGTAATTATGAACCTCGCCATCGGGGAAATCTTGAATGATAAGACCATCAATACCATTATCGTTTGAGCGACCAGTATGACGAGAGGTTAAATTACTTTCGGGACTTTCAATCTCCAAAGATCTTTCAATTAGTTTTAAACAAAACCACTCAAACTGCAAAGGTGATAAGCTTTCAAGTTGAGCCATGATCATATCAGGCGTTACTTTGACGAAGTCATTACCTACAGCGGCGTCTGCATAGTTGTTCATAAAAATAGAAGTTCGACGCTGAGTTTCTTCAATTAAATGATTAATAAGTGCATCACCATTTTTACCATAAGCAGCAATATTTACTTTTTGCAAATCAGCAAAAGCTTTACTATCGAACCGTGCCAAATTGGAAATATAATCACTATTTGGGATACCTTCGCCAATATATTGAGTAAAATTATTGCCCGCTAACCAAAAATAGATTTTACCAAATGGATCTAAACGTATCATATTTTTAGGTGTTACTTTTTCATAAAAAGTAATAAAGTTAGCGAAATTTTGATTTAAATTTGGCACCAAGCTGAACTTATCTTCTTTGACCAAACCCATCGCCGATAAACACAATAAAATTAAATCAATAATGTCGTCATAACAAGGCGAGCCATCATGACACTCATGGCGTATATCATAATTACTCATGTAATTGATTTCTTTATGATCATTTACAATCTGTGCTAACTTTTCAAACTCTCTATAAAATACAGTGCGTCCCACGGTGTTCCGCGTACTTAAGTTTTTTATAGTTTGTATACCTGCATTTAACATGTCGCCAAATGCGGGCAGTTTAGTAATATTACTCATAGTTTTATCGTCTTTGTTCGACTGCGTAAACAGTCAATATAATTAATTTGGCTTTGTATTTCAAAAACTTAAGGACAAATGTTTATGCTACCAACTATTGGTACAAAAAGCATCTATAGTTCACCTTTATATTCTAAGTAGTTTGAAATTAATACAAGATAATCATGGGTGAATAATAGTCCCTATTACCTACAACTAGGTTAATACTGTAACCACTTACAAATTCTTTGATTATGTTAGTCAGGAAAACTCCCCATTTCATAGGGATTGATAAATTCAATCAGTGGCTGTCTGCGGCAAACAATGCTATTATTAACGACCTGATTTGACACAAGAAAACATGGTAACCAACTTCGTTTTCATACTAATTTAAAACCTTAAGTCATTGATAATTAGAAATTTATTTCTTATCAGCCTATTTTCCGATCGTATCCGTAAGAGTCTTCTATGGCATTTGTACATCTTGGCATTCACAGCGAATATTCAATTACTGATTCTATCGTGCGTATTAAGCCGATGGTTAAAGCGGCGGCGGCTGATAATCAGCGTGCACTGGCCTTGACCGACTTATCCAACCTTTATGCCACGGTGAAATTCTACCGTGCCTGCCTAGGCGCTGGTATCAAGCCTATTATCGGCAGCGAAGTCATCATGGAAAATGAAGACACACGACTGACCTTACTAGCGATGGACAATGAAGGTTATCAAAACATTACCCGTATCGTATCCCTTGGCTTTACCGAAGGGCGTGCCGATGATGCCAATCACGGTGTGCCAGTCGTGAAACGCAGCCATATTTTGGAACATGCGGCAGGCGTGATTGTATTATTTACCGAAAAATCTGATGTCGGCCAAGCATTGATTAGCTCGATGCCAGAGAAGGCTGATGAACTGATTACCGAGTGGCAGTCACAGTTTGGCGATCGATTATATTTCGCCATCAAGCGCACCAGTCGCTCAGGTGAAGATGCCTTTATTCAGGCTGCTATTCACTCGGGTGCCAAACACCACATCTCTATCATCGCGCACAACGATGTGCGGTTTTTAGAGCAAGATGATTTTGATGCCCATGAAGCACGTGTCTGTATTGCAGGCTCTTATGTATTGGCTGACCTCAATCGTCCACAGACTTACTCGGATGAGCAGTACCTAAAGACTCAAGCTCAAATGGAGCAGCTATTTGCTGATATTCCACAGGTTATTGACAATACCTTACGCTTAGCCACCCGCTGCAATGTGACGTTGACACTGGGCATTAACGTCCTGCCCGACTTTCCTGTGCCTGAAGGTGAAACGATTGAATCGTTTTTTCGGGCAGAGTCTGTACGTGGTCTGAATAATCGCTTAGATAAGCTATTCCCTGTCGCCGAGCGTACTGAACATTGGAGCGACTTTCGCCAGAGGTATGACGAGCGCCTAGAATATGAGCTTGAGATTATCCTCTCAATGGGGTTTCCGGGTTACTTCTTAATCGTTATGGACTTTATCCGTTGGGCGAAAGCCAATGGCGTACCTGTTGGACCTGGTCGTGGTTCTGGTGCTGGCTCGCTGGTCGCTTATGCGCTAAACATTACCGACCTTGACCCTATCCACTACGATCTATTATTCGAGCGCTTCTTGAACCCTGAGCGTGTGTCGATGCCCGATTTCGATATTGACTTTTGTATCGAAGGTCGTGACCGAGTCATTGATTATGTGGCGCAAACTTATGGTCGTGACGCGGTCTCGCAGATTATTACCTTTGGTACCATGGCCGCAAAAGCCGTGGTGCGTGATGTGGCTCGCGTACAAAGCAAATCGTACTTTTTAGCCAACAAAATATCCAAACTAATTCCGAAAACACCCGGTATCACACTGAGTCAAGCACTCGAACAAGAGCCACAGCTTAAGGACTTAATCTCTAACCCTGATAATATGGATTATGAAGATGCCATTGAAGTTTGGGAAATGGCGATTAAGCTTGAAGGTGTCTGCCGAAATGTCGGTAAGCATGCGGGTGGTGTACTGATTGCCCCGAATAAGATCACTGACTTTAGTGCTATCTACTGTGATGATGAAGGACATCGCGTCAGTCAGTTTGATAAAGATGACGTCGAGGCCGTTGGTCTGGTGAAGTTTGACTTTTTGGGTCTGCGTAACTTAACCGTCATCAATGCTGCGGTTGAGAACATCAACTTGCGCCGTGTTAAAGAAGGCAAAGATGCATTGATCCTAGAAGATTTGCCGTTAGATGACAAAAAAGCTTATAAGCTATTGCAAGACGCCAAAACCACTGCTGTCTTTCAGTTAGAAAGCATGGGTATGAAAAAGTATCTGGCCAAATTGCAGCCGACCAACATCGAAGATGTCATCGCCATGTGTGCGCTATATCGTCCAGGTCCGCTCGATGCGGGCATGGTAGAGATGTATATCGACCGTAAGCATGGTCGCGAGGAAGTTATCTATGACCATCCCAATCTTGAACCGATATTAGAAAATACCAACGGCGTTATTGTCTATCAAGAACAGGTGATGCAGATATCACAGGTGATGGCAGGCTATAGTTTGGGCGGTGCTGATATGCTACGCCGCGCGATGGGTAAAAAGAAACCAGAAGAGATGGCTAAACAGCGCGATATCTTTGTCACTGGTGCCACCGCGCAAGGCATCGATGAAGTCACCTCAGGTGGCGTATTTGATTTGATGGAGAAGTTTGCCGGTTACGGTTTTAACCGCTCGCATTCTGCCGCTTATGGTGTCTTGGCTTATCAGACGGCTTATCTAAAGCAGTACTACCCTGCCGAATTTATGGCAGCGGTCTTAACTTCGGATATGAACAACACGGACAACGTTGTGTTCTTTATCAATGACTGCCGCGAAAACTTTGAATTGACCGTGGTGAATCCATCCGTGAATCGTAGTGAATGGCACTTTGTTGCTGATACGCCAACCAATATCATTTATGGTTTGGGCGCAATTAAAGGCGTTGGTGAAGGTGCGGTTGAATCTATCGTGGATGCACGCCGCCGCGAAGGTCCGTTTAAAGACTTATATGACTTTTGTCGCCGTGTTGATATCAAAAAGGTCAATAAGCGCACGCTTGAAGCATTGGTCAGTGCGGGCTGCTTTGACGACTTTGCCGCAACCTTGCGACCTGACTTGCCAGCCGACGAAGCTTACGAGATTCGCGGTGCCTTAATGAGTCAATTGCCAAGCGCCGTACAGGCCGCTGAACAAGATCGCCAGAACCGCGAAATTGGCATGATGGATTTGTTTGGTGAAATGGATGGTGTCGTCGCCGCGCCGCCACTCGTCATGACACCAGAGCTAATTTGGGGTGACAAACATCGCCTAAAAGCAGAAAAGAACACCTTGGGACTGTACTTAACAGGTCATCCAATCAATGAATACTTAGAAGAGCTCAAACGCTACACGTCAGGTGCTCGACTCGATAAACTGACAGACACTGGCTATAACGGCAGCTGCTATTTTGCAGGCTTAATCATTGATATTGCCAACTTTGGTACTCGTAACGTCATTACCTTAGACGATGGTACCTCAAGGTTAGAAGTCAGCTGCTATGCAGAGCGCTTTAACCGCGTAAAAGATCAGCTAAAAGTCGACGAAGTGGTCATCATTAAAGGCAGCATTCGTGAGCGTGAGGGTCGTCTCTTTGCCCGTCTTGATAGTGCCATGAGTATGGTCGATGCACGTCTGCGTTGGCTCAAAAAAATAAGCATTAAAGTGCATGGTAGCGACATTAAGTTGCTCATGCATCTACAACCACTACTCAAATCAGCACAAGCTGACATCATACCTACACCGCGCTTGGCTTATAATAGCGATCAGGATGAGCAAGACAGTAACAGTGGTAATGGCGCTTACGATCCTGCGATGGGTGGCAGTTTGTACGATGAAAACGGTAATGATTTACTGGCAGTAGACAATGGCAGCCCTACCGACCAAAATTATGCTAATAGCGCCTTAAGCAATACGGATACTTCTATTAATGATAATTGCCTACCACTTGGGCTGAGTATTTATGAAGCGTTTGGTATTGCTAATGTGGGACTATCCGAGCATTGGCGTATCTACCCTAACGATGATAATTTACAGCAGTTGAAAAACATGATTAGTGAAGACAATTTACACTTTCATTATAGTTAATATCTTCCTCAGCTTAAAAAGCTATTATCATTAATTAAGGGCACGCTCAATACATCTTATAGTCTGTTCAATATAATTTAGATACAAGGAAGCTGAGCGAGGCTGACACCGTATTCAATTTATAGAGGATTTGACTATAACCTTATTGCTTTAACTTTTAACAATTGGACATAACACCATGGAAAACAACCCAAATAACAATATGACTCAACAAACTGAAGAAATTATCAATCATGAGCAGTTTGAAGACATGCGTGACCTGCTCGAAGAAGACTTTGCCGACTTAATACAAGTATATCTCATAGACAGTAAAAAACGTGTCGCAACGCTGCGAACCGCTCAGCAAGAAAACGATCATGCCAATGGCTATGAGACCGCTCATGCTCTAAAAGGTGCTAGTGCTAATTTGGGGACGACACAACTGGTCAAGCTTAGCAGTCAATTGCAAGAGTGCTGCCGTGAGCGCCGTATCGGTGAGCAGGCCGCACTTATTGAAGACATCGCAGCTGCATTAGAACGCGCTGAACAAGAAATAAACTTAAGATTGGAGCAATAAATGCGTAGCGAGACTCCATCATCTGAAGCGTTATCAACTCTCTCAGAACCGTCAGCGCATAGCGTGAGTGATTACCTAGACGCTGTGCAAGTCGTCATGGTCAATACGACTTTACCTGCTAATATTGGCTCAGCAGCACGCGCAATGCACACTATGGGGCTCTCGCACCTAACGGTCGTTGAGCCCAAACTGCCTATTGATGACACCAGTGTCTCTCACGCTGCAGGTGGCAGTGAGCTGCTTTCATCAGCGACTATTACGCCAAATCTTGAGTCTGCTATTGCAGACTGCCAGCTCGTGTTCGCTGCCAGCAGTCGCAGCCGTCACTTGCCTCGCCCTGTGGTCACACCCACACAGGCAGCCAAAATCATGTTTGACTTTATTGATCAGCAAGACACCGCTGTTCACGGTAAACCAAATATCGCGATATTGTTCGGTCGTGAGGATCGCGGCTTAACCAATGAAGAGTTGGCTTATGCAGATTATCATATTCAAATCGATGCCAATCCTGCTTATCCTGTATTGAATGTCGCATCAGCAGTGCAAGTGATCGCCAGCTTTATCTTTGCTTACGCACAGACGCACACGAAAATGCCTGCTAATCATTCAAATACAGATATCAGTACAACTGCCCAGCCAATGATAGATATTCATTTGCGTCAGCAGTGGGACGAGCCAGCCATCACTCAGCAGCAATTACTACAGCTTACTCAGCGTATGACTGACCTCATGGTTCAGCGCGGTTTGGCAGATAGCGAACATCTAAAGTCATTGCCATCACGACTGTCTAGACTGGGTTCGCGTGTACAGCTTGATCAAAAAGAGTATCAATTACTAAGTGCATTGATTGCCAAACTGTCGAAAAACTAGATAACTTATCTAGGGCGTGTCATTATTTAGATTGTGTGGCTTAAAATGAGAAAAATTGCAGTCAAACAAGGAAGAACTCGCCGTAAATATGAACATATTGACAAGATTTCTGACGATGTTTTGACAAAATTTAGCCATTTTAAGGCCACTAAATGTATCAATGTGCTAATTGATGACATGCCCTAGGACTACTACCAAATATAAAATCAACACTCACAAACTCATATTAATCGATGGGTTTGTGAGTATTTAATAGCTCATCACTATATTTTATCGTGTAAAACTGCTATAACTTGAAAGACCTTAGCGTAAGTACAACCCAATACTTATGCAGACTTAATAACGATTAAAATCTAACAACTATAAATGAAAGAGATCGCTATTTCAGTAACGACACTCTACCGATAAATAGATAGGACGCTTTATGTCATTGCCAACCAAATTTTTGAAGACGCTTACCAGCATCAAAAAGGATTTAAAAGAAGATATCGATGCGGTATTCAAACGTGATCCTGCTGCACGTAATAGTCTGGAAGTTATATTAACCTACCCTGGCATCCATGCGCTTATCTTACATCGCGGGGCGCACTGTCTCTGGAATAACGAACAAAAACTAGCGGCACGTGTAGTCTCTTATGGCTCACGTATCGTGACTGGTATCGAGATTCATCCTGCTGCCAAGATTGGCAAACGATTTTTTATTGATCATGGTGTCGGCGTCGTCATTGGTGAAACCGCTGAGATTGGCAACGATGTCACCTTATATCATGGCGTCACCCTTGGCGGCGTATCATGGAATAATGGCAAACGCCATCCCACGCTAGAAGATGGCGTGACGGTTGGCGCTGGTGCGAAAGTCTTAGGCCCATTTACAGTCGGCAAAAACGCTAAAATCGGCTCAAATGCCGTGGTCGTAAAACCGGTACCCGCAGGCGCTACCATGGTTGGCAATGCGGCTCGTATGATTTCCGATCATCATGATGAAAAAGGCAATCCAATTGCCGAAAAATCACTAGATGCTAAGCTCCAAGATACTAAGTCACAAGAAAAAACAGCGACCTCAAAACAAGCTACTGCACGCGATACAGCATTTCAGGCTTATGGTATCGATCCAACCTCACAAGATCCCGTTGCAGAAGCGTTTGCTAAAATGCTAGAACACATTCAGCAATCAGAAAACCGCCTCGATCAGCTACAAGCCGCCATGTGCAAAATCGACCCTAGTTTTTGTAAAAAAGAATATGATAAGTTGTGCTTAGAAGAGTTTGATGTGATTGGCAAAGATGAGGCTGATGAAAACAAGTAACAATTCAAATCTTAAGACATTGCTACTGATTTGTTGTTACTAACAATAATGAATTGACTGAAATCAATTCCTCAATTCCTGCGCGTTCATGCGCTTTAAATGGATAGCGATCTGCCATAATTAGCCATTCGGATTTTTGATTAGACGATGAATTATCGCTTAGGCTATTTTTATTGATAAAGGTTTCTATCAACAGAATATCGATATCCATGGTGACTTTTTTGACGAGCGTTTTTGCTACTACCAAACGTTCTCTACCGCACTCACCTTCCATCTGCTTAAACAACGCTTGCAACTGTTGTAATGTCACAGGTTTGGCCAAACGTAAACAGGCACATTGATTGGTATAGTCAGGTTTTGGTAGCTCGATAGTCGCTGTAAAGTCAGGGTTTTGAAACGGCGTTGATAACAGTATCTCGCCTAGGGCTGCTAAATCCTTACGAACACGTGGCAAGTGCTTATCGGCTTGGTAATTACTACCCAGTGCCAACATCACCGCCGTCACAGACTGCATTTGCAGCTGTTCAGGCAGGCATTGTTTTAGCATTGCTAAATTCAAATCCATTGATACTTTATGCATCATCGGCTTGGCTGTCATTAACTTCTTTGGCAGCTTCTTTAATAGCTAGCTTGTCTGTTGACGCTGATGCATAGCGCGTGATTTGCACCCCAACCGCATCCGCTTGTGAAATAGCAGTTGGCTTAGCAACACTTAACGTGATTTTATGGCAAGCATATTTCGTGAGTAGCTTGTCAGCAATTTGACCTGCCAAATGCTCAAGCAGTTTCGCTTTAATCTCTTTACACCACTCGCTGACATCATCACAGACTGCTTTATAGTTCAGTGCATCATCGACATCATCTGACACAGCAGCAGCGCTAATATCCGTTTCCAGCGCGATATCAATTAATAGCGGTTGCGTAATCGCCCGTTCCCAATCGTAGACACCGATGACGGCCTCTACTTTTAAACCTTTTACAAATACCACATCAGATTCAGTATGAAACATGCTCTCATCCTTGCTTGCTAAGTGTTTAATTAGAGTTTTGAACTCAGTTTTTTAATTGGTTTGCTGCAGTGCTTCTTCACGCAAACGCGCTGCTTTTAAGGCCTTGCTTGGGCGATGGCGCCATAAGTCAATGCTGAATAGTAGCAGACCTAGCCAAATCAAGCCAAAGACCGCTAAACGATGTAAATCAAATGGCTCTTTATAATAGAATACAGCCAAAAAGAAAATAAAGGTCGGGGTCAGATAATTCATAAAGCTTAAAATACTAAACGCGACCATCTTAGTCGATTTATTAAATAGCAATAATGGTATCAGTGTAATAGGCCCCGCAATCATTAACAGCCAAATATCCGACGTAAACCAAAAGCTCAACTGGCTACTGACCACATCAGACTGCCAAAACCACCAAAGAAAAATAGGGACGAGCATCGTAGTTTCGACAAACATCGCATCGACAGGCGTTAGCGGTGTTTGACGCTGAATCGTACCATAAGTACTGAAACTAAAGGCTAGCACAAGCGATAGCCACGGTAAACTACCGATCATAACCACTTGAATGACCACAGATAACAGTGCAAATCCAATAGCGACCCACTGCAAGCGTCGCAAGCGCTCCTTGAACAAAATCATCGATAGCGCGACACCAACGAGCGGGCCAATAAAGTAACCCAAACTCGCCTCAAGGATACGGTCATGATTGACCGCCCATACGTATGTGAGCCAGTTAGTCGCAATAATAATACCTGATATAAAAGTTAATGCGATCCATTTTGGATTTTGCTTCAGGGTATCTATCCATTGCCAGCGCTTGGTCACGACCACTACGATGAGTAAACACGCAAACGTCCAAACAATGCGATGACCGATAATTTCTGTCGCATTGTAGGCAGCCAGCTGTTTGAAATAAAGGGGGAAAGCGCCCCAAATACAGAAAGCGATAAGCGCAGTGATAATACCGCTTCTCGTCGTTTTGATAGGGACTACGGGTTTTTTGACAATATTCTGGGTGGTCATAATACAATACAACGTGTTAGAGCAAAGCGCGATCTCACCTGCTTCTACAAACAATAGAAGTATCAAAGCAAGAACGCAGGGTTACTACAGATAAGGTAAAAAGTAAAAAAGCAATGCGTTGATACCAGTTTGGGCATCAACACATTGCTAACGATAAACGCTGTTTTAAAAAACTATTTTACGTAAAGCTCAATCAATTAGCGTACTAGCCTAGCCATTAGTGCTATCAACTTGAATAGACATACCAATATGATTGGCCAATTCTGCAAATCCTGGGAAGCTGGTATTAACAGTCTCAACCCCTTCAATAGTGATCTGCTCAGACGCACGCAAACTAGCAACGGCAAAACTCATGGCAATACGGTGGTCATGGTGTGAGATAATGTGACCACCACCGAATACAGGCTGGCTGTTATTGACTTCGCCGTTCTCGCTTTCTGTGCCTTGACCCTCAATAATTAGCCCATCTTCTGTAACGGTACAATCAATACCGAGAGTGTGCAATCCTTCAGCCATGACCGCAATACGATCAGATTCTTTAACACGCAACTCTTTGGCACCAGTCAACACCGTACGGCCTTTTGCACAGCTAGCAGCGATAAACAATACTGGGAACTCATCAATCGCCAACGGTACGAGATGCTCTGGTATCTCAATACCCACTAGGTTTGAACCACGAATCGTAATATCAGCGACTGGTTCGCCACCGACATGAGTCTCATTGCTCAAGCTAATATCAGCCTGCATCAGCTTTAAGATATCAATAATGCCCGTGCGGGTCGGATTGATACCCACTTGTGTTAAGGTCAACTCGCTCCCTTGGCTAATCGCAGCAGCGACCATAAAGAATGCTGCAGAGGAGATATCAGCAGGCACGGCAATATCGCCACCCGTTAGCTGACCACCACCTGTGACACTGATACGATTACCTTCTACCGTCACTGGATAACCAAAGGCTGACAGCATACGCTCGGTATGGTCACGGCTGACTTCAGGTTGGATGACAGTCGTTGTGCCCTCGCTCCACAGTCCCGCCAGCAATAAGCAAGACTTGACCTGTGCAGACGCTACTGGCATATCATATTCAGCACCTTGCAGCGGCTTACCAACCGTCTCACGACCAGTAATGCTAAGTGGTGCGGTACCACTATGCCCTGTGCTTTGAATCACAGCACCCATGGCGCGAAGTGGTGCAGCCACACGTTCCATCGGACGTTTATTTAAACTGGTATCCCCTGTCAATACGCTATCAAATGATTGTGCTGCCAAGATACCCGATAGCAGACGCATACTGGTGCCTGAGTTGCCCATATATAACGGCGTCTTGCTTGGTTTGAGTCCATTCATACCGACACCATGAATGGTCAATTTGCCGTTATCAGGTCCTTCAATCGTCACACCCATGTCACGAAATGCTTGCAAGGTCGCAAGTGCATCTTCCCCTTCCAAAAATCCAGTGACATGTGTGATACCTGTTGCAAGGCTGCCAAGCATGATACTGCGATGAGAGATAGACTTGTCACCAGGAATGGTGATGGTGCCTGAAACGGTATTGCTAGGAGTAATATTATAAGATGCTGACATGGCAGAAGTATCCGTATAAGGGGTGCTGGCTAACATATGGCCAAAATGTCGCCGTGCGGCTTGCGCTCGGCCTAAAAGTCCCATCAGGGCGGTTGAATCTTTATCAATGATAAGCTGACGCATGGTCTGTAGATAGACGCCATACTCATCAAGGGCGCTAACAATCGCGCTTTCGTTGGCAAAAAATATATCGTGCCACATTTTAGGATCACTGGCAGCAATGCGGCTGAAATCACGAAAGCCGCCCGCTGCATAGCGAAACATATCTAAATTATCATCATGACTGGCTAACTGCTCAACCAGATTAAAAGCGAGCAAATGTGGCAAATGACTGGTATGCGCTAAGATCGAATCATGATGCTCGGCTTCCATTGCCATCACGCTAGCACCCACTGCTTCCCATAACCGTCGTAGCTTATCTGTCGCGACGATACTGGTCGTCGGCAGCTCACAGATAATAACGCTATGATTGGCAAACAAGGTGGCGCGTCTGGCCTGATATCCTGAATTCTCAGCACCAGCAATCGGATGCGCTGGCACTAGTCCTGTCGGTAGCGAACCAAACACCGATTTGGCTGCATCGATGATATTGACCTTGGTACTACAAACATCAGTAATGATGCAATCAGTCGTCATTTGTCCATTATCCATCGCGGTTTTGATATCGACAAACACTGCTTGCACAGCCTGTACTGGCACAGCAATGACGATCAAATCACTACCAGCGACCACATCACTCAATGCTGAACTACCCGCGTCTAACAAGCCATGTTGAATGGCCTCCTCGATGCTTGGCGCGTGTCTATCAACAGCGACCAAACGCTCACTGAGACCATTGTCTTTGATGGCTTGAGCAAGACTGGCACCAATGAGTCCAAGTCCAATGACACAAACTTGCTTGAATCGTGGCATCTGCATATTGGTAAGCGATTTTTTATTATTTTGTTGACTGTCTTTTTGGCTATTCACGGCTTTTCTCATTGAACAAATTAACGTCCGTTTAGATATATCAGTTTCAAAAGAACTCACGTTCTCATTATAAACTTTAGGGTAGTTTGACTTACTTTAAAAAATACACGAATAGTATTATTTAATCGTCAGTTAAAATAGAGCGTAACGTATCGATCAAGCGTAGATTGTCTTCTGCTAAACCAACAGTGATACGTAGCCAGTTATGTAGACCATAAGCAGCTAATGGACGGATGATAACACCCTGCTCTAGTAACGCTTCATGGATAGAAGCAGCAGTTATGTCTTCCATCTCAACCTCTATTTTTACCATAATAAAGTTAGCATGTGACTTGATAAACCCTAATCCTAGCGCGTCAAACTGCTTTTCCAACCAACGCATTTGCTCATCATTCATCAGACGCGTTCTTTCAATAAAGTCCTGATCCGCAAGTGCGGCGGCGGCTGCCAAACCGATACGACTGACATTAAATGGCTGACGAATACGGTTCAGTAGATCAGCAACGGCGACTGAGCTAAGTGCGTAACCCACGCGCAAGCCAGCCAGCCCATACGCTTTGGAGAAAGTACGGACGATGACGACATTATCAAACTCGTCGAGCAGCGCCCGATTGTTACTTTCAGGGCTGTACTCGATATAGGCTTCATCTAGCACCACCAAGACTGAGCTTGGCACACTCGCCATAAATGCATGCAGCTCTTTATGCGCAAGCTGAGTGCCCGTTGGGTTATTAGGATTGGCAATAAACACGAGCTTAGTATTGGGATTGTCCTGAACCGCTTGGCTCATCGCTTTTAGATCATGACCAAAGCGCTGTGCAGGCACTTCAACATCCATAGCACCTTGCATCTTCGCTAGCATCGAATACACCACAAAGGCATACTGACTATAAACGATGGCATCACCAGCACCAACAAAGCTACGCGCCAAGATATCAAGCAAATCATCAGAGCCATTACCTAAGGTGATTTGGTCGACATTCACATCATTAAAATCAGCCAATGCTTGCTTGAGATAGTAACCGTTGCCATCAGGATAGCGTGCCAGCTGACCTAACTGCTCAGTAATCGCTAGCGTGACCTTCGGCGAGCACCCTACTGGATTCTCATTACTCGCAAGCTTCACCACATCTGAGATGCCGTATTCACGCGTTAATTCTTCTACTGGCTTGCCTGTCTGATAAGGTGCCAATGATAAAATACTGGCATAGGCAGGTACAAGCGGTGACAAGCTTGACTCTATCGACTGAGATGATTGCATGATTTATCCTTAGATGTGAGAACGCACCTATTATTGGTTAAGCCTGTGAATCTTAGTGGTGGTAGCCAGTTGTTATACGCTACGACTTAAAGACAATAGCTTAAAGACAATAGCGTATAACGATAGCGCTTATGAGATTTATAGTACGGCTTTTGGATATGAGCCCAATACACGTAAATCCTTAACTAGCGGGCGGATATCGTTGATGGCCGCGCTGACATTTGGATTGTCAATATGACCGTCCATATCAATAAAGAATACGTATGCCCACTTATTAGGACGTTCAGGACGTGTTTCGATACTGGTCATAGACACGCCATGATAAGACAAAGGCTTGAGTATCTCGATAAGTGCGCCTGCTTTATCATGGGCAGAGACGACGATAGAGGTTTTGTCTTGTCCTGATGGCGCAATCGCTTCATGACCAATGATGAGGAAACGTGTGGTATTGCTTGGATTGTCTTCAATGTTTGAGTAGAGCTTATGTAGGTCATACTCTGCCGCCGCTACATCACCCGCAATCGCAGCTGAGTGCCATTCGTTTTTCAGACGACGTGCTGCTTCACCATTACTCGATACAGCAACACGCTCAACATTAGGGAAATTCACATCGAGCCAATGACGACACTGTGCCAATGATTGCTGATGAGAATAGATACGGCTTAGCGCCTCTACCTTGGTGTGTTCAGCGACCAAGAAGTTCTGATGAATAGGCAGCTCAACTTCACCAATAATCTTTAAGGTAGACGATAAGAAGCCATCTAAAGTATGATTGACCACACCCTCTGAAGAGTTTTCAACCGGTACCACACCATACATTGCTGTACCCGCTTCCACTTCACGGAACACATCGGTAATGGTCGTCATCGGTACCGTATCAGCAGCCTTGCCAAAATGTTTGAGCGCGGCAGCATGTGTAAAGGTGCCAACAGGACCCAAGAATGCAATGCGTTGCGGCGCTTCTAAATCTAAGCAAACTGACATGATTTCACGGAATAAACGTGCCATTTTTTCATCAGCGATTGGGCCAGCGTTACGCTCCATGACGGCCTTTAACACTTGCGCTTCGCGCTCAGGACGATAAAAAATAGGATTGCTACTTTCGGTCGCTGAGCTATTAGCAATATGGTTTTTCTTAACTGCTGCCACTTGCTGAGCCAGCTTGGCACGGTTATTGATCAACGTCTGAATTTCGCAGTCTACTGCATCGATGTTTTGACGGATATTATTTAAAAACTCTTTTTCAGTCGCGGTATCGCTAGTGCCTGCAATGCTCTGATTTAGGTTGTCTATATTTTGCTCTGGTGACTGCTCACTCATTACCGCCCATCCTTTTTCTAATATTATTACTGAGTTTTATAACTGTTAGGTACTACTAATAAATACTAATAAATTGGTTCTAAATGCTTGGCGTATCGTCAAACTTCATAAACGTTTAGGTAGCAGCTATGAAGTTATCGTTATTGAGATAAAGCATTCTAGCAATAATGCTTAGGATAAATGACATTCTATCGAATAATCTATCAAAAACACGTTAACTGCCTAAACCTGTCTAGCACTGTTACGACAGGCCAACGACACGTCAGCTAGCAAATGTAGCGGCCAAACCACTGACCCGCTCTACTATAACAAAAACTATGGTCAGTGCCCATGTGTAAATACGTGTAAACCCGCTAATATTAGCAAAGTTATAAGATATGACAGAAATGCACGGTCAAACTATGGGGCAATATTGGCTCAAAACTGTGTTACAGTTTAAAACTAACAACAGATAGCACTATAAATAAGAAAACAACCAATTAATGAATGGCATTATAAATTGAAAAATAGAGGATATTAGATGAACGCATTACAACAGCTTCGTACCATGACCACCATTGTCGCTGATACCGGAGACCTTACCGCCATTGCGCGTCTAAAACCTATCGATGCAACCACCAACCCAAGTTTAATCACCAAGGCACTCATCCACCCTGACAATCAAGGCATGCTATCAGAAACCATGAGCCGCCATAATGGCGATATAGATGCTGTGATTGATGCACTTACCATTCAGATTGGCTGTGATATTCTAGAACTCATCGAAGGCCGAGTATCTACCGAAGTCGATGCACGCTTGTCTTATGACACTCAAGCGACGATTGATAAAGCCTTAGCGTTTATGGACGCTTATCAAAAGGCAGGTATCAACTCAGACCGTGTGTTGATTAAAATGGCCGCGACTTGGCAAGGCATCGAGGCCGCACGCTATCTTGAAACCCAAAATATTCATTGCAATTTAACCTTGTTATTTGGACAGCACCAAGCGATTGCATGTGCCGATGCTGGCGTAACACTAATATCACCATTCGTTGGGCGTATTTTAGATTGGCAAAAACGCCAGCAAAATCGTCAAAACGTGCCAGCTTCTGACGACATGGGCGTACAATCAGTGAAGCGCATTTACCAATACTACAAACAGCATGACTATTACACCCAAGTCATGGGTGCAAGTTTCCGCTCAACAGAGCAGATACTGGCGCTAGCAGGTTGTGACCTATTAACCATTGCACCTAATCTCATTGACGAGCTCGCAGCGATGGACACTGAAGTCGTGCAGCAGCTGTCATCGAGCATGTCATTGGATATGGCAGATATGACCCGCGTGAGTTTGACCAACGAAGAGTTCAGTGCGGCCTATCAAAAAGATACGGTCACACAAGACTTACTACCAAAAGGTATCGATGGTTTTATCAATGCGCGTGATGAGCTTGCTAAGATGCTAGCGACTATACGTAGTTAAGACACGAAGTTAAAACACGAAGTTAAGATTCACAATCACTGATGCAGTCACTGGCGCAGCCACTAATAGCGATAATACTCTGCAAACTGTAACAACAGGCAATAAAAGAAAGTTGCCTGCTAATAGCAAGTTGGCTATTATGGCCCATTTCCAACAACCAGAAGCAAGGCTTGATTATGAAGCGGCTATCAATGTTATTAGTAAGCGGTGCTCTCGCAGTCAGTGCGCATGCAGTGGACTGGTCAAAAGTATCAGAGAGTCAAACTGGATCAATTTTTAGCTTAGACTTGGAATCTATCGAAGGCTCCGACATCAATATCATAGACGAAAAAGACGTCGAAAATATTACCGTGTCTATTCGTCGAACCTATCCTACACAAACGAATGAGCCGAAAGAAGATAACGCAAAAAAAGATAACGTCAAGAAAGACAAAGCAAAAAAAGACAACATTCATCATAGCGACCAGCAACTACTAATCTCTTGCAAAGATGCCAGTTACTACAGACGTGCCTATGTGAACTACGGGGCTAAGGATAAGGTATTGGCCTCTTGGCAATCAGAAAAGCCAATACTAACCACCAAGGACTTTAAAACCACGACGCCCAATACAGTCGGACGGACACTAGTAGAACAAGCTTGTGAAAACTACGAGCAAGCCAAAGAAACCGCTTAAAATAAAAAAGCGCGCTGAATAATATCAGCGCGCTTTTTTATTTTAAATACCTAGGGCGTATTTTAGCATGTAAATACTACTGCTAAGCTTTCAACACCGTATAAACAGGTACTGGAAATTCACCATGCAAATCAACCAAATCTAGCAACACCAAAGCGCCGACGACAGTATGTTCTGCTGAGCGGCACAGCTCATAAGCCGTAGTCAACGTACCACCAGTCGCCAAGATATCATCAACCAGTAATACACGCTCAGGTGGCAAATTATTTTGCATTTCCAGCGTATCTTTACCATACTCTAAAGCATAGGCTTTATTCGCAACGGGTGGTGGCAGCTTACCGGGTTTACGTAGCAAAATCATACCCTTGCCCAAACGGCCTGCCAGCAAACTTGCAAACACAAACCCACGTGCTTCTACAGCCCCAAAACAATCTACCTCGTCCATCAACCCTTCTGGCAGTGCGGCAAGTAATGCATCAATGACCTCGTTGATATGACTGCGCAATAACGGTGTAATATCATAAAAATCAATGCCAACTTTTGGGAAGTTTGGTACTGTGCGAATAACTTGCCAAAATGGATGATCGGTATTGAGCATATTAGACGGCTCGTTTTCGGTGTTTGTAGATGTAGCAGCGGCACTAGTGCTCATGGACAACCCTTAGCTTATATGGCTTAGACAATAACTGAATAGTAACTGGATAATAATGTATCAACGATAAATGATGGCTAATACGGTGAGTTTAGCGGCAGTCATTATAGCATAACCGATATTAGCATTGAGGCTAGGCTATCAGGCTTGTCGCTTATTAGTTTTGGGACAGAACCAATATCTCTCTTGATAAAAGCAAAGCAATCTCAATATACAAGTGTAAACTTAACTACGAAAATCACGGTTATATGCTAAACTACGTGCGCTTTCGCAGTCTAATATAATGACTGTAATCCCAAATATAAGTGTCAATAGCGCACTGTAACACTAGTAATGATCGATAGGACTATTTATGAAACGTTATGAATGTATTGTCTGTGGCTGGATATATGATGAAGAGCTCGGCTGCCCAGAAGAAGGAATCGCACCAGGTACCAAATGGGATGACATCCCTGATGACTGGACGTGCCCAGAGTGCGGTGTAGGAAAGCTTGATTTTGAGATGATTGAGCTGTAGTAGACGACTCGCTAATTAGGACACTTCATGACTATATCAAATGATATCAATAATGCCAAAGTAAGTGCCAAGCCATCTGCAAGCCTTGATGACAGCGTAGGGAGCTACCCTACTGCTGAATGGCAAAAGTTTGGCGCGCATCAATGGTGCGATTCTGACTTGAGCAAACACCTGTATCAATCGATGATCAACATCGGTGATGGTATTGAACTCTGTGTCGAGGCTGGTGGCAACCCTAACAATCCACCACTGCTGATGATTATGGGGCTTGGCTCACAGATGATATTTTGGCCAGATAACTTCATTAAACGCCTCATTGATGCAGGCTTCTTTGTGATTCGTTTTGATAATCGTGATATTGGCTTGTCTTCTAAAGTTCAGATTGAAGGTCTACCACGTATCAGTCAACTGAAAATGATGATGCGCTTGCAAACAGGTCTGTCTAATAAAAGTACGCAAGTTGCTTATAATTTGACTGATATGGCAGAAGATACCGTGCGCTTGATTAAGGCACTGCAGTTGGGTAAAACACACATTCTAGGTGCCTCTATGGGCGGTATGATTGCCCAAATTGTGGCAGCACGTTATCCAAGCTTAGTACAACGCATGGCGTTGATGTTTACCACGACCAACCGTGCTTTTTTGAAACCACCAAAACCAAAGCAGCTATATACACTCATTAATCGTCCTGAAAGCCATTCTGAGCGTGATATTGTGCGTCATAGTGTCTGGTTTATGAAGACTGTCGGAACGCCTGGACATGTCAATGTGCGTATGGTGCGTGAAATTGCCAAAATTCGTTATCAACGCAATTTTCATCCGCTCGGTACGGTGCAACAGCTCAACGCTATTTTGGCATCAGGTTCTATAAGCCGATTTAGCAAACAAGTCAAAGCACCGACTATCGTGCTACATGGTAGCGCAGATGGCTTAATTCCTGCGTCACAGGGCCGAGTCGTTGCCAAGACCATTCCTAATGCCACATTCCATCTAATCGAAGGCATGGCGCATGACATTCCTGAGTACTACCAGCCATATATGGTTGATTTGATTGGCTCGCACTTATTAGAAAAATAGTTTTTTAAAGTACTAGGGCGTGTCTTCATTTCAAAAATGGTGATAAAAATGAGATAAATTGCCGTCAAACAAGAAAAATAGCTCAGATAATATCGGGATATTAGCCAGCCATTTGACGATGTTTGGCAAGATTTAGCCATTTTTAGCCCATTTAGATGACTATCGAGTGAATTGAAGATACACCATAGTAGCTTAACTGCTTCACATAAAAAAGAGTGTAAAACCTATTATCAACTCATAGGCTTACACTCTTTTTTATTGCTAGGGTACGACCTAAATACTATATATAAGACTTTAAACATAAGGGCAGCCTCTACTCACAACTGATACTATTCCCTTCTTTATCAATGCACATTTTATTACCATTCTTTAGATTACCAATCCACGCCTTACCATCTGTAAATACAAACGCAGGCTTACCTTTGTAGCTATCATTCTCAGACACACCGCTGTAAGAAAAACGAAACGGAATCACAAGCTCACCACCAAGACTGAGAAACCCCCAGTCTTTACCAATTCGTACGCCAGCTAAGCCTTCGGAAAACGACTGCACCTCATCAAACGAATACGTAATCATAATCACGTTATTGTCATCAACAAAACCCCACTTGCCATCTTGTTGGCTCGGCTGCAATGTCGTAAAACGATTGAGAGGTGCTGTCTTTGATTGGGCAAGACCGGATTGGACAGAATTAGATTCTGATGAAGAGGATCCATCATCATCTTTGCCATTTGGATCACTGGTCGTATTGCCGTTTTTATCCAACCAACTGATTGCTCGGCTTTTATTGACGCGAGCTACGCCACCTCGATAATCATCGATATCACTAATCGCTGCCGAAAATGGCACAATGGTTTTATTGGCAGTGTTAATTACTCCATAGTTACCATTTTTTTTCACGACGATACGGCCTTCCGAGACTCCTCTTGCCCAGCCTGCTGACTCGCCTAATAGGTCATAAACGACTGGTACAACCTCACGACCCTGCATATTGATGTAACCAACTTTATTGCTGCGTTGTACGGGGATTAGGCCGCCAGCGATTTTATCTGCCTTGATCTCTTGATAACGTGATAAATCAACGACAGCTTTGCCTTTACTATTAATCAAAGCCACTGGCGCACCGAAATCTTTTATTGCCAAAAAATAACCGCTACTTGACGTACAAGAGACGTTTTTATAATAGCTCTTGGGCAATTTACAACTTGCAGCATGCGCGGGCATACCTATCGCAATGGCCAATAAAACCCCAAGACACAGGTAAAGCGCATATGTTGGAGATGACCATAAACGGACTAAAGCAGGTAATGGCAAAAAAGACAAAGAACGTTGACGCATAAATAACCCTAAACTAAAAGTATGGTGGCGTTTTAAACCTTCACGACTGGCTGACAATTCACTTAGCACTAATATCGCACTTAATAATGTATTAAGGTACTAATTGATGACACGCCCTTATGATTTATGATCATTATAAACCTTCACATTGATAAATAGCGAATAGCTACTTAAGGTGGCTCGCATGACCATACTATCGTGCAGCCGTCAAAATAAAAAAATATGATGTTATTTTTTCTCAGGTTTTTAGTTTTCCCTGTAAAAATGTTTACTAATTACTTAGCAGGGCATTCATTTTTTAAGCCAAAACGTTTACAGTGAGACTTATATAAAATCGAGCATTACTCATACCAGCTCATCGCACTATAATCATCATTTTATTGTCTATAAATGACAGCACTCTCCCAACATAACATCACTTTAGTCATAAGTATTAAAGTAAGGATAATTTATGGCAGTGACCTCTTCGCGCTCTGCATCTATCGGCTTGGTCATCGGCTGTATCATTTTTGGTTTGGGCAGTTTGATTGTGGCTCATGTGGATGTTGGCGGTTGGGCAATGGCCTTTTGGCGGCTGGCCATCTCCGGTGTCATCTTTACCGTACTGGCCAAACTAACAGGGCAACATTTGCCACGTTCAAGGCGTGCCATCATTTATGGTTTATTATCAGGGGCATTTTTGGGGTTAGATTTGGCGCTATGGCATGAGAGTATTTATGCGGTCGGACCTGGTATTTCAACCCTGCTTAATAGCTTACAGATTTTCTTTTTAGCCGCTATCGGATTTTTGTATTTTGCAGAGCGTCAATCTATTTTGCAATTAATTAGCTTGTGCCTTGCCATGTTGGGTGTGGCCATGATTGGCAGCCCTGAGTTTGCGCATAACACAGATGCCATTTGGGGGTTTGTGACGGGTATTCTATCAGGAGCCATGTTAGCCGCATCTATGACGTTTATTCGCAAAACTCACGACACAGAACCCACACCCATATTTGTATTGATGCAATTGGTGAGTATTGGTGGTGTATTAGCGATGATTGTGCCTATGTTTGTATTTGATATGGGACACATATTACCCAATACATGGTCTGAGATTGGGTGGATACTGATTTATGGCGCGGTCATGCAATGCTTGGCATGGGGACTCATTGCTTACTCTATCCCCAAGATGTCACTGGCACTAACAGGGCTACTTCTGTTGAGTGAGCCGGTGGCCGCATTAATAATTGACTATAGCTGGCTAGACAAACCTATCAATACCTTGCAATGGAGCGGTGCTTTGTTGACCATGTTTGCCATTTATTTAGGATCGTTAAAGCCCAAACCACGCGCCCTACGACGTTATCGGTTTTTTGCACGCTTTTATAAACGTAAGTATAAATAATCTTGGCAATTTCATCCAATAAAAAGCACCCATGCTATCGATAGCATGGGTGCTTTTTTTCTTACTTGAATGATCTAAAAGTGTAAAACCCAACTGGTATAAAAGCTGATTATTTAGCCAATAATTTATTAGCAGCCTTCATCTCAGCACTTTGATTAAACAATGCATTTAATACGATAGCTGCCAACGTAGCTGTACCGATACCGCCCAAATCAAAACCACCTAGGTGTAAGCTGAAGTTACCTGTGCCCATGATGACAGTGACCGCAGCAATAATTAAGTTGCTGTTTTTGCTAAAATCAATATGATTGTCTATCCAGATTTTCACACCTGCAAGTGCAATCAAGCCAAACACGACGATGGACGCGCCGCCCAATAATGCCCCTGGTATCGTCTGAATGATGGCACCAAACTTTGGTGATAGCCCAAGTATGATGGCAACCACACCTGCTACAACAAATATCGTCGTGCTATATACTTTAGTCACTGCCATAACACCAATATTTTCGGCATAAGTGGTCACACCTGTACCACCAAACCCTGCTGAAAAAGTCGTTGCTAAACCATCTGCAAAAAATGCGCGACCCATATAAGGCGTTACACGAGCCTTGGTCATGCCTTCGACGGCCTTAAAATGCCCTAAGTTTTCAGCGACCAAAATAAAGGCCACAGGCGCAATCAGAATAATGGCGTTTTTGTCAAAACTAGGCGTATGAATCGTTGGTAAACCGAACCATGAAGCGGCTGCCACACTACTAAAATCAATCGGCGACCCAAAGCCTAGGACGTTAGTCATTACAAAATAGGCAAGATACGATAGTATCAGACCGACCAGTAGTAGTAAGCGACGTAACATGCCACCTGTAAACACAGCCACACCACTGATCAGTATGACTGTCAATGTCGCCATCCAAGCATCAAACTGATTACTAGACACTCCCTGAATAGTCACTGGTGCTAAATTAAGACCAATAATCATCACGATAGCACCAGTAACGATAGGTGGCATCAGACGCTCAATCCAGCCGGTGCCTGTTTTCATCACCAACAGTCCAATCAACGAATAGATGATACCGCACGCCATAATGCCGCCCAAAGCGACACTTAAATTATCATTGAACCCTGCACCTGCATACGCGGTAACAGCAATAACTGGACCGATGAAAGCGAAGCTTGAGCCCAAGTAACTTGGCATACGCCCGCCTGTGATCATAAAAAACATCACAGTACAGATACCTGACATTAAAATAGCCAAGTTAGGATCAAAACCCATTAACAATGGTGCCAGTACCGTCGCCCCAAACATTGCAAACGTATGCTGTACACCTAGCAATACACTTTTTGATGGTGGTAGGTATTCATTGATACCAACTGGATCACGATCCAGATCACCCTGATAAGAACGCCATGTTGGAAACCAACGACCGTTTTCAAAATCTGGGTTTTTTGGATAGCTCATGGCTGCTGAATCAATACCTGCAGCTTCTAGTGCGTTGTGAGCCGATGGCTCTTGGGCGCTATTTTCTGAATGTGAGGAAGGGTCTTTTTGAGAGGGCATGCGCTTATCCTATGTGAGCTGAGCTAAAATAATAGGCGACAATAAATGATGGAATCAAAACTGAGTCAAATCGTGAATTCAATAGATAAAGAGATGGAGGTAAAGATGAATATAGTCGATTCAATTTAAAAGTAGTACAAGGCAACCGTGTGCAGATGTATATCAAATACTTCAAGCGAGGTTAACGCTGTCATGCTTTTATAGTGGAATGACTATAGCAAGCTCCACATCCTTTCATTTATAATATGTCGCCCTAATTCATTCATTTATGTTGCAATATGGCAAACCAAAAGTATTATTTGGTATGATGACCATGTTTTGCTAGATGTATCAGGTCGGATATGTTCTACTAAAAACGATTTCGGCCGTTATGTACTCAACGTACTTTATAGCGACAACCAACTTACAGGATGTTACACGGCAGTTGACTCCGAGCATGATAACGGAGTTTCAAAATAAATAAAAGTTATTATTCAATCACCAGTTGTACCCCTTTACGCTCATACTTTCATAGGTGTTGCCCTGCACACGTTTGCTTTCGGTGCATAAGGGTGGTGGCTGTCTATCATATTCTCAATAAAAGTGCCTAAAGCAATCAATACAACAGGCTAAAGCACTCAAAACTTTTGGTAACTTATTATGATCAGTGTTTTTGATTTATTTAAAATCGGCATAGGACCATCAAGCTCACATACCGTCGGGCCGATGCTTGCTGCAAATCTTTTTTTGGCTTCACTAAGTAAGCATCAAGAACTGACAACGATTAAAGCGATTGAAATTGAACTTTATGGGTCTTTGGCTGCGACAGGCAAAGGACATGCCACCGATACTGCCATCTTGCTAGGTCTGCTTGGACACGCTCCTAGCACCATTGATACACGCATGACCAGTAGTTATTTATCGCCTATATTTTCTGACAAGACATTGAATGTATCGGGTACTCATGCCATTAACTTTGATACGGAACGCGATATTTATTGGTATGACGATACGGTGCTTCCTTATCACCCCAATGCCTTGATGCTTCGAGCCATATCGACAGACGGTATTCACTATCAGCAGACTTATTACTCAGTCGGCGGCGGATTTGTGATTAATGAAGAAGATGCCACCAATCCAGATGAAGATCATGCCAGCCCAACGATTGATGTGGTTCCTTACCCATTCAATAGCGCCGGAGAGCTTTTAGATCAGTGCCGTCAGCATGGTCTAAGCATCAGTGATCTGGTACTGGCCAATGAGTGTCACTACCGCAATCAAACAGAGGTATTTGCCTATTTAGATTCTATTTGGGCTTCTATGCAGGACTGTGTGACACGCGGGTGTCAAAATAGCGGTATATTACCTGGTGGCCTAGATGTAAAGCGTCGTGCTCAAGCGCTGCATCTGCAACTGTGCGCTGAAAAAAATCAACCTGTGACGAAAAATGATAAGCTTGCGGCGATGGATTGGATTGATCTATACGCACTAGCCGTCAATGAAGAAAACGCCAATGGTGGTAATGTTGTGACTGCCCCTACCAATGGTGCTGCAGGTATTATTCCTGCTGTCATGCATTATTACCGTGACTTCCTATCAACTTACAGCATTGAAGGCGCTCGCAAATTTTTATTAAATGCCACTGCTATCGGTAGCTTAATCAAACAAAATGCTTCTATATCTGGTGCTGAGGTCGGCTGTCAAGGTGAAGTTGGCTCTGCTTGTGCGATGGCCGCATCGGCATTGGCTGAAATCCTAGGTGGCGATCCTGCCAAATGTCTCAATGCTGCCGAAATTGGTATTGAGCATAATTTAGGTCTCACCTGCGATCCTGTTGGCGGACTAGTACAAGTGCCTTGCATCGAGCGCAACGCGATGGGTGCGGTAAAAGCTGTGAACGCAGCACGCCTTGCCTGCCGCGGTAATGGACAGCACTTCGTTTCTTTAGACAAAGTAATCGAGACAATGAAAGTAACCGGTGCTGATATGCTTGATAAGTATAAAGAAACATCGCGTGGCGGACTTGCCGTCTATGCAGACAATCGCATTCCTACGGCAACCCGCGGCTTTACTGTCAATTACAGCCAGTGTTAAAACTACTCCATAATTAATTAAAAAAAGACAATAAAAAAGGCCTCTAATTCATTAGAGGCCTTTTTTATTGTCTTTTCTATAGAGAAGTTATAGAACATTCAGTAAACCAAGCAAGTGTTACTCAGCAGTTTTTGAGATAACTTTATTTAAGATCCAAACAGGCTGCACGACGTCAGAGCCTTCTTCAGTCATTGCTTCTTGGCGTATATCGAGCATATAACGATAGTTAGGCTCATAAGTAAAGCCTTGGATATTGCCGTTTAAGGTGGTGTAGTTTTTCTGATAAGTTTGACGATACTGCAAGCACTGAGATTCAACCATAGAGCCATCAGTTGCCGTCAAATCACATACGGCTTTGCGCGGTGCAACTTCTACTTCAAAACTTGGAATATTAACCACTTTTACATTCATAGGCTGCCCTTCAACCACCATCGTACGTTCATTGTCCATGGTAGAACAACCAGAGAGTGCAAAAGTCGTCATCAATGCTGCGAGTGCTAATTTTTTCATTATAAAATCCTCAGTGAGTTGTTATTAATTATAAGTAGCTTATTTAAATTTATTTTTTTACATCTAATCTTTGTAATAGTTGGTCTTTGTAATAGCCAATCTTTTTAGTAGTAAGTACGGCACTACAAGTTCGTCATAAAGAAATACGTCATCAATATTTATAAGCCCTGTCGTGTGTTATTTACTAAAATTAGTATAAGGTGCGAGCCCTCTATCCCTCTATAACTGCTTTGTAAAGTAACGTCAGCTTTTGCAACTGATGTTAATGACACGTATTAACTAGTAGGGCAAATTGATACTGAGTGAGCGTCAGATAGCAAAAAGCCAGAGTGACAGTCACTCTGGCTCAATCGTAAACCTGTTCAACGATAATTTTACACCTAACAACTTCTAACTACGATAATCAGCATTTATCTTAACGTAATCATAAGATAGGTCGCAGGTATATACCGTATCGCTGGCATCGCCGCGCGCAAGATTAATGTGAATGGTAATCTCAGGACGACTCATGACTGCCTTGCCCGCCTCTTCCGTATAGCTAGGCGCAACACCACCACTTTGGCAAATCATCACATCATCCAGATACACATCGACTTGCTCTGTATCTAAATCTTCGATACCCGCATAACCAACCGCAGCCAATATACGACCCCAATTGGCATCACTGGCAAAGAACGCAGTCTTTACGAGTGGTGAATGTGCAACTGCATATGCCACATCGCAGCACTCTTTCGTCGTCTGACCGCCAGTGACTTTAACCGTCATAAACTTAGTTGCACCCTCACCATCACGCACGATTAATTGCGCCAAACGCACAAACACTTCTGTCAACGCCGTGAATACTGACTGATAATGTGGATGTTCTGGGCTATCGATCATCTCTGAGCTAGCAGCGCCAGTGGCTATCAATACACAGCAATCATTGGTAGAAGTATCACCGTCGACAGTGATGCGATTAAAAGACTGCTCATTGATGGCACTTAGCATTTCTTGTAACAAGTCAGCAGCGATGTTGGCATCCGTCGCCACGTAACCCAACATGGTCGCCATGTTCGGGCGTATCATACCTGAGCCTTTTGACATACCCGTTATATGATAACTGGTACCCGCTACATCAACTTTTTGGCTAGCAAGTTTTGGAATAGTATCCGTCGTACGAATCCCATTCGCGGCAGCAAGCCAACTGTCAGTGGCTAAAGTAGCAAGTGCATTGTCTAAGCCTGCGATCACTGCGTCGCTATTTAGTGGCTCACCAATGACACCTGTAGAAAATGGCAATACAGCATTGCTATCTACGCCAGCTTTATGAGCCAATGCAGCACAGATATCGATAGCACGACGCTTGCCATCAGCGCCCGTCCCTGCATTGGCATTGCCTGTGTTGGTTACCAAGTAGCGAGGGCTGGCTTTAGCGAAGTGTTCGCGCAATACACGCACAGGTGCAGCACAAAAGGTATTTTTGGTAGTAACAACTGCAGTAGTCGCCTTATCCGCTATCTCTATGACGACTAGATCGTCACGATCCTTATAGCGTACACCCGCTGCAGTCGCACTTAGCTTGATACCTTCGATAGGATAAATCGTATTGGGTACTTCAATATTTCCGACAGCCATCATTACATCCTTATTGTTCAAGTCTTATTATGATCTATAGACTATGTTTTGATCAATACTATAGTCTGTTCAATATAATTTGGATACGAGGAAGCTGAGTAAAAGTACTAAAAACAATAGACCAATCGAAGCTAACACCGTATCCAATTTATAGAGGATTAACTATATAAACGTATTACTATTTTTTTAAGTCAAATGCTGACCAAATTGGCGCATGGTCAGACGGTTTTTCCATAGCGCGCAGATCATAGCTGATACCTGCATCAACACATGCTTCAACTAGGTCTGCGGTACACAAAATATGGTCGATACGCAGTCCACGCTTAGGCTCGTCATTGAAACCACGACTGCGGTAATCAAACCAACTATAAAGCTCAGTACTTTCTGGATAATGCAAACGATACGTATCTGTCAGCTCACGCGACATCAATGCACTATACCACTCACGCTCTTCTGGTAAAAATGAAGTCTTTCTGTTTTTCAGCCAGCGCTTGGCATTGACTTCACCGATGCCGATATCGATATCTTCTGGAGCGATATTCATATCACCCATAATTACAAGCGAGCGGCCTTCTGCTTTTAACGTATCAATATAAGCCATCAAATCTGCGTAATAAGCACGCTTCATTGGAAATTTGGTCGGATGGTCTTGGCTTTCTCCTTGCGGAAAATAACCGTTAAGCACATCGACTTCACGGCCTTCAAACTCATAGCGGGCATGGATAAAACGCTTTTGTGCTTCTTCCTCTTCACTCGGAAAGCCTTTTTGCACAAAAATAGGCGCGACTTTAGACAAGAGTGCAACACCATAATGCGCCTTTTGACCGAAATACTCTACGTGATAACCCAAGCTTTCTATGTTTTCTAAGGGAAACTGCTCGTCATGTACTTTGGTTTCTTGCAGACCCATCACATCAGGATCGATGACGTCTCGCACAGCCTCAAGCTGATGTTGGCGAGCACGAATACCATTAATATTAAAACTGACAAAACGGGTCATAAATTATCCTATACTGATTGATGAAATACGGTGCTAATACGAATAGTTAAGAGGCAAAAAATACAAACCACTATAGTCGATTCAATTTAAAAGTAGTACAAGGCAACCGAGTGTCGATGTATATTAAATACTTCAAGCGAGGTTAACGCAGTAATATTTTTATAGTGGAATGACTATATGATAACAGACGGAGCGCAACCTAACTATTGCGTGTCCTGATATCTTAAGCTAGAGTAGCTCTTATTATTAACTGTTATTTCTATAATAGTTTTGAATGACACTTTATTATCGCAAAACCCTATTATTAAAAGCAGTGTTGTTATTTATTCAAAAGGCAATACTAAGGCGTGTCTTCATTTTAAAGATAGTGATAAAAATGAGGTAAATTGCCGTCAAACAAGAAAAATAGCGCAGATAATATCGGGATATTAACCAGCTATTTGACGATGTTTAGCCAATTTAGATGACTAACGAGTGAATTGAAGACACGCCCTAACCTTTTATTAAGCAAAAACTTTAAGCCATTTCTATTTATTTATACTGATAAAAAATACTGAGCATGATTATGACAACCACTAACAGCAAAAACTCAACTGCCGCATTGACGCCATTATTTGCTAAAGATTATAACGTCTATATTAACCATACTGATGCCGGTGGTATAGTCTACCACGCCAATCACTTGGTGTTTTTTGAAAACTGCCGCCGTGATTGGTTTGGCCAACTTGGTTTGAATGGTTATTTTCTACAGACGGACAATGGTGATATACAGCACTTTGTCGTGAGTCAGGCAGACTTGCAATACAAACGAGCCATTCTCTTAGATGAAGTGATCAGCGTGCGTGTCGATAAAGTCGAATTGAAACCTGCTAGTATGATTTTTTATCAAAGTATTCATCGCCATATGGTAGGTAGCACCGCTACAGACAGCAGCAACAGCTTACTAAGTAGCGGTAAAATCGTTATCGCCTGTGTACAAAATCAAGTTCAAGCAGAGCCTATATCTAATGATAAATCAGATGCTACCGCTGCGAACAATGCACCCATGCGCCCTATCCGTGTACCACAGAAATTACGTAGTGCTATCGAGCAAGCTATTAGCGAGCAAATGGGTAGTCAATAATCCTAATAGATGAGCTTGCTCCATAACAAAGGTGTGGTTGATAAAGGTGAGTTTGAAGTTATGCTTACATTCGAAAATATTTGGGTACACAGCAGACTTACAGTGATTTCGTCATCTTCTGACAATGCATCTAACAATATGTCTAATAATGCCACTAGCGTTCAAACAAACCCCTTTACACCATCTCATATTTATCAAAAATGGTCTGACAAACTAAGAAAAACAGTAAAGCCAGATCCTGTCTTACCTGCTGATAAGCGAGTATTGATAAATGGTGTGACTGGTACATTGCTATCAAGACAAGTCACGGTGTTGACAGGGTCTTCTGGTAGTGGGAAATCTGTGTTGTTACGAGTATTAGCGGGACTATTGCCAATGAACAACGGTGACGTCTATCTAAATAATAATGATGCATCAAATGTCAGTGCGTCTCAGAATATTCACGATACGTTGCCCACACAATGGCGCACGCAAGTTGCTCTGCTCGCACAGCATCCACAGTTGCTAGAAGGCAGTGTCATTGACAATCTAACAATGCCGTATCGCCTACAAGCTCATCAGCATCTCGATTTTGATATAGATTGGCACGTCGCACAGCTCGAACGCTTGCAACGAAACACTGATTTTTTACAGCAAGATACCTATCACTTATCAGGTGGTGAGCGGCAACTGGTCAATACCTTACGTCTTTTACAGTTGAATCCACAGGTATTATTACTAGATGAGCCTACAGCTGCTTTAGACATTGACACTTCGGCACAGCTGGTACAGCTACTACTGAACTGGCTACAACTAGATACACAGCGCACATTACTATGGGTCACTCATGATACGCAAGATATCATGCCACTCGCCAATCATCATTGGCATATGCAAGCAGGCGTATTAACCGAAATTTTTTAGTATCGATACCCAATCAATACTTCCCCCTCATGTCATATCTTCACTGACTGGTTCTATCTTATATTTATATTATAATATAGTCGGTTCAATATAATTTGGATACAAGGAAGCCGAGTGCAAGCGCTACAAATAGTAGTCTAAGCGAGACTGACACCGTATCCAATTTATAGAGGATTAACTATAATGAGCACTTATGAGTGGTACGGATGATATGCAGATGGTTTTGACTTATGGGGATGTCGCTTTAGCTAGTAGTCTAATTCTCATCGTACTTCTCGTATCATGGCGACTGCGCTTGCATCTCACTAAGATACTATTAACCGCTGCTATTCGTACCGTGGTCCAGCTTAGTTTCATTGGTTTGATATTGGCATGGATCTTTGCACGTGAACAATGGTATGAAGTACTCCTCATTTTAACCATCATGACCTTAATTGCAGGCAGCGCTGCCAAAAACCGGGTCAAGCGTCGCTATAAAGGCTTATTCACCGATACGTTTATCGCAGTCAGTACTTCAGCCGTATTCGTCACGGCAATCGCAATCATTATTATTTTGAGGGTCCAGCCTTGGTACACCCCGCAATTTATCATTCCTATACTAGGCTTAATACTGGGCAACTCGCTCACTGCCATTTCTTTGACCAGCAACCAACTGATTGAATCCTTCCATGAGCAACGCGGGCGCATCGAGATGATGCTCAGCTTATCTGCGCGACCATTTGAAGCCGTACATGAACCCATACGTGCCGCGATTGTCAATGGCATGACGCCAACGTTAAACTCAATGTTAGTCGTTGGTATTGTCAGTTTACCGGGTATGATGACAGGTCAAATCCTTGCTGGCGCCGACCCTACTCAAGCAGTGCGCTATCAGATTGTAACCATGTTTTTGATATGTGTGAGTAGCACGCTCGGCTGTACAATCAATGCATTGCTTATCTATCGACGTTTTTTTAATAAAAAACATCAATTTATCCTACCGTAAATACTGCGGTATTAATGTCTAACTACAACAATCACCTTATGTTTGAAACATACTTCTATATATTTAATATTAGCTATATATTTGAGCTCAATTTATGTACTGACCAGTGCTGCAAACCAATATTTCCTTAAGCCACATTCGTGCTAATGTATTGAATAAATATTCTATTTATTTTTGGATACTTCAACCATATAAAATAGACTTTTTTATTATTAAGGCATCTGTTTTTTGAACGCTCTTAATGATAAATTATACTTTCTAAAAATTATTCTCTCGAATGATTTATTTTTTTGAATGATAGCTAGATTCTATTATACAACAATGAAACAAACCCATCAGTCAGTCAATTGATAAGAACTTATCACTCTCAACAGCAAACGATCACGTCAGCGCTGATGAGCATCATTGACACGGATACGACTGCCACATCACAATTTTAAATAGTAAATTTCAAGGACGCTGACTATGACGCCGAATAAACCATGGCTTGCCCATTATCCTAATATTGTGCCTAAGACGATCAATCCCGATAGATACAACAGCATCATAGATCTATATGAAGAGTGCTTTGATCGCTTTCGTTTGCACCCTATGAGCATCTGTATGGGCGTGACTCATACTTATGGTGACGTTGATAAAGCCTCACTGGCAGTTGCGGCATGGTTGCAAGCACAAGGTATCCCTAAGGGCAGCGTCGTCGCGCTAATGATGCCAAACGTTCCACAGTACTTGCCTACGATGATTGGTATTTTACGCGCAGGATATGTATGTACACCTATTAATCCACTTTATACCGGTCGAGAATTGCGCCATCAGTTGAATGATTCAGGTGCGCAGATTATTTTTGTGGTTGATAACTTTGCCCAAGCACTTGAGCAAGTCATTGATGAAACCAATATCAAGCGCATTGTCCTCTCAAGAATGGGCGATATGATGGGTCTCAAAGGTATCTTGGTCAATACAGTTATCCGTCAGGTCAAACGCCTCGTTCCTAAATATAAGCTGAACGACCCTAAGCACGAATTGACCAAATTCCCTGATGTGCTCAAAAAAGGTAAAGTTCTTCCGTTCCATAAACCAGCCATGCAATTAAGTCAAAAAGCATTTTTGCAGTACACAGGTGGAACGACTGGACTGTCTAAAGGTGCGATTTTGTCGCAGCGTAATATCGTTGCGGCGGCCTTACAGTCAGAAGCATGGACTCGGCCGATTACCTCAGAGATTAATGAGGTTTATATCAATATGGTGATGGCCCTACCGCTATATCATATATTTGCATTTATGCTCAGTATGTTAGGCATGCGTTCCGGCTACACCTTTATATTGGTACCCAATCCACGTGACATACCAGGATTTGTCAAAACGCTATCAAGGCAACCATTCCATATATTGCCAGCAGTTAATACTTTGTATAAGGGCTTACTCGATAATCCAAACTTTAAAAACTTAAATTTCAGTTCCCTGCGTCTCTCTCAAGCGGGTGGTATGGCTGCAACTGAGCAAACAGCTGCACGCTGGCTTGAAGTCACTGGCTGCCCTATGGTTGAAGGTTGGGGTATGACTGAAGGTGTGGCAGCAGGTACCGCTAACATTGTGACGGATCACAAATTTAATGGCACTATTGGTTTGCCACTCCCGAGCGTTGATATCATTGTGGTCGATGATGAGGGCAATCGTCTTGCTATCAATGAAACGGGGGAGATGTGCATCAAAGGCCCCAATGTCACCTCTGGATACCTTAATAGAGACAGTAGTGAGGACTTTACCAATGATGGTTACTTCCGTACTGGTGATATTGTCAGCATGGATGAAAGAGGCTATATCACCCTACTTGATCGCAAAAAAGACATGATTTTAGTCTCAGGTTTTAACGTATTCCCGAATGAGATTGAATCTGTCATGTTGGATTGTAATGCTATTGTTGATTGTGCAGTCATTGGTATTCCAGATGAACATCAAGGCGAAGCCGTTAAGATTTATGTCGTTCCTGCTGATAAAAATGTCACCAAAAGTGATATTAAAGAATTTGCTCTAGATAATATGACTGGCTACAAATGTCCACGTTATATCGAGTTCATTGACGAGCTACCAAAAAGTAATGTCGGCAAAGTATTGCGTCAAAAACTACGTGAAAAACACATATCAGACAATCCGAAACCTTAGATAGAAGTTCTATAATAAGAAAGCGTTCTATATCAATATAGAGCGCTTTTTTGTGCAGAGCTAATAATTGTTATTAAAAAAATTGCAGAATTGTAACAATGACATTAAAGTAATTATGTAGCGAACTGTTTTACCAGAGAGATACTTGGTATAATAATTTAACAAATTTCTCGAAAATAAACCGTTTATCAGTTTTTTTAACCGTTTATCTCAGTATTAGTTACAACATATATTGTTATTTTTATCAAATTTAAGTATAAACTATCAAGTTCTTGTATTGTCATAACGAAATCAATTGTAGTTATGTTAATGTATTACCAAAATAAGTTACTTCACTTTTTTTGGCAGTAAAGAAATAACCCGCCGTTTAATCTACTCAGATTCTTACCTTTTGCGGTTAAATCAATTTGTAGTTAAAAACTTTATACATGTAAAGGCCACCGTATTCTAGCAGTCTGTGAATCACTATGATGTCACTCGACAATTTATTGCTATTTTAGCGATAAAATATTGTTGACACGGATGTGACTACTTTTTTATAGAACCTTAACTTATTTCAACACTTAGGGACTTCAAGTATGACAGTAGATAAACCTTGGCTTGCTCAATATCCAAAAAACGTACCCAAAACTATTAACCCTGATCAATATACCAGTCTTATAGAACTGTATGAGGAGTGTTTTGAGCGATTCCGTATGCATCCTATGACCATCTGTATGGGTGTTACTCATACTTATGGCGATGTTGATAAAGCCTCAATGGCGGTTGCAGCATGGTTACAAGCACAAGGCATTCCTAAAGGCAGCGTTGTGGCATTGATGATGCCAAACGTTCCACAATACTTGCCTACGATGATTGGTATTTTGCGCGCAGGATACGTGTGTACGCCTATTAATCCACTTTATACTGGTCGTGAACTGCGCCATCAGTTGAATGATTCGGGCGCTCAGGTTATTTTTGTGGTTGACAACTTTGCCCAAGCACTTGAGCAAGTCATCGAAGAGACCAACATCAAGCGCATTGTCCTCTCAAAAATGGGCGATATGATGGGGCTAAAAGGTATCTTGGTCAATACGGTTATCCGTCAAGTTAAACGACTTGTTCCCAAATATAATCTTAATGATCCTAAGTACCATGTTACTAAGTTTCCTGAAGTACTCAAAAAAGGTAAGCACCTACCTGTTCAGTCACCAAAAGCCACCATGCAACAAAAAGCCATTCTGCAGTATACGGGCGGAACGACTGGACTGTCTAAAGGGGCTGTTTTAACTCAACGTAACATCGTTGCTGCTGCCATGCAGTCAGAAGCATGGTACCGCCCCGTGACCTCAGATATTAATGAAGTCTATATCAATATGGTGATGGCCCTACCGCTATATCATATATTTGCGTTTATGCTAAGTCTGCTCGGTATGCGCTCTGGCTACACCTTTATATTGATACCCAATCCGCGCGATATGCCAGGGTTCATCAAAACTTTATCAAAGCAACCGTTCCATATTTTCCCTGCGGTAAATACCCTATTTAAAGGTTTGCTCGATCAGCCAAACTTTAAAGATTTGAACTTTAGCTCATTACGTATCACTCAAGCGGGCGGTATGGCTGCGACTGAACAGACAGCAGCACGCTGGCTTGAAGTGACTGGCTGCCCTATGGTTGAAGGTTGGGGTATGACTGAAGGAGTAGCCGCAGGTACTGCCAACGTTATCACTGACCGTAAATTCAACGGCACTATTGGCATACCAGTTCCTAGTGTTGATGTCATCGTGGTCGATGAGAACGGCAAACGTATGGGACTGAATGAAGCGGGTGAAATGTGCATCAAAGGCCCTAACGTCACTTCAGGCTATTTCAACAAAGATAGTAGTAATGACTTCACCAGTGATGGTTATTTCCGCACTGGCGATATTATTAGCATGGATGAAAAAGGCTATATCACCCTACTCGATCGTAAGAAAGACATGGTGCTAGTCTCAGGTTTCAACGTCTTTCCGAATGAAATTGAATCTGTCATGCTAGATTGTAAGGCTATTGTTGATTGCGCAGTCATTGGTATTCCTGATGCACATCAAGGCGAAGCGGTTAAAATTTATGTCGTGCCTGCAGACAACAATGTCACCAAAAGTGATATTAAAGAATTTGCATTGGAAAATTTAACTGGTTATAAGTGCCCACGTCATATTGAGTTTGTGAGTGAACTGCCAAAGAGTGCTGTTGGTAAAGTCCTGCGTCAAAAACTACGTGAAAAACATATATCAGACAACCCTCAAACCCTTTAATTTTTAAGCGCTGTACACTTAAAGGTGGAAAGAATAAGAAAAGCCCTTTACCTAATTAGGTAAAGGGCTTTTCTTATTCTTCTGTAATATGTTTACTTTAGGGCGTGTCATCAATTAGATTGTGAGGCTTAAAATGAGAAAAATTGTAGATAAACAAGGAATAAATTGCCGTTAATATGAACATATTGGCAAAATTACTGACGATGTTTAGCAAAACATAGCCATTTCAAGGCCACTAAATGTATTAATGTGCTAATTGATGACACGCACTAGCTACTTATTTACTTTATTAATCACCTGTAGTGGCATATGCTTCATCGCCTGTCCCACGATCGACCATGGCAAACTTGGTACACAAGCTTCGTCAACACCAGCTTCAATCGCCGCAACGATTGCCTTGGTACCTGTATCGGAGTCTACTTCAAACGGTAATGGCTTCGCATTTTCATTGATTTCAGTGCGAATATAGCCTGGATAAATAGTAGAAACTTTGATGGGTAATTTAGTTAGTAGCATATCAGCACGAATGCCTTCTGCTAAGTGCGCCAAACCAGCTTTACTAGCGCCATAGGCTGTCAAATGCTTGGGCATTCCACGAATGGCTGACATGCTTGATATGACCACTAGATGGCCACTACTCTGCGCCCGAAAGATATTCATGGCAGCTTCACATTGCGCCAATGCTGAGATAAAGTTAATCTCAACCGTGCGGCGGTTCGTCTCAAAACGACCTTTACCAATCCGGCGGCTTTCGCCAATACCTGCATTCACAACCACTTTATCGATATGACCAAAATCCGTGGTGAACGCATCAAACACCTCAAATATGGCATCATAGTCACTGACATCTAAAGCTCGGTACTCAATACGAATATTAGGATATTCCGCTACTAGTTCTGACTGTAAGCTCTCTAAGCGATCAGTACGACGAGCACATATCGCAAGGTTGTAGCCAAGCTTAGCGAAGAGTCTGGCCATCCCCTCACCCAAACCTGAACTCGCCCCTGTAATGAGTACAGTTTTGTCGTGTCCAACCTGCTGCTTATTTAACTTTCGTAAATAATGTGATGGCTGAACAGCACTGATTATCTGGTCTTTGTGTTGCCTAGCGCTTTTGGTGACTAAATTTATCAATTTATTTTGCATGGACAGTCCTTTTCATATCGATATAAGATCAAAACGATAATCTATCATATCGCAAATTTCTAGGTTGATTTTGTCAGTGATCAAAATAAATCCATAATATTCAATGATGATGATTAATCAGATAAAGGACGGCTACCTCTCTTAAGTAACCGCCTCACTCCACCTTTATCTCTATTTATTCGTTGCTAACCTACCGCCACGTCACAAAAGAATTGCCATCAGAAAATAAATGACTATATTCATTGAGTGACATCAAGCGAGTACTTTGATCTTTGAATGTGACCGAGGTTACCCCAGTATTGACCAAGCTTTTATTCAATTGATAAGCCGTCTGACTGCCTTGCTTTAGCAGCTGTGCAGTGATAGCTGCAATCACACCACCTGAGGTGAATACCAACACCGTACTGTCACGACTTAACCCTAAGCTTGTCACATGTGCGCGTACCTGTTCAAGCGCTTGCTGTGCACGGTCATTAAATTGCGGCCAGCTTTCAATATAGTCCTGATCGTTATCGCCACCATGCCAGCGCTGCATTGCCTGATCAAATAGCTCAGCCAAACGCGTGGCTGGCACCTCTGATTTAGCCACCTCAGCCGTAATCGCACCTTTATTCATAAAGTCAGGATCAGATTTAATGAATACATCTTTGTGATTAAACTCATCAAATTGCGGCAAAATATAACTATCAGGCTCATTTATATTCATGATAGGCAACACAGTCATACCATTGCTCTCATTAGAAGAAATAGACAATTGATAGCGTGCCAAAAAGTGCCGTGCAGAGTCTTGTTGCCTTACCAAACTGCCAGTAAATATCGCATCGATACGGCGCTGTGTGGCTGCATAATGCTGACCTAACATTTGCGCCTGAATACCACCCAGCTCTGAGAGTTGATCATAGTTTTCTTGCCCAAAAGACGCTTGACCATGACGTGCTAAAAGTATGGTTGTCATAAATTATTACCTTTTATCATATTTGCTAAAGTACGGTTTTCTGAATGCTTAAGCTTCAGGAGAATGAGGTGCTTTTGCAAAATAACCTTTTGGTAAAATACTTTTGACAACTTGTTGAACATGGCTTGGTAACTGCTCGATAGCAGCAGCATCTACGCCTATGTCTTCTAAATGTGGCTGAACGTGCGCACTGAATAGTGCTTCACCTTCGTATTGCGCAATTAGTTTCAAACATTTAGCATGCATCACGTGTATGGCAAGCCACGCATTTTTGAAAGCAGAATTGGTCGTTTGCTTGTGGTAATAACGATAATAAATCTGTTGGATAATACCTGACAAGCGGAACAAGCCGAATACTTCATAGAAAGTCCAGTTGTCTATCTCTAATCCAGATTTCTCTAGATAATAAGCAACCACTTCGTCACGTGTCATCATTCCTTCTAGATGGGTGGGCTGACGACGGAACTGCTGCATCACGACATTGTCATCTTCTTCAATCCAATAAGCCAATGCACTACCCAAATCCATCAATGGATCACCAAGCGTTGCCATCTCCCAGTCAAGAACGCCGATGACTTTAGTGGGGTCAGCCACATCAAGTATCACATTATCAAAACGCCAATCATTATGGATAATACAGGTTTTACTATCAGCAGGTGTGTGCTTGGCAAGCCACTCTCTGACTAACGCAAAGCTGGGTACATTGGGGGTTTTTGCTTTGACATAACGCTTGTCCCAACCACTCACCTGACGCGCGCAATAGCCATCGCCTCGACCCAAATTTACCAAATCAGGGTGCTCGGTATAATCTATTTGATGTAGTTCAACCAAGGCATCTAGGACATTGGTACAAAGTAGACGAATCTGCTCCGGATCTAGATCGATACCCTCTGGTAATTCTGCACGAGGAATAATGCCTTCCATGCGCTCCATCACGTAAAAATCTGAACCGATAACAGCTTCATCGGTACACAGAGCAATCATCTCTGGTACATAAGGATAGGCTTCTTTTAAGGCTTTTTGAACGGTATGCTCACGCACCATGTCATGGGCAGATTTTGCTTTGGTACCTTTTGGTGGACGGCGTAATATCAGATCTTGACCTTTATCATCGTCTGCGCCCTCGTACTGTAAACGATAGGTCCAGTTTGATGCGCCACCTGAGAACTGAGTGACGGTAGGCTCGCCTATGACGTCTACGCCTTGGCTTCGAAGCCACTCACTAACTGCTTGTGCATCGAGCTCTTCGCCCTCACGTACCACGCCGCCTTGGTCTAGTACTTTATTATCAGTTGCCATGAGATATTCCTTATCATGTGGTCTTTTATTTTTATAACAGATATGCGAGCTAGTTCTCAATTCAATTTATCTTATGCTTATTACCATTTTTGAAATGAGGTTACGCCCTAGTGATAAAACATCAGTAGTGATGAAAAATTCACTACTAAGTCGTTAATAGTGAATTTTCAATTAGCATTACGATTGGCTTGTTTCTAATAAAGGTTGCATGAGCAGATCAAGACTGACTCACACAACCGTTTGTTGAGATTAAGCTTAAGCTTTATCAGATTTAGTCGAACGGCTAAAGCCCTGACGTTTGAGTTCTAGTTTGGCAATCATGGTTTTGTGTACTTCATCAGGACCGTCTGCCAAACGTAGCACACGTGCTTGCGCATAGAAATTCGGTAGCAGCGTGTCTTGACAGACGCCCATACCACCATGAATCTGAATGGCCATATCGACGACTTCTTGTAATACAGTTGGCGCCACGACTTTGATAGCAGAGATTTCAGTCAATGCTGCTTTGGTGCCGTGCGCATCCATCTTCTGTGCAGCATATAAGGTCATCAAACGAGCTTGATCAATCTTAATACGGGCTTCAGCGATACGCTCAAAGTTACCACCTAATTGTAGTAATGGCTTACCAAAGGCAGTACGCGACATGCCACGCTTGACTGCTAACTCTAGAGACTTTTCGGCAGCACCGATACAACGCATGCAATGATGAATACGACCTGGCCCTAAACGACCTTGTGCAATCTCGAAGCCCTTACCTGGTCCACCAATAAAGTGGCTGACTGGCACACGTACATTTTCAAAGCTAATCTCACCATGTCCGTGCGGTGCATCATAATCACCAAATACTTTGAGCATACGCTTGATGTTCACACCCGCCGTTTTGACTGGTACAAGCACCATTGAATGTTGATGATGACGGTCTGCGCTCTCATCAGCGGTATATGCCATGACAATTAGAATATCAACCGCAGGATCGCCAAGACCAGATGACCACCATTTGCTACCGTTTATGACAATCTCATCGCCATCGACTACAGCGGTTGCTTCCATATTGGTTGCATCGCTTGATGCCACATCAGGCTCAGTCATGCAGAATACAGAGCGCGTCTTACCTTCTAGGATTGGGGTCAGCCACTTGTCTTGCTGCTCTTGGGTGCCGTAGCGCCACAATAGCTCCATATTACCGCTGTCAGGTGCATTACAATTGAATACATGCGGCGCAAGCAAACTGCGACCCGTTAACTCTGCGATGGGCGCGTAATCAGTTACCGAAAGCCCTGCACCTAACGTATCATCAGGCAAGAATAAATTCCACAAGCCAGCTTCACGGGCCTGTTTACGTAGGCTTTCGTAAGCTTCAGGCCACTCCCAGTTTTCCCAATTACCATCAGTGTTTTTCTTATGACAATCTTCCCAAAATTGCGCTTCGATTGGCTCAATGTGCGTTTCAATAAACGCTTTGACTTTGGCATGCATGGCTTGACCATGTTCTGTTGCGGTAAACATTAAATTATCGTTAGACATAAATGACTTCCTTTTCTTTATTGATCGTCTAAATCAATTGTTAATAAAAAGCTCCATGAGAACCTTATAGTCGATTCAATTTGAAAGTAGTACAAGGCAACCGAGTGAAGATGTATATGTGATACTTCAAGCGAGGTTAATGCAGTAATACTTTTATATTGAAATGACTATAGTGCACGTACGTATACTGTTTTCTGTATGCTACATTTATATCACAGCAATTATCAATAAACAGCAAAAAGGCGCGACCAGCTAGGCCACGCCTTTTACAAAATACAAACAATGTATAAAAAACCATTTGAACTCTAAAGTATTAGAGGTTGACTATCATAATGATATCTAACATTATTTTAGAATATTTAAGCGACTATTTAAATCAAAACGCGCGAGTGCATCAGGCAGTTTATCAACTGCTATACTTAACGTTGCCTCAGCTGCTTGCGCCAATCCTAGCTTTTCAGCGAGTGTCGGTTTTTGACGTGAATGTAGTGCGTACACTTCACTGTCTTCCATGCGCTCTAAAATATAGCTGTCTGATGTTTGCAAGCTATCAATCAAATTAAGTTTTAGCGCATCTTCGCCATACCAATGCTCTCCAGTGGCCACTTTTGCCACATCGAGTGTTGGACGATAGTTATTGACAAAGTGTTTGAATAACTCATGCGTCTGCTCTAGTTCTTCTTGATATTTGGCACGATCTTCAGCATCGTTCTCACCGAACACAGTAACTGTGCGCTTGTAATCACCTGCGGTAAACATCTCATAATCTACATCATGGTTTTTTAGCCATTTATGAAAGTTTGGCAATTGTGAGACCACGCCAATTGAGCCAATAATAGCAAATGGTGCCGCCACTACCTTATCTGCGACACAAGCCATCATATATCCACCACTCGCTGCGACTTTATCAACACAGACAGTTAGCTTTAGATCTGCATCTTTTAAGCGAACCAATTGCGCTGCGGCCAAACCATAACCATGCACCACACCACCACCCGACTCAAGGCGCACGACGACTTCATCACCTTTATTTGCCGTGCTGATAAGCGTGCTGATTTCTTCGCGTAGATGCTTAACCGCTGTTGCTTTGATATCACCATCAAAATCAAGGACAAAAACTTGTGCTTTATCATCAGCATGTTTTTTCTTATTTTTGGTTTTTACTTTTAGCGCCTGCTTGGCTTTCTTAGCCATTGTTTTTTTGAACTGCTTAAGCGCCGCTTTACCTTGCGTGGCTTCCATTAAGTCTTCACGGCGTTGCTCTTGGTTTTTGTTTAGATGAATGACGCGCAATTCAACAGGGTTTTTGGCAGGATGAAAAAGCATGAGCAGTATTCCTTACATGATTAAGATAACTTTAATAAGATCAATAGTAATAGGATCAATAGGATTTTATAAGTGAGCTTGATATGTGCACAGTCACTCATGTTTTCAAGCAAAATGACAATTTTTAACCCAATACAAATGTTTGGGCACAAATACATCCGATACCTAAGCATTCCTATACCTCGATTGGACTCAGCTGGTTGTATAACAAGGGCAGATTAGGCATAATACGCGTTTACATTAAATTTTCTGCAGTCGACGTGATGACCATTTGTCTTAATCGCGTTGTTTGTGCGTTTTTTTAGCGAATAGCTTGAATCGCGCAGTAATGGCTGCATTATTGTATTTCGAATTGGGCTGACAACTGGATAACTATATTATGACGCATAGCGAATACCGAGACGAATATTGCGGAGCTGTAACCGAAAGCTTAATTGAGCAAACCATTAGTGTCGTAGGCTGGGTACATCGTCGTCGCGATCACGGTGGCGTGATTTTTTTAGACATGCGTGACCGCGCTGGTATCTTGCAGGTAGTCGTCGATCCTGATACCCCAGAAGCTTTTGCTACTGCTGATGCGGTACGTCCTGAATATGTGCTAAAAATTACTGGTCGTGTGCGTCGCCGTTATGAAGGCACTGAAAACGCCAATATGACCAGTGGTCACATCGAGCTACTGGGCAAAGAGATTGAAGTACTGGCCAAATCTGAAACACCGCCATTCCCATTGAATGATGAGAAGACTACCGTATCAGAAGATTTGCGTCTGAAATATCGCTATCTCGATATGCGCCGTCCACAAATGCAAGAGCGTATGGTGTTCCGTGCCAAAGCGACTTCAACAATTCGTCGTTATCTAGATGATCATGGTTTCTTAGATGTTGAGACACCTATTCTGACTCGTGCGACGCCAGAAGGTGCGCGTGATTATCTAGTACCATCACGTACTCGCCCAGGTAACTTCTTTGCATTGCCGCAGTCACCACAGCTGTTTAAACAGTTATTGATGGTGTCAGGTTTTGACCGTTATTATCAAATCGCTAAATGCTTCCGTGATGAAGATTTACGCGCTGATCGTCAGCCTGAATTTACTCAGGTGGATATTGAGACTTCTTTCTTAAACGAAGAAGAAATCATGAACATCAACGAAGGCCTTATCAAGCATTTGTTTAAGACCATGATGGATGTTGAGTTTGAACAGTTCCCTCGCATGACTTATGCAGAAGCAATGCGTGACTATGCATCAGACAAGCCTGACTTACGTATTCCACTAAAACTGGTCGACGTTGCAGATTTGATGAAAGATGTCGACTTCAAAGTGTTCGCAGGTCCTGCTAACGATCCTAAAGGTCGTGTGGCTGCCCTACGTATCCCTGGCGGCGCTTCATTAAGCCGTAAGCAAATCGATGCGTATACCAAGTTTGTTGGTATCTATGGCGCACGCGGTTTGGCTTATATCAAAGTTAATGACGCTAGCAGCATCAACAACGGTGTGGACAAAGAGTCTGGCTTACAGTCTCCAATCATCAAAAACATGACTGACGATGTACTTGTCAGCCTAATCGAGCGTACTGCTGCAGAAGATGGCGATATCATCTTCTTTGGTGCCGATAAAGCCAGTGTCGTGAATGATGCGATTGGTGCATTACGTCAAAAAATTGGTCTCGATCTGGAAATGACGACTTGTGAGTGGGCGCCACTTTGGGTCACTGATTTCCCAATGTTTGAGCAGACTGACGATGGTCGTTGGACGTCAATGCATCATCCGTTCACCAAGCCTAAAGGTTCAGTTGAAGAATTGAAAAACAACCCAGAATCTGCCCTATCTATCGCTTATGACATGGTATTGAACGGTACAGAAGTTGGTGGTGGTAGCTTACGTATCAATACTTACGATATGCAGCAAGCCGTATTAGAAGCTTTAGGTATCGGTGAGCAAGAAGCTGAAGACAAGTTTGGTTTCTTACTTGATGCATTGAAATTCGGTGCACCACCGCATGGTGGCTTAGCATTTGGCTTGGATCGTTTGATTATGTTGATGGTAGGCGCTGACTCTATCCGTGACGTAATTGCCTTCCCAAAAACCAAAACTGCTGAGTGCCCACTCACTCAAGCACCTGCTGGTGTTGATGGTAAGCAACTGCGTGAACTTGGTATCCGTGTGCGTGAAAAAGCACAGGCTGACACCAATCAACCTGCACAGTAAATAGTTAAGATAATGTTTAGTTCTTTGCTATCTAACTGGTTACGTGATTTATCACCGTGTGAATGGTCATGAATCCGTATCATATTTTCAAAATCGTGCCATTGTCTGTATTGCAGATGCTGGCACGTTTTGTTGCGTGGGTGATTATAAAAATACCCAGCTTAAGTATTATGCGTACTGTCAGTACCAACATGGCGCTGATTGCCCCTGAATTATCCACTACGCAAAAACAAGCGTTAACCAAAGAAATCATCTATCACCAGTGTTTAACCAGTATTGAATCGATCAAAAGCTGGGCAATGTCTCCTGAATGGAGTATCGCTCAAATTCGTGATGTCCATAATAAAGAGATTTTATTAGAAGGACTGGCGAGTCCTAACGGTATGCTTGCAATCGTCCCACATCTCGGTACATGGGAGATGATGAATGCTTGGCTTAACCAGTTTGGTTCGCCGACCATCATGTATAAGCCCGTCAAGGGCAATATTACCAATGACTTTGTCTTACAAGGTCGTTCACGGCTCAATGCCACGTTAGTTCCTACTGATGGTAGCGGCGTCAAAGCTGTCTTTAAAACCCTTAAGCAAGGTGGTTTTAGTATCGTGCTTCCTGACCATGTACCTGACCCATCGGGCGGTGTGGTTGTACCCTTTTTTGGGGTAGAAACATTGACCAGTACGCTGGCCTCGAAACTCGCTAGCAAAACCAAATGTGCGCTAGTCGGCATATCTTGTATTCGCCGTAAAGATGGTCATGGGTTTGATATCTATTGTTATAAACTCGACGACCCAGCACTCTACGACCGCAATGCCGAAACAGCTGCTCATGCGCTGAACCAAGCCATGCAACAGATGATTGAGAGCAAGTGTAGTCACTATATGTGGGGCTATCGACGTTTCAAGCGCATTCCCTCATTGGGAAATCCTTATAACACCAATGAAGAAACTTTGGCGAAATTCATTCGCAATAATAAGCAGTCTATTCATCACGATCATAACGCTAGTGATACGGCCAAATCCAATAGCAATGAGTAATAACCGTACAATCAGTTAAGCGTTTAGAGAGGTGGTGAATCGTAGTCGTGCTAATATTAGCTAACTTTTAAATCTTTTATTTTTATATCTTTTATTTTATTAACCATTTTTTATTGAAATCAATATGAGTGCATTATGGCAACTGACGTAACGAAGACCTCATCGACAGACCACACGAAAGCAAAGCTTAAAGTTGCTGATCAGCGTTATGTTATCTGTATGAAATGGGGTGATAAATACGGTCCTGAATACGTCAATCGCCTTTATAATATGGTCAGCCGCCACCTTACCTTAGATTTTCAAATGGTCTGTCTCACCGATGATAGTACGGGCATTGATCCTGCTATTACGTGCCACCCTATCCCAGAGATGGATCTACCAGCGGGTCCTGAGCGTGGTTGGAAAAAACTCACGACGTTTAAACCAGAGCTATATGACCTTAAAGGGGTCGCGCTGTTTTTAGACATCGATATTGTAATTGTCGATAATATCGATGCTTTTTTCACTTATGAAGCTGCGCATAGAGACAGTGTTGTGATTATTCGTGATTGGAAAAAGCCATGGCGGATGATTGGTAATAGTTCCGTGTATCGCTTTAACATTGGTATGGGCACTTATCCTGATTTGCTTGCAAATTTTGAGCGAAACTTCGACACCATTCGTCAGCAAGTACGCCACGAGCAAGCTTATTTATCCAACTATTTGCGTGAGCATCATCATTTAGAGTATTGGGATAAAACTTGGTGTGTCAGCTTCAAATATCAATGCATTGCCCCTATTCCATTTAATTTCGTGCGTACACCTACTCTGCCTGATAACGCAAAGATTGTTATTTTTCATGGTGAGATCAATCCGCCAGATGCCATCAACGGTAGTGGCGGCAAATGGTATCGTCATGTGAAGCCAAGCCCTTGGCTTAAAGATTATTGGCGATAGGCTCGAACAGAGGATAAACCATGAAGTCAGATAATGAAAAACAAATAGATATCGTCATTGCTTGGGTAGATGGTGATGATCCAGCGCTTAAACAAAAAAGAGCACAGTATCAAAAAACAACGAGCGCTGCCTCTGACGCCGTCAGCTCAACACGATTCGCTAGTAATGATGAGATTTATTACAACATTGCTTCTATCTTAAAATACGTTCCTTTTTGTCGCTATATTTATGTGGTTACAGACCAACAGCAGCCAGCACTTATCTCTGAATTTGCCAATAAAGGTATTTGTGCTAAAGATAAAATACGTATTGTCGATCATAAAGAAATATTTTCTGGATATGAGCAATTTCTGCCGACCTTCAATACCAGATCTATTGAGACCATGCTATGGAATATCTCAGGTTTATCTGACTACTTTATATACATGAATGATGATTTTTTCTTTAATCAGCCTGCGATTCAGGAAGACTTTTTAGACAATGACAATATTATTATTTATGGACATTGGAGAAAAAGCGCTCTCTTACAAGCCAAGCTAAATTATCGGAAATCTCTACAAAAATTATCGGGTAAAGCTGTTCAACCCAAACATACCGTTGCTCAGATGTTAAGTGCTAAAACGCTTGGGATGAATCAGTTTTTTGAGGTTCACCATTATCCACATGTCGTTGATAAGAATGTTTTAAAGAGCTATCTACTAGACAACCCTCAGTTGCTGAACGAGCAGATTAGGTATAAATTTAGAGACGTGGCTCAAATAAATCCTATTACACTAATGAATCATTTAAAGATTCAGAAGAACGAAACCTCTCTTAAACCACCGATATCCGTTAACTACCTCAAAAATGAAAGTAGTGTTGAAGGTTTTTTAGCTGATTTGCACAAAGAATCAATCAAATATGGCTGCATACAAAGCTTAGACTTACTCGATTCAGGCTCATGCAAAAAAATTAGCGATGCTATGATTCATAAATTTTCAGCGTATCTGCCGCCATCACTATTACAAGCTGCTAACTAATAAATGCTAGGGCGTGTCATCAATTAGATTGTGAGGCTTAAAATGAGAAAAATTGTAGATAAACGAGGAAGAAATTGCCGTTAATATGAACATATTGACAAAATTACTGACGATGTTTAGCAAAATTTATCCATTTTAAGGCCACTAAATGTATTAATGTGCTAATTGATGACACGCCCTAGATAACAGTCGATAAAATAATAAACAAAATATAATATTGGGATTTTTATGAAAATAACAGTGGTAGGTACAGGCTATGTCGGTTTATCTAATGCTATGTTGCTTGCTCAGCACAATGACGTTGTAGCTGTTGATATCATCGCTGAAAGAGTCGAGCTGCTTAATGCAAAGCAGTCGCCTATTGAAGACACAGAGATTGAAGATTTTTTACTGAATAAAAATATCAACTTTACCGCTACGTTAGATGCTAAATCTGCTTATAAAGATGCTGATTTCATTATCGTTGCCACTCCTACTGATTATGACTCAAAAACCAATTACTTTAATACCAAAAGTGTAGAGAATGTCATTGAGGAAGTGCTTAGTGTCAATGAAACTGCGTTAATCATCATAAAATCTACCGTCCCTGTTGGATACACCAACGAAGTTAAAGAACGTTTTTCAACAGATAATATTGTATTTTCTCCTGAGTTTTTGCGAGAAGGTAAAGCGCTCTATGACAACCTTTATCCTTCTAGAATCATCGTTGGTGAGCAATCTGAACGTGCCAAGCAATTTGCAAACTTACTTCTTGAAGGCGCCGTAAAAAAAGAAGTCCCTCAGCTGTTTACAGAATCTACTGAAGCTGAAGCCATTAAGTTATTTTCTAACACCTATCTAGCGATGCGTGTTGCCTATTTTAATGAGCTAGATACTTACGCCCAGACCTTTGGACTGGATACCAAGCAAATTATAGAAGGCATTGGCTTAGATCCTCGTATTGGCAACCACTATAATAACCCATCATTTGGCTATGGCGGCTACTGCCTACCAAAAGACACCAAACAGCTATTGGCAAATTATGATGAGGTGCCAAGCAATCTTATTAGAGCCATCGTTGACTCAAATAGTACCCGTAAAGATTTCATTGCGGATAAAATCATCGAAAGAAAGCCCAGAATTGTGGGTATTCATCGACTGGTTATGAAAAGTGGCTCAGACAATTTTAGAGCGTCTGCTATTCAAGGCATCATGAAGCGTATTAAAGCAAAGGGTATCGAAGTCGTTGTTTACGAACCTGTATTGAAAGAAAGCAACTTCTTTAACTCGCGAGTTATTCAAGATTTAGAAGCATTCAAATCAATGAGTGACGTCATTGTAGCAAACCGCCTATCTACTGATATAGAAGATGTAGCGGATAAAGTATTCACAAGAGACTTATTCGGGAGCGACTGATGAATATATTAGTCACTGGTGCGGCAGGTTTTATCGGTTTTCACTTAATCAAGGCGCTCTTAAAAATAGAGTCGACTGATCAAAACCATTTCATCGTTGGTATCGATAACATCAACGATTATTATGACGTCAATCTAAAAGCAGAACGTCTAAAAATATTAAGTGACTTATCAGAGCCAGAAAATTTTACATTCATTAAATTGGATCTTGCTGATCGCGAAGCCATATCTGGACTTTTTTCAACCTATCAATTCGATACGGTTATTAATTTGGGTGCACAAGCAGGTGTCCGCTACTCTATAGAAAACCCACACGCCTATGTTGATTCAAATGTGGTTGGGTTTGTGAACATCCTCGAAGGCTGTCGTCACCATGCTATCAAGCATCTGATCTATGCAAGCTCTAGCTCTGTCTATGGTATGAACATCAAGCAGCCATTTACAACTTCTGACTGTGTTGATTTCCCTATTAGCTTGTATGCTGCCACAAAAAAATCAAATGAGCTCATGGCACACAGCTATAGTCACCTATATAACATTCCAACGACAGGACTACGGTTCTTTACGGTTTATGGCCCTTACGGTCGACCTGATATGGCATATTTCTCTTTTACTAAAAGAATACTGGCTGGCGACCCAATTGACGTCTTCAACAATGGCGATATGCAGCGTGATTTCACTTATATTGATGACATCGTAAAAGGTGTCATTCGAATAATAGACAAAGTTCCCTCTCCCCAACATTCCACTATCACTACAACATCAGCCCCTTATAAGATTTATAATATTGGCAATAATCAACCTGTAACTTTACGCCGTTTTATCACTGCTATTGAAAGCGCTTGTGGCAAAAAAGCTCAAGAGAACTTGTTACCTATGCAAGCAGGCGATGTACCGATCACTTACGCAGATATAGACGGCTTGGTAGATGATATTGATTTTAAACCTGAGACTAGCATCGAAGATGGGATTGAAAAGTTTGTCACTTGGTATAAACAATATTATTCAGTATGATTAGGGATCTTTCACAAACAATGTAGGCACCTATGTTTCGGACATTTAAGCTCTAATCGCATCATACCTTTTTAAAGGATTTTAGTGACATGACCACATCTACAAACTGGCAAAGAAAACTGCTATTAATATTTCGAAGTGAAAAAAGATTGAATGCGGGTAAAGTTTTTAAAAATTATGATGGCAAAAGCTTTGATGAGATGAAAGCAATAACCATTACTGAAGCATTGTGCGATATTGAATCGCTAACAGATGAGCGTAAAAGTACAGACTTAGAGATCCATTTAAATAACCTAAAGCATCAATCGTTGGGTGAGTCTGAGCTCTGTTTTTATCACAATACGCTTGTTATATTGATGCGTCGCAAATACAAAACAGATAAAACCTTTGCTGAATTTGAGAGACTTTGGAAGGCAGAAAGCGATTATTTATTAGAGCATCTCTCATTACGTTGGATAGTTTCTGCTTGCGATACTTTCATCGACTATTCAGATGATACTAATAGAGCTGCAATCCTGATGAACGTCATTACTCTAATGAATACGTTGAGAGTGCATGAAACTAGAAGTTTTTTACAGTTAAGTGCTAAGGCTGAACCTATGCCACTACTGGATGAAAAAACTGATCAACTTTATGCTGGGGATTTACCCTTATATGACGGGCTTACCTATTTTCGTATAGGTACAGACGATAGCTTAAGAAATATGCGCAAACGCTATAGTAAATTCCTTAAAGTCGACAAATTAGCGACAACTATACTATTGGCTGTATTCGAAAAACTACAAAATAATCAAAGTGCGTTTGCCACGCTACGGCAATTACACAGAGATGATTGGTCTAAATGGTGGTGGGATTAAGCTTTCTCACCTGCATTCTCACAATTAGAAGCGAACTCAATATATTTTTTGGCTATCGTGATAGGTAGCAATGCCTCATTAAATTCAGAATGAAATTGCTCTGAATTTTTCATTGCTAAGCTTAATTTAGCAGCAATAGCATCTATATCTCTCATTGGCATTAAGTTGTTTTGAGGCAATAGCTCACTGGGGCCAGACTGACAATCGGTGCTGATAACTGGTGTTCCCAAAACTAAAGACTCTGCAATCACCAAAGCAAAGCCTTCCCAGTCTGAAGTTAATATCTTAAATTTTGCATGCTTTATATAAGGAAAAGGATTTTCTAAAAAACCTAAGAAAACCACCTTGTCTTCCAAATTGAGTTCTACTACCAATTGCTCTATATCATTCTTAAGTTTACCTTTACCTAAAAGCAATAAAGGTAGAGACTGATCTGTTTTAGCATAAGCTCTTAGCAGTACATCATGACGTTTTGCCTCTTTAAAGCTACCCACATGAATAATATAATTCTGATATTCAGGAACGAATGCATTAGCTAGCTCTAAGATACAATCTCTGTCTATTGGATTATGAATGGTTGCAGTTGGTGTTATATCGCCAAAAATTTCTATAAAGTCTTTTTGAACACCCTCACTAACACATATGCAGCTATTCTTTGAGTAAATGTCAGAAAACGCTAGTTTTTTCTGCTCATCATCTAAATTTTTGAACTTGTATGATAATGATAGCGTAGTGTGAATCACATAGATAATATTGAGCATTTTGCTGTGGCTAAGAATACTGTCCGCACGATCAAGGTTTGATAGGATAATATCCGGCTGACCAATTTTCTTTGAGACATATCTATCAACCACACCTGAAACAAATTTGTCACGGCGCTCTAGTTTTGGTATGAGTTTATATTTCTTAAAGTTAATTAAATGATAAATAAGGTTCGGATTAAGGTCATACTCTACCCGAGGCTTGAATCTTAAAACATGTACTTCATATCCCAACTCATAAAAGCCCTGCCCTAATGTAAGTACAACACGCTCAGCGCCACCACCTTGTAGGCAGTTGATGACTAAAAGTATTTTTTTCTTATTTTCTCTGGGTAAATTATTGCTTATGCTCGTGGCATTATTAGTCATTTTAAACTTTCTTAAAAGTGAGTATTTTGAGTATAAAGAGGATTTGACAGTATCACTTTATGACATCTAGTCTTTGAGAGAATTCTAGATATTTCTCAGCTATTTTAACTGGAAGCAGTGATTCGTCAAACGGGGCATGGAACTGTTGTGGGTTGCTCATGGCCTGACGCATTTTTTCGGCAATGGCTTCAATATCTCCCATCGGCATCAAGTTGCTTTCAGGTAGCAGCTCACTCGGGCCTGACGGACAGTTGGTGCTTATAACTGGCGTACCTAGCACTAAAGCTTCAGCAATAACTAAAGCAAAGCCTTCCCAGTCAGAAGTCAGTACCTTAAATTGTGCATGTTTGATATAAGGAAAAGGATTTTCGTGAAAGCCTAAAAACACCACCTTATTTTCTAGTTTTAACGCTGTGACTAAATTCTCTATCTCATTTTTATGCTTGCCTTGGCCTAAGAGCAACAATGGCATAGATTGATCAGTCTTTGCGTAGGCTTTTACCAATACATCGTGACGCTTCGCATCTTTAAAACTTCCTACATGTATTATATAGTTCTGATATTCAGGAACAAAAGCATTGGCCTGTTTTTGGATATTGTCTCTATCAATTGGATTGTGGATGGCCGCCGTTGGTGTGATATTGCCAAAGCTTTTGACAAAATCCTTTTCAGCACCCTCACTCACACATACACAAGGATGTTTAGAATAAATCTCGACCATTTTTCTTTTTAATTGCTCAGCATCTTGATTTTTATTGAATTTGTAGAGCAGCGATACGGTGTTATGAATAATATAAGTGATATTCGGTAGCTTACTATTACTCAAGATACTATCCGCACGATCAAGATTAGAAAGTATCATGTCAGGCTGACCGATATTTTGTGAAACATACTTATCGACAGAACGCGCAAAAAGCTTATCACGCCTTTCAGATCCTGGTATGAGCTTGTAAGGTTTAAATTTGAGCACATGATAATGAAGGTCTGGGCTCAACTCATACTCTACCAAGGGTTTGAATCTTAGAACATGTACTTCGTAGCCCAATTCATAAAACCCTTGACCTAACGTCAATACCACACGCTCCGCACCGCCGCCTTGTAAGCAATTAATAACAAGTAACACTATTTTTTTGTGCTGTTTCATAAACTACGACCTATCGAGTGATATCTTTATTCACTTAAAGAAACTTATAATTATTTGATCGAAAAATCAGCGCTTAAAGAGTCTCGAAAACAGTGATTTGGAAGCACTCGGACGAGTGACTTTGTTACCAGTGTAGCCTTGTTGAGATTTTTTTGGAAAACTACCGAAAGGTTCAATTCGATAACTGTCTAAATGATATCCAGCGGCAAGCGCTTCATGATAATACTTATCAAAAAGGTCGACCAAATCTTGTCTTGGATGTGGCATTATTTCACCATCGAACCAATGCTCGAACCCTTCCTCACTCACTCTGGGTAACGAGTATTTGTGACTGAACTGCGTTCCCATATCCGAGTAATGCAAGACTTTGATTTCCTCTATCGCTAAGTCTTCACCATCTATACAGTTATAGCTATTTTGATAAGACTCAATCAGCTGAGTATTTTTCTTAAATACCGCCATCATTTCTTTGTGGCTTTTAGGATCTTTTTTGAGTTTCTCGATAGTTAAAATAACATATTCTGCAGCTTCACAATCCCAAACGCAAGTACATAGTCGAGTCATATCAGCATTCGTTTTAGCTGCTACTACGGCCTGTCCTTCGATAGGATGTTGCCATAATTTTGCCAAATCATCTAAAACAACGACATCAGCATCCATATAGATCGCACGTCCAGAATAATTGCAATACTCTGGAATCGCCCATCTAAAACCTGAAAAAGGCGTTGACCACTTGGTGGTATCCCAGCCTTTACCAGTCTCAGGGTTAGAATACCAATAACTATCAGGGTCACGTGAGAGCTGCATCCACACTATTTCTACTGGTACACTGGTATGTTTGTGGATACTATAATCTAGAACCATCATCTGCTCTAGATCACAGTTGTTTGGGTCACAGCCCACAAAGACTCTAATGGTATCGTTTGTTTTCATAGTTCTATCCGTTCACTAAAAAATACTCTAGCCTTAGTTATTTACAAGGCTATAAAACATCAGTTTTAATTACGTCTAATGTGATAATACTCAGATATAGAGCTAAGCCTATTCCTTCCAGTATTTCTCAATCCAAGTTACTGGCAAGATAAAGTGACGTAAATGTCGTAAAGGGCGTTTCAAGTTTTTGGGCTCAGTAATTCTTTTCAAATGATCTTTAGCATTATTAGCCGCATTTTTATTATACATGCCATCAATTGCATGCGTAGGGTATAAATCACCAGGGAAAATAACCAAACGAGCACCTTTAGGAATCTTTGGCTCTTTAAAATAATTGAACGGAAACGGCTGACGACATTTACGTCTAAAGTGCGCCACCCATGCCTTTGGAAACAGCTTTACACCACCGGGTGCGTTACGTGTGACAAAACGCTGCTCAAAACGATACTCATCAGCGATACCTTGTGGATCTGCCTTGAATTTTTCTTGTAGTGAAACAAGCGAACCTATCTGGAATCTGAAACAAGAAGTTTGTCCCAAACGCTCTAGTGGGTTGCTCGGGTTATAAGATAAAATAACATCGTCCGGCTTGCCATACTCAAAGAAAGGATCGAGGCTATCGACGATAATCACATCCAAGTCTACAAACAGTACTGTACCGGTTAAATCGCCAAGCTTTTCACCCCATAAACGAGATTTTGGCCACTTACCTAGTGTATTGGTTGGCATAGTGACATCTAACGGCGGCAATGCTTGACATTCGATTTCTGGACGCACATCGGTTATATCATCTGTAAAGCAAACAAAACGAAATGGCGGCGTAATATTACGAGACACCATGCCATATAGTTTGTTGGCATAATCAGCCCCGTACTTTGTACCCCATTTAATACAAATGATTTGTTTGATATTTTTATTATCTGCTGTATTAGAATCTATTGGCATTGGCTGCTCACTTTAACGATATGAATAAATATGATGGCTATATTAGCATAAAAAAAAGACTGAACAATTACGTTCAGCCTTTTTTAGTTTTTCAAAGTAACTGCATTGTTAATCAATAAAGCTTAACCAATCCATATATTGCTCATTGCGACCGTGTACTACATCAAAGTATAAAGTTTGTAGCTTTTCAGTCAAAGGCCCGCGGCCACCGTTACCAACCGTGCGATCATCATATTCGCGAATAGGCGTCACTTCAGCAGCAGTACCTGTCATAAATATCTCATCCGCTAAGTAAAACTCATCGCGAGTAATACGGCGTTCAACCACTTTGATACCTAGGTCATCAGCGAACTGAATGATAGTACGGCGAGTGATACCATCTAACGCACCACCAGCGAGATCCGGAGTATGCAATACGCCATCTTTTACTAAGAACAAGTTCTCGCCTGCACCTTGGCAAACATAGCCTTGTGAATCCATCAAGATAGCTTCGTCATAACCATTACGAGTGACTTCTTGATTGGCCATGATAGACACTGGATAGTTACTTGATGCTTTAGCCTTACACATCGTCACATTGGTCATATGATGTGTGAATGAAGACGTTTTCACACGGATACCGTTTTTGATACCTTCGTCACCAAGATACGCACCCCAATGCCAAGCAGCAACCATCGCATTGATACTATTGTCACGCGAAGACAGACCTAGCTTTTCTGCACCGACCCAAATTAATGGACGGATATAAGCTTCTGCCAAGTTGTTCTGTTTAACCACATCTTTATGCGCTTGCTCTAGAGTCGCTGCATCGAACGGTACGTCCATTTGAAAGATTTTTGCAGAGCCTAACAAGCGCTCGGTATGCTCTTTTAGACGAAAAATAGCAGTACGATTATCAGCAGTTTGGTAAGCACGCACACCTTCAAATACAGCCATGCCATAATGCAAACTGTGAGTCAGTACGTGAACTTTAGCATCTGGCTGCTCAATCATTGTGCCATTCATCCAAAGCTTACCGTCTTGTGTTGCCATGTTCATTTTGTAGTCCTTATGCTAGCGCTAACGTCTAACTTTTTTAGGTAAATTATATTTCATAGTATTTATTGACATCATATGATAACACCACTGCGTCAAATTTCATTGCTAAAATTCAGCATTATTGTCACTAATAAATGATGAATAATCGCCAGTCGTATTACGATGTGTGACCGATTATATCACTGGCAGTCCTAGCAAATGAACTCTTTTGGTTTGGACCTAGTAGGCTATTATTTATAGTTAAAAAACTGGAGATTCATACTACTCTTCATCTGCTGTATCTACACCCATCAAATGCTTCCATTGGTCTTGTACCAATGCCCGTGTTTCTTTCCATAATGACTCGTCAACCAACAATGATTGCTCTGACAATGCCAGTTGATGGGTAGCTGCACGAATTCTTAGATAAGCATCTGTCAAATCTTGACAGACTTGCGCCTCCCAAATGCCAAGTAAGGCAACTTCCTCGAAGATACGGACGTTGTCACTCCATTTGGTCAAACTTGGATGCTCGTGCGAGTAAGCCAATACCGCAAATTGTGCTAAAAACTCAATATCGATTATTCCGCCCGCATCTTGTTTGAGATGGAACTTACCAGATTTCTGCTGCCATTGATTGGTTCCTAGATGCTTTTGCATCTTGATACGCATACTGGTGACTTCCGTTCGTACCTGCTCTAGCGTACGCGGCAATGCTAGTACATTTCGGCGAATATCACAAAAGCGTGCTGTGACTCGTTTATCGCCACAAATCGCCCGCGCGCGCACCAATGCTTGATGCTCCCATGACCAGGCTTTATCTAGTTGGTACGTCTCAAAAGCGTCACATGACACCACCATCATGCCTGCATTACCTGATGGGCGCAGACGCATATCAATCTCGTAAGCACGGCCATCTCGAGTTTGGGTATTGAGATAGTTCATTAATTTTTGTACCAAGCGCGCGGCAAACTTCATTCCACTGACAGACTTTTCGCCCGTGGTCATGCCCTGCTCTTTTATCTTGTGTAAAAACACCAAATCCAAGTCAGAAGAATACGACAGCTCCAGCCCACCAAGCTTGCCGTAACCAATAATAGCAAAGCCACAATCAGCTTCAGTTACAGGATCTCCATCTTGGCCAATAGGATAACCATAACGCCTGACAATCTCTGCAAATGCCCGCTCTAACACCGCTTCTAGTACCACCGCAGCGATATAAGTTAAGGAGTCCGACACTTTCATAATCGGACGCGCAGCTAATATATCACTAGCCGCTACTGCCAGTATCTGGTTCTTTTTAAACAGCCGCACAACGCTGAGCAGCTTCTCTTCGTCATTAGGCTCTACGCGTAGTAATTGTTGACGTAAAATGTCACGCAGCTCACGCTTATCAGGTAGATGGTGATAGCGCTGCTGTAAAAAAGTATCTAGCAGTACAGGATAATGCGCTAGCTCTTTTGCAATCCAAGGACTGGCTGACAGCATTGGAATCAGCTCAATCGTGGCATTGGGGTTTTCTGCAATCATCACTAAGTAGATGGAACGACGACAAATCGCTTCGAGTAACGAGATAAGACGAGGCAATGCCGTATTAGCAAGTTGCTGCTGGTCTTGATGTGCCAACAGCGCGTGGACGATGACAGGATACGCATCATCTAAACGTTCTCGGGCTTCATCACTTAAATTGGCAACCAGTTTTGACTGCCAAAAATTCTCTAATAGATCTCGGTTTTTTTCTGTGAGTACGTTGTCCAATCGTGCAATCTGCTCATCAAGATCTTTTGGCTCGAGGCTAGCATCTTCTTGATCCGGTACTTGACGTTCGGTGACCATGCGCTCGAATGGGACATTTACATTATTTCGATGCTGATTGAGTGTGCTGAGTAGCGCAGCCCAATCCTCAAATCCAAGGGTGATAGCCAGATTATATTGCCACTGCGTATCATGTGGTAAGCGCTGGGTCTGCTGATCGTTAATCGCCTGAATCGCATGTTCAAGCCGGCGCAAAAATCGATAGGCAGCTTGCAGTTGCTTATAGGTCGAAAGCTCTAGATATTTAAGTTGATATAGCACCTTCATCGCGTCCAGACAGGATTTGATCTGTAGCTGAGGATGCCTACCGCCATAAATCAATTGAAACGCTTGTACGATGAATTCAATATCTCTGATACCACCTGCACCAAGCTTGATATTGTCTAAATCCTCACGCTGTGCCACTTGGTTTTGAATAAGAGACTTCATTTCTCTCAATGCTGAAAAAGCACTGTAGTCGACATAGTAGCGAAAGACGAATGGCTTGATGAGTGCTTGTAGTTCATCATAGAACGGCTGATCCAACTGCCCAACCACACGGGCTTTTAGCCAAGCAAAACGCTCCCATGCGCGACCATGTTGAGAAAAGTATTTTTGTAGCGCCGACAAATGAATGGCCAAGTCACTACCATCGCCCCACGGACGCAGGCGCATATCAACGCGAAAGACAAAACCATCTGCTGTTTTATGATCCAATAGCTTGATAATACCTTGACCCAATCGAGTCATAAAGCGTTTGTTGTCTATGCTACGAGTGCCTTTGGCCTTATCACCATTGGTTTCACCTAGCGCCTGATGGACAAAAATCAGATCGATATCACTAGATAGATTCAGCTCGTGGGCACCAAGTTTACCCATTGCCATGATGGCCATATCATCGATTTGCACATTACCTTTGGCATCAATAAAAGTCGGCTCACCATACTGCTCAATCAAATGCTGATAGGTATAATCTTTGGCAAAAGAGATACAACCCCCTGCAAACTCAGAAAGCTCATCAGTCAACTGCTCAAGTGAGATCAGCTGTAAGGCATCTTGCCAGATCCAACGCATCATTAGCAGAGTACGCAAATCACGTAGTCCTTTCATTACCTTGGCTTCATCAGCGATCTGATAGTTCTCATCCAAAGTATAGTCTTGTATCAGATCGTCAATTTGCTGGCGCGTTAGGGTCTGATCTAATGGATAGCTGCGCAAAAAAGTTTGACATGAGACCGTACGGCTCTCCCAAATCTGATAAGCAAACTCACTCGCCGTCTGCAATACTTGCAGCTGCTCTACTGTAGGCTGACTATCTGTACCATAGGTCTCGCGTGAAGGCATAGCAGGTAACATAGGTAAATAAACTCCTTGCATGGAATGATAAGACTACGTGAACCTAGCGCATAATATTAGCGTTTTTTCTTACGAGGTAGTCACCGAATCTGACAACCATACTAATATATGCCAGTATTTATGATAAAACCACTTTTAATCACACTGACGCACTTTGCTTTTGAGCGCTTTATGGTAGCATAAACACCTTTAGCATTGATGATCGACAAGAATCCTTATGACAACCATGCCCCCTTTACTTTTGATTACCGCTGATCCCAGTCATCCACTGGGCTCTCTAGCGCTACGTTATGCTCGTGCTTATCTTAAAAGCACCTCAAACGAAGAAAAAACGAATAGCAGTAAAACGTTAAATGTCTTTTTTTATGGAGATGCTGCCCATACTGCCAACCGCTTACGCTGGCAGTCAGCAGAGCAAGTTGATTTAACCAAAGAATGGCAAAACCTTGCCGAGCAGTATCAGTTATCGCTACCCATCTGCGTCAGTACTGCTCTCAGTCGAGGGATTAGTGACATGGATAACAGCTCACGCCATCAGCTCAATGGTGACAATTTTGCAACAGGATTTTCGCTGGTCGGCCTGAGTGAGCTTGCGATGATGATGCAAGAAGACTGCCGCCTGATTCAATTTTAACAACGCATCGTTTTGAGATATTTTGGCTTGGAAGATGTGATTGCGAAAACAGCAATCGTCACGCCAGTAATCAGATTAGGATTTCACCATGAAACTATTGATTCAGTTGCACACGCCGACTGAAATGGCCAGCTATGAGGGCTGCGCGCTGGCGCTAACGCTAGCAACCTTTGGCCATGACGTACAATTATATTTGGATGCACCTGTTTTTGGCCTACTGATGCAGTCTGAATCGCGTTTGCATGGCATGATTCAGTCACTTGAGCTGTACGACATGCCAGCGGCTTGGCTGCCTGATGATGTCTTCAGTGGATGGGTTACAGGTATGCTGCCAGCAGATCTGGCGTCACAACTAACCTTGATACCAGAAGTCGTCAACTCTCAAGACTTTGAGCAGATACTGACCTTTTAACTGAGCAGATAGGAAGAACTAAATGGCAACGTTATATCAATTGCATAGTCCGATGGATACACTGAGACGCGGTATTGACGAGATGTCACGCACGTGGCGCACTGGCGATAGCATTTTACTGCTAGGCACTACCATTGCCTTTATCGACTGGTTAGATGCTTATTTGGGCGATATTGAGATTGAGGGTATTGCTGGTATTTATGCACTAGCCGATGATGTCGCGCAACTAACGACCAATACGACTCTCAAGCTTAATTTAGAGGCAAAATTGAGTAGAATATTGACAGATGACGAGTGGGTCGAGCTGACTCAAGACACACAATTTGATAAAGTCGTGACCATTGCCTTATGAATAGTAATAACGCTACTACTGCCCCTGCTATGACGTCTAGTAATATTGAAATCAGTGTTGAATTAGATCAAGACGGTCACCTGTGTGATCATACTATCTGGACACCTGATATCGCACAGCAACTGGCCGACACGTTAGACGTCCAGTTGGAAGCTGAGCATTTGCAGATTTTACAACAAGTACGTGCCTTTTTTGCTAAATTCAATCATGCGCCAGCCACGCGCCCATTGATTAAATGGCTACAAAAAACCTTACCTGAGCACGATATCAGTAATCAAAAACTACAGCAGCTATTCAAAACAGGGTTGGTCGCCCGCCATGTCAATCGCCTATCAGGCCTACCTAAACCACCCAACTGTTTGTAATGAATGATTAACTGCCATATCAAATCGCTCTTAACGTCATTCTGAACACAGCAACCTACTAAAAACACCTACTAACTATTGGGATAAATTTTTCGCTTGCTGTATTGATGCAAAGATAAGCTATCAAATACTTATATTTATCCCAATAGTACATCATTAAAGGTATAGCTCATTAGCGTGGTGCTACACCTTGATCTAAATATGGATACCTTGCTGTATATTCAGTATTTCACTAGTCAGCAAAAACCACGCTATTTGGGATCATACACCGTCAAGGTCTCATAGCCGACACTACGTCCTTCATCGCCAGCGAAGCCTTGCTGACGCCATATCTCATACAGACATATCGCAACACTGTTAGATAGGTTTAGACTGCGCGAATCAGCCAGCATAGGTAATCTTAACCAATTATCAGCGCCAATATCTTCACGTATATCATCTGCCAGACCTGCCGTTTCAGAACCAAATACCAATGCGATATTAGGTATTTTCTTAGCTGTCTGAGCATTATTCAAATTTTCACTAGCTTGCAGTCCACTAAAATCATAATCGTAAAATGGTTTGCTCAGTTTGGTGGTCAATGCTGTGACCACATGGCAATCGGCAACGTCCAATGCCTCTCTTGCGGCTGCCCAGTCATCATGTACTTGCAGATGTGCGTATTCATGATAATCCAAACCTGCACGGCGTAGCTTCTTGTCATCGAGCTCAAACCCTAAAGGTCTGACCAAGTGTAGCTGTGCCCCGCTATTGGCACACAAACGAATGATATTGCCAGTATTACTGGGCATTTTAGGGGCTACCAACACAATATGGATGGTCATACTAACTCCGTCAGTGGACAAAACTTATTATTTGTATTTATCATCGATAAGTAATCGAAAGTTACAGTTTACTGCCAATAATTACATTTTGATACTGTGCACCGTTTTTAACTTTCACTATGATGTCTGTAACGGATAAAGAGATGGTTATTACTTATAACTATCTCTTTATCTAATAAACCTTCAGTGAGTGTTAAGCGTTGCGCTTGGCATCGCTGTTATTATTTATAACAATCCATTTATTTTTTGAGGATACTATTATGAAAAAATTAATCATCGCATCTTTGACCGCTATGTTTGTACTAACTGGTTGCAACACTTTTAAAGGTCTAGGACAAGACGTATCAAGCGCTGGTAATGCTGTAACTGGTGGCGCTCAAGACGTACAAGATAAAATCTAAGGTTTGATTTTTTTAGATTTTAGAAAAGGCTTATCATTTATTTGGTAAGCCTTTTTTTATTCCTTTATTTGATGCTTATCTTACGCTACTACTTTCTTCTGAAAGGCCATAAAAATATAGTGCTATAAAAACTCTCGTAATATTTGATTGAGATAACGCTGTCCTAATTCTGTTGGCTGTAACCGCTCAGCACTGTCTGTCAATAAACCTTGAGCTACGAGCTTATCTACTGATGGTGCAATACTATTAGCGCTTAGTCCTGTTCTTTCTTGAAACAGCGACCAAGCCACCCCGCCATGTAAGCGCAGTGCATTTAGCATAAACTCACTGACCAGCTCATCACTGTCAATTTCTTGCCAGCCCACCATCTTAGGTGTGTTTTGGCTTACGATAGATTGCTCATTAGCATCTAAATGCCCTACATAGTCTTTAGGCAATCGCGACTTACTAAAACGATAAATACCAGACTGTATTAACAACTCGCTCTTTAACGTTTTATTCGTTTCTGCTGTTTCGCTAGCTTTGTGATGCATCGTCGCTTTATGACTAATTGTCACTTTGCCATGTGCACCAGCCCCAATGGCCAAATAATCCCCAAATTGCCAATAATTGACATTATGACGACACGGCTGATCGGATGCGCCTGCCCAAGCGGACACTTCATAATTGTTGTAGCCCAATTGCTGCAATAGCGCCTGACCCGCTTGTTCAATATCTGCCAAATTGTCTTCGTCTGGCAAAATAGGCTGACTACGATAAAACACGGTATTGGGCTCAATCGTCAGCTGATACCAAGAGATATGTGTCGCCCCTGCATCGTGCGCCATTTGAATATCATCCAACGCTTCGCTCATCGTTTGTTGTGGCAGCCCATGCATCAGATCGACATTGACGCGCTCAAAGCCAGCAGCGCGTGCAGCATGAATGGCAGACAGTGCTTGAGCAGGATCGTGTATGCGTCCAAGCGTGGTCAACTTATCAGCAGCAAAGCTCTGTACACCAATCGACAGACGATTGATACCGACGTCTAGGTATTGAGCAAAGGGTGCATGCTCTAGCGTGCCCGGATTGGCCTCCATGGTCACTTCTATATCATCAGCGAATGTAAAAGTATTACGCAAGCTAGTAAATAGTCGACGATACTGTGCAATCGGTAATAGCGATGGCGTGCCTCCGCCGATAAACATTGAACTAATCTCGCGCCCTTGGGCTAGTGATTGCTGCATGTTTGCATCTAGCAGCAATGCATCTACGTATTCGTCATACATCGATATCTGACTATCGATCGGTAGCTCATGCGAGTTAAAGTCACAATAGGGACATTTTTTTACACACCACGGTATATGAATATATAACGCTAGTGGAATGGTACTCACCTCTATTGCGCCCGCATTATCATTATTGAAGGCATTAATATCAGTTGAACCGTGAACAGATTGAATATTTGACATAAAAGGATTTATCTATAAATGCGTTGCTGCTGTCATTAGCAGAAAGTAGCGCTAGGATAACGCCTAAATTCAGTAAAAAAAAGACTCTCTTAAAGAAAATCCCTGCAATAACAAAACCAGTAACAAACACTCATGTTAACTACATCCTCTTATTGGCAAAATAGCTACTACTGTCGTCGGTTAACGGCTGGTGAATATTCACCACCCCCTAACAAAACCATAATAATTAACAGGATAAAAATATGGCTTACTGGTTGATGAAATCTAATCCAAAGTTTTTTGGTATTGAGGATTTGCAGCGTTTAAAAACGGATCGTTGGGATGGCGTACGTAATTATCGTGCGCGCAACTTTATGCGCGATGATATGAAAGTCGGTGACCAAGTAATTTTTTATCATTCTAGCGCCAAACCATCAGGCGTGGCTGGCATCATGACTATTAGCAAAGCGGGCTATCCTGATCCCACCCAGTTTCACCCTGAACATCGCCACTACGATCCTATTGCAACCGAAGATGAGCCACGCTGGTATATGGTAGACGTCGAATTTGAGCAGGCCTTTACTGATGTCATACCACTACTAGATCTTAAGTTTTTGCCCGCGCTTGAAGATTCATTGTTACTCAGAAAAGGCTGTCAGCAGTTGACGGTCATTCCGCTAGAGCCAAAGCATTGGCAAACGATTATGGATATGGCAGAAACGCTGGATCTCATATAAAAGGTCATGTTTTTCTTTCTTTATATTTCTTTATAGTTGTCTTGTATCCACCATCATTGCTCGCCTTTGAAACATTGACATTACAGCCCAGCTTCTTTACCATCTTATTTATTTATGACCTGTCAATCCACCCTTTGGATTGACGGGTTATTTTTATTTTAGTGCCGTCACTTTTTTTCATACTCTATTTATCTACTTAGGCAACATTATAGGCTTGCTCATATTATTTATCGGAGTATTATCGTCGGCACTATTCTCATCTCATTGTTTCGTTTTATCTCCCTGTCTCGCTATTAGTTTATTGATGGCAGGTTTTGCTCGTTCCTAATAAATACCGTAAAGAATAAAAAGTTGCTCACTATGGTTTTCCCATTATCCTTTAGAGATTTTAAAAGCTACAGCTTACGTTTAGGTGTGCTCGCACTACCTATCTTGATTACCCAATTTTGCCAAGCGGCACTTGGCGTAGTCGATGCTATTATGGCAGGTCAAGTCTCTGCGCTCGATTTGGCTGCCGTTGCCGTTGGTTCTGGTATTTGGCTGCCATTATTTTTATTAGCCACTGGTATTTTGATTGCTACCACACCGCTCATTGGTGAGGCAATTGGTCAAAACAAGCATGACCAAGTACCTCATATCACGCAGCAATCCTTATGGACTGCTGGTGTCATTGGTATTATTGGCTTTATTGTGGTTAATTTGGCCCCAAACGTACTTGGAATCATGGGGGTGCCTGAAAACATCCAGCCAATCGCTACGCAATATTTACATGGTGTCTCGTTTGGTTTCCCTGCACTGGCTGTCTATGCCGTCCTACGCAGTTATTGCGAAGCGCTTGGGCGACCTGAGCCTGTCACCGTCATTAGTATCATTGGTCTACTGGCAGATATTCCGCTTAACTATATTTTTATTCATGGTTTATTCGGCATGCCTGAGATGGGCGGCGCAGGCTGCGGTGTCGCGACAGCTTTAGTATTATGGATAAATGTACTGCTACTTGCTGCTTATACCAGCTTCACTAAGCGACAACAGTTTGCTAGCACACGGTTTTTTTATGGCTTTGCCAGTCCTAATCGTGAACAGATCAAAAAACTGCTGAAACTGGGCATTCCGATTGGTATCTCGATATTTTTTGAAGCCAGTCTATTTAGCTTAGGTGCCCTAGTTATCAGTCCCTTAGGTGAGATAGCAACAGCATCACACCAAGTAGCATTGGCGGTAACCTCGCAGCTGTTTATGATACCCATATCAGTCGCCATGGCGCTGACTATTATGATATCCAATCGTTTCGGCGAAAAAAACCTACTGGCATTACGACAAGTACAAGCCACAGGGTTGATTTGGACCGTATTGATTGCCATCACTTGTATGCTTGGCATATGGCTGTTTAGACCACAACTGGCAGCAGCATTTACTGACAATCCAGTGGTCAGAGCACAAGCCATGCACTTGCTCATCTTTGCACTGGCTTATCAGTTATTTGATGGCTGGCAAGTCAACATTGCTGGTATATTGCGCGGCATGCAAGACACGACCATACCAATGTGGGTCACGCTATTTTGCTATTGGTTAGTCGCTCTACCGCTCGGTATTTATTTGGTGCGTTTCACTGACGTTGGCGCCCAAGGGTTTTGGATGGCATTAATCACAGGGTTGTTTTTATCGTCTATTCTACTGACTCTGCGACTGCGCTATCAACAGAGACGTTTAACGGTAAAGTGGGCTTAATAGACTATCTAAATCATGTTTATCTAACATATAGTTGATCCAAACAATTTCGATACAAGGAAGCCGAGTGCAAGCTATACATTAGTATGGTTAGTGAGGATGACGATATAGCGAATTTATATGAATTTGACTATAGTATCTGGTAACCATCACTGGCGCTATATGGTCACATAGACTATGATAAATCATTGAGCATTTCTTACGCATAACATATGCATACGTCATAATATGTAAAAAATCTCAGTTAACAACTGTACATCGATTGCTCATTGACGTGAATATAGGTATCATTAGCAATTATCTGCACAATATTTAGTTACACTATTTCTCGAATTTAGTACAAGGCAAAATTAAAACTATGGATATTGAAAAAATACGCACTCTGATCGCACTCATGGAAGAAAGTGAACTGGTTAATTTGGAAATCAGCTCAGACGACGAACACATTAGTTTGACTCGTCACTATGATGCCCCTGCACCAACGATGATGGCTGCTCCTACTGCGAGCGCGGCTCCCATTGCTGCCGAAGCAAAACCTGCGGTAAAAGCTGGTAGCGTTGAGACATCACCAATGGTTGGTGTTTACTATTCAGCGCCTAGCCCTAATGACCCACCTTTCATCAAGGTTGGACAAAAGGTACAGGCTGGTGACACGCTCGGTATCATTGAAGCCATGAAAATCATGAATCCGCTTGAGGCAACTCAAAGTGGCGTCATTGACGAAATCTTAGTCGATAACTCTGAAGTAGTACAGTTTGGCCAACCTATCGTACGCTACAAAGCATAACGATAACTTTCGCCACACTTTATCTCATTATGATTGAGACCTCGTTACCATTTGGCATCTGAGTTTGAGTTATAGTGCATTAACTATAATAGCTTAGCGTCACGATGCCAAAATAACGACTCTATCAATGACTGCCGCTTCGACAAGGATGACCCCATGATAAAAAAACTGCTCATCGCCAATAGAGGTGAGATTGCCCTACGTATCGTTCGAGCGTGTAAAGCGCTTGGCATAGAGACCGTCGGTGTCTATTCCACGGCTGATGCCAACTTGATGCACCTGCGTTTTGTTGATGAGGCAATCTGTATTGGCAAACCTAATGCCAATCAAAGCTATCTTGATATCAATACTATTCTAACCGCTGCTGAAATCACTGGTGCCGATGCCATTCATCCTGGCTATGGTTTTTTATCAGAGAATGCTGAATTCGCTGAACAAGTTGAAGAAGCAGGTTTGACCTTTGTTGGTCCTAATGCTGATCATATCCGCTTAATGGGCAATAAAGTTTCTGCTATTAATGCTATGAAAAAAGCAGGTGTACCCACCGTACCTGGTTCTGTTGGTGCTGTGACACTACATAACGCTGAAGAACAAGCGCGCAATATCGGCTTTCCCCTATTGATCAAAGCAGCTTCTGGCGGTGGTGGTCGCGGTATGCGTGTCGTTGAACGCTTTGAAGAAGTGATCGGACAAGTACAAGCTGCCAAACAAGAAGCTGAGCTATGGTTTGGTGATGATACGGTCTATATGGAACGCTATCTACAAAACCCGCGCCACGTAGAAGTACAGGTACTTGGTGACGGTAACGGTAATGCTATCCATCTATATGACCGTGATTGCTCATTACAACGTCGTCATCAGAAAGTGCTAGAAGAAGCCCCTGCACCAGATATCCCTGACGACGTACGCGAGCCTATTTTAAGAGCCTGTGTCAAAGCATGCGAGCTCGTAAAATATCGCGGAGCGGGAACTTTTGAGTTTTTATTTGAAAACAACGAGTTCTTCTTTATTGAAATGAATACTCGTGTACAGGTCGAACATCCTGTGACCGAAATGATTACTGGCATTGATGTTGTCGTTGAGCAGCTTAAGATTGCAGCTGGTTATGGCTTGTCTTATCGTCAAAGCGAAATTGAAATCCAAGGCCATGCGATTGAATGTCGTATCAATGCTGAAGATGCTGCGACCTTTGTTCCTTGCCCTGGCACCGTTAGTCAATTGTTTGCGCCAAGTGGCTCAGGTGTGCGTTTTGACTCGCATCTATATCCTGGGTATGAGATACCGACTTATTATGATTCATTGATCGGTAAGCTTATTTGCCATGGCCAAACACGTCAGCAAGCGATATCTAAAACGTTGCATGCACTCGATGAATTAGTGATTGAAGGTATCAAAACCAATATACCGCTACATCGTGATGTGATTTTGGCAGATGATAACTTTGTTCATGAAGCGCAAAATATTCATTATCTAGAAAGAGAGCTTTTGACTGCGAATAAAGAAAAAGCCAAGTCATAAGTTATTCAACTGATTCAGAACCTAAAAAACCGCTACCTAAATAGATAGCGGTTTTTTTATTTGTATAAATAATAGGGTTAGGTAAAGTGCTTGATACTAGATAGCTATACTTTAATGCATATAGCCATATGTAGAAATCGATGAGCGGTGTTCAATAGCGGTGATAGGTGATAAACACCTGACCTCTATGGCAACACTTTATGAAAATTCATAAAACATTCCTTACCTTCAGGGTCTGCACACCACTGCATCTGATTACCATCGTGATTCAAAAAAGCAATCAATGCTTCGCCAGTCTGATCAACTTGATTGCCAGAGCAGTCTATTTCATTATTGTCAGAGACCGTTCTAATCGCAATGACTGGTAGCCCTTCCTCTCGGTGCGTGACCAAATAACGACTATAAGTCCGCTCTTTACCACTCACTGCCCACATCTCATTATCAGCCCCAAAATTATACAGCTCACGGCACTGATTTGGCTTTTTCGTAGATGCGCTCAATGTTGTATTCATATTAGGCTTGATATCAAAAACACGACTTTCACTTTGCGAGAAAATACCGCCCTCTGTACTAGCCATTACTTTAGGCTCGGTACTTTCTGCCTGTTGGGGAGATTTCAGCGTATCTTGCTCGGCTTTGGCTTCTTTTGTCATCGTAATTGGACTATCTAAGTCGATCTCCCATTGTCCTGCAATAGCTGGACTAATATGGGTAGTAATGGTCGGCTTAGTGATAATTTCACCATTCGCTGGCACTGAAGCCAGAATAGATGCCAATGTCACTGAAGCAAAGGATAGAGGTTCCATGATTAACCTTATGTTTATATTAATATTATAATAGTTACTATATACATTAGCGTAAGTCTTAGACACCAAAAACACAAGTAATATTATGCTATTGGTCTTAGCACGCTAAGCAGCTCAAATATAGACTGTGTTGCGGTAGCACGCTCTAAAATGGCTTTTCTTTTTCTTATGCAAAAAAATAACATCATCACTTCACTTGCTATAAATAAGCAAGAAGCGATGATGTTATTTTAAACTTAATATTTTCTGATATTAAGCAGTAGTCGCAGTACTAAGTGCCTGAGCAAAAGCGGATAGTGCGCCTTTAAGCATGGCTGACACAGTACTACTACATGTACCAATACCTGAGTACACCTCACCATCGACATTTAGCTGAATGTAAGCTGCTGCATTGGCATTGGTTTTGTTATCACGATTGGTATCGTCATCGATGCCATCACCGCTATTATGCTGCGGATTGATCGCATGTTCAGCATAATTGATAACATGTATCGACTTGCCTGTATGCTGAGCAAGACCATCGATGAATGATGACAATGGACCGTTACCCGTACCATCAATATTAATGGTTTCGCCATTCATCTGTACTTGACCATCAAAGCACACTTCACCCGCTTTATTATTGACACTATAGTCTAATAGCTCAAACTCACCTTGCTGTAGATAGGTATTTTCAAAGGCCTGTAAAATCTCGTCATTCTGCAATTCACGTGCTGCACTTTCAGCTTGCTTTTGTACCACACCGCTAAAGTCGATTTGCATCCAACGCGGCAAATTAAAGCCATAATTACGCTGCAAGATATAAGCAACTCCGCCTTTACCCGACTGACTGTTGATACGTACCACGTCTTGATAGCTACGACCAATATGTGCCGGATCAATCGGCAAATAAGCCACATCCCAAACGTTGTCTGTTTCGTCTTGATGCTTTTCATTATAGTCGAGAGATTTTTTGATAGCATCTTGATGCGAACCACTGAATGCAGTAAATACTAGCTCACCGACATAAGGATGACGTGGATGCAAAGGCAAATTATTACATTCGCTAACAACCTGAACGATTTCGCTCATATTGCTAAAGTCAAGATCCGGATCGATACCTTGGCTAAACAAGTTCATCGCCATGACCATAATATCCATATTACCGGTACGCTCGCCATTACCCAATAACGTCCCTTCGATGCGATCTGCACCAGCCAATACACCAAGCTCAGCAGCAGCAACCGCACAGCCACGGTCATTATGCGTATGCAAACTAACAATCACATGCTCACGCTGGGCAAGATGACGGCAAAAATACTCAACTTGATCAGCGAAGACGTTAGGCATAGATGCTTCAACCGTCGCTGGCAAGTTAAAGATTACTTCTTGGCCATGTTGTGGTTGCCATACTTCACAGACTGCATCACAGACTTCTACTGCATATTCAGTCTCTGTTTGGCTAAAGCTTTCTGGTGAATACTGAAAAACCCATTCTGTCTCAGGATATTTCGCGGCATATTGCTGCAATAGCTTGGCACCCGTGATAGCAATCTCTTTAATCTCGGCTTTGTCTTTGCCATAGACTTTTTCACGTTGAATCCGGCATGTTGAGTTATATACGTGGACAACAGCACGCTTCGCACCTTTCAATGATTCAAAGGTACGAGCAATCAAATGCTCACGAGCTTGTACCAAAACTTGCAAAGTCACATCGTCAGGCACATGGTTTTCTTCGATAAGTTTACGAGCGAAATCGAACTCAACTTGCGCAGCTGATGGAAAACCAATTTCAATCTCTTTAAAACCCACATCGACCAGGGTTTCAAAAAAGCGCATTTTTTGTTCGATAGTCATCGGATCAATCAGTGCTTGGTTACCATCACGCAGATCCACACTTGCCCATATCGGTGATTTCTCAATTGTTTTGCTCGGCCAAGTACGATCTGGCAACGATGGTGCAAATGCAAATGGACGATACTTTTTATAATCAAAAGTGGCATTTTTGGGTGTAACCTTTGCAGTCTTAGCGGCTACAGTGCGTGTGGCTTGGTCAGACATAATCAATCCTTAGAAAGTATGGGAATTTATGTTGTAGCTAAATGGTTGATGACTAGGTCAATCTTTCTCATACGAGATAACCAATGTTTCTGTCATTATAATATCAAAGTTTGTAAGATAGAAACCGGCTTTCTTCTATTAAATTTTAGATTTTTTTAGTGGAAAAGTTTATATTGATAAGTATAATTAGATGAATCCACTAATAAGGTCATAAATTATGCCAAGTAGTCCTTTTGATAGCACATCTTTGGCTGACATAGATGAGATCGATAGACAATTATTACGCTTATTACAGACTCAGGCACGCATGAGCATCACAGAGCTTGCTGAGCACGTGAACCTTTCAGCCACGCCTTGTGCTCGCCGTATCAAACGTTTAGAGGATGCTGGCGTTATCACTGGCTATTACACCAAAACAGATGCGCAAAAGCTTGGCTACCCGCTGGCCGTGTTCATTGCGATTAGTATGGATCGTCATACTGCCGAGCGTTTTGAACAGTTTGAATCCAAAATACAGAGCTTCGATGAAGTCATTAGCTGCAGCATTGTCACAGGACGTTCCGAAGACTATCTCATCAAAGTCAGAGTACGTGACATGGCGCATTATGAAGAGTTTTTATTGCACAGATTGAATCGTATCGAAGGCGTCGCGCAAGTACATACCAGTTTTGAGTTACGAGAGGTGTTTAGTCGTAGCGTGGTGTAAACAACTGCTGCTAAATTCGTGAGTGAGTACACTAAGTATAGGAAAAAAAAGCTTTTAGAGGGCGTAATCATGACAGAGCCATTTTTCGGCAATGATCACAATCCTCTGTCGTCAATGAACACAAAGCCCTCTGTATCAGAGGATGCAAATGATATTGAACGTATTGAGAACATAGCGGTTGTATAGAATTGAACAATGCATGTCAATGACACTCTATACAACCCCTCATTAAAAGCGATGACATATTCAATAGTATAGTCGATTCAATTTAAAAGTAGTACAAGGCAACCGAGTGTAGATGTATATGTGATACTTCAAGTGAGGTTAACGCTGTAATACTTTTATAGTGGAACGACTATATTCAATATAACTGGTAAGGTTGCATCCTTTTAATAGCGTCTAATGCCAATGACTTTTATGCTTGCCCTAGCATTTGTACGCGCTGATCGCTAAACATATCCATATCCGGTGCCAGTGTACGCATAAACCGATCGAAATATAGCATCTGCTTGGTCAACAAGGCAAAATCACGTGGGAAATGAATACCATGACGCTTACCTACTTCCACAATCTCAAGCATCATTTGATTGAGCTCATCGGCTTGTTCTTTACTATTAAAAGGTACACCGCTCGTAAAGGCTCTGTCCTCTGCCATGATGGTTTTCATCATACGCTGTAAATCATTACCCAGTGCCACCACATCGACCTGATTGCCACCATGCGTCATCTCCATATCAATCATATGACGCGCCATTGCTTGATAGTCACTGTCTTGCATGGCTTGCATCATACCCATACACGCGCGCCAGCTTTCCGCTTTTAGCTTACCCACGATACCAAAATCTAAAAATCCAATGCGGCCATCAGTCAATAACATCAAGTTGCCCGCATGTAAATCAGCATGGAAACTGTTGCACAGCATCAGACTAGCAAACCATGTGTTCAACGTATCTGCCATGACTTGCGCAGGATCAGCACAGTATTGACGCATGAGTGATTCATCGACCATAGAGACACCATACAAGCGACTCATGGTCAGTACGCGCTTAGTAGTCAACGCTTCATATACGGTCGGAGCTACCACACGAGTATTGCCTGATACGGCTAAAAACTGCTGAAAATCGCGGATATTCTGTGCCTCAGCGATAAAATCTGTCTCTGCTAACATACGCAGACGAATCTCATCGATAATTGGCGCAATACTGGCAAACTTCATCGATGGCATAAGGATTTCAAGTAATTTGGTTACGCCATGCAATACGCCCAAATCCGTCTGCATAATGGTTTCAACGTCAGGCTTTTGCACCTTTAACACCACTTCATCGCCATTATGCAATCGTGCAGCATGAACTTGGGCAATAGACGCTGAAGCCAGTGGCTCTGAGTCGATATGGGCAAACTTATCATCTAGCGTCATACCGTCAGCCTCCAACTCTTCTTTTAGTACCTGCTCGATATAAGCATAAGACAAGGGCGTGGTTTGATCTAAGCAGCTCTGAAAGGCTTTTACGTATTCGCGTGGAAATAAAGACGGCGTGCTAGCGATGAATTGGCCAATCTTGATATAAGTCGTACCTAATTGCTCAAATGTTTCTTTTAATAGCATCGCGTCGGGCTTTTCCCCTCTCGCGACTCTGAGCGCCGACAAACCAGCGACACTCGCTGTTTGGCGAACACGATTGACAACATTGAACGTATGTTTTAATAAATGCGGACGGTGAATTTTCATAAGAAACAACTATGGTCATAAAAAGGATGTGGGAAAATAGACGGTAATATATGCAGATGAGCCAAGTAGCCACCAACTCATATCTATTGATTAATGACTGCTACAGACAGGACACTCTGCATCTTGGCGATAGCCCATTAGCCGTTGTTGCATTTGGCCACCATCCCATATGAGCAGCTTATTTGTCAGTGGATTTTTGGTTAATCCAAGGTATTGCAGGGCGGCATTGGCTTGCAAATTTCCCATAATCGCAGTCGTACTAGCAAGCACACCTGAGTTGGCACAAGTACGCTCATCAGACTCTGTATCACTCACCACCGAACCAAACACGCAATGATAGCAGCCAGTGTTTAACTGTGGCTCATACAGGGCTAACTGCCCTTGCATCGCAATTGCTGAGGCAGATAATAATGGAATCTGATAACGCACACTAATACGATTGATCACATCACGTGTGGCAAAATTATCAGTACAGTCTAAGAGCAAATCAGGCTTACCGGTCGCTATATTCAGCAATTCATAAGCATTATCTTCATTCAATCGCGCCACCGTACCTCGAGCAGTGATTAAAGGATTCGTTTTCTCTAACATCTGCGCCGCTGCTATCGCTTTAGGCTTACCGATATCTTCAGGTAAAAACAATGTCTGACGCTGTAAATTACTGGCCTCAATCTCATCGTCATCGATTAGATGGATGTGCCCAAGTCCCGCCCGCACTAGCGTCTCAGAAGCAGGACAACCTAGACCGCCCGCACCTATAATGACCACACGAGACGACTTCAAGCGTATTTGAGCATCAATATCCCAGCCATCGAGTAATACCTGCCGTGCATAACGCAGCAGCTCTTCATCCGATAGCTGCGCTGTCTCTAATGAATCTGCCATATTTAGCCCTTATCTACTACTGTCTAAAATCTATTCTCAAACAAAAAAATCAACACTAAGCAACTCAGTAAGCCGTTCAGTACAATATTTGTTTACTGAATCTATTTATTAAATTTTCCCTAGCGTCACACGGTCATTATCACCGTAGTCTTTTACCGTATGAATAGACTCAAAGCCATTATCCGAAAACAGCTGTCTAACCTGTGCACCTTGATCGAAGCCATGTTCAATCGCTAACAATCCCCCTGCACGCAAGTATTGCGAAGCTGTCTGGACGATATGCTCTATATCAGCCAGTCCATGATTGGGTGCACTTAACGCGCTAATAGGTTCAGCGACTAATCGAGCTAAATGCTCATCTTCCTCATCAATATAAGGAGGGTTAGATACAATCACATCGAATAGCTGACTGTCATCAGTAGGCAGACTGTCGTACCAACTGCTTTGTATAAACTTAATATCAGCGACGTCATTGATAGCCGCATTGTGCTCAGCTACTTTCAGCGCCTCTAGCGACAAATCAACTGCAACCACTTGCCAGCTATCGGATATATCACCAATATTTTTTGACTTTAATTCATGTGCAAGGCTGATCGCGATACAGCCTGATCCTGTACCCAAGTCAAGCAAGCGCTTTGGTTGACTAGCATCTGTACATTTTGATTGAGTTGCTATCCAGCCTAATACTTGCTCAATCAACACTTCAGTATCAGGTCTAGGAATCAACGTATGCTTATTAACAGTAAACGTCAGTGACCAAAACTCTTGCTGACCCGTCAAATACGCAAGCGGTATTCCTGCCTGCATCTTGGTCACACCTGCATTGAATTGCTCAAACTCGCTGTCTGTTAGCTGATAATCTTCATCTGTCATCAACGCTATCGCAGGCTTATCAACGACATACAACAGCCAATCCGTGAACCAAAATGACGGTAGCTTGCTGTTTACAGCCTCATTCATCAATTGCTGAATGTGCTGCTTTATCTGACGAATGGATGCTGTCATAGGTAGCTCTTAAAAATAATGTGCGTGGTGAATAAGATAAAAACCAGATGCAGCCACTACTCCGTAGCACGTGGTGGCTCTTTGGTATCGGACAGACTTGGATTGGCTTTTGTTAATTTATTACCACCACTATTATCACCTTCATCATCGCCATAAATGTCATCGTTGTCACCAATGACGATATGCTTATCGACATAGTAAATCAGCGCCAGAATCGGAATACCTATCGCAAAGGTAAAAATGAAGAAAAATGGATAGCCCATATTATCGACGATAGCACCCGAATATCCGCCCATTACTTTAGGAATCAACGTCATGAGTGATGAGAAAATAGCGTACTGTACTGCTGTAAAACGTATGGAGGTCAACGCTGATAAGAAAGCAATAAACACCGCACTGGCCAGTCCTGCTGCTAAGTTATCAAATATGACCGCAACATACATAAACGGCAAACTGCCTGGATTGTAAGTGAGTAGCACAAACAACAAGTTAGTAGCACACGCAAGAATAGCGCCAATCATCATGGCATGCATCATACGGAATCGCTGTGCTAATAGCCCGCCCAAGAACCCACCTGCAATCGCCATAATCACACCGACGAGTTTCACTGCGTTGGCGATATCCGTTTTACTAAAGCCCATGTCTTGATAAAAGACGTTGGAGATCACGCCTGCCACAATATCTGAAATACGGTATAACCCAATGAGCGCCAATAATAAAAATGCCTTTTTACCATAGCGTCTAAAGAAATCTAAAATTGGCTCAACCCAAGTGGCCATCGCCACTTCTTTTTTGACCAACCCTACTTGTACGAGTGCATAACCTGCAGCCATCGCCACACCCAAGCTTATCAGCAGATGTAATGTTTCTACAAAGAAGCTAGAAAACGCGCCTTCGAACTCTGGAAATAATGGTCCAATCAAGACATAAGCCATGACAAACGCAACGACAGAGAATACAAATAGCAATACCAATCTTACGTAATCTTCGCGAGTTTCAGCAACTAATGGGGCTTTATTGATAATTTTAGGTTGGTTGATAATGAAGTACAGCAGCAATAAAGGCGCACAAGCGACCAAGGCCAAAAAGTAAAACTTAATTGCTGGCATGGCCATTAACGGTATCATCGCTATGGTACTGCTAAATACTTTATTGACCAAAATATTGATTAGATATATCAAACTAAAAATCAATCCCGGTATTAGTAGTAAACCAGAATAAATCAGAAATACCTTAAGATTGCTCTTCTGCTTTTTGTGTTGTAACGTCTCAGCCGTTGGCTCATAGCTGGCAAACGTGGTTAATACCCCTAACGTCATGACCCCTGCCATGATGTAGTAAGTATTACGCCATGCCTCATAACTATAAAAAGTCTCATTCGAGCCAAAAAAGTCAGCTAAATATAAAGCGCCTGCCCCAGCCACAATCATACCGATGCGATAGCCTGACACGTAGATAGAAGATAGAATCGACTGCATCGATGGCGGTGCTAACTCAATACGGTAAGCATCAATCACGATATCTTGTGTGGCAGAAGAGAAGCCCAACAGCACCGCAGCCCCTGCCATGTAGACTAAAACGTCTTCACTAACAGGGTTTACATTTGCCATCAAAAAGATAGCCAATATGATAAGCAGCTGCGATACCACCATCCAACTACGGCGTCGGCCCAACCATTTGGTCAGAAATGGCACAGGGAGCGCATCGATTAATGGTGCCCATATAAACTTAAACGAATAGCCAAGTGCTGCCCAACTAAACATGGTCACGACGCTACGATCAATACCAGCTTCTCTGAGCCATAAGGACAAGCTGGAGAAAATAAGCAGTATGGGAATACCCGCTGAAAAGCCCAAAAACAACATGATAATGACACGGGGGTCTAAATAAGCTTTTGCAGCTTCTCCCCATGATTTTTTGATAGCCGGTTGATTGGGTGGTACAGATTTGACAGCAGACATAATAACTCACCAACAATTCAGACAAAGAACACAACCGTGCACAATTTTTATCAATCTTTAGAATAAGTTATAAACGAAAGGATCGATAAAAATTGCTCTACGTTGCACCAATATTACGATTACAACAAAATTCAGTTATGGTACTTGAGAACCTTTATTTTGACTAGATGTTTTTACATTAACTTATGGCTCGTAGCCTTTGTACAGTAGACTATCTTTCTAAGTAGTAACGCAAATGGTAGTAATATTTCAATAGGGTTGGTTTGGCTTTCTTTTTTCTTACTATTACCCCTTTTTAAAGAGTTCTAATAATGGCATTATCAATGGGCAACATGTAATAGATGGGCAATATATAAATAAAAATGGAATGGATGCCTGCTTGGTAGGTTTGCCGTATGTTCAACCAGCTGTTATTAAACCAATAGTAATGAGCGATGGTACTAACAACGATTTTAATAAACAAAACATCAAAATTTTTATGATTGATAATTTAAAACATATAATTCTTATATATTAGTTTTATAAATCTACTAAGTTTGGTTATGCTCTTTACATAAACAACGGTTACCAAGATTAACGGTTTGTTCTTTTCGATTATCATAACCCAGGAGTAATACCATGTCTGACTCAACCAATACTTCAACTGACAATAAGAACACAGCAGATAATAGCGGCTGTCCTGTAGATCATAAAGGCAGCAATACTGCATCAACCAATACCACCTATGAAAAAGGGGATGGCACTGGACCGACTATTCATAGTGAAAATGCTGATAACTCACACGAGCCAAAACGCCCTAGCATGGGTGGCTGCCCAGTTATGCATCAAGCACATACTACCACTGCATCTGCTGCAACAGATTGGTGGCCAAATGCGCTTAATCTAGATATCTTACATCAGCAAGATTACAAAACAGACCCAATGGGTGCGGATTTTGATTACGCTAAAGCATTCAAACAGCTAGACTTAGAAGCAGTCAAAACTGATTTGAAAAATCTAATGACAGAATCACAAGAATGGTGGCCAGCAGATTGGGGACACTATGGTGGCTTGATGATTCGTATGGCATGGCATTCTGCCGGTACCTATCGCCGCGCTGATGGCCGTGGTGGTTCTAATACAGGTAATCAACGCTTTGCCCCTCTAAACAGCTGGCCGGACAACGTCAACTTGGACAAAGCACGTCGTCTACTGTGGCCAGTCAAGAAAAAATACGGCAATAAACTGTCTTGGGCAGATTTGATGATCCTAGCAGGTAACATGGCTTATGAATCTATGGGCTTCAAAACCCTAGGATTTGCGGGTGGACGTGCTGATATCTGGCATCCAGAAAAAGATATCTATTGGGGTTCTGAGCGTGAGTGGCTTGCCGCTACCAAAAACCGTTACGACAATGATGAAGAACGTGAATCATTAGAGAATCCTTTAGCCGCTGTGCAAATGGGCTTGATCTATGTCAATCCAGAAGGCGTCGATGGTAACCCTGACCCAATCAAAACGGCACAAGACATCCGAACCACTTTTGGCCGTATGTCGATGAATGATGAAGAGACGGTTGCTTTGACAGCGGGTGGTCACACCGTTGGTAAGTGTCACGGTAATGGTGATGCAACGATACTAGAAGATGAGCCAGAAGGTGCTGACATCAAAGAGCAAGGCCTAGGCTGGCGCAACCCTAACGGCACGGGTAATGCAGGTGATACCGTCTCAAGTGGTATCGAGGGCGCGTGGACCACGAATCCAACCGAATGGAACTATGAGTACTTTGACCTACTGCTCAATCATGAGTGGGCACTAACGAAAAGCCCAGCAGGTGCGTGGCAATGGGAGCCAGTCGATATTAAAGAAGAAGATCGTCCTTTAGATGCGCATGACCCAAGTGTACGCCGTAACCCAATCATGACTGATGCTGATATGGCGATGATTAAAGATCCTATTTATCGTGAAATTTCAGAGAATTTCCACAACAACCCAGAGTACTTCGATGAAGTTTTTGCAAGAGCTTGGTTTAAGCTAACCCATCGTGATTTGGGACCAAAATCTCGCTATTTAGGTGCAGACGTACCATCAGAAGACTTCACATGGCAGGATCCAATTCCAGAAGGTAACGCTGATCTGAGTACTGATGATATCGATCGCCTAAAAGCACAGATATTAGACAGTGGCATTGATCATCGCGAGCTTATTATTACCGCATGGGACAGCGCTCGTACCTTCCGTGCTTCAGACTATCGCGGCGGTGCCAATGGTGCTCGTATCCGTTTAGCGCCGCAAAAAGACTGGGCAGGTAATGAGCCTGAGCAATTAAATCGCGTACTTGCAGCGCTTACGACTATCCAAACGAACTTCGATAAAGAAGTAAGCATAGCGGATCTAATCGTATTGGCTGGTAATACTGCCATTGAAAAAGCCGCAGCTAACGCAGGTGTTGAGATTGAAGTACCATTCGATGCTGGTCGCGGTGATGCTAGCGACGAGATGACTGAAGCCGAAAGCTTCTCTGATCTTGAGCCGATACATGACGGTTACCGTAACTGGATTAAAGGTAGCTATGTGGTATCTCCTGAAGAGATGCTATTAGATCGTACCCAGCTAATGGGTCTAACTGCTCCTGAAATGGTTGTATTGGTCGGTGGTATGCGTGTCCTTGATACCAACTATGCTCAAAGCCAGCAAGGCGTCTTCACTGAGCGTGCAGGTACGCTTAGCAATGACTTCTTTGTGAACTTGACTGACATGAGCAATACATGGAATCCTGTTAAGACTGATAATAATGATGCCACGGCACTATATGAATTGCGTGAGCGCGCTACTGGAAACGTCAAATGGCAAGCCAGCCGTGTCGACTTAGTATTTGGCTCAAACTCTATCTTGCGCGCATATGCTGAACTGTATGCACAGGATGATAACTTAGAGAAATTCGTTCGTGACTTCGTTCGTGCTTGGAACAAAGTCATGAATGCGGATCGTTTCAGTTAAGAATCATTAAAGGCAAGATTGTTATTTGAATTACAAGCTAAGACAGTCATCGAAAGGTGGCTGTTTTTTTATGTTTGTATCACATCTAATCCAAAGTAAATATTATAATGAATACGCCCTATCTATTAGAGAATTAAATTATGAATATAGCCTTATTTGATTTTGACGGCACCATAACGAACACAGATACCTTTACCAAATTTATATTATTCGCAGCAAATAAAAGAAAAATTAATGTAGGTAAAATCATCTTATTACCAACTATCGTTAAATATAAGCTAGGTAGATTACACGGTAGCGAGATTCGAAAAAAAGTTTATAACTTCGCTTTTAAAGGGACAAATGAGCGACAGCTTAGAATAAAAGGTAAAGCATTTTCTGAGCTGATGATACCTAATTATATAAGAGCTAATGCTTTCGAAAAAATAAAATGGCATCAACAAAGAGGAGACATCGTCGTTATCGTCTCTGCATCTTTGGATTTATATCTCAGTCCGTGGTGTACAAAATATGGACTAGACTTGATATGTACTAAGGTAGATGTCGTTGATGGTATATTGACAGGTAACTATATCAATGATGACTGTAGCGGAATAACGAAAAAGCAGTTGGTTGAACAAAAATATAATCTGAGTAATTTTGACACTATATATGCTTATGGAGACACATTAGAAGATGAAGCGTTGCTGAGTCTAGCAGATGAAAGATTCTATCAGCACTTCTGAGTACTCAAAAACAATTTCAATGTATACTTTTAACCGCATATTCCAAAAAAATATAAATAGATAACTATTTAGTATATACAAGAATAACCACTTTGTTTTACACTGTTCTCTTATTATATATTGATACATTTTTATTTTATGTATACGGACAGGGTTTGTATATTTATATAACAGGACTAAGTTATGGCAATCGATGTAGTGGTCAATCAGCGACATTTACAGATTCAGCTCAAGCAGCTGGAAACAGTATGGCATACAGTGATTAATGGCTATAACTTAAGTCAAGCGGCGACCGTGCTACATACCAGCCAATCAAGTCTGTCAAAGCATATTGCAGCGCTTGAAAACCAGCTAAAGACCGAGGTTTTTGTGCGTCAAGGCAAACGCCTAACAGGTCTGACGACGATGGGTACAGCGCTCATGCCTCACATTGAGTCTATCTTCGCTGAAATTCGTACTATTGAAAATCTTAGTCTTGATTTTAATAACCCAAATATCGGCACATTAACCATTGCCACCACTCACACACAAGCACGTTACGTGTTACCGCAAGTGGTAAAAGAGTTTAAAGAGCGTTTTCCAAAGGTCAATCTCATCTTACAACAGGCAGATCCAGAAACCATCGCCCAGATGGTTATTCGTGGTCAAGCCGATATTGGTATCGCAACCGAGTCTTTGCTGCACAATAACTATCTACGCTGTTATCGCTATTATGATTGGACGCATCGAGTCATTGTGCCAAGCGACCATGAACTTGCAAATCAAGAGTCTATTGATTTGCCGACGCTTGCCAGCTATCCAATCGTGACCTATCACGGTGGCTTTACTGGACGTGGCGCGATTGATAAGACTTTCGACGAGGCAGGATTAGAGCCAGATATCGTGCTAGCAGCACTTGATGCTGATGTTATTAGCACGTATGTCGGTCTTGGTTTAGGCATTGGTATTATTGCCGAGATGGCGTTTGAGCCGAGTCATTATCAGAACTTGACCGCGATACCAGTGGATCATTTTGGTCGCTTTACCAGTTGGATGGCTGTACGTGACGATGCTGAAATTCGCCAATATGGACGTGCTTTTATGGAATTATGCCAAAAGCAGTTTAGTTAAAAAGCTACCTTAGCTAAAAAACCTTTTCAATTCCAAAGACAAATTAGCTAATATTTCTATTCATACAAAATTCGGCCGCACCCTCGTCACTAGATAAGGGTGCAGTTTGCTTTTCATACCGCCATTTCTGTTAGAAACTTACTCTCAATCTTCTCCTCTTGTATTCATATCACATTATTAAAATTTGTTATCGTCTCCATCTCTGACCTTTATATTCAGTAGAACTGCCCCATCATGTTAAGGGTCAAGCACTCAACGTTTTTATAAACAGCCTATAAGACTGTCAGAAAAACGATGAATGCTTTTAAACTGACCAAACAGGTGATTTATGAGTAAAACCATTCCCTTATCTTTTTTAGATCTCGCACCCGTACCTCAAGGCAAAACCATCGCTGAAGGTATTGCCCAGACCGTTGACACTGCACAGCAAGCAGAAAAATTCGGTCTGAACCGCTACTGGATGGCCGAGCATCACAACATGCCCGGTATTGCTAGTGCGGCAACCTCAGTACTATTGGCTCATATTGGCAGTCAAACCAAGCGTATACGTATCGGTGCGGGCGGTGTCATGCTACCCAACCATGCGCCGCTCGTCATCGCTGAGCAATTTGGTACTTTGCAAGCATTGTATGGCGATCGTGTAGACTTAGGTCTGGGCCGTGCACCCGGTACTGATGGTGCGACTTTTCAGGCATTACGCCGACAAATGAAAGATGCTGAGCGCTTCCCGCAAGACGTGCAAGAGCTGATGTATTTCTTAGGCAATGATACAGATGGCAGTGCTGTGCAAGCGTTCCCTGGAGCAAAAACAAACATTCCTATTTGGATATTAGGCTCGTCTCTCTTTGGCGCGACGCTAGCTGCACATTTTGGGTTGCCTTATGTATTTGCCTCTCACTTTGCCCCACAAATGCTTGAGCAAGCGATTACCGCTTATCGTGAGCAGTTCAAGCCATCCGCTTATTTAGACAAGCCTTATGTTATGCTAGCCGCGAACTTGTTACTGGCAGATGACGATGCGACCGCACAGTATCATTTTACCTCAGCGCAACAGAGTTTTGTACGCTTGCGCCGCGGTGAAACAGGTCAAATGCCAAAGCCTACTCACGATATAGATAGTATTTGGAGCCAAGCAGAAAAAATGATGGTAGATAATGCATTGTCAGTATCGTTCATCGGCTCTGTCGAAACCGTCAAACCAAAACTTGCTGCATTTCTCGCAAAATATGAGCCAGATGAGCTAATTGTGACTGCCAATATCTACGATCAGGCAGCTCGTTTGCGTTCACTTGAACTTACATCTGAGCTAAACTTGTTTACTTTACAATGATATAGGACAATTGCATAATTATTGATAAACCCTAATAAGACAAGTGCTATGGAAACTTCTACTTTGATTGGTTCATCGATATTTTTGTATATTGTCGTGTTTCTTGCCGTGATGGTCGTTGGTGGTTATTTGACATACCGTACCAGCCCAAAACGTAAACAGCGTAGAGAAGACAAACGCAATAAAGACAATTTGAATTCATAAAAAAAGCCTCCTTCTCTTATTTGAAAAGGGGGCTTATTTAATTTTACTATCCGTCACAGAATAACTTATTGTGTTTCAACGATAAACAGATTTTACCAATCTACTGAAGAACCTAGACTCTGTTGTTGGGCTTGTTTTGCCACATATAATGCAACTGCCGCATCAAAACTGGCTGCACCAACCGATTTAAATAGCGTCATACCTTTATCGCTCTTAGCAATGCCTTCTTTTAATTCTGCGGTAACCAACGCTTGCAAATCACCGCTCAGGTCATCCCATACCCACGTACAGTCATCGTTGTCATGCGCCTGAATTAAGTCACCCGCTTCGTGATGGCTGCCAGCCAAATCATCCACGATGACCATCTTACTATTGGCAATCACATCATTACTTATCTCTTTCATCGAAGGCTGATAAGCCCCGACTGCATTGATATGTACCTCAGATTTGATTTGATCAATACTAAATAAACCTTCAGTAGCACGAGTTGCTACATTAATAATATCGGCATCACGGACGGCATCGTCTAACGCTTCACAGACCTGAATATCTACATTCCATTGGGCATAATCACGGGCAAAACGCGTTTTAAATTGCTGTGCACCTTCATGATTTCTATTCCATAAATACACCGTCTCAATCTCTGGGCGTACCGTTAGCACTGCATGCAATTGCTCATAAGCCATGCCGCCACAACCAACCACTGCGACACTATGGCAATCGGCTTTTGCCATATACTTGGTCGCGATACCTGACAATGCGGCGGTACGTACCTGCGTAATATAGATGCCGTCCATAATTGCTAGTATAGCGCCAGTATCGTTATTTGATACGGTAACAATAGCTGTAGTCGTTGGCATATCACGACTGGGATTATCAGGACAGATAGTCACTAACTTTACGACCGTGTATTCGTTCTCACCATCATACATCGTGGCTGGCATAGATAAATGTGAGCCTGAACGATGACTATCAGAATCAGTAAAGGTGCTTATCACCAAACGCTCAGGAGATTTAATCCAATTAGGATGTGCTGCTTGCTGATGTAACAATGTCTCAATTGCATCAACGGCTGCCTGCATATTAAGGTGTTCCGTCACGACTGCTTTATTTAACAATTGCACTTTTAATGCTCCTACTTATGAATTTATTATTTCACTTATAGTCAAAGAACTCTAAAATGGCTACAAGGCAGCCGACTGCAGATTGTACAAGTAGTACATCTAAGGAGGATAACGCCGTAGCGGTTTAGTAGTTCACTGACTATATGTGTCATCTTATAGCCCCAAAACAGAGCTTACATCATACCCAATCCGCGTAAAGTTGCCGCGCCAATTGCCATGCCAAACATACCAACGACGGTGGTAAACGCTAGAATATTGGCCGCGAGTATGTCATTGCCACCCATCGCTTTTGCCATCACGTAACTGGCCGCGGCGGTTGGGGATGCCACCATCAAAAACAGCACACCCATGTGTACGCTAGATAGACCAAATGCCAAGCCAATGGCGATAGCAACGATTGGCGCAATGACGATACGTCCTATACTGGCTTGCATAGACAACCCTGATGGATGCAACATAGACTTCATATCGATGCTCGCACCTGCGCAAATAAGTGCTAATGGCAAGGCCACTGCTGCCAATAAGTCGCCGGTCGTATGAATAACGCCAGTAATAGGCGGCAATGGCAGCGCTTTATAAACAAAAGCACTGACCAATGCTAGAATTAGTGGATTGGTCAATAGTTTTTTGACAATCATAATGCTGCGACTGGACCATGTATCATCCACACTTTTAGACACACGGCTGAGGGTAATCACGGCTAAGATGTTAAATAATATCGTGACGACTCCCATGTAGACGGCCCCGATACTTAAACCTCGCTCTCCATAGGCGTTGGCAACCGTGGCTAACCCTATAATCGCCATATTACTACGGAATACACCTTGCACAAATACGCCTTGGTCAGCAGGTTTGCTCACAAAATACTTGGCGTAAATTTCCGCTCCAATAAATAAGAGGAACGTCACTAAGATACCAGCGATAATCAGTGTGATTTGCTTGGCATAATCGACATCACTGTCGACCACACTGAAAAATAGCAAACAAGGCAAGCAGTAATTAAAGACAAAACTAGAGGCTTGATCGATAAACGTCTTACTCGCTTCGCCACGTCTTTGCATAAAAAAACCCAACCACATTAAGGCAAGGTTGGGTAAGACGATAGTAATAGCAAATACAATAGCATCAATCATAAATAGGCTCAGTTCGATGACAAGCCCATCATAATATGGACATCAGCGAGATAAATTAACAAGTAATGAGAAAGTTTCTGACCTAGTATAGAGACAAAGTAGCAAGTAAGACAAGGTCACATGCTCCTTTCTTTCGAAACCAACTGTAATCCTAACAAACAAAAGCCCGTAACGATATCTCGTTACGGGCTTTTTATACTATAAGTACTTTGTTATGAAAGGCTTTGTTAGGCTGTCATCAAAAATTAATACGGTTATTATGAATCTAGCGCAGCCTTCGCTTTTTTCTGTTTTTTGACTGTCATGGCTAACAATTGAATGGCGGCAGGTGTAACCCCACTCACTCGTCCAGCTTGGGCTAAAGTCGAAGGACGGACTTGCGTGAGTTTTTGCACAATCTCATTTGAGAGTCCAGATACGACACTATAGTCAAAGTCCATCGGTAGTGCGGTATTCTCGAGACGTTTCATTTGATCGATGTCTTCTTGCTGGCGATCGATATAGCCTGCATATTTGACAGAAATCTCTATCTGCTCGCCTACTTGTGTATCGACCTGCGAATCAGTAATAGCAGCAATATCAGCAAAATGTATCTGCGGACGCTTGAGCAAATCAAAGGCTGTCGCTTCTTTGCTAAGCACCTCTCCTGTCTGCTCTGTCACTTTTTTACCTAGCGCATTTGCAGGGGTTGCCCACATGTCTTTTAGGCGTGAAGTCTCTGTCGTAATCGCTTCCATTTTTTCTTGATAAGCCTGCCAGCGCACATCATCAACCAAGCCAAGCTTGCGACCCGTTTCAGTCAAGCGTTGATCCGCATTGTCTTCACGCAACAGCAAGCGATACTCTGCGCGGCTCGTAAACATACGATACGGCTCAGTAGTACCATGGGTAATCAAATCATCAACCAACACGCCCAGATACGCTTCATCACGGCGCGGTGTCCACACATCAAACTCACTGTTATTAGTAGTCACTAATGCGGCGTTTGTACCTGCGAGCAAACCTTGCACACCCGCTTCTTCATAGCCCGTCGTACCATTGATCTGACCAGCAAAGTACAGACGATCGATAGATTTGGTTTCGAGCGTTGGCTTTAGGTTTTGTGGATCAAAGTAGTCATACTCAATCGCATAGCCTGGACGGGTAATGTGTGCGTTCTCTAGTCCTTTCATACTATGAATAAACTCTAACTGCACATCAAATGGCAAACTGGTTGAGATACCATTTGGATACAGCTCGTGCGTGGTCAGGCCTTCTGGCTCGATAAATATCTGATGGCTATCTTTATCCGCAAAGCGGTGAATCTTGTCTTCGATCGATGGGCAATAACGTGGGCCTACGCCTTCGATTTTTCCAGAGAACATCGGCGAACGATCTAAATTCTCACGGATGATGTCATGGGTACGCGCATTGGTATGCGTGATATAGCAGTTCACTTGCTCTGGATGCATAGACACATCACCCATATAGCTCATGACTGGTAGCGGCGTGTCGCCCGGCTGTACGGTCATCACACTAAAGTCAACGCTACGCGCATCGATACGTGCTGGCGTACCTGTCTTTAGACGACCGACTGGCAGCTTAAGCTCACGCAAACGATCGGCTAATTTGATAGAAGGCTGATCGCCTGCACGCCCACCTTTGGAATTCTCTAGGCCGATATGAATCACACCACCCAAGAAAGTCCCTGAAGTCAGTACCACTGTTTCAGTCTTAAAGATAATACCCGTTGAGGTGACCACTGCCGTTGCGCGGCCATTTTCGACCAAGATATCATCAGCAGCTTGCTGAAATAGATCAAGGTTTGGCTGGTTTTCTAGCGTATGACGGATAGAGGCTTTATAAAGAATACGATCCGCTTGCGCACGTGTGGCACGAACGGCAGCACCTTTACGGCTGTTCAATACGCGGAACTGGATACCAGCTTTGTCCGTTGCTAGCGCCATCGCACCGCCCAATGCGTCAATCTCACGCACCAGATGTGATTTACCGATACCACCAATCGCAGGGTTACAGCTCATCTGCCCGAGTGTCTCAATGTTATGAGTCAACAGCAAGGTCTGCGCGCCCATACGTGCGGCCGCCAAAGCAGCTTCTGTGCCAGCATGACCGCCACCGATTACTATCACGTCGTAATGTTTTGGGTATTGCATGTGTGCCTCACTTGACTCATAACGCTGCCGATTACCCTATTTTATTATCAAACCGTGTGATTATAAAATAGTATGGCAATCGGCAAATAAACGTCAGTCGAATTTATAAAAAAGACAACGACTCAGATAAGTCGTTGGTAATTGGGTAGATAACCCATCATTATAACAATTTTTTGATGCTTAAAAAACGTCATAGCAAAAACTATTAAAATTAGGGTCTACTATAAAAATTATTTCCCAGGGCTTAGCGGTACGATCTGATCGAATTGACCACTAGACAGCATATGATGGCTACCATAGCCTTCTGGATTAATCTGTAGATACGCATTCATCTGACCAATCGCATCGCCGTCAGCACTGGCTAAGATCTGCTCTTTAATCAATTCAACAGGCGGTAATAATAAGTTTTTAAGCAATGCCAAGCGCTGTTGGTTATCACCTTTATTGGCCACCAACTCAATCAGCTGGCGCGCGTCAATTGGTAGATCTGGTGTGTTTTGTGCCAGTAATGCCAAATGATAAGCACCTGCCGTATCTTGATCGGCGACAATGCGCTGTTCGATAGCAACATACGTCGCTTCTGTCGCGCCGCCTGCCACACTAAGCTGATGGATACATTTCAGTGCTGAGTTGGACTCACTACTGGCAATTTCGATGATACGTGTCGATTCATTTTTTAAATGCTCGCGGCGTTTCTCTATTGCTGCTTGCTCAGCAGATACCGGTTCAGCCAATTGTTGTTCTGTTGGTTGATTACTCATAATACTCTCTCATTATTTATGTTTTTATAATATTTGCTATTGAGCCATATATGGGGGCAAGACTGACAAAAACAATAAAAGCCCGAGCGACCACTTAAGGACTGACTCGAGCTTTTATTGTTAAAACTTATCAGCTTGATATAGTCGATTCAATTTAAAAGTAGTACAAGGCAACCAAGTGTAGATGTATATGTGATACTTCAAGCGAGGTTAATGCTGTAATAATTTTATAATGGAATGGCTATAATAAAAAAGCTTAGATAAGTGTTTTTAGCATTAAGCAGCTGGGCTGTTTGCTTCAACCAATGGCTTTAGCTCACCTGATTGATACATCTGCAAGATGATGTCTGATCCACCCATCAACTCACCGTCAATCCATAATTGTGGGAACGTTGGCCAGTTCGCCACTTTTGGTAAAGTCGCACGAATTTCTGGGTTTTCTAAAATATTTACAAAGGCAAATGGGCGACCGATCTGAGTAAGAACTTCAATCGATTTAGCAGAAAAGCCACATTGTGGAAACTGCGGTGTGCCTTTCATATAAATAATAACTTTATTGTCACGGATTTGATCACGGATCAATTGTTCAACGTCGTTTGCAGCAGTGTTTGGGGTTTGCTCAGTCATAAAAGCTCCTATTGATAAAGCGGTTCATTGAAAACAGTAATTAATATTACAACATAATTGAGTAAAGAGACGGCTGATACATGGGGCAATCAACACGATATTACAAGTATGATTATATATCGGTTAAACATCAACTCTATGAGGCACTAATAATACCACGGCATTGGCCATGATGCCCTCTTGACGACCTGTAAACCCTAACTTTTCAGTCGTGGTGGCTTTCACACTGATATTACTGATATCTGTTTGCAAATCACTGGCGATATTTTCACGCATTGCCTGACTGTGCGGCGCCAGCTTTGGACGTTCGCACATCACAGTAATATCCGCATTGCCTAACCGATATCCTGCCTCTTGTACTTTGCCATAGACGTAGCGTAACAAGACTCGCGAATCCAAACCCGCATGTGCCGCATCGGTATCAGGAAAGTGCTGACCGATATCACCAAGCGCTAGTGCGCCAAGCAGTGCATCAGCGAGCGCATGTAACACCACATCACCGTCAGAATGTGCAAGCAAACTGTGAGTATGCTCAATGGGCACGCCTGCTAATATGACATATTGCTGCTGCTGACCATTATTATGGAAAGCATGAACATCGATACCTTGTCCAATTTTTATCATTAGTATTCCAAATAAAATAGAGGCGATTAAAATAATTTAAAACTACTATCTAAATTTCCAAAGCAGTTTTACGAGCAGTAAGATGCCATAGGTCGCCACCAGTTTCAATTAACTGGTATAATATGACGCTTATTTTATCATAATACCAAATCTGAAAGATGAGATGACAGTGTCAATGTGGTCAACTTACTAAATCTAGTAACTTTAGTAAGCAGCACCAGCTTATATGGTCATGTTAAATTTTGAATTAAGGTATAAATAGTTGAGCCGTCTTATGTCAGCCATCCCAAATACATCAAACATACCCGTTTCTGATTCTTTCAGCGCCCAGCGTACTTTGACGCTTGCCGATATTGATAATCCTAGCACCAAGCATGTGATTGTCGGTATGTCAGGTGGTGTTGATTCTTCTGTATCTGCCGTCCTACTCCAGCAAGCAGGGTTTAAAGTAGAAGGCTTGTTTATGAAGAATTGGGAAGAAGATGACGGTACGGAATACTGTACGGCGATGGATGATTTGGCAGACGCGCAAGCCGTGTGTGACAAAATCGGCATGAAGCTGCACACGGCCAACTTTGCCATGGAATATTGGGATCGCGTATTTGAGCACTTTTTAGCGGAATATAAAGCGGGACGCACCCCAAACCCTGATATTTTATGCAACAAAGAAATCAAATTTAAGGCATTCTTAGACTATGCCTTGACCCTTGGTGCTGATTACATCGCTACTGGTCACTATACGCGACGCAGTGTAAATTATACCAATGCCAGTGGGGATGAAGTTGCTCAGCTCTTACGTGGTCTAGATAATAATAAAGATCAAAGCTACTTCTTACATGCTGTCGGCGGCGACAAAATTGCCAAGACATTGTTCCCAGTCGGTGAGCTCGAAAAACCTGTCGTGCGCCAGATTGCAGAAGAGCATGATTTAGCAACGGCTAAAAAGAAAGATTCTACTGGTATCTGCTTCATCGGTGAGCGCCGTTTTAAAGACTTTTTACAACAGTACTTGCCTGCCCAAAAAGGCGATATCGTGACCGACGATGGGCATACTATCGGCACTCATGATGGCTTGATGTATTACACCTTAGGTCAACGTGGCGGTATTGGTATTGGCGGTGTGAAAGATCGTCCTGAAGAGCCTTGGTTTGTATTGGCAAAAGACCTAGACAAAAACCGTTTAATCGTCGGTCAAGGACACGAACATCCAATGATACTTAGCAATGAGCTGACGGCTTATAAAATGGATTGGGTCGACGGCCTGCCACCCGCAGAAGTGTTTACCACAGAGGGTCTACTCTGTATGGCAAAGTCTCGCTATCGCCAACCAGATCAAGCGTGTCGTGTATTTGCGACAAGTGCTGACGGAAGCGATGTCCGCGTGGTGTTTGACGAGCCACAACGTGCCGTCACTCCGGGTCAGTCAGCCGTATTTTATATCAACGAAGTGTGTCTAGGCGGCGGCGTGATTGCCTCGATTGATGCGCCATGCGGCTTCTAAAAGAATTATAGCGTTACTTTCGAGAACCACGACACCATTATTAGATTATTTTTACTGTTGTACTTAAAACGATTTATTTCACTACAATCACTGACTAAGCTAAAGGATATCTATGACCACCTCTTTTTCTGCCTTGACAGCCCTTTCTCCAATCGACGGTCGCTATGCGTCTAAAGCCGACAGTTTACGTCCTTATTTATCTGAATTCGGTCTGATCAAAGCTCGCGTCACCGTTGAGATTCGCTGGTTACAGTCATTGGCTGATAATAGCGCTATCGGCGAATTGGCAGCATTTGATGAGGCAACGAATGCTTTCTTAAATGCTATCGTTGATGATTTTAGTGAAGCCGATGCGCAAGCTATCAAAGACATCGAAGCCACGACCAATCACGATGTAAAAGCAGTTGAATACTTCATCAAAAACAAATTCCGTGGTCAGGACGCACTCATTGATTCGCTAGAGTTCATTCACTTTGCTTGTACCAGTGAAGACATCAACAACTTATCATATGCCTTGATGCTGAAAGACAGCCGTGAGATTGTGGTTGCCAAAATGCAGCAAGTGACCGATAGTATCGTTGATTTGGCCATTACTCATGCCGAGCAACCTATGTTGTCGCGTACACATGGCCAGACTGCTAGCCCAACGACCCTTGGTAAAGAAATGGCAAACGTGGCCTATCGCCTAGCTCGCCAAATCAAACAAATCGGTCAAGTTGAGCTATTGGGTAAAATCAATGGCGCGGTTGGTAACTATAACGCTCATTTTTCAGCCTATCCTGATGTAGACTGGCAATCACATGCTGAAACCTTCATCGGTGAGCGTCTTGAGCTAACCTTTAACCCTTACACCACTCAGATTGAGCCACATGATTACATCGCTGAGCTATTTGATGCCGTCAAACGCTTCAATACAATCTTGATCGATTTTAACCGTGATATTTGGCAATATATCAGCTTAGGCTATTTCAAACAGCGTCTAAAAGACGGCGAAGTGGGTTCTTCTACCATGCCGCATAAAGTCAACCCAATTGACTTTGAAAACTCAGAAGGCAACTTGGGCGTTGCAAATGCTATGTTGGCACATTTGGGCGAAAAACTGCCTATCTCACGTATGCAGCGTGATTTGTCAGATTCAACCGTATTGCGTAATATCGGTGTTGGTCTGGCACAAAGCATGATCGCTTTTGACGCTTGCTTAAAAGGCGTTGGTAAGCTTGAATTGAATGCACAGCGTTTGAATGACGACTTAAACAATGCACAAGAAGTATTGGCTGAGCCAATTCAAACCGTGATGCGTCGCTACCGTGTGGAGAACCCATATGAGAAGCTTAAAGCATTGACCCGTGGTAACGCAATGACTCGCGAAGCCATGCTAACGTTTGTCGAAAGTGATGAATTGTCTGCCGTGAGCGACGCTGATAAAGCACGTCTACGTGACATGACACCGGCCACTTATATTGGTAATGCCACTGAGCAAGCCCTTACCATTAAAGATTGGATTGCCAAGCTTTAATTGGCTGCTATTAACAGCGAGCAAAAAATAAGCGGGCAAAATGCAGCGAAATTTTAAATCTGTGGTTGCCAGCACCATTGCGGTATTCATCGTAATGGTGCTGGCAAGTATTGAGCCTCTAGAATGGTCAAGCTACCTACTACATCAGTTGGGTGCCTTGATTTTTTTAGGGTTGATGCTGCTAGCCTATCGCTATTGGCATATTAGCTCACGCTCCTATATTCTCGCTTCAATATTTCTATTCATTCATATTATCGGTGCACGTTATCTATACTCATATGTGCCCTACGATGATTGGACACAGCTCATATTTGGCGTCAGCTTAAACGATTTGTTTGGTTGGCAGCGGAATATGTATGACAGGCTCGTACATTTTAGCTATGGGCTTTTGCTGTTCAGTGCGATGGTTGAGAGCTCAAAATTTATCTTTAAGATATCATCCATCAAACTTTTGATAGCGATTGCACTCATGATTAATATGTCGTCAAGTTTGCTCTATGAGCTATTAGAATGGGGAATTGCAACCACCTTATCGCCAGAAGCAGCAGAAGCTTATAATGGTCAGCAAGGTGATGTTTGGGATGCCCACAAAGACATGGCATTAGCACTACTCGGTGGGCTAATTGCTGCGGTGATTACTCTATTTCAAATTCGTCATGATAGGGCTATGATCAAGTAGCCGAAAATAACAGCTGAATAATAAACTAATCATCTTTTTTGTCGTCATCACTATCGCCCGGTATGATGGCTTTACCCACTGCGACCGTACCTTTTACCACGCCTTTAGTGGTTTTATAAGCAATCTTAGCAGGGACAGTCACAAGCTTATGTATACAGCCTTGCAATAAGAACACACTGGCGATAATGACAATAAAATGTAACTTTTTCATAAATTTCCTACGATTAATGAGAGGCTCCGATAGCAAGCATTATACTCGCTATTAGATAGGTGATAATCATAAACTATTAAACCCCTCCTATAAAGCAATCCTCATTATTAATCTTATACCTACCCAAAGACACGGATTTACTCATGACCTCTATACCTCTATGCTTGCCAGCCTCTATCACTGCTGAACAATTCCTAGCAGAATACTGGCAAAAAAAACCGCTCCTTATTAAGCAAGGCTTACCACAACTCATCGGCATGTTTGAACCTGATGACATGCTAGGCCTAGCACTAGAAGAAGAAGCATCAGCACGCCTACTGACCCAGTCTGCTACCAAAACCGAAGGCCAAGCACAGTGGCAACTCAAAAAAAGCCCGTTGACTGAAGCTGATTTTGATAACTTGCCTGAGCAATGGACGGCGCTCGTACAGAATCTAGAGCAATGGTCACCTGAGCTTGGTCAACTGTGGCAAGCTTTTGACTTTATACCTCAGTGGCAGCGCGATGACATTATGGTCTCATATGCGCCAAAAGGCGGCTCAGTGGGCAAACACTATGATGATTACGATGTATTTTTGGCACAAGGTTACGGTCACCGCCGTTGGCAGCTAGGCAAATTCTGTGATAAAAGCACAGAGTTCGTCGCCGATGAGCCAATCAGGCTTTTTGACGATATGGGCGAGATTATATTTGATGAGATATTAGAAGCTGGCGATGTACTGTACGTACCACCTAAATTATCGCACTTTGGCGTTGCACAAGATGACTGTTTGACGTTTTCTTTTGGCTGCCGTCGCCCAAACTTGATGCAAGTCATCGATAATATGGCTGATATCGCAACCAACGATAGCGATTTATTTATACCGATGATACTGCCACAAGCGCTACAAGCATCAGGTGAGCTACAAACTGACAGTATCCAAGCGATCAAAAACCAACTATTGCAAATGCTACAATCTGATCGTGGTGACGACATGATTCGCCAAGCAGTGTCTGAAGTGGTTAGCAAGCGTCAATATGATGCCCTCGTACCAGAAGAAACTTTGGATACAGATGAGCTGATGCAAGCTTTGGCTGAAGGCGCAACACTGCAAGCAGACTATAACAACCGCTTGATCTACAGCCACACTGCTGATGGCATCCTACTATATGCGAACGGTCAGCGTATTGATGGGCTAGATGATGCGTCAACGACGGTGTTGATACGCTTGGCCAGTGGCGAGCACTTAACAAATCAAGATGTCACGGATATTGATCCAGATGAATTGAGTGAATGGTTAGAAAACGGCTGGGTTTGGATTAATTATCCTGAATAATGTGCTAATACTGGTATTTAACTAAAGCTTAAACAGCATTCATAACATAATCCGCTCAGTGTCTATTTACAGAGTAACTTTAGTAAAATAGACACTGGGTACCATTCAAATAAAGGCTATTAAAATAAGAGCCATTCAAATAAAATCCATTCGGATATGCACATTTAAACGCTATCGTTTGAAGCGCTATACTTTGTTAAACAAACCATATTTTTATCACTAATTCTACAAACACTTACTCTATAAAATAGTAGATCTTTTATAGCGACTCACGCCAGCGATAACGGTCTGCTCAATCACTCTATCATCGCCTAGCATCATCAATACAAACAACTGCTCTTCAAGTGACTTAGTCTGTGTCATACGACGCTCAATCAATTCTGTACCGCCCATATTTATCACGACAAAATCAGCTTCTTTGTTGGGCATAAAATTACCAATCTTATCATCCAGCAATAGCGACTGCGCATTGCCCAATGTAATCTGATACAACCCTTGATGGGCTGATAGTGACTTCTTCTGTAATTGCTGAACCTTATAAGCCTCTGATAAAGTCGTCAGCATCGATAAGCTAGTACCCGCCCCCACATCAGTCGCGATACTCACGCCAGTATAACTCAAGGTCTTGGACAAATCGAACAGCCCACTACCCAAAAATAAATTGGAGGTTGGACAGTGCGCTATTTGAGTGCCTGTATCACGTAACACTTCGTACTCTGAGGTTTCAAGGTAAATACCATGTGCCAGTGTGGTTCGTCTACCCAGTAAGCCCATATCATGATAAACATCCAGATAGCCTTTGTGATTGGGATAAAGCTCACGTACAAAAGCCACTTCATCAAGGTTTTCGGCCAGATGCGTTTGCAGATAAACACTATCGTAACTGCGGTATAGCTCACCTGTCATTTGTAATTGTTTTGACGTCGATGTAATCGCAAACCTTGGGGTGATGGCCACATGCTGACGTCCACGCTCATGCCATTTATCGATGATATTTTGTGTATCTCGGATGCCCTGCTCAGTAGGCACACACAGGTTATCAGGCGCATTTTGGTCCATGAGAACATTACCAGTAATCATGCGTGTGTTCAGTCGAATGCTTTCAGTAAAGAAAGCCTCTACCGATTGCGGATGACTGGTCGAAAACACCAATGCACTCGTCGTACCGTTGGCCAACAACTGGTTTAAAAAGAATCGCGCGGTATCATGGGCAATTTTTGGATTACCAAAATTTGCCTCGGTGACAAAAGTATAATTATTGAGCCAATCAAGCAACTGCTCTCCAAAAGCAGCAATCATGTCTATCTGCGGGTAATGCACATGAGTATCGATAAAACCTGGCATGATGAGATTGTGCTTACAGTTATGAATCTGTACTGATGCTCTACTCTCTTGCTCGCTCTCATTGCCATACTGCGACATCATTGAGGCACAATCACCATAATCCACAATTAGACCTGTTGCATCATCGACTACGAGTGCACCGTCTGCAATATACTCAGGATAAACGTTCATGCCTGCGATGACAGGTAATAGTGAGATACTGCTATCCAGCTCTATGGTATTTAGATACTGGGCATTGTCTGAATCTTTTGCCGCAGCCTCCAATTCTTTTGATCGGATAGCAATATCATTTTCGGTAAGGTAATGCAGTAATTGGGCTTGATAAATATGTATGGCCATAAAAAATCTCACATTAATGGATCAGCACTTTGGCACAAGATTAGGCCATGTTAAACACTCAAACATGACGAGCATATTTTGAACACAAAGTGACTGAGTGCAGCCTATATATCGTTATGGCGTACAAAGATAAAAGACGAAAGTAATGTCTGAATAATAGAAAGTTAAACAGTAAAGTTGAACAGTAATGCAAAGTTTATGGGTCAATATCAGTTATGACCTATGACATTTATGCACAATGATAAAGCTGCAAAACTTGAGCAGCGATAGATACCGCAACGGCCATAGGCTCTTTGCCACCAATATCAAGTCCGATTGGCATGGTTAGCTGGGCAATTGCTTGCTCACTATAGCCGCGCTGAAGCAAACGCGTTCTAAAACGATTTTCTTTGGTTTTTGAACTGATACAACCTAGATAAGGTATAGATTGTAATGCGCTATCGTCGGTAGTGGCCTCATGAGCATCGGCATTTATATCTATAGAAGCATCCAATGCAGCACGCACCAAGTCAAAATCAAGACTATGATCATGAGTCATGACTAATACAAAGTACTGAGACCCTTTGTTGGCTGCTGCATTCCGGTGGCTGTTTGCAATGAATGGGCGTACAAAGTCCACAGGATCTTCCTCGATATGTGGACGAATATGCGCAGGCAATTGATAAGTAACTTGGCCATCTATAGCATCAACATCCTGCGTCACATAACGCTCAAACATCTCAGCGCGGCTATCCACCCAATCGACCTGACAAGGTAAATCGGCAAGTATGGTCATTAATGCCGCTGCGACATGCCCTGCCCCAAAAACCAATAACGACATGGGCGGTGTCACATTAAAACATTCAAACATAACCGTAACGCTACCACCACAGCACTGCGCTAACTTGGCGCCCAATGGGTAATGTTTGGTATAAACAGCGTCTCGGCGTACTGCTTTGGCTTTTTCAGACTTACCTTCTTTTGATGGTTTGGAGCCTTTTGAGTCATCTATATCTAGCTCACCTTTGAGTAGCTTCCTAGCGGTTATCGTCACATCATGCTCGAGACTACCGCCGCCCAAGGTGTCACAGCAGTCATCAAGCGTTACAATCATTTTAGACTGTAACTCTCGAGGTGCTGAACCATTAACAGCAACGACAGTGGCCAAAACATGTGCAACACCCCGCTGCTGATATTGTGCCAGTCCATCATACCAACGCATCGAGGATATCAAAGGCATCGAGTGTACAGCTGAACACGATAACATTTGTGGCTCAGATACGTGTGGCTCGGATGCTTGTGATGCTGGTGTTTGTGGCGCTGATATATTACTCACCGTGCGCAGGACCCCTAGCCGTTGATACATTTGGATCTTTTATCGCCTCGGGCTGATCGTCGAATAACTGGCCTTCAGTTTCTGTCGGATTAATATCTTTGCCATGAGGTACTTGCTGCGGCTGTACTCGATCATCATCGATACCGTAATTATCGTCAACAGACGTTAAGCTCTCAATAGTGTCCGTATCTACTTTATCAGCAATCTCCCACGCTTGACCTTGCATACGCATCACAGCTTTCAATACGGCTTCTGGCGTCGCTGGCATGGTCAACTCTGGATTTTTCTTATAATCACCTAAGCTTGCGACTGCATTGTTAATCGCGCACCAGACGCTGGCGGCCAACATAAATGGTGGCTCACCTACCGCTTTAGAATTATAAATAGTCTGTTCTTCATTCTTGCGATCGAACAGTTTCACGCTCCACTGTTTTGGTAAGTCATGAGCCGTTGGAATCTTATAGCTAGCCGCGCTATTAGAAGCGAGTTTGCCCGTCTTATCCCAAATCAGCTCTTCCGCCGTCAGCCAGCCCATACCTTGAACGAAGCCACCTTCAATCTGACCAATATCAATATCTGGATTAATAGATTGTCCAACATCATGCAAGATATCGCAGCGCAGTACTTTATACTCGCCCGTTAAAATATCAATCTCGACCTCTGAACACGATGCACCCAGTGCAAAGTAGAAAAACGGACGACCCCACGCTTTTGAGCGATCATAAAAAATCTTTGGCGTTTTATAATAGCCAGTCGAAGACAAACTAATACGATGCTGGTAAGCCAGCAATGTTAATTCAGCAAAAGTAAGCGTGGCTTTATCGGCAATATAGACGTGATTATTCTCAAACCTAATGTCCTCTGCAACAACTTCGAAATGCTCAGCAGCAAACTCAACCAAGCGCTCTTTAATAGTAATACAAGCATTCTGTGCCGCTTTACCATTGATATCTGTACCCGATGAAGCCGCTGTGGGCGAGGTGTTCGGTACTTTATCCGTACGTGTCGCCGTAACTTTTACAGTGTCTAAATCTACATCAAATTCATTGGCGACAATCTGGGCAATCTTGACATATAACCCTTGCCCCATCTCAGTACCACCATGATTGATCTGGATAGTACCGTCAGTATAGATATGTACCAATGCCCCTGCTTGATTCAAATGCTGTACGGTAAACGAGATACCGAATTTGACAGGCGTCAATGCAAGACCTAAGCGCTTATCACTGCCCTCAGCTTCTGCTTTTTGATTGGCCTCTAGAACCTGCTGACGACGTTTATCATATTCGCTGTCATCAGCCAACGACTTCATAATCGTGGCAAGATCAAAATGCTCAATCGGCTGTCCATAATGGGTGCTCTGACCATCTTTATATAAGTTCGTTAATCGTACTTGTAGCGGATCTTTTCCCAACGTATAAGCGATATGATCCATCATATATTCAGCCGTTAGTAACCCTTGCGGACCACCAAAACCTCGATATGCCGTGTTAGAAACGGTGTGTGTCTTACAGCGATGACCTGCTATCTGTGCCGCTGGATAGTAGTAGGCATTGTCACAATGGAACATCGCACGATCAACGATAGCATCAGACAAATCAGGTGAATAACCACACAATCCTGATAATTGCATATCCACGCCAAGTATTTGACCTGCATCATCGACACCAACATCATATCGGTTGGCAAACTCATGACGTTTACCCGTCACCACCATGTCATCCTGACGGTCTAGACGCATACTCACTGGCACATTATGGCGTTTGGCCACGATGCTGCACAGACAAGCCCAAGCAGCGGCTTGCGTTTCTTTACCACCAAAACCACCACCCATTCGACGTACCACGGTAGTCACTGCATGAAAAGGCAGATCGACTACTTCAGCGACGAGCTGCTGTACTTCGCTAGGATGCTGCGATGAAGTGTAAACCTCCAGACCACCATCATCACAAGGCACCACATATGACACCTGACCTTCGAGATAAAAATGCTCTTGCCCCAGCATATGAATATGGCCTGCAATACGAGTAGACGCAGATTCAAGTGCTACTTGAGCATCCCCGCGCGTCATAAAATGGCTAGGACGCACAAACTGCTCTTGATTTAATGCGTCTTCAATAGTCAATATCGCTGGTAATGGCTCGTATTCTATAACTGCTTTGAGCGTGGCTTTTTTGGCTGCTCGATGACTGGTAGCAACGACGGCAAACAGTGTCTGACCCACATACTCTGTTATCTTATCCACCATCAGTGGATCACCATCAAAGACGGGGCCGATATCAGTTTTAGCTGGTATATCCTCAAAGGTAATCACGTCTATTACCCCATCGGCTGCTTTCACCATATCCAGATCCATGCTCAATACACGTGCATGTGCATGAGTGCTCTTGCCGATGGCTAAATGTAGAGTACTTTGTGGTTTTAGCATATCATCGACATAAGTGGCAGTGCCCATCACATGACTGATCGCACTATCATGCTTTGCGCCAGTACCGATTTTGTTTTTAGGTGGACGTACGCGACGGATACTGTAGCTGTCAAATAATGAAGAATGATGACTCATGATGATGCTCTCTTATATTTTTGGTCAAACCTGTATGTTCGGCTTCTAGCGTTTTGACGGTATGATAAAAGCTATGTTGCGAACGGCTCTATTGAAAGTTAAGTCAGACGCTAAACTTAATAATATTATTGTCAAAAGCACTGTCGCAAAATCATAACGGTTATAAATATCTATATTTGGGGCAAAGGAAGTTCAGATCCACTTTCGATACCAGCTGTCTCTATCAAGCGCTTATCGTTTGCAGCTCTGCTACCAGTTGCTTACCGCACTTAATGAGCAGTCGTTGCACCACATGCATACGATACTCTCGACTCGCTCTCACATCTGTCATTGGTGATACATCCATTGGTAGCATTTTTGCAGCCTTCTCAAAACTAGCTACCGTCAAAGGCTGTCCAATCAATGCTTGCTGAGATTTTGTCGCTAGCAGAGGGATAGCCGCCATACCACCTAGCCCAAATTTGACATCCTCAATGGTCATGCCATCTGCTGAGATATCCAGTCTTGCTGCAAGCAGACAGGCAGAAATATCATCTTCATAACGCTTACTAATTTTATGGATGTATAGATATTGATTGTCTTGCAGAAGTGGTATATGGACGGCGACCACATAGCTGCCTGCACGTAGCTTGGTTTTTTTATAATCTAAAAAGAATGCTGATAAAGGTATCGTCTCATCAGAGTAAGATGCCTGAGAAACACCGTTACGATTAGCCATATCACAATGACGTAAATGAACCTGCGCATCTAATGCTAATAGAATCGGTGGTAAATCGCCAATCGGTGAGGCATTGGCAATATTGCCACCGATAGTACCCATATTCCGAATTTGTGGTGAAGCAATACGTTCAAATACCGCAGCAAATGTAGGAAAATACTGCTCAAGCACAGGCAGTATTTTTTTATAACTCATACCAGCGCCGAGTATCAGTGATTTTGTAGATGCTGATGCTACGTTTTGCTTATCATCTGATAGCGCATTGGCATTATCATTAGCATCCACCACTGACCAAGTCTTTAGCTCATCAATCGCAGAGAGCTGCACAATCACTTCATGATCAACCAAATGCTGCGTCACACTTAGACCCAGATCAGTCCCGCCTGCCCAAATAGTCGCCTTTGGATTGGCCGCTAGTACTTGATTCAGCGCATCAATTGACTGCGGAATAAACAACTGCCGCGAGTCTTGCGTCAATGCAGGTTCGATAGCATTATCTTTCGGTGGAACAGACGCCTTGCTAGTTGCCATCGCATCGGTAGCTAGCGCTATCGTGAGATCTTTCGCTGCTGTATGCGCTTCGTCGCGCTGCTGACCAATAGTACCCATGGCCAGACCAGCTTCAATAATTGGGCGATAACCCGTACAGCGACATAAATTCCCCGATATTGAAGCGACAATATCATCATAGCTTAGCGCATCTATCGTCGCATCCTGCACTTTTTGCAGACGATGGTTTTCATAAACGCTGGCCAGCGACATCACAAAACCAGGTGTGCAAAAGCCACACTGCGAACCATGACAGTCAACCATCGCTTGTTGGGCTGGGTGCAATGAGGCGCGATCTGGATGATGCTCAGGATTGTCCGCGAGATAAGCCGCTGTCATCAGATGATGACCATCCATCAGTGAAAGCAAAGTAATGCAGGAGTTTAGAGTATAAAAAGGAGTGGTAGATTGTTCGCTATCATCTATAGCCAATCGTTGCGCCATGATGGTACAGGCACCGCAGTCACCACTACCACAGCCTTCTTTGGTATCGGTCTGTCGTTCGTGCAAGCGTAAATACTCAAGTACCGTTGTATTCGGATTGAGGTGGGTTATCTCATGGTGCTTTCCGTTCAGATAGAAACTAATCATAGCAAGACTCGGCTAAAAAATTGGGCTTTATAAAATTAGGCAGCTCAGATAAACCACCAACATAAATATCTACTAAATCGCTCAAAACAATCAATCTATATTTAATAAACCTTAAACAATCATGGCATTTAATAATACTTTTTGGCTAGATAGTTAATTCATTTTAAAAGAGCGTCAAGGCAACCGAGTGCAGATGTAACTGTGATACTTCAAGCGAGGTTAACGCTGTCACTCTTTTGTAGAGGATTGACTATATTTTTATTATATATCAGTGTCTTGAGTATCCACTGGTAAAAACAAACTCAATGTAATGGCTGTGATAGCACCAATTGCTACAGGTGATATCAGCACGTTACGTATCAATTCAGGCACATGTGATAACACGTCAGGCACCATAGACACACCGATTCCCATTCCGACAGAAGTCGCGACAATCAACATATCGCGACGGTCGAGCTTGGCGGTCGACAATACCTTGATACCAGCCACCGCTACTGTGCCGAACATCACCAAGGTTGCACCGCCCAGTACTGGCTGAGGCATGGTTTGTAATAAGGCGCCAAAGATAGGAAACATCCCTATGATAATCATGAGCGCTGCAATATAAATCCCGACATGGCGACTGGCAACTCCGGTAAGCGCTATAACACCATTGTTTTGGCTAAAAGTCGTCGACGGCATACTGTTTAAAGTCGCGGCAATCATAGAGTTCACACCATCTGCCAATACTCCACCTTGAATGCGATTGAGATAGACAGGTCCTGTGACAGGTTCTTTTGACACCACAGCATTTGCCGTTAAATCGCCTGTCGTCTCAAGCGCACTCACACAATACAAAATGGCTAATGGAATAAAGGCGGCGATATCAAATTGAAAACCAAACCTAAAGGGAATAGGAACTGTCACGAAGCCAACATTGCTCAGTGAAGAGAAATCCAACCTACCCATAAAAAAGGCGGCTAGCATACCTAAAACTAAAGCAATAACAATCGAGGAAAGTCTTAACAAGGGATTTTTTGAGCGGTTAAAAACAATCACTGATACCAGTACAACCATACCTAAAAACAGATTCTGTAAGCTACCAAAATCTTCGGCACCATAGCCACCTGCAATATCGGTCATGGCCACTTCGATCAACGGAACACCAATGAGAATAATAATAGTACCAGTGACAACAGGCGTAAATATTCTTTTTAATTTATGAATAAAACGACTCAGTACAACTTCGACAAAGGCAGCGCAAAAACTAACGCCAAAGATGGTGGCCAAAATATCTTCTGGTGAACCACCACGTCCTTTTACAATCAGGCCAGCAGAAATAATCGCAGTCAAAAAAGCAAAGCTAGTCCCTTGTAGACTTAACATGCCAGCGCCTACGGGACCTATTTTTTTACATTGAATATAAGTGCCAATACCAGAGGAGATTAGAGCACAGCTAATCAAATAAGGAACATATTCACCCAACCCCAAAGTCCCAGCGACAATCAAAGTGGGTGTAACAATAGCAACGATGCTGGCTAATAGGTGTTGTAAAGCCGCGAAGCTTGCCGGCCAAAAACTAGGATTGTCATTGAGCTGATACATCAACTCGCTGTTTTTTTGAGACTCTATAGATTCAGGCACTGTTAATCATCCTTGATTAATATATTTTTAAGTCTACTAACACTTCTTGATAACAGGTGCCGGCAGCCTCGCTAATAGTTTTGGTCTGAGTGATTTGGTGTTAGTGATAACACCGATTTGAAAGATGACCATTTGGTCAGGTTTTATGATGATATCACTACTGCTGTTTGCCGACAAGCGATAAAATAGCGTTCATAAGTCATAAGTCATAAGTCATAAGTCATAAGTCATAAGTCATAAGATTTTAAGTATTCACCGCCTGAAATATGAAATACTTGAAAAGCAGCCATAAAAAAACGGTTAATGCTCATTAACTAAGAGTTTTGAAGCTCTTGAAAACAAACATCAACCGTTATTCAAACAATGCTAAGTAGCATCTTACTACCTAGCACATTTAATTTTTCTTATGTACCAAGCTCAAGCAAGCTAGCATTACCACCGATAGCCGTGGTATTGATGGTTTTCACACGCTCGGTGACAAAACGATGCAGATAATCAGGCGTTAGCATTTCTGACAAACCTTCCATATCCGTCACGCTAATAACCTGCGTCAAAATACCATCAGTTTTAGCCAGCTCTTGGCTGATTGTCTGTGCATCAGATCGGCTACCAGACACTGCCACTTGTGCAAGACGATCGATATACAACAAAGTAATGGTCTGTGAGTCATTAGCAACGCTCAATACATCTTCGCTAATGCCCGTTTCATAAAGCACTTTTGCTGCTTCAACACACATCTCATCTTGGCTTGGGCAATGCAATATGACTTCATTGCCTGTCAATAGTGCTGCAACCAGCTGGCCTAGTACGGCCATTGCACGGGCAGACTCACCGCCCACCACCATCGTCTTACCGCGACCAGTGACGTACAAGTCGTTTGATTCGCCAGTGGCACCAACCATACGATGCATCTCATCCAAACTAGGTGCTGCACTCAATAGATGATTGAATAAGCGCTTGGCTTTGTTGGCATCACCAGTTAGCAGCGCCAGCTTTGGAATGGCTGCCTGTAGATAGGTTGCACGGTTTACTGCGCCCAGCAATCTCCAAGACTCACAGACCTGTGCATGATTTTTTTTGAATTCAGTCGCCATGATGCTACTCCTTATGCAAGTTCTGTTTGAGTGGTGGTTTGAGCTTGGCTATTGCTAGCCTCGATATCAGTCGCTGGTTCTGAGACTAGCTGCATGAGGCGTGATACATAGTGTGGACCACCCGCTTTAGGGCCAGTACCAGACAGACCACAGCCACCAAATGGTTGGACGTTGACCACAGCACCAATCTGATTACGGTTAATATAGGTATTACCGACGAACGCGCGGCGCTCGATGTTTTCAGTGGTGGTTTCAATACGACTGTGGATACCCAAAGTCAAACCAAAACCTGTTGCATTAATCGCATCAATCAGCTTGTTCAAATCACGAGCTTGATAACGCAGTACATGCAAAATCGGGCCAAAGTGCTCACCACCGATGACATCGATGCTTTTGACTTCAATCGCCGTTGGCAATACAAACGTAGACTGATCTTGGCTCACGACTGAGGTTGAGCTCATTGGCGTCTGTGCCAAAATCGTCGCGGTTGGCTCGGCTTCCATACGCGCGATATGTGCCTCTAGACCTTGTTTGGCATCCGCATCAATCACTGGGCCCACATCGGTGGCAGCATAAAGTGGATTACCAACAGACAGTTCTGCCATGTTGCCTTGTAGTAGCTCAATCAAATCATCTGCCATTTCTTCTTGTACACACAAGATACGACAAGCTGAACAACGTTGACCCGCTGAACCAAACGCTGATAATACCGCGTCTCTAACAACCTGCTCTGGCAGTGCCGTTGAATCAACGATCATCGCGTTCTGGCCACCCGTTTCTGCGATAAATACTGGCAGCTCACCGCTGGCTTGGGCGTGGTCGTTTAGGCTTTGATTGATACGCTGCGCGGTTTGAGTAGAACCTGTAAAGATCACACCTGCGATGTTGTCAGCCGCCGTCAATGCGCCGCCCACATCACCTGCACCAGTGACCAATTGCAGAGCCGCTGCTGGAATACCTGCTTGATACATTAATTGTGCAGCAAAGTGCGCAATCAAACTGGTTTGTTCGGCAGGTTTGGCCACTACCGTGTTACCTGCAGCCAGTGCCGCCACGATTTGACCGGTGTAGATTGCCAATGGGAAATTCCATGGACTGATACAGACAAAAGTCCCACGTGCTTTGTAGACTTGACGCGCTTGTTTACCAGACAAATCGGTAAACTCATAAGCAGTCGCTTCTAAACGCTCGGCTTCGTCTGCATAAAAACGGCAGAAATCAACCGCTTCTTTGATCTCATCAATACCGTCTTGCAGGGTTTTACCCGCTTCAACTTGGCACAATGCCATCAATTCAGCGTAGTTCTCTTCGTATAGCTCTGCAATCTTACGCAATATCTCAGCACGCTTCGCAGCTGATACATTTTGCCACTCATTTTGACCGGCAACAGCAGCATCGATGGCTTGGCGAGCCAGTTGAGCGTTGGCGTATTTGACTTCACCAGCGCTAACTTCATGGTTCCAAGGCGCACGTACCGTCTGAGCATCTAACTGATGCGTTGTGCCATCTACTTCGTAATCATTAACGGCTTTGCCATTGATGATAGGTGTCGCTGACCAAGACTTGTCTAAGTAGCTATCGATAGCCGCTGTAAACGGAGCCCACTGTGAGTCAATAAAGATATTAGGACCAAAGCTGGCACGACGTTCACCATAGATTCCTGATGGTAATGGGATATCTGGGTTGTTCAACGTGGCATTGGCCAGCAGCTTGTCATATGGATGCACAGTCAGCTTATCGATTGGATAAGACTTGTCTAATAACTGATGGACAAATGAGCTGTTGGCGCCGTTCTCAAGCAAACGACGTACCAAGTACGGCAGCAAGTCTTTGTGCGCGCCGACTGGTGCATAGATACGTACTGGAATCTTATACGCATCTAAAATATGATCATAGAGTGCATCACCCATGCCATGCAAACGCTGGAACTCAAAGTCTCTGTGCGCGCTCATCGTAATGATTGAGGCAAGTGTGTGAGCGTTATGCGTGGCAAACTGTGGCCAGATTAGCCCGCGCAAATGATCTGATAATAAGAAACGCGCGCACGCAAGATAAGCGGTATCCGTGCCTTCTTTACGAGTCCACACAGGATAACCTGATAGACCTTTTTGCTGCGCCAGTTTGATCTCTGTATCCCAATAAGCGCCTTTAACTAAGCGTACTGGGATGCGGTCGCCTACTTCACTTGAGAGACAAGCCAACCAAGCGAGGACTGCGATAGCGCGTTTAGAGTAACCCTGTACAACGATACCCAAACCATCCCAGCCAGCCGTCAAGTTATCACGGTATAAAGACTCAAACAGTTTTAGAGAAATCTCAAGACGATCTGCTTCTTCAGCATCAATACTAAGATCAACATTGACCTCACGTGCCGCTTCAATAAGCAACATGCAGCGTTGACGCAGCAGACCCATGACTTGCGTTTCTTGAGTGGCTTCATAGCGAGGATGCAGTGCTGATAATTTGATAGATACTGATGGCTTTGGCATACCATCTTTAACTTTGATGCTCGCAGTGGCTTTGATGGCATGCAGATAATCATTGAAGTATTTTTCAGCATCTCTGTGCGTGATGGCCGCTTCACCTAGCATATCAAATGAGTAGGTGTAACCTCTATTGCGATATGGCTGGCTGTTCTTATTAGCGTCTTCAATGGTTTCGCCCAATACGAACTGATGACCCATGATACGCATGGCTTTTTGCATCGCACTACGAATGACAGGCTCGCCCATCTTTTTGGTCATACGGTCTAAGAAGCCTGACGCTGTCGTGCTGCTATCAATGCTCACGACGCGGCCCGTCATCATCATGCCCCAAGTGGAAGCATTGACCATAAAGCCGTTGTCATTTTTGATGTGCTTTTTCCAATCAGCCACACTCATTTTATCATGAATCAAGGCATCGGCCGTATAGTTGTCTGGCACACGAATCAAGGCTTCTGCCAAGCTCATGAGCAAGATACCTTCTTGGGTATCAAGGCTATACTCAAGCAATAATGAGTCAACCATTTTGACGGCTTTGCCGTCATTACGCACATGCTCGACCAATTTACGCGTTTGCTCAGCAGCAGCATCGCGCTCTTCATCACTAGGTTTGGCAAGGGGTAACAGCTCAGACAACCAACGCACTTCATCCACACTATATAGCGGTGAAATACGGGTATGTAGCGTTTCTAATGACTGGGTAAGATATGCCGGCTTCAGCAAATCAACAGCAGAAAACAAGATAGGCTCTTGCGGGGTAAACTGGTCTACTGGGTTCATAATAACTCCATAACTATCGTTTAAAAACCATAATAAATGGTGCTTTAGGAAGTCTGATCGTTCTGTGTGACGGCTCACAACCGCTATCAAATTGAATAGTGGTTATTAACGGATACTCACAGTAATAATCAAAAGACCAAACGGCGCCATCACAAAACTAAAAATCCAGCAGAGGCTGGAGACGGTTAAGTAGGTCGTTCGACTGTTAAACGGGCTACGCTAACAATACAAAGGCAACAACGCAAAGCTAAGCGGCATTAGTGCCTTCTTCTTGTTAGTAGTGAAAGGAGTATGATGGTCAGATACCAGTTTATCGAAACGACATACGGTCGCTTTAATAAACACCAATCTATCATCTTAGGTGACGCTAATTCACTGTAAGAAAAACCTCTACGGCGTTGATTGAGGTGATGCGCTTAACGTGGCTATAATATCATGAAAAAAAATTTCGAACTAACGATTTTTTTTATTTTTATCGATAAATAAATCTTTATATAACAATAGCTTATGTAGATATTTCTGACCATGACGCTTTGGTTATGTTTTTTTGTTTACTATTGCCGATTGATTGTCATTACAGCACTAGATATCAGTATCAAAAATACTAGCGTATGCCTTCAATTCACGCGATATTCATCTCAATGGGCTAACACTCGATATAGCACTTATATCAAAAAAACCCCTCCTTATCTATGTCAGATAAGGAGGGGTTTTTATTGCAAGCTAAGCTAAAATTGTATCGTTTAGCAAAGACTGCTGACTGTCTTTAAACCGTTAAACAAAGACAATTTTTGCCAATAGTACGAAAGTCAATATCCATACTGGAATGCTAATGTCAGAAAACTTACCCGTCAATGCTTTGGTCGCCGTATAAGTGATGAAACCAAGTGCGATACCATCTGCGATAGAGTAAGTCAGTGGGGTAAATAATAATACGACAACGACTGGTGCTGCTTGAGTCAAGTCAGACCACTCTACGTCTTTTAGAGTGCCTAACATCAATACCGCCACATAAAATATCGCGCCTGCTGTTGCATAAGCAGGAATCATACTGGCCAATGGCGCAAAGAATATACTAAGCAAAAATAGCACACCGACAGTCACAGCGACCAATCCAGTACGACCACCTGCAGCAATACCTGAAACGCTTTCGATATAACTGGTTGTCGATGACGTACCAAGTAAAGTACCTGCTACTGTCGCAGTAGAGTCTGCAAACATCGCTTTACCCATGTTCTTAACTTTACCATCTTTATCTACCAAGCCTGCCTGTTGCGTGGTTGCAATTAACGTACCTGCTGTATCGAATAAATCGACGAATAAGAAAGCAAAGATAACGCTGATCATACTCACATCAAACGCGCCAGCAATATCAAGCTGCATGAATGTAGGTACAATCGATGGCGGTGCAGAGACAATACCAGTGAAATGCGTATTGCCAGTTAATAAGCTGACCAAAGCCACAAGCAAGATACCAATAGTCACCGCACCAGGGACTTTCTTATAAGACAAAGCGAGAATAACAATAAACCCAACAGCAGCCATCGCCGGTCCAAAGCTTGTCATATCACCTAAGCCAACCAACGTAGCGTCATGATTGACGATGACGCCTGAGCTTTGTAATGCAATGAACGCTAGAAATGCACCAATACCAGCGACCACGCCCTGCTTGAGCGACACGGGAATAGAATTGATGATCATTTCGCGAATTTTGAACAGACTCAACAGCACAAAGATACAACCAGACAAGAACACCGCGCCAAGCGCAACTTGCCATGTGTACCCCATGCCAAGTACCACGCCGTAAGTAAAGAAGGCGTTAAGACCCATGCCAGGAGCCTGAGCAACAGGTAAACGAGCATAAAGCCCCATGATCAAACACCCGATTGCTGCTGCCAAACAAGTAGCAACAAACACAGCGCCTTTATCCATGCCAGCATCTGCTAGCACGTTGGGGTTAACAAAGATAATATAGGCCATCGTTAAAAAAGTGGTCAAGCCAGCAAGAATTTCAGTTCTTACCGTGGTGTTTTCACCGTTAATCCCAAAATAGCGTTCGATTGCATTCATAAGTGTCGCGCCCAGCTTGCTAGTGAAAGAACAAATTTATTAATGCCTAGAGTAAACATAACGTCAGCAGACAAATCGTGACGTCATCTATAGAAAGGCAGCAGTAACGAAGTGTAACATTCTAGAGAAATTACACTATAAATTCAATCACTACCAGTACCCGAGGCGTACAAACACGATTTCTCCTGCTACTTAGAAATCATATTTAGACAGAATTTTAGGTAAATAAAGAACATGTTCAGGATATCTACCGATAGATGCACCAGCAGAATTTACCTTTTGAATAAAACAACATAGCTAAACATTCATTAATTATTTGGTATTTAACACTTTATTAAATGACCTTTCCTTCATTTAGCAGTACACTAGGCGGTTAATATAAGTGTGCAGAATTATTGCTCCATCATGTTTTTATGTTATCCAATACCCTATTTGGCCTGCGTATTGCACCATGCCAGCTCTTGTCCATTATCCGTGAGTTCATTACATGCCTGAGTCATTAAATATTATTGATCTTATTACCCAAGCCAGTCTATTGGTGCAGATTGTGATGGCACTATTATTATTAGCGTCTTTATTCAGTTGGATCATTATTTTTCGTATGAGTGCGCGGCTTGGTACAGCTCAAAGTTTCGATCAACAGTTTGAAACTTGGTTTTGGTCAGGTGAGGATTTAGCCAAACTATATCAAGGTGTGCAAGGATCACCTGAACGCCAAGGACTTGAACAGATTTTTTATGTTGGGTTTTCAGAGTACCTAAGAATGCATAAAAAGCGCCAACCTAAAGATGACATTATCGATGGCGTTGAGCGTAAGCTAAGAGTTGGGCTAGGTCGTCAACAGCAACTGCTCGAATCAGGGCTGACAACGCTGGCCAGTATCGGATCAGTGGCGCCTTATATCGGATTATTTGGTACGGTCTGGGGTATTATGAATGCCTTTTTAGGATTGTCGCAGACAGAACAAGCCACCCTAGCCTCTGTTGCGCCTGGTATCGCCGAGGCCTTAATCGCCACTGCCATGGGTCTGTTTGCAGCGATTCCTGCTGTACTGGCTTACAATCACTTTACGGCAAAATCTAGCCGCTTATATGACTCGCGGGCGCTGTTCTGTGATGAGATGACCGGCATGCTCCAACGTGAGACCAGTGCAGCAAACCCTGTCAGCAGAGAAACACAATCTACCACTAGTCAAGCATAAGGACGATGAAGCCATGAAGCAAAGTCCCTATCGCCGTGAAAAGAAAGCGCTAAATGCGGAGATGAATGTCGTTCCTTACATCGATGTGATGCTGGTGTTGCTGGTCATATTTATGGTGACAGCGCCGATGTTGATTACGGGTGTTGATGTCGATCTGCCAAAAGAGCAAACCAACACCATGAGCCAAAGCCAGCTACCGGTGATCGTATCTCTAACTGGTAATGGAGAGATTTTTATCAGTTACGAAAGTAATGTCGATTTGCCAGTGAGCGAACCTGAACTGATTAATACCTTATCTAATTTGCAGACTCAAAACAGTGATGCCGGAGCGTCACCCGTACAGGTGATGATAAATGCCGACCAAAACAATCAATATGGTGCAATCATGACGCTAATGGCGACGTTGCAACAAGCCGGCATTCAAAAGGTAGGACTACTAACAGGCGCGCCGCTACCCACGCCTTCACTGTAATAAACAGATTAATAAGCACCACATTCGATCAAGCTTATAATAGAATCGTAGTCAACCCAATGAACCACGTTCATGAGTATAAATATTATGCATAATGCTCCTGCCGTCTATGTGCCTACCCAACCTGAAGGCAATGGGCTGACCTTGCCTACGTTACTCAGTTTACTCGCACATGGTCTTGTGATTGGCCTGCTCGTTTATAACTATCAACACACTGAAGTAGACATGACTGGTAGTCTCGAAACGGTCATGGTGTCACCTGAGCAACTGGCTGATATGCAAGGTCAGATACTGGCCAATCGTGCTGCAGCACAAGCTCAAGCAGCCAATGCCAACAGCAGTGCAACGGCATTCACGCAAGCAGATGCGTCTGACAGTAACGATGCCAACCAAAACAGCAGCCAATCAAGCTCTCAGCAAGTACCTAGTTTTAGCCGCCCTGATGACACTACTGGCCGCCCTTTACTCATGAGCGAAGAGCATCATCAACGCTTGCTTGAACAAAATAGAGAGTATGAGCAGCGGATGGCTGAGTTGGCAGAGGAATTGGATGAGTCCATAGCAGAAAGTCATAACCCAATTCAGGAAAAAAAACAAAAGGAGCTAGAAAAGAGCAAAGCTGAGCTCGAGGAATTACGCTATAAACGACAGCATCCTGATATTATCATGCGTCCTACTAAGGCTGATGATAATTTAAAGTCTAAACCCAGTGGTTCCGATAACGCACCTCAGAATTATAATTTGGCAGACGATGGCAAACCTACCCTATCAGCAAGTATGTCCAGCCAATCTGGCCCTAGTGGTGGTTCTTCCAAGTCAAAAAAACAATATATCAATGGTATCGTATCTCAAATTAAGAATTCATTTGCATTTCCAGAAAACACTTATGGCCAAACGGTAAAGTTAATCATAAAAGTTAATAAGTCTGGTTCCGTAACATCAGTAACAGTGGCACCAGAATCAGGAGGCAGTGACGTGGCTCAAGCAGCAGCAATTACTGCAACAAGACAAGCCAGTCCATTAGATATAGACGCTGATAATTTTGAAGACTATAAAGAGATTCGAGTGACCGTTACAATACCTTCAGCGTCCTAACCTAATAGTGATAAAAGAGTAAAAGTTAAAATCAGTAAATGAAATAACGAAAGGATATAGTGATGGGTTTATTTCTTGCTCGAATAACGGTATCAAAAACTCTCCGTTCTTTATTTTTCTGTTTGTTATTTACGTCATCAGCATCAGCATGTGAAATAAATGATAAAGACTCAGTAACTAATAAAAAAGAGTGCGTCTCAAATTTCTCTAGTTCTGATTCACATAAAAAAAGCATTATGGCAGCTATTCGTGATCACTATACGCCACCTATTACTTTCACCAGAGAGCCAGTGAAAGCTATCATACGGCTTGATGATAAAGGTAACGTGATCACAGTATCAGCAACCGGTCCAAGTGAACAAATAAATCAGGCCGTAATGTCAGCTATAAGAGAAGCCAGCCCTTTACCCATCAACTTAGAAAAACCCCATGATTACGCTCAAATTGTTATTCAGTTCACAATGCCAAAATCTGCTTTATAATTTAGCTGAATGTTAATTATTAATTCTCTAGCCATTGCCTATTATGGTACGATATTTTTTATCTATACTGATTGCCAAACAGTTTTCATTAATTAAAAAAACCCCAATAAACTTTATTCATTAGATTAACGGCCTACTTATGACACCTTTAAATATTCGTTCGGCTCATCGATTATCAAAACTATTTTTATTAACGCCATTATTTTTAGCTCCATTGATGGCAGCTGCTGCGCCACTCGAGATTGAAGTGGTGGTAGATGTACCAAAACAACAAAATCAAGTCGCTTTCGTTCCCTTCGCCGGTGACACCCTCATGTCTCCTATTATCTCAAATGACTTAGGTAAAACCGAGCTAAAAGTGACTAGCGAAAATTTGCCACAGCAACCGCATAGTAGCAACGAGTTAGCAGGTACACTACCCGTATGGCAAAGTATCGGCATTCCTTACCTAGTCGTCGGTAGCAGCAGTACCAATCGCGGTAAAGTGACCACCAACTATGAAGTCATTGAAGTAAAGTCAGGGCGAATACTAGCAGGCAAACAAAGTCTAACGGCTAATAACGATAAAGAAAGTATGCGTTATGCTGGCCACGTCATCGCAGATAAAGTATATGAGTTGATTACCGGGACGCCAGGAGATTTTTCAGGACGTATTGCTTATATTGAAGAGGAATTAAGCGGTAAAAATAAAGTCTCACGCCTAAAAATCATGGATGCTGATGGTGAAAATGCGAGAACACTTGCTGAAGTCAAAGGGTCTATCTTTTCACCCGCTTGGTCACCAGACGGTAAACGCATTGCATATTCTGTACAACGTGATCAGTCTTATCAAGTCATCTACGTACAAAACGTTGATGGCGGCGGCGCAACCGCATTAACGCCCTTTTCTGGTAGTAACTTGAGTCCCTCATTCTCACCAGATGGCAGCAAAATATTATTCTCTAGCAGCTTTGAAGGCAGTGCTGATATTTACGAGATAAGTGCCAGTGGCGGTCAACCTAAAAGACTCACTAGCTGGCCAAGCAGTGAAGTACAGCCAAGCTATGCGCCTGATGGTCAATCTTTTGTGTTCGTCAGTGACCGCGCAGGTTTCAATAAGCCACAAATCTATCGTTATGAGTTTGGCTCAGGACGTACGACGAAGCTATCAAATAGTGGTTATGCGACTAGCCCGCAGTTCAATAGCGATGGTTCACAAATTGCTTTTTTAAATGGCTCATCAGCCGCTATCATGAATAGCAATGGCGCAATAACGGCTAATTTGGGCAATACGGGCATTGATGAAGCACCGAGCTTTTCGCCTAACGGTAAGCGCGTAGTCTATGCTTCAAAACAAGGTGGTAAAGGTATTATTACAATAAAATCACTAAATGGTGGTGAGACGTTTGGCAAGTCCGGACAAGGTACTATTCGCTCACCAGTATGGTCAGCCAGTCCGAAGTAAATAATCCACTTACTTTCTTTCTCAATCTATAAATCCTTGTATATAAAAAAGCGCCTAACTATCTGTTAAGCGCTTTTTTTCTAAGAGCAGTAGTGAAGTAATTTGTATATTAGGGCGTGTCCTCAATTCAATCGATAGTCATCTAAATGGGTTAAAAATGGCTAAATCTTGCCAAACAACGTCAAATAGCTGACTAATATCTCGATATTATCTGCGCTATTTTCCTTGTTTGACTGCGATTTATCTCATTTTTATCACCATTTTTAAAATGAGGACACGCCCTAGATATTTTTCTTTAATAGCCATTAGCTAAAAGTGTAAACAGTATTAATCATCACTCGGATCACCTGCTGGTGGGTTGTCATGACGCAGTTTTGCTACGTCTTCAGCCGTTACCGTCTCGGTAAAGCCATTCAAGTCACTGACCACATATTGAGTAACCGCAGCCATCTGCTCATCATTCATCATCCCATGAAATGACGGCATACCGCGAAAACCATTCATTAAGATATCAATGATGTAATACTTTGATTGCATCTTACTGTTATTAGCCAGTGGTGGATAATAGCCTGCGCCGTAAGCACCCTCACCTTTATGCATATGACAGGCTGCACAAGAGTCGTGATATAGCTTTTCACCATCTGTTGTCACAAATGCATTGGTGCCTTCAAATTTTGCTTCCCACTTAGTAATACTTGGGTCATTTTCCATATTGGGCAGTGAGCTGTCATCGACGATATTTGTAGAAGGTTTTGCAAGCTCATCACGACTCATATGGACTGCACCCCAAGCGCCTGTATTACGGCTGGCTTGATAATCAGCAGGTTGCGTAGCTTCTTTCTCTTGTACACTGGCTATCGTTTGTGCATCATCCGACCGCTGACTACAACCTAGCAGTGTCGCACTACTCACCACACTTAGCAACATCACATTCAGCAGTTTGGGTGTCATGTTTTTTATGACTGTCTTCTTCACGATTGCATTATCCATGATAGCCTCTGAATTTTATAGTTATTCGTATTAACCTAGTATTTTTGCTTTTTTATGTAGGCGCTTTGCGGCATCCATACCAGATAGAATAGCGCCTTCCTGCCATGCTGGAATGTGTGAACAATGCTCGCCTGCCAGTACGATACGATTATCAATACTGCACAGGGTATCGTAATGCTGCCGACGGGTCGATTCGTTCCAGATGCCATAGCAGCCAAGCGTCCATGGGATACGGTGCCAGACAACTGACGTACCTGCGCGGAATTCTTTGGGATACTGAGGATGGATATATTTACCATAGGCAAGTGCAACATTGATACGCTCTTTCGGCGTTAGGGTATTGAACTTATAAGATGTCGGGCCGTAACCATACGCGCCTAGCAACACCCCTGTCCCATCTTTGAACATATTTTGTGACGGATAGGCAATCTGAGCAATGGGCATGTCGGTATAAGTCAGACCACCAAATATCCACTCATCTTCTTCCCAAAATCGACGATTAAACTCTAAGCCAACTTTATAAGAGCTCTCATAAGGCACAGCGGCCATCGCCTGTTTCATAGGTTTTGAGACATTGATATCCATCTGCGTCAATATCGTTAGTGGGATATTACAGACGCACCAATCTGCACGGATGGTCTTAGTGGCGCCATCTGGACTATTGCTGTCGACATAATCGACCGTCACACCACTTTCGTCCTGATGGATTTTGGTGACTTTTGCATTAAACTCAATCATATCTCGACATTCGCGGGTGAATGCATCACCGATTTTACCCATACCGCCCACTGGCTGAAACATGGTTGGCTGATGCCCATAAGTCATATGATTGCTATAGATATCTGCCCACATACCTGACTCTAATATCTCACTGATAGGCAGTGGCTTTGATGGGGTCGCATCAGGCATCAGGCCACCACCCGGAAACACACTAAAACCGCGATGCTTGCTGGTCTCATTGCTGGCACGGTAGCGATAGTCTTTATCGAGCACGCCCCAACCTTTTAAGCCTTCTAACAGTTTCTCTTTGTCTTCTTTATTCACAGAACGATCAAGAGCGCCGACATTAACGGACTTCGATAACAACTCCGCGACGTGACCTTGGATATCGTTTTTTACATCACCCAAACGTTGAGGTACACCGCCAAAATGAGTGCTACGATGTAGATATGCACGATCATTGGTCTGAATAAATGGCTGTAGCTCAACACCGAACTTTTTGCAATAATGGAAGATGGCATAGTGATGACTGGGCAAACGCCATGGCCCACCATTAAAATAATTGCCTTCTTCAAAATCACAAGTGACTTCTTCACCGCCAAGCTCTGTATATTTATCACCGCTGTTCAACGTCCAGCTGCGACCACCGCCACGGTTCTGATATTCAAGAACCTTGACATCATAGCCTGCTTTACGTAACTCATAAGCCGCTGTCAGTCCACCAAGACCAGCACCGAGAATGACAATGCTAGCGCCCGGAGGTGCACCTTTTAAATCCATGGTCTCTTTGAAACTCGACTCTGAAGCAAATCCTAATGTCGTCATTGCCTGATACATCGCCGTTGCACCCGCTGTCTTACCAATCATCGAGAGCAGTTGGCGCCGCGTTGGAGACTGAGGCATGTCTTTCATAATAAAGTCCTTAAAGTAGGCGTTCGTGCAAAACAGGAGGCATTGAGACGATGAATCAGCTTGGCTTAGTTTTTCATTTTGTTGTTTAAGCTGTCGTACCTTACCGTGTTGCCTCTAACGCCTTTCTTGTCATAAGTATTTAAATCGTATTCATAAAATAACTGGATTAACGGCGACGCCTAGCACGCAAGATTGCTCGTATGATAAATACAATAATAATGACGGCTACGATAATGCCGACTATTGCCAGCAGGCCCGCATATTTGATTAAAAATGGCGTATCAGCACCCGTCGTTGCGATGCGATCGACATCATCAGCGCTCACCTCACTACTCGTAAGGCCACCAAAATTCACACGTACATAATTGGTGATACCAGCGATTTGCTCGCTATTAAGCTCATCTGAAAACCCTGGCATGATAGGCGAAGTATTGGTCGCTCCTTCTACCCCATGAAGAATCATGTTCACGAGCGCATCAGGCTTGTCGCGACGAATGCTGCTGAGTCCGACGATAGGCGCATAACGTGCATCAGGCTGTCCATTACCATCGACACCATGACAGCTGCCACAAGCCGCCAAATATAGCGATTCTGATGAATCACTACCGTTGCCAACCTCTGCTTTAGCTTGAGTCAAATACTCATTTTGGGCAAGTAAATCGTGCGTAATGGACTCGTTGATTGGTGTTGGTAGACGAGAGATATCAACGGCTGCGACCTTATCCCCTGTCTGAATCGCAGGGACGGCTTTTAAATAAGAAGCAATGGCACTCAAGTCTTCATTTTTAAGATAGCGGGTACTGTGCGCAACTGCCTCGCCCATCGGCCCACCCGCATAAGCTCGTTGGTCAAGCTCGCCAGTGCGTAGATACGTGACAATATCTTGCTCACTCCAACTACCAATGCCGCTCAACTCATCAGGTGTGATATTTGGCGCATGCCAATGACCAAGCTGAGCGCCTGATAGATATTTTTCTTTATCAAAGCCCATGGTGCTATTACGCGGGGTATGGCAAGTGCCACAGTGCTCTAGGTTATTGACGATATATTCACCGCGTTGCTGTGTTTGGGTGAGTCCATCACGGTTCTCGGTAGAAGGAACATTTAAAAAGTTCCAGCCCAGCATGAGCGTACGAATGTTAAAAGGAAATGGCAATTCAGTTTTTTGCGTTGGTGCCTCATCAACGACTGGCACGGTTTGCAGATAGGCAAATAACGCGCTGATGTCTTCTTCCTTCATGCCGCTATATGCAGCATATGGCATGGCAGGATATAACATATGGTCGGGAGCGCGACCTTTTTGCAGCGCATTTTTCAAATCCATCTCGGTATAGTCACCGATACCATAACGCTTAGACGGGGTAATATTGGTTGAATAGATACTTCCCATCGGAGTGTCAATCGCTGTACCGCCAGCATAATCTTCACCATGGCATGCCACACAGTCAGCAGCACGAGCAATATAAGCACCGCGGTTGACGATATCGCTATTAGCGGGACGCACATTAGGCAGACTGGCATTAGGTAAACTGGTATCAGCTAATGTGGTGGTGGGCAAGCGAGCACTGGCCGTGCTTGTATCAGGAAGGCTTGTTCCTTCAGCCATCACAGCACTGGAAGTAATACCCATTACGAGCATCGATAACATCATAGGAATTGGCTTCATAATATCCTCATATAGCTGGTACCTAGGGTATTTCACAGAGAGGTTTGACGACACATTCGATAGTGAGTAGCGTCTTTATAACTATTTATTTTTGCTGCTCTATGCGTCAAACATCAAACAATTCATTAAAAAACAAAATAACGAGCAAACTATCTTTATAGAAGACATCTAACAAAGAAGCACTTGGTAAAGAAAGCATCTAGCAAAAATAGTTTCTAGATAATGTCTACTCACCTCACCAATGTAAGACTTTTTCGCTACTATTACTTGAATGGTAACTTATTGGCCTAAAATTTTTACAAAACTTAAAGAACTGCCTGACGGCCATCTATTTCCAGAAAATTATCATGTATTTTTATAGGGTAATAATACGTATTTCAAAAAACCCTTTAAAAACAATACCTAAATAGACTGTTTAAAAATATCACGTCTCTCATGAATGATCTATCACTGTGAGAAAACATTGCAAATGAGCGATATTTACTATCATTATTCGTTTGGTCTGTACATAATGGATACATAGACCTAAATCAAAATCACCTGATTATAAATAATATTTTTATGATGCTATGACACATAGTTATTGCACCTCACCATATTTTGTTTATGATAGGCGCTATTTCCACGTTGCCAATCGCCGCCTGAGACATCATTATGAAGTCATTAACGCTTACTTATATACTCACATCTATTCTGTTGTTAACAGGTTGTCAGTCGTTCCAGTTTGTTGATAGTCCGATTCCTGTCACATCGAATTTGACTCAATCGAATGACCAGTAATAGAATTGAGAGACACAAAAAAAGCAGACTTTATAGTCTGCTTTTTTATTCAGGTTATGGTCGATAAGGTTATATTAACTCTGTGTATTGGCTGGTTGATGCTTGATAATAGTTTTAGCCAGATGATCACCAAACCAAATAGCGGTGTCGATATCTCCAGATCCTGGCGTTTCTTCAGGTGGGCCATCGAGTGACTGCGTCATTAAACCTAGGAAGCTAGATAGACGGTTTAGGTCGTGAGTTTCATGACCTGTCGGCATCAATGGTAGTCCAATCCAATTCATCCCATGCTGCATGGCATATAGAGAAACCTGCTGTAATACTGCAAGTTTGTCACCGCTTAATCCGCCAGAGTTGGCAAAAGCTGCTGCCCACTTCCCTTCCCATTTACGGTGATACCAACGCTTTGAGGTTTCATCCATAAAAGTCTTAAATTCAGCTGTAACACTACCCATGTACACGGCACTACCAAATACCAGCAGATCTGCTTGATCTAAAAACTCCCAATCCACTTCATGGACATCTACCGCCTTGGCTTTTGATTCTGGTAACTGCTGACGAGCACCTGTCACTATGGCCTCAGCCACACGCTTGGTATGACCATAATTACTATGATAAATAACCGCGATAGATAGATTATTAGCTTGGTTAGTGACAGTTGAAGCAGACGATATAGATGTAGTCATACGGGCTCTAGTAATGAATGAATTGATGAATAATGAGTGGCTAAATAATAGTAACGTTTGGAATTTTCTGAGCAATTACAGCCATTATAGCCTGTAATCATATCGTTAGTACCGGATAGCTGTCGTTAATGACGCTATCGTCAGGTGCAAAGATAGTCACACTACCTATTAACAGACTGTCATAGAGTAGCAATATTCAGCAAATTATCAACTCACTTATGTAAATCGAAACTTTGTCGAATGTTATGTACCACACCATGTGCGCATTAGATAAGAAAAAATAATCGTTAATAATTACATCATTTATTCCATATACGCATATGTTAATTCCAGATTTTCTTTCAGGCTTGTTTTTATTTTTGCCGTAATAGGATTATGATGTAGCGCTTATTCCTAAGTTACTCATAAATACAATTAATAAATTAAAAAAGTCATAAGAAAGCTATAAAGAAATCACAATCAACCCTATAAGCAGAGGAGACTACTACTGTGACCACGTTAAGAGTTCAACCCGTAAACGAGGCGCGAGATCCAATCGTAAGAGACAGTCTTCGCTTGAATGATCCACAAAAGATGCTGGTAGCAGGCGGTGCCATTGTGAGCTTTCTCATGCTGGTCTATTTGCTAGATACGCAACATATTTCTCAGTCACTATTGCTCGGCATTGGCTTGCTGCTGGGCTATACCCTCTTTCATGCTCGCTTCGGTTTTACCTCTGCATTTAGGCGGTTAATGTCAGTCGGTAATGGACAAGCGATGCGCTCACACATGCTGATGCTCGCCATTGCTGTGACGCTGTTTGCCCCTATTCTAGCCTTTGGCACGACTATTTTTGGTGGACCAGTCGCAGGTTATGTCGCGCCAATCGGTGTCAGTCTCTTCGTTGGCGCATTCGTCTTCGGTATTGGTATGCAGCTTGGTGGCGGCTGTGCTTCTGGTACTCTCTATGCAGTCGGTGGTGGCCGCTCAGTGATGTTCATCACGTTTATCTTCTTTATCGTTGGTGCCACTATTGGTGCTTACCATCTGCCATTTTGGACAGAAGAGCTACCGAGCTTTGAGCCGTTTTCTTTAGCTACCTCTACCGGTCTTGGTTACAGCGGTGCTTGGATGGTTTCTTTGGCGCTTTTTGCTATAATCGCATGGATAACTTTGGTCGTTGAAAAAAGAACCAAAGCCCCTAAAATGGCGCCTGTTCCTTCTGAAAAAGGCTGGAAACGTATTTTCCGTGGTTCTTGGCCGCTATTTGCAGCAGCGATTGTACTGGGTGTACTGAATGCATTAACGCTAGCAACACGTGGTCAGCCTTGGGGTATCACATCTGCATTTTCATTATGGGGATCTAAAATTGCGAGCGCTTTTGGGGTTGATGTCGCGAGTTGGGGCTATTGGCAAGGCGCAAACGCAGCAGCGCTAAATGCGTCTATATTTGCTGATTCAACGACGGTACTAAACATTGGTATCATCATTGGCGCTTTCATTGCGTCAGCGGCTGGTGGCTTATTCAAATTTACAACCATTACTAAGGGCAACTTTGCAGCTTCAGTGATTGGTGGTTTGATGATGGGTTATGGCGCACGTCTAGCATTTGGTTGCAATATCGGTGCTTATTTTGGTGGTATCGCTTCTTTTAGCTTACATGGCTATATCTGGGGCATACTCGCGATGGCTGGCACGTTCTTGGCTCTGTATTTACGTCCTTTATTTGGATTGTCAGTGCCAAAGTCTAGCGACTCAGTCTGTTAATAAAAATAGTGGTGATTGAATAAAAAAACAGCAGGTTAAAATTAACCTGCTGTTTTTTGTTGTATAACGCATATTGTATTAATCAGACAACACTCATTTAGCCATCGCTACTTTTCTAGCCATCACTGCTCTGCGTACTACGGGCAATCACTAATGCCATACGTCCCGTGGCTGGCTGCTGTAAATGTGTCTGACGACGATACGAGTAATAACGACTGTCGGCATAACTACAGTCTACAGGCAAGTCATTAATAACCGTCACGCCAGCAGTCTCTAACTGCATAGCTGCAAGCTTTGGTAGATCTAGCTTAATTTTGACATCTTGAGAGGGTATAGAAAATAGCGCTACAAAATCATCAAGTTGTTTCTCTGACAGTGCTTGGTTCTCTTTGCACCCTGCTAATAGCTTGTCACGGACGTCTGTATTCACCTCATAATTCGCCTGACTAATACAAACGCCAATCCAAGCTTGAATCGGCATCGTATGATCGAACCTATTCACTGTCGTCTTGATAACACCGCAAGCCAGACCTTGCCAGCCCGCATGAATCGCGGCTATCTGTCCTGTCGCTGGCTGGTACAAAACAATCGGCACACAGTCAGCCGTCATTATGGCAAGTCCGATACCTTGTTGCTGACTGACCATCGCATCAGCCGCCATAGGTGTCATACTGAGCGCGGAGGCATCGACATCGTGAACTTGATTACCATGGACTTGACTGACCCAGTGCAAACGTTTAATCGGCACGTATTGAAAGCGCTTTGATGCTGATTCTGATGCTAAAAAGCTTTCATTGATGCCAGACAGTAGACACATACGATTGTGCAATACCTTTGTCGCATCATCATTGACATGTAACCCTAAGTTCAGCTCACCATAATTCGCCTGACCTACTTGAAAATCTGCTGTCTGTTCTGCAGGTTGACTGGTTGAGTCAAGCTCATTGACGACATCAGTCAAAAAAGCCGCCGTTTGAAAAACAACAACATCATCAATTTGTGCTAGCAATGTCATAGGAAGCTTATTAATCATGACTGGATCTACCATCTCAATGAATCATGTATATGTGGCTGACAATATTTCAACACTTGGTTTTATAGTTAGCTCTATAGCTTATATAGCGTAGATAATAAAGAGTCAAATTTATGTCAGGCTAGTATCGTCTACTGTTTGTAGTACTTTCACTCGCCTGTCTAACCTCTTCTAAACCATATTGAACACACTATACTTTACACAACTACTCTGAATAATTGCTTACTCAGCATCATAACCATCACTAAGTACGGCTATGAGTTGTTGCATATCTTCAGGCAGTGGCGTGGTGACTTCCATATCTTCACCTGTCGTTGGATGTACAAAACCTAGCGTATAAGCATGCAAGGCTTGGCGCGGGAAGTTATTAATCGTTTGACGCTGTGCTTCTGTGAGACCGGCTCGCAACTGACGACGGCCACCATAGACGCGGTCACCCACTATCGGATAAGTAATGTGGCTTAAATGCACACGAATCTGGTGAGTACGACCCGTCTCCAGTCCTACATCTAATAGACAGTAGTTACCATTAAGCGGCGTCACATTTAATAGATGAGTGACTGCCTCACGTCCTGCTGTCATCACAGTCATTTTGGTACGTTGATTGCGGTGACGACCGATTGGTGCATCAATATGACGATGGCGCGTTAGGCTTGCTTTATCACCTGCCACCACACATTGATAGTGACGATAGACTGACTTGTCTTTTAGTTGCTCCATCAGTGCCATCTGAGCAGGTTTGGTTTTCCCGATAAGCAACAGTCCAGAAGTGTCTTTATCAATCCGATGCACCAGACCTGCACGTGGTAGATGGTGCTGCTGCGGATAGTGATACAGTAATGCATTGACCAAAGTACCCGTCTGATTGCCAGCACCAGGATGCACGACCATGCCGACAGGTTTGTTGATAACCAATACGTCGTCATCTTCATAGACGACATCGATGTCTATATTTTCTGGTTGGTCTTCACTATGCTGCTCTAGCGTTGTTGATAGATGCAACACATCATCAGCTTTGACACGAACCTTTGGTTTTTGCACACTACCGTTATAGAGTAAGCTACCGTCAGTTATCCAGCCTTGTATCTGCACACGCGAGAAGTCTTTGAATGCTAGCGAGGCAACCTTATCGATACGCAGACCTGACTGATCTTCTGTGACAGTATGGGTCAACTCTATCGCTACTGGAACAGCTGGACCCGAAACTGAAGGCTCATCATCATCGCTATCGTCAATGTCGCTATCGTCAATATCACCATCATCGATGTCATCTGCATCACTATCTGGTCGCATCACTTCTTCTGAAATCGCATCATCATGCAATTGCTCATCAAGCGCTGGCTGATTGTCGTCAAGTAACTCACTATTTTTTAAAACGTCATTTGTCATCGGTGACTCTTGTGCTGATGAATCAGTATCTAACGATTGATTCGGTGGTAAATGGGTGGTTATAGCATTATTATTCATAATAAATTAATACATAGCAAAGCGCCTAACCTCATTCTGTCAGGCAACTTTTTAAAAATTTTACAAAAAATCAGACTGCCAGTCACGTATTTATTGCTTATCATAATAGCAATCATCGTCAAAAAAATCGGCAGCAATATCGCGATAGTGTACCATGCCGAGTGCTTAAGCCCTATAGAAGCTGCTCGTTATCTGTCATTTTTGATGATAACTTACACACACTCAGTATCTCCGGTTAACTCTCTAAAATATGACATTGCTGTAATTTACTGTATATTTATCGGTATCAGCGACATTCGATATCGCTCGTGATAGCCGCTCATGCTAAAATGCCGAACTGAAATCAGATATTATGTGGCTTATTGCTAGCCGTATTGCCAGCCATCTCATAGATACTAGCACTATAAGTACTGCGGCTCGGCAACCATGACCTGACTTAGATCTTGCAAAAAAACCTTTGCCACTGTCATGGTCGAATATCCAATACGATAGATTGCACATATCGAAAAAATAGACGAAGCAAACGTTATTCTATAAAGTATGACTATGTTTTGCTGTATGCTATTGCACTGAATTAAAAAATAACGTTTTTATTAGGGTCTGTTAAGCCCATACACCATTATAATAAACTGCATTCAATAAAAACCATGTTGATGGTGAGGCTGCTCGACGATGAGTATGCTTGATACTAGACAGTTAGCGGATGCCTCAAAGCATCGTTTTTTATTATTAACCTTTTATGTAGCATAATAGCGCTGCTGTTATTATGCGCCTCGTGTCGGAGAAGAAGTATGCAAGCTGTTGGCAATACGTTTATCAAACTGTCCTCAATAACTCTACTTACGCTAAGTGTAAGCCTAGTCGGTTGTCAAACTTTTAAGAACCTGACTGGCGGTGCTGACGTCGATGCGGTAGAAACCGCTCAAAAATCAGAGCAAAGTTATTATAACGATGCCATCGAACAGCTTGATAAGAGCCACCACACACAAGCTATCGAAGAATTGACCAACCTACGTACCTTCTACCCTACCGGGCAATATGCTGAACAAGCACTACTCGATATGATGTACGCACAATATGAAGGCGGTAAATATGAAATGGCAGCGGCAAGCGCTGAACAGTTCATTCGTCTATACCCTTCTAATCCACAAGTAAGCTACGCCTACTATGTGCGCGGCGTGGCAAACATGCAAGGATCATCAGAAGGCTTAAAACTGTTCAAAATGAACCAAGCCGAACGTGATACCGCTTATTTACGCATTGCTTTTGCCAACTTCCAAGAGCTTGTTAATAAATACCCAAACAGCCCTTATACACCAGATGCTGCACAGCGTATGACTTTCATTTACAATCAGTTTGCTGAAAGCGAAATGAGTGCTGCCAACTGGTACATCGAGCGCGAAGCTTATGTCGCCGCTGCCAACCGTGCCAAATGGGTATTCCAGTACTACCCACTCAGTGAATCCATCCCAAAATCCCTTGCCACGCTAGCTTATAGCAATGAAAAACTAGGTCTAACGGATTTGGCAAATGAGTACAAAACCCTATTACAGATTAACTATCCAAGCTGGTTAACCAGTGATGGCAGTGTGAAACTAGAGACCAAACGTGACAGCACTTGGCTGAACAAAATCACCTTTGGTAAGCTTGGTCGTTCAAGCGTAGACGATGAGTCAGTAGCGTCAGGCAACTACAATGGTGCAACCAAAACACAGATGATTCGTAATGCTAGCCAGCTAAGATTGCCTAGCGCAAATGCTGCTTCTGCCAATGCGCCAGCAAGTAATGCTGCTCCTGCACGTGGTACAAATGGCGATCTGCAAAACAGTCAGCCACCACGCGGCATCACCCAACCAAACCAAGATGCACCTATCATCCCATAATCTGTCAATCCCTAATACTTTCAACACATTCTTTCAATGTGAATAATGAATGACTTAGAAGCTGTCTCATAAGAAATAAGGCCAACGCTCATGTTGGCCTTATTTTTCTGTTTCTATAACACGCTTTGTGTTCCAACATAATTGACCTATGGTAAACTGTTTTTTGTATGAGCATTCCTAACCATATCCTTGAGCAACTAAATAGCCAAGCTGACTTAGTCAGTATTATTGGGCGTCATACTACGCTCAAAAGAGCGGGTGGTGAGTTTAAGGGCTGTTGTCCTTTTCATGGTGAAAAATCACCTTCTTTTTATGTCAATCCGCAAAAAAACATCTATCACTGCTTTGGCTGTAGTGTCGGTGGCAATGCCATTAGCTTCTTACGTGATTATGAAAACCTCACCTTTATAGAAGCGGTCAACGAGCTATCCAAGCAAACGGGCATCGAAGTACCTAAAGAAGAGCGGCAAAACGTTAGCTATCAGCGTAGTGCACCCAAACCTGCTGTTCCTAAACCTACCACGCCTAAATCAAGCTCACTGCCGTCTGTGCCTAGCTCAGCTGTCGACCAAAGCAACTTAAGTCAGAACAGCACAGACCAAGGCGGTGTAAAACAAAGCGGTATAGAACCAAGCCATGTGGCACAGGCTAGTTATGATGATGCTCATAGCTACGAGGATTATCCACCACTAGATGCCTACGACTCTGCGCCTTATCCGGCAGATGCTTATGGTTCAGAGTATTCAGATGATACGAGCTACCCACCAGCTTGGCTCAGCGACAGCGATGAGACCATCAACCTACACGGTATGGATAATAGTGCCGATGCTGATGGCAACCTATACGATCTGTTAGAGCAAATTCAGCAGTTTTATCAGAATAGTCTGACGACTCATCCTCATGCCAAACATTACTTTTTATCGCGCGGTATCACTGAAGACATCTTTGAGACGTTTGGTTTGGGCTATGCACCCTTTGGTTGGCAGCATCTTGAGCATCAGTTTCCGCAGGATATTGAAGGGCTTAAAACCTTGGGATTAGTGCGCCAATCAGAGTCTGGACGCGATTATGATCTACTACGTGATCGAGTTATATTTCCGATTCGAGACAATCAAGGCCGTACGATAGGCTTCGGTGGTCGAGCATTAGACGACGAAGTAAAGCCTAAATATATCAACTCGTCCGACTCGCCCGTTTTTCATAAGCAGCATGTGCTATATGGTTATTATGAATCTCGCCAGCAGCGCGCCAACGACTGGCTCGTGGTCGAAGGCTATATGGATGTCATCGCCCTCTATCAAGCGGGCATTTATGGTGCCATCGCGTCGATGGGCACAGCGATTAATGAAAGCCAAATATCACGATTACTGACGTTAAATCCTACCCTAACCTTGAGTTTCGATGGGGATAGTGCGGGACAAAAAGCCGCTTGGCGCACCCTAGAAGTTGCGCTGCCAGTACTTGCCGATGACAAAGAATTACGGTTTTTAACTTTGCCGAATAATCATGATCCTGATACGTTTATCAAAAGTCAGGGCGGTGATGCCATGCGTGCGCAAATCGCCAATGCCATACCTCTGTCGCAGTATATCTTTGCGTATTTAAGTGAGCGCTACGATCTGACCTTGGTAGAAGGTAAAGCCAAGCTCATGTCCCAAGTACGCGCATTAACCATGGCATTGCCCAAAGGCAGTAGTTTTAAGTATTTGCTTAACAATGACGTTTATCAAAAGCTGGGCGGTAAACGCAGTCAGAATATCGAAGCCAAGGACGCCCTGCTAGATTTTGATGGTGACATGACCATCAGTCAGCAGTTGCAGCTGTGCTTTTTATTCCAGCCGCGCGCCTTGCTCGAAGATCCCATTGAGTCGATTTGGCAACAGGCAGGTATCAGTGACTTACAACTGCCTGCACATATCAAACAAAAAGCTGCGAGCGATACCTTGCGGCCGCTTGCTTGGGAAGATTTACAAGATACCGACCTGCTAGATATTGTCAGTACGATTAAGCGTTGCTTAAGATATTTACCAGCAGACGCTAACGCAGCGGCGCACTTTATATTGTCCAACGTGCGACCGATGACTCAAGAAACACTCAGCCGTAGTTGGGGTGGGTTTTATAAAACCTTGACGGCAAGAAATATTTTAAGCCTTGATGAATTGGTCGAAAACTTAGTCATGCAACTGCTCAAGCTACATCTGCAAAAAAAGATGCAGGAGCTGATTAAAAATCCTGATCATATTAAGCTGGCGATTGTCCGTAAGCAATCACAGCTGTTAAATGACTGGCTACGTGCGCAGCAAGCCGAGCAGTCAGCACAAATGACCACGGTTAAATCTTGACATTGACCTTCATTTTTGATGAATAAACTATCAACCCTTTAAAAATACAGTGGCTGCCCCCACTACTAATGATTATGCCGAGTAGTCAAAACCGAATCTAAAAGAATGTTAAACATTCAACTGATAGCAAATAATCAGTAGAAAATGATCGGTAAGTCTCACTGTCTCGTGCTTGATTACTGTGGTCTGTGTTAAACTATGCGGCTGTATATTTGCAGCATTGCTTAGCGAACTATCATAAGCATGCATCGTCAGGCACAAATTTTAGGTATTATTTTTGAGTAGCAGTTTTTAATGAATGCTATTTTGAAGTCTTTTTTAATGTTTAGCTGTTTTTCAGCATTGTTATTGTAGTGTTTTGAGCCTTTATTCATATCCACTCATTTTTGATATTATTGACAACCTCTACGCCATATTTTGATCAATCGACTGATAAGATCAACGCACCCAGCCAGCGATAGCGCGTCACGATATAAAAATGTCCGATGCAAGTAAGCGAGTATTTATGAACGATAAGTCAGTTTCTAAGTCCACATCTCAACTGGCCACCTTAATCCAAATGGGTAAAGAGCAAGGTTATCTAACCTATGCTGAGGTGAATGACCAACTGCCCGACTCTATTACCGAAAGCGATCAGATCGAAGATATTGTGCAAATGCTAACCGACGTTGGCATCAAAATCTTTGAGTCTGCCCCTGATGCCGATGACATCTTGATGAACGATGATTCAAGTGATGATGACATGGCAGCAGATGAGGCAGCGGCAGTATTAGCCTCTGTTGAGACTGAGCCTGGTCGCACCACTGACCCAGTACGTATGTATATGCGTGAAATGGGTACGGTTGATCTACTGACCCGTGAAGGCGAGATTGCCATTGCTAAGCGTATCGAAGAAGGTATTCGTGACGTACAGCATGCCATGTCTTACTGGCCTGGTACGGTACAGTTCGTCCTTGACGAGTATCAAAAAGTACAAGATGGCGACAAAAAACTCTCTGATGTCATCACTGGTTTCTTAGACCCTGAAACCGAAGCAGACAAAATCGCTGCTCAAGAAGCAAAAGAAGCGGCGAAAGAAGAAAGAGAGCGTATCAAAGAAGAGAAAGAAAACCCACCACCAGTCAAGCCAAAAGCCAGTGCAAAAGCCGCACTTGACGATGACGATGAAGACGAAGACGGTGATGAAGAAGAAGCCGAAGAAGAAACCAGCGGTATCGATCCAGAAGAAGTACGCCTACGTCTAGAAGAGATCGAAAACCTATTCATCAAAGCCAAGCAAGCCCTAATCGATTATGGCCGTGGTAGTGTACAAGCAGATACTGCTTATGCCCTACTCGCAGAACGCTTTATGATGTTGAAGCTGAATAACCGCTTGTCAGATCAAGTCATGGCCATCATGCATGATGTCTATGATGATGTGCGTAAGCAAGAGCGTCAAATCATGCGTTTGGTGATCCGCCGTGGTCGTATGCCGCGTGAAGAGTTCCGTAAAACCTTCCCTAGCAATGAAACCAATGTTGATTGGCTCATTGAGCGTATAAGCGGCAAGCCTGCCTTTGCTGCTACGTTAGAAAAAGTCACTGATGACGTGATCTTATTACAACGTAAGATTCGTGATTACGAGCAAAAGCTCGATATGAAAATCCACGATATGAAAGACGTGGCGCGCCGTATGGCTGTCGGTGAAGCAAAAGCTCGCCGTGCTAAGAAAGAAATGGTTGAGGCTAACTTACGTCTGGTTATCTCTATCGCGAAGAAATACACCAACCGTGGTCTGCAGTTCTTGGATCTGATCCAAGAAGGTAACATCGGTCTGATGAAAGCCGTTGATAAGTTTGAATATCGCCGTGGTTATAAGTTCTCGACCTATGCGACATGGTGGATTCGTCAGGCAATCACCCGCTCTATCGCTGACCAAGCGCGCACCATCCGTATTCCTGTGCATATGATTGAGACGATCAACAAGATAAACCGTGTCTCACGTCAGTTGCTACAAGAAATGGGACGCGAGCCAACGCCTGAAGAATTAGGCGAACGCTTAGAGATGGACGAAGTCAAAGTCCGTAAAGTGCTTAAGATTGCTAAAGAGCCTATTTCTATGGAAACCCCTATCGGTGATGATGAAGATTCACACCTAGGTGATTTCATCGAAGATGGTACGATCTCAAGCCCTGTCGATGATGCGACGGCTGCTGGTCTACAAGAAGCAACTCGTGATGTATTGGGCAACCTGACTGAGCGTGAAGCACGTGTCCTAAAAATGCGTTTCGGTATCGATATGCCTACTGACCATACTCTTGAAGAAGTCGGTAAGCAGTTCGATGTGACGCGTGAGCGTATTCGTCAGATTGAGGCAAAAGCACTACGTAAATTGCGTCATCCATCACGCTCTGAGCACCTACGTTCTTTCCTTGAAAATGACTAAATTTTTAAGGAAATACTGAGCCTAGCTCATAGTTTTTAAATAGTTAGAAAAATAAAAAAGCCGAGTATATCTCGGCTTTTTTGTGCCTGCTCGTTAATTACTGATTTTCTTAATCACAAAGCCTTCTATCCCTCTTTTCTATACTCCTTATCATGCCTCCCTACCTGCAAGGCTTTCTTATCTAAAAATATCTAATCATGGGCAGAATGCTAATGTCAAAAACCAATTTATAGTTGACACTATCAACCTTATTCTATATAGTTGCTTCTATCAACTATATTAAAGGTTCTCTTATGTCGGATAATTCATTGAGCGAAACGCTACATCAATTAATGCATACCTACACCAACCTATTATTAGAAGGTATTCGGCAGCAAGGTGTGGATTTGTCCGTGACAAACATCCGAACACTAAAAGGGGTCTGTTACAACCCAAAGAGCACCGCACTATCTATCTCTAAGCACATGCAACGAGACAAAGCGCAAATCACTCGTGCCTTAAATGACCTATTAGCGGCTGAGTTAATCCTTAAGACGGACAATCCACTGGACGGTCGTAGCCAATTACTACAACTGACTTCTAAAGGCGAGGCAATTATGGCAAAGCTTGATGCGGCAGAGGAATGGGCTAAAGGACAACTGACTCAAGATTTGAGCCCTGTCGATATTGCCCTGTTCTTTCGCGTCAGTCGCACCATGATAGACAACGTTAGCACCAACAAGACTACCGACAAATAAGTAAGGAAAAATTCGTATGAACAACACAATAAATCAAAAACCCGTACGAGAAATCATGACCGTTGCCCATAAACAAATGATTACCCCGCACTATATTCGTATATACCTGACAAGTCAGGCAGAGACGATCGCCAATATTGCCACCATGACAGTCGGCGCCAACAATAAAGTACTCATCCCTAAAGACAAGACGCAGCCTCTCGACTTAGAGGACAAATCTACTTTCGTTATCCGTACTTATACGCATCGCGGTGCCGATGTCGAAAAACAACAGATATGGATTGATTTTGTCGCTCACGGTGATGAAGCGCCTGCCTCAGGTTGGGCAACTCATGCTCAAATTGGCGATGAGATTGGTATCTTAATGAAGCCAAAAAATAAAGCGCTTTGCCCTGCTACAGATAACATTCTGTTGGTTGGTGATGCCACTGCCATACCCGTACTTGGCTCGATACTAGAAACCTTACCTGAGAACGCGACCGGTCAATGCATCATCGAAGTGCATGGTGCAGAAGACGAGCAAGAGCTGCCCACTCCAGCCAATATCACCATGACATGGCTACATAACCCAGATCCAATGCAAGGCAGTCAGCTAGTCGATACTGTAAAGTCTCTCACCTTACCAAATGCTGAACAAAGCCGTTTCGCTTATATCGCTAGCGAGTTTTCATCGGTTAAAGCCCTGCGTCATTATTTAAAAATCGAGCAACAGTGGTCAAAGGATGAATTATATGCTTTTTCCTATTGGAAAGCAGGCGTAGCTGAAGACCAATCTGTAAGCGATAGACAAGCAGAGAAAAACACCGACTAATTAATCGCTCTTTATGATGATAGGAAAATAACTATGGCTCCAAACCCTATGGCTCCAAATCCTATGCCAGCAAATACCGAGACTTTGCTCATTGGTGGCACTAAAAAAACACCGTTGCTCTATAAAGTGTTATTGATACTGACCATGATGACGGTCATAGGTGGTCTATTAACAGGTGTAATGACCTATATGAATGTTGGATACTCCAATACATTTTTTCACGATTGGTCTAGAGCGCTATTGGCAGCGTATGCGATAATGCCAATTGGTTTCTTATTAATGGGTCTAATCACAAAAACCATTAATCACAGGCTGCCTAATACCAAAGCGTACAAACGCAATCTCATTACAGGCGTATTGATGGCTTGTATCATGGAGTCTATGTTGGCCTTTAGTACTGCCTCAAAGACGATTGGTTTTGCCGATCAAGCTGCATTTTTGAACGGCTGGTTAGAAGGGTTTTTGGTCGCCTTACCAGTAGGATTGACATTAATGATCATTATGTCCATGACCATCAAGCCTAAAATTGAGGCCTTTTTGAAAAGTTAAATATCTGAATGTTTAACAGACCCTAAAGAATCTAGCCACAATAAAAAACCAACTAGGGCGTGTTGACTATTCAACACGCCCTAGTCATGTTAGCAAACTTGTGTTTGATAGCATTTAGCGATGTGTATCACTTTTTTAAATGATATCCGATATGTAATCAACGGTAAAAAGCCTTAAATTTTAATAACGCTATTGTATAATGCACGGCTTCAATACTTAACAGCATATAGTCAAGTCCATATAAATCCGCTACATCGTCGCTAGGGAGCCAACATGATTGTCCGGCAAACACCAAACGCCCTTAAGATATTTCTTACCCTGCGTGGATCAGTCATTCCGAAAGTCTATCCGCAAATTTTACTTATCGCCATTCTCAGCACACTCATAACGATTGTGCAACACTGGTATCCTGACTCTTTTCCTTATTATGGTATGGCTCCTTTTACCTTGCTAGGGATCGCATTGTCATTGTTTCTAGGGTTTCGGAACAATGCCAGCTACCAACGTTGGTGGGAAGCACGAGGGCTATGGGGTCAACTGGTCTATGACTCTCGCAGCTTTGCCCGCCAAGTGCTTTCATTTGTAGATGATGACACCGAAGCTGGCCGCGATGCCCAACGTTCGATGATTCATCTGACAATCGCCTTTTCTCACGCTGTGCGCCATCGGCTGCGCGGTACGTCTCCTTGGCAAGATGTCGACCCTTTTGTAGCAGCGACCTATCATGACAGTATGCGTCAATCGAAAAACCTACCTAATTATCTGATGCGCCTCTTAGGTAAGCAGCTTGGTGATGTGCGTCGTCAACAGTTATCATCGGAACTTATGGTACAAAACATGGACGAGCGCTTGACGTCTATGACGATTGTATTGGCAGCCTGTGAGCGTATTCATTACACACCACTGCCGTTTGCTTACATGTTGCTAGTGCATCGTACGACTTACCTGTATTGTATTACGTTGCCTTTTGGCTTGGTGGCCTCGCTCGGTTGGGCGACTCCCCTCATCTGTGCTGTCATTGCGTATACCTTTTTCGGTTTAGATGCCCTTAGTGAAGAGCTAGAGGAGCCATTTGGTTTTGCGTCTAATCAACTGCCACTTATGGCATTGTCACGCACGATTGAAATCAACTTATTAGAAGCGATGGGAGAGACAGACCTACCGCCTGAGATCGCGCCTATCAACAGTTATTTGCAGTAGCTGTTTGCGACAGAGAGTGATAATAAGGTGGTGGCGTTCCCTATCAAAGTAATTGCCGTGCCCCATCACTTGAATAATAAGGTCAGCACCACTATAAATAGCCAATAAAGCTATTCTCTTAATAGCTCAAATTTTAATAAAAGCGAGGCACATATCATGAGTGATGATTCAAAAGACACTGATAATCAAAACAGCACCAATCAAAGCGCCAAAGACGCTACTAATCAAAACGCCAAAGACGTCACGATGACTGACATGACACCCAATGAAGGCGTCTTAAAAGGTAAAAGAACAGACATCCAAAATCCAGATTTGTGGGATTTCCCAATGAACTACCCATTGAGCATCATTGGTCATGAAGGCGAGCATGAGGGCTTGCTTAATGAAGTGAAGCTGATCCTCGGTAGTCAGTTCCCTGATTTTGATTTGGCCTCTATAGAAGTCAAACCGTCTAAAACGGGGCGCTTCCATTCAGCACGCGTCAATTTGTACCTCACAGACGCCGATCAAGTGAATACACTTTACGCGTCATTGGACAATGCCAAAACAGTTCGCATGGTCGTATAAACAGGTAATGGGTGTTTAGAAAAAAACAACCCCTTTTCCGTCTAAATCGTCACTCATATGGGTGGCGATTTTTTGTGGTTTGGTGTACAATCTGCGCCCGCATTATCGCCAGTACGATCACTATTATCAGTCGACAATAACCGATAAAATAAAAATCAAACCGTCACGATATTTTTACAAAAAATTTATAATGAGCGCATTTGCGTCTAACCCTTATCCCATCGTCCTTTGCCAAAATTTGGACAACACACAAGCCCTCAGCAACATAGTTTCACTCTAAAATCAATATAGTATTTTCAAAATTTTCCCGCTATATTGTGCCTACCAATTAATAAACACGCTATATGTAGTACTCAGTGATTTTAATCGTCACTACGAGTATTGGGTATTTTTTGCCTAAAAAAAGAGCAGCTAACGCCAGCAGTTACCATGTTTAGATAGCGTGTTTAGATAAGCAGTACGATAAAAAACGTTGAGCGGGCTTTACCGTTTAACGAATAATATAAGCAACCAAAATAGAGGCCAGCATGACACATATCGACAAAATCAAAGTGACCAAACGTGACGGACGATTAGAACTTATTGATTTAGATAAAATTCATAAGGTAATCGAGTGGGCAGCTCACAATTTGGATAATGTGTCGGTATCACAAGTTGAGCTAAAATCGCACATCCAGTTTTATGAAGGCATCAAAACTCGTGATATCCACGAGACCATTATCAAGTCGGCTGCTGACCTTATCTCTGAAACCACGCCTGATTATCAATATCTAGCGGCGCGTTTGGCTATTTTCCATTTACGTAAGATTGCTTACAACAAATTTACGCCGCCGCATCTGTATGATCATGTCAAAACGCTAACTGATGCTGGCAAATATGATGAGCATATCCTAGCTGACTATAGCCGTGCTGAATTTGATGAGTTAGAAGAATACCTTGATCACTGGCGCGATATGAATCTTGCCTATGCCGCTGTTGAGCAAATGGCAGGCAAATACCTCGTCCAAGATCGCGTGAGCAAAACCGTCTTTGAAAGCCCTCAGTTCTTGTACATGCTGGTCGGTATGTGCTTGTTCAGCCGTTACGAAAAGTCAGAGCGTATGAACTATGTGAAGCGCTTCTATGATGCGACCTCACAATTCAAAATCTCACTACCAACGCCTATCATGTCTGGTGTACGTACGCCATCGCGTCAGTTTAGCTCGTGCGTATTGATCGAATGTGGTGATAGCCTAGACTCTATCAACGCGACCACCAGTGCCATCGTACGCTATGTATCACAGCGTGCTGGTATCGGCATTAATGCGGGTCGCATCCGTGCCCTTGGTAGCCCTATCCGTGGCGGCGAGGCACAACACACTGGCTGTATCCCATTCTATAAACTGTTCCAAACTGCGGTTAAATGCTGCTCACAAGGTGGCGTCCGTGGCGGTGCTGCGACATTGTTCTACCCACTATGGCATTTAGAAGTTGAGTCATTACTGGTACTCAAAAACAACCGCGGTGTCGAAGACAACCGTGTCCGTCATATGGATTACGGCGTCCAGTTAAACAAAACGATGTACACGCGCCTCATCAAAGGCCAAGACATCTCGCTATTCTCACCAGGTGACACCCCAGGCCTCTATGATGCGTTCTTTGAAGATCAAGACAAATTCGAAGAGTTATATACCAAGTACGAAAATGACCCAAGCATTCGTAGCCGTCAAATTCCAGCAGCCGACTTGTTCAGCCTAATGATGCAAGAGCGTGCCAGTACGGGTCGTATCTATATCCAAAACGTCGATCATTGCAACACGCATAGCCCATTTGACGCGACGGTTGCGCCGATTCGCCAGTCAAACCTATGCATGGAAATCGCCCTACCGACCAAGCCACTTGATAATATCAATGACGAAGAAGGCGAAATCGCGCTTTGTACGCTATCAGCGGTCAACTTGGGTAAAGTCGAAAACGTCAGCGATATCGAAGAGCCAGCCGAGCTAATCGTCCGTGCACTTGATGCCCTGCTCGATTATCAAGACTATCCAGTCAAAGCGGCTCAAAACGGCAGCATGCGTCGCCGTACGCTCGGTGTGGGCGTGATTAACTATGCTTATTACCTTGCCAAGAATGGCGTGCGCTATTCAGACGACAGCGCGCTTGGTCTAACCCATCAGACATTTGAAGCATTGCAATTTTATCTCTTGAAAGCGTCAAACAAATTGGCAAAAGAGCAAGGCGCTTGCCCTGCGTTCAATGAGACTACCTATTCACAAGGTATCTTACCGATTGATACGTACAAAGCCGACTTGGACAAAATCTGCCAAGAGCCGCTACATCTCGATTGGGAAACGCTACGTGGCGAGATCACTGAGCACGGTCTACGCAACTCTACCCTAACCGCCTTGATGCCGTCTGAGACCTCTAGTCAGATCGCCAACGCGACCAATGGTATCGAGCCACCACGTGGTCTGGTTTCTATCAAAGCGTCAAAAGATGGTATCTTAAAGCAAGTCGTGCCTGAGATTACGACGCTAAAAGATCAGTACGAGCTACTATGGCAAATGCCAAACAATGACGGTTACCTAAAGCTGGTCGCTGTCATGCAGAAGTTCGTCGATCAAAGTATCTCTGCCAATACCAACTACGATCCAGTCCGTTATGCTGGTGGCCGTGTGCCGATGAAGATATTGCTAAAAGACTTGCTAAACGCTTATAAAATGGGTGTGAAGACGTTGTACTACCATAACACTCGTGATGGTGCGAACGATGCCCAAGCGGATATGGAAGATGATTGTGCTGGCGGTGCATGTAAGATTTAGGATTTCTCTAGATGTACGATTTTTCTTGAACATAATGGAGATTATAATTCCTTGATTTCTAATAGTTTTAATCGCTATGACTGTACTAATAAAAATTCTTGCTCTACGTTTTCTGATGAAAGAATAGAAAATGGGGATGGTGGAAAAGATCATTCAAGGATAGATGATTGGGCAGCTAAGTACGATATAAGTATTTCTATATTGAGAGAAGAATATTCACAAGGTACTCTTAGACTTAGAAATGTAGATGAAAAAGCTAATAAATATTTACTAGTGATTTCTATAATCTTTACTGGGCTATTTGTTGTACTTTCGAGTTCAGCTATAGAAAGTTTGGTATTTAGTTATAAAGTTTCGTTGATGTACTTTATATTGACTCTAGTCTTTGTAACTACTTTTTCAATTGGTTCAATATTTGGCTTTCTAACTTTCCGAGCAGTTTTAAAGTGCTTCGATTTAGTTGAACTGCAAAAGATGCCCAGTATTCTAAATACTCTTGAAAGTACAAAAATGAATAATTCAGTAGAATATAAGCACTACTTAATTAGTTGTTTTCAACTAGTAATCGATGCTACAGACAAAACAGTCAGTAGTAAGCAAAAACATATTATATCAATATCGAAGAATATTAAGTTTTTCATAGCATTAATAACATTCTCTTTAGCAATTTTAATCTCATTGAAAATATTAGGATAATAATATGAGCAACAATAAGCCAAATCCAATTAACAAGAAGATTAATATTGGAGACAGCAGAAAGTCTAATTTAGATATAAACTCAGACATGCCTACAACCGATGTAAAACCTTCATTTATAACGATAAATGAAGGACGTTCACCAGAAGCCAATTCTCAAAATAACCGGGATAATTCTTACATGGAGCTTATCGTTAATAAGAAAAAATAGTCAGTGTAGGGTAAGTTAGTTTTCCAAATTGTCGTAGAGAATGACGGTAAAACGTAATATACCATCTATGTATTTACTATATTGTTGATGGTTCACGCTTTAGCTAACTCACCATAAACCTGTTTATAAAATACAGCAAACGTAGGTTATGTAAAGCTTGCAACACCTAACAGTTAGATAGATATTAGTTGTAGGGTGCGTCCAGCACACCGATTATATAGAAATTGTGTTTAAAGGTGCGCAAAGCACACCCTACGCCTACTACGTCAAAATATTGGTCTTTGAATCAAATCATGAATAGAGCAAATAGCACTTGTGATGAGTGCGAATCATCATACTTTATAGATAGCTCAAAGATGGCAAGTTTATGCCCTAATTGCGCTCACAAACTTTATGGCTATTTAAATTGTAGCCATCATTTTACAGATGGTGTTTGTGTAGAGTGTGGTTGGAACGGTCAAGAGTCTAATTATGTAAAAGACTTATAAAGTGCGCTTAGCATATCGATTTTATAAAATAATTGAAAAGATGCATGGAATTTACCCTATGCCTACTAAATAGGTTAGATAAAAATGCAGCTGTCTTCACCAATCAGTTATAAATGCTCTGCTAATGCAACAACTTACCGTGATGGTGGCTCGCTTGAATTAAGATTCACCGCAGATGACGACAGAAATTATTGTATATTTATGGAAGTCGTTCATGACTCGCCAAATGATTGCAAACGTTACCATCCGCCGTTGCTGTTCAAAGACTCATTTGACATAAACAACAGTAAGCCTGAAGACTTTATCGATTACTTAACTTGGCAACAGATTAAAGGCTTGATTAGCGAAATTAGAATGGATATCGGTCAAGATTTCGAGAAACATGCTGATTGTGCACATCTCGGATTAATTGAAAATATCGCGAATAATAATGGCTGGCTTATTGAATCGTAAGGTGCGCCCAGCGCACCGATGATATGAACAATGTACGCTAAGGTAAGTGAGCAACTGCCTAACCTACTCCGTGCTTTATAATTATTTTGAATAGGTGTAGCCATGATCTACCATGCAGTTCACTAGATACGTTGTTATACTATCCATCGCTTCTTGATCACTGTAAATAATATTTTCAACTTTTTGTTTTTCTTCAGCAGATAGCCCTGCTTTATTTAACGCATCGAAAGAGTCATAAGAATAACCTTCTTTTTTTATCTTAGGAAGCGCAACCAATTCAATAGCAGGTTTAAGACAATTATCGACATCGTTATCAGCATTATTATTTACCGCTTTCCACGAACTTCTTTCAGATGTTTCCTGAAAACTATATTTGCTCAAATGCTTTACTGAATAGTTAGTCGGCGTTAAAAAGTCTATTGATTTATAACCGTTTTGGTTATTAGCATAATTTACATCTCGTTCAGCTATGTTGTTGTTACTGCTACTACGTTCAGCAGAATCTATACTAGCTGGTTCTTCAAGAGTATCTTCAGAGGTTAGTTGTGGTGTTGATATTGGTTGAGAGGTTTCACTAGCAGGCTGGCTCGGATCTGATATAGAGGTATTATCAGCACACCCTATTAGAAAAATTATAGACAATGATCCTGAAAAACGCAGTATATTTGATAGCATAAATTTAGCCCTTAACTTGTATTGGCAGACGATTCTATAGTATTAAGAAGACGTTATAAATATATAATCATAACTATAATAACAAACTTAAGTTGTAGGGTGCGCACCGATAAGATAACAATCTAATATTTACGAGAATGACGAGAGAGTACCACTATGAAAATAAGTAATATATCACTACTCTCTTGTCTACTCATGATCCCTTTGTTATCTACACCAGTGAGTGCTCAAAATTTTGGAGAGGTTGATAGCTCATTAACAAACAGCTCAGCCAAGTCAAAGCTTGCTGATCCAATTTATAAGATAGACGATAAGTATAAAAATATAGAGAATAATTTAGTTGGACACTATACGTTATCTTTTGGACAAGGGTCTAAAGCGGAACAAAAGCTAATTACACTTTCTAAAAATCGAAAATATACAATAATTGGCTCCAGCTTTACTACCCCTATTAGGATTGGTGATTGGCGAGTGGTAGATGGTAAATATTTACACTTACTGGCTTATGACGCTTATCCTTTCAACGTCTATGGTCGTCATACCACTGAGTTGAATGAGACTAGTCGAGTAGTTTTTAATGGTATTTATTTTAGCCATAATACGTTCATAAACTACGATAATGTATTGAATGAGATGCCAACGCTGACGCCTATTTTGAATAAAAATATTGATCGCAGTAAAAGACCTTATATTAGCAAGCTACCTCAGAAATATAATTCAATCTCGCTTGCTTATAACCCTAACGACAAGAATAGCGGTGATAAAGAAATAGATATCTATACCTTTAATAATAAAAATAATTTTAATGACTTTGCTATCTCAGCACGTATCAATTTAACTTATCAAGATACTGTTAAGGCAACTATTAAAGAGGACTACCTCGTATTTGAGCAAGGCAAAACGACTAAACGCTTTGTTCCTGAAATAACAAACGAAGACGATTCATCATTAGAAGATATGGAAAACCTTGCTGTATCACCCAAAACTATTTATCAGAATATAGCGGGTAAACCCTTTGTTGAACCGTTCGTCAATCCGAAAGACTATACTTTTGATAATAATATAAAAGCATATGTCGCTATTAATAAATGTCGTACAAGCTGTCCAACAGAAGAAGAGTATGGTTATTTTGATATTTTCTACGAATATCAATTATTAGAAGATATTACAGTGCAGCAGAGTAAATTTAAAATAGCGAACACAGTTGCTGTTCCTTTGGCTTTAGAAGAGTAATGCTAATCAAGCCTAATTAAGGATGGTTCATGAAAAATTTTAAGACCTCATTACTACTATCAACACTATTGTTAGCGACTAGCAGTTATGCTGAAACGACAAATAATGAAGAGATAGAGGTAGAAGTCAATACACGTGACCAGTGTGGTTACTATTATAGAGAGACATTAAGCCATCCTCTCATCAAACGTGACGCTGCCGTAACCATAGATAAAGAAGCTGCTAAACTCATTCAGCTAAAGCGTCAGTTCGCTGATAAATACATTATGAATGCTGATATTGCAACCTTTAGCGAAACAGGCAGCATCTCTGATTATGACAGTTATGCTCAAATGCAGGACTTGATAGACAGAGGTCATGTCATACCACAGGAAGTCGCTGTAAAAGAACTAATAAGCTTATTTGGCTATTATTACTTAGGCGAATACGTGCCAAAAGATGACTATCAAGCCATCGCTTACTTAGAAAAGCTAGTTGAATATTATGATCATGCCCGTCCAGAGTATGTTGACGAGCTGATACTAGGCGTAGCTATGTCCTTAGATGGAGGCATCAGCAAGGCCAATCCGCTTTGGAGAAATGATGATCCAACTCAAGTATTCAATTTACTCATAAAAGCAGGGTCACTCGATACAGAAGTGATGATGATTGATGAAGACTTTGACAGCTCAGATGCTGATTGTGTCAAAAACGTACTGCCTAAGATTGAAGCGCTGGCTAACCAAGGCAGCCGCTTGGCCATTCATAGGCTAGCAAAGCATTATAAAAAGTTGAGCGCTAAAGGCACTGAAGCAGATAATGAGAAGATGATGTATTGGCAACAAAAAGCTGAAGAAAATCCCTTAATAGGCATCAAATGGTCCATTTAATTTAGGACATATCATTGAAATACACAAACAATAAAAATGACGGAGGTCATGTGCAATATACCGCAATCATCAAAGACGGTGGTTTGTTTATCCCAAATGTATTTTCAGACCTAAACGATGGTGGCTCGCATATCGTACAAGTCGAGGTTGATATTGCAGCGGTGCGTCAGCAGTTAGAGGCGAGCGAAGCACCAAAGGCAGCCGTCACCAAAAAAACTGTCGCAAAAGCAGCCAAAAAACCAGTATCGAGAGCAGCTAAAAAAGACTTAAAAACAGCAGCGGAAGAGTCTGATGTGAGTACCCTCCGCAAAAGCGCACTCGATGAATTAGAAGCGCTCGATGATAGTGAGCTGAGCGAGATATTCAAAGCCTATATGAACGATGGACAAGAGTCGTCACAGATATCGTTAGAAAACTTGTAATACAATTAAATGAAAGCCAGTCACAACTATATAAATCAATAACCGTATCAATTATAAAGGCAGTCTCATGACCTACTCGATTTTTTCACAGACACCAAACAATGCGCTAAAAGAGCCAATGTTCTTTGGTAATCCAGTCAACGTAGCGCGCTATGACCAACAAAAGCACCCTATCTTTGAGCAATTGATTGAAAAGCAACTCTCGTTCTTTTGGCGTCCAGAAGAAGTTGATGTGTCAAAAGACCGTATGGACTTTGGCAACCTGTCTTCGCATGAGCAGCATATATTTTTGAGTAACCTCAAATACCAGACCCTACTCGACTCTATCCAAGGCCGTAGCCCAAACGTGGTGCTATTGCCGCTCGTGTCTATCCCTGAGCTTGAGACTTGGATTGAGACATGGTCATTCTCTGAGACCATTCACTCACGCAGCTATACTCATATCATTCGTAATATCGTCAACGATCCAAACATCATCTTTGATGACATCATGCAAAACGAGCACATCTTAGAGCGTGCCTCGGATATTGCACAATATTACGATGATCTGTACCGCAACTCGCAGCTATATAGCTTGTACGGCGCTGGTACGCACAACGTCAATGGCGAGGAAGTGACTGTTGATTTGCGATCTCTGAAAAAGCAGATGTATCTGTGTATCGTCGCAGTCAACGTCTTAGAAGCCATTCGCTTCTATGTGTCGTTTGCTTGTTCATTTGCCTTTGCTGAACGTAAATTAATGGAAGGTAATGCTAAAATCATTAAGCTGATTGCTCGTGATGAAGCACTGCATTTGACGGGTACGCAGCATATGCTCAACCTCATGCGCAATGGTCGTGACGATCCTGAGATGGTCGAGATTGCCGCAGAGTGCTATGAAGAAAGCATCGAGATCTTCCGCAAGGCTGCCGAGCAAGAAAAAGAATGGGCAGGTTATCTGTTCAAAGATGGCTCGATGATTGGTCTAAATAAAGACATTCTTTGCCAATACATCGAATTCATCACCAACTTGCGTATGGAAGCCGTTGGCCTGCCAGCCGTGTTCCCGAACTCGAAATCAAATCCGATTCCATGGATCAATACATGGTTGTCGTCTGACAATGTGCAAGTGGCTCCGCAAGAGACAGAAATCAGCTCTTACTTGGTTGGTCAGATTGACTCAGACTTATCAGACAGCGACTTTGATGATTTTGAATTATAAGAGCTTTGAATTATAAGATCTTTGAACTGTAATAGTTTTACGCTTTAATAGTGTTTTAGGTGTCAACAGTACTTTAGGCATTAATAGTGTTTTACGCTTCGATGGCTGTAGGATATAGCAGCAAGATAGTCAAATCCAAATAGGATGAATTATGACGTGGGTAATGACCAGTAAGCAGCAGTTTTACTTGCATGACGATGAGAGTCTGCTCGATGGACTGCTGCGCACCGGACATGAGGTTAATTATCAATGCCGCGAGGGCTATTGTGGGAGTTGCCGAGTCAAACGTATCGCAAGCTCACATACGGTCGACTATCCATTTGAGCCACTCGCCATGATTGACGAGGATGAGATACTGCCTTGCTGTTGCCGTGTACAAGGCGTTATACATATCAATCATGAGCCTATCGTAAAGTAGAGAAAAACAAATAAAAAGCGCGCTATCTTATATAGATAGCGCGCTTTTTTTATACTAATATCTCATTGCTATGAGCGATGACGAGAGATGTTAAAGGTAACTACTGAGGAGCACCATCATTCTCAAACAGTTTTAGCAGCTCTTCACGCATACGGTCACGCTCTGCTTCCGACATCATTGGAACGTTCTGCTGTTCGCTTTGTAGATCAGGCTGAGCAAAGCTCTCAGTTTGCACAGAAGCAGGAAGTGCAACAGGCTCTTGCTCTGGACGTACTTCTAGCGAGATGGTGACCTGCTTGTTATTACCATTACGCAATATCTGTGCATCAAGCTGTGTATCAGGAGACTTGCGAGCGACATATTGGATCAACGTGTTGGCATCCGTCATCTCAATACCATCAATGGTCAAGATAATATCACCCACGCGTAGACCACTCTTCGCAGCTGGGCTTTTATCAATGACGTTTAGCACTTCTACACCCGTTGACGTCTCTAACTGCGTTGGATCACGTAGCTGTGATTGTATCTCGATACCCAACCACCCTCGACTGACCTTACCATCTTTAATCAAGGCATTCATAACCTGCTCTACGATAGAGGTAGGAATGGCAAAACCGATACCGAGAGAGCCACCAGATTGTGAAAAAATCACGGTATTGATACCAACCAACTCACCGCGAGCATCCACCAATGCGCCACCTGAGTTACCAGGATTGATCGCAGCATCCGTCTGAATGAAGTCTTCAAACTTATTCACACCTAACCCAGTACGACCTGTCGCTGAAATGATACCTTGGGTCACAGTCTGACCCACCCCGAACGGATTACCAATCGCCAATGCCAAATCACCCACACGAATAGGATCTTCGCGGAATCCTAACGGCGTCAATCCTGTCATATCAACTTTAATTACGGCCAAATCACTGTCTGGATCGGTACCTACCACTCTAGCGCGGCTCTTACGACCGTCATTAAAGGCAACCGTAATCTCATCGGCTTTTTCGACGACATGGGCATTGGTCACGATATAGCCATCTTCTGACACAATCACACCAGAGCCTAAGTTGGTATTGCCTTGCTCTGCTGATTGGCCACCATGATACTCAAAAAACCGACGCAGCACAGGGTCATCCATATAAGGATGCTCTGCTACTGTCTGTGTGGTATAGATATTGACGACCGACTGGGATGCACGGGCGACCGCATTATGATAAGAGGAGATAGGTGCTGGCGTATCGGCAACAGGTTCTGACGCTTGCTGATCAGCCGCTGAGGTTCTCGGCGGCTCCCACTTAGCCTCTGACGTCGATTTCATACTCGTAAACAACCAGATAAACGCTGCCAGCACTAGCAGCAATAAGACCCAAGGTAACCATTTTAATAAAGAAGTCTTGTTATTGGTGTTCCGGGATGACGACATATACAACCTCTATAAATTTAATACAAAAAATGATGATAAGTAATGAGTGTACACTGCTGCTGATTTGATTCTTTTTATTTAATACTAAAACCAGTATTGATGCCACGCTCTAATAAGACGCTATCAATCAGTACAGCTCACGCCTACAAATTATAACCGCCAACCATACCAAATGGTAACGTATCGTGTACCATTTCAGTTAGTAGCTTTGTCTACTCTTTTACAACACCATGTTAAAATGATTATTATAAAAAACTATGGATTATTTGCAATCATTTGACCGATTGCGACAACGATAAGGGCATACCATGACGGCTATCGACATTTCGACAGAATCAACCAACACTACCATAACAGCAGAGGCGCTAACGCAGTTTTGTGACGACTATTTGTCAGCCAATGCGTTTAAAGATTATGCACCCAATGGTTTACAAGTAGATGGTGGGCGACCTATCCAGCGCATCGTCACGGGTGTGACTGCTTGTGAGGCATTGATTGACGCTGCTATCGCAGATAAAGCTGATGCGATTATGGTACATCATGGTTACTTTTGGAAAGGCGAACCTGCCACTATCACAGGTATGAAAGGTCGACGTATTCGCAAATTGATGCAACATGGCATCTCTATGATTGGCTATCACTTACCGCTAGATGCCCATCCTATCGTTGGCAACAATGCCATGCTCGCTGATATGTTAGATCTGACCATCACTGGGCCACTCTATCCTGCTGAATCTCACCCAGTTGGTAATATTGCCACTTGTGTACCGCAAAGCGCCGATGATCTTATCGCAAAGATTACTCAAGCATTAGGGCGCACACCACTACATATCGCAGCTGAGTATCATGAAAACTCATCTTCTGAAACAAGTAATAGATTGATAGAACGTATCGGTATCTGCACAGGTGGCGCACAAGATATGATCGAGCAAGCCGCATTGATGGGCTGTGATGCATTTATATCTGGTGAAATCTCTGAGCGCACTACCCACATTGCACGTGAGCTTGGAATTGATTACTTTGCTTGTGGACATCACGCAACAGAACGAGGCGGCATTCAGGCATTGGGTAAGGTAGTATCTCAAGAGTTTGGCGTGCCTGTGACTTTTATCGATATCGACAATCCTGCTTAAAACCTCAGTTTATAACCTTAGTTTATAACCTCAGCTATTATCTCTAAATCCAGAGTTCTCTGTGGGAATTGAGAATAGAGACGACTCTTTCAATTCTCACAATCAATGAATTTCATCTCAATTCATGCACCAAAAAAGGTGCTTTTTTAACCGTCTGTAGCCCTATTGTTAAGTTTTATCGCTAATTTCTTAACTATACTTGAATAATCGGATGAATATCCGCATATTATTACTTGAAGAAAGAACGTCTTGTCATGAGACTTCCCATTTATTACAGCTTCCGGTTATGGCGCTTAAATGATGGTAAATATCTAAAATCTCATTTTTTATATGATAAATGAGCTGATATGGCTCAGCCAAAATACATTTTTATGGCTGACTACTCCCGAATTTTAGCGTTGCAATAATGGTTTAGTGATACCTGATTGATAGCTTACTTTAATAGACATTCTATTCACTATTAAACAGAATTATCTGCTGACCTTTGTTGCTGAACAAAATATTTGAGTTGTTATTTACTTTACTACAAACCATTTAAAGAGTAGATAGCGACTGATTTAACGTAAAAAAGTTGGATACTCAGATATATTGGTATTCCTTCTATTTTTGCGTTTTTGTTTCAATAACTTATTTCATGACCTTACCTATGTTTAATATGTAGTTGTTTTGGTATTAGCCTTATCTGTCCACCGTTGAAGGAATCATTTGATTTATAGCCTTCTCGGTGTTGTGCGTTTTTGTGATTTATATTGATACGTTAGGAGTAATATTTCAGCTCTTAATGTATATGCCAACAGATAGTTAGCTAGTACAAAACAATACCGCTCATGCTAATAAAGCAGCGATTAGCGGCATTGTTATTAAAGGCACTGTTATTAAACAAGTAATCTCACGCTTATACTATTAAAAAGCGTGAGATTGTTTAAATGTGACATCGATGTATGCCTTTATTATTAGCATGCATCCATGAACATTTTACGGTAAGCAGGATGGCTAAAATCAGGAGACATCCATGCAGCGTATTACTTATCGTGTAAAAGTATCTGCGCAAGGGGCCAAACGCCGTATTTCTTATTTACTGCGTCCATCTAAACGCCTACTAAACACTAAAAGTAACATCGTTTCATCCGTTACCCCAACGACATCGGCCCATTTTGCCAAAACAAAAAAATTGGTGCAGTTGTCTAGTATTGCCCTGCTCTCTTTACCTGCTGAGAGTTTGACTATCATGGGTTCGCCAGTGCCAGCCTATGACAATGTCATGTTACAGAACACTTTAACCATTGCTGCTGTCCCAGGCGACAGCACTTATTTTGCAACCGATGGCTTTCAACATGGCTTTGGCTTTGACTTGGTACGTACCTATGCTGACGAGCTGGGTGTTGACGTGAATCTCAAAGCTTACGCCAACGAAGAAGCGGCATTAAAAGCGCTAAGATCAGGCGAAGCAGACATGGCGCTGACAACGGCCAGTACCAAGCTAAAAAGTAGCTTTAATCTGTCATCGATTAACGTGAGCTGTGGTTATGATGCCAGCTTGACTAAAAACGGCTTACACCCAAAGGTCAGCTGGACGTTTAACTCGTCTAATGACCCGCTATCAGAAAAAGCCAGTTACTTCTTATGTGACAGTATCAAGCTGCAAAACACGCAAAAGCTTGCGGCCTTTTATAATCAAAACTTGCTAAAAGACGCCTACAGTCAGGACCATTTTCAAAAGACGCTAACTGAAAAGCTACCAGACTATCAGTCTTCGTTTGAAGAGCAAGCACGCAACTATAATCACGATTGGGAGCTGTTGGTAGCCATGGGCTATCAAGAGTCACATCTAGATGCGGATGCAGTGTCGCCAACAGGCGTACGTGGCCTAATGATGCTGACTAATAACACGGCCAAAGCAATGGGCGTATCAGATCGTGTTGATCCATACCAAAGTATCGGTGGCGGTGCGCGTTATCTAGAGCAAATGAAAGATGACTTCGCCGATGTACCAAAATCGGATCGAATTTGGTTTGCGCTGGCAGGCTACAACATGGGACCCAATGCGGTAAAAAGCATTCAGCGCACCTTACAAGCGCAAGGTGTCAATGATAAAAGTTGGGCCAATGTCTATGCATACCTCGCTGAAAACAGAGCGTCTAATAGCCGTTACGGTCAAGCGATGCATTATGTGAGTAATATCAGAAGCTACCTTGAGACGATTAAGACGCAAACGGTCTAGTTGTTTTGGATAGCTTAGATAATCACAATAACTTTGCAATAAAAAAGCTGCTCTTATTATAAGAGCAGCTTTTTTGTGACTAACAATCTACTTTCAAGCAACCTATCTTCGAGATACTTATGCTTTTGTAACAACAAGCCACTGCTTAGCGATTAGGCACTGTCAAACGCTGACCACGCTGTAGCATGGTATCTGCTGCGATATCGTTCATATCTGCTAGCTCCTGCGTAGATACGCCATATTTGCGTGCTAAGCCAATCAAGCTATCTCCTGACCCAACGGTATAGCTTACTGTGGCTTTTGGTACTTTGAGTGACTGTCCACGTTGCAACTGTGCATTGGTCGCCAGACTGTTGGTCGCAGCCAAGTCTTCTACCGAAACACCAAATTGACGTGCTAAAGCAATCAGACCATCACCTGATTTTACTTTGTAGCTTTCCGTGTTGCTCAGCGTCTTACCACTGCTGCTCGCGGTGCTAGTGCTACTACTCGTAGCGCTACTGCTTTGACTACTAGACGCACTGGCGACACTACCATTAGCAGGAATGGTAATAGTACGACCGAGTATAAGATTAGAGTTGGTGTTCAATTTGTTCGCTAATGCCAAATCACTTAAGCCAATATTGTAACGTTTGGCCACACCCGTCAAGGTATCACCTGACTTTACTTTATAGCTGACAGCTTTATCGTTTAACTGACGATCGACCAGTTCTTTAGAAGCTGGTACTTTGATGGTTTGACCGCGTTGTAAGCGAGCTTTTGCATCAAAACTGCTGTTTACTGCAGCAAGATCCGCTGCACTAACCCCAAGGTCATTGGCAATCCCGATTAAGGTTTCACCAGATTTGACTTTATAGTTAGTGGTTGCCACTGAGCTTGAGCTACTTTGACTACTAGCGCTGCTGCTAGTGCTAGTAGACGCCGAGCTAAAATCAACGCTCGCTGGCACTTTAAGTGTCTGACCAACATACAATGAGCTTGTGGTACTGATACCATTAAGACTGGCTAAGGTATCAGTCGATACATTGAATTGACGCGACAATGCAATCAGGCCATCGCCTGCTTTTACTTTATAGTTTTTAGTCGCAGTGCTTGATTTGGTCGGTTTGGTAGAAGGTGCCGCAGATGTGGTTGCAGGCGCAGTCACTTTACCTGGTATCAGCCATAGTTTTTGGCCTCTACGCAGATCCGAACGGCTGCTCAGGTTGTTATAAGTTGCTAGCTGAGTGACCGATAAACCAAAGCGATTGGCCGTACCAATCAGCGTATCACCACTTTGTACCGTGTAACTCTCTGGCTGGCTATCTGTTGTACTACTCGCACTGCTTATTGGCTCAATGCTTTTTGCATTGTATAGATACAAAGTGCTACCCGATAGCAAACTAGCGCTAGCATCTATTTGGTTCCATTCTGCGATATCACGCCAGCTCACACCAGCACGACTGGCAATGTTAGACAACGTATCACCACGTTTGACGGTATAAGTGGTACGCGTACCTTGTGGTTTTGGCTTACTTGCCGACGTCTGTGCAAAACTCAGCTTTTTCTCTGTACCACTGGCTTCTAGTATCGATTGCTGCGTTTGAACTGCTGATAGATTGATATTGCCATCAGCATTAATGACGTTGGTTTCCGATGTGCTACTACGGATTTGATTGGCAATGAAATCACGCTCTGCATTGCTTAGCGGTGGCTCTTGGACAATCGTATTGTTTTGCGTAATCTGCGCAGAGGTGGTTGGTAGACTGTTGCTGCTCTTAAGCTCAGCATTGATTTTATTGGTCTCTGCGGCACTTAATGGTGGCTCAGTACGTGCTGGCGTATTACCATACGAAGAACTGCTGGTTGGTGTGACTGACGGCGAGATATAACTGGTCGTCTGCTGTGGCACACTCGCGCTAGCCGCATAATCAGCCAACGCACTGCCCGTAGATGGCAATGAAGAACCACTGTACGGCTTATTGTTATAGCTTGGCGTGGTAGTCGTCGTACTTGGCGTGTTTGCTGCTGCCAGTACGTTGCCGGTACCGTTACCTCTTAGCGTGCTCAATTTGGCATCAGTCGTTAGGCTAACATCATTAGGAATAATAACACGCTGCGGACCTGAAGAATCAACTCGTCCAGAGGTAAGTGCTGTATTCAACTTTTCTAGCTCGTCGTAAGTCACACCTGTCAATTGCGCTACTTCAGATAAGCTGACGCCATAATTCACTGGCACACTACGGAAATGCTGACGGTTAGCAATAGCTGGTAGGTATACGCCATACTGTTCAGGCTTAGCGACGATTTCGGCCACTGCCAAGAATCGTGGCACATAATTCATCGTTTCAGTAGGCAGTCTAAGCGACCAGTAGTCCGTAGGTAAGCCTTGAGCTCTATTGGCATCAATGGCTTTTTGAATACGACCAGGGCCAGCGTTATAGGCGGCCAATGCCAATTCCCAACTGCCAAACTGGTTATGTAGCGCGGTTAAGAAATCATAAGCAGCACGAGTCGATTCGATAACATCACGGCGGCCATCATAAGTACTGCTTTGGTTGAGACCATAAATACGACCAGTACTTGGAATGAACTGCCACAAACCTGCGGCGGCGGCACTACTGGTACCGCTTGGATCGTAGGAGCTTTCGATGACTGGTAGCAATGCAAGCTCAGTTGGAATATTGCGGCGCTCAGCTTCTCTTACCGTATGATAAATATAACGACTGGCACGCGCAGTTAAGCGGTTTAAATAATCTTGTCTACTGGTAAACCAGCTTTTCTGTCCTTCAATACGCTGATTATAAATCGGTTGGCCACCATTCATACGATAACCAGCACGCAGACGATTCCACAAATCACCATATTGCTGAATAGCAAGCTGATTGCCTTCTACCATTGTCATGTCAGAGGCTTCTAATAAGTCTGCCAATTCGTCCAGGCTATCTGCATCCAAATACGCAGTTGAGTAATCAGTACTTGTGGCAGCAGTCTGATTGGCGGCAGGCTTAGTAATAACCGATGAGCTATTGGTCGCACCATTGTTTTTTACCGTCGACGTATTGCTACACGCACTGATAAGCAAAGTCGAAACGGCAAGCGTTAATGGCAACGCGATAAATGAGCGAGAGGTTGATAGCACAGTAGACATGATATTAAGAGTTTCCTAACGACAAGAAGTGATGAGATAGAATTGCTTGATAGTATAATATGCAATATAAAGCAAAGACCAGTTAATATAAAAAGATAATAGTCATAAGTTGAGTCGACATCTAGATTGGTCTACTAAGGCGCCAGATTATTCCGTCCAAGCAGACAATCATGAAAATAACCCACATCGTACAGAATTAGCAGGCTTCGATAGATAATGGTTGTCTTTTTAGTAGATAGTAACTGTGTTTTTGAATGAAGCAGCTTTTTGAATAAATCAGATTTCTAAATAAACCCGTTCAATACCAAATTGGTGTTAATGACTGAATGGTTCATATAGCGTGTAATCAATGCTGAATCGCTAGAGCATGTCCTTAATTTTAGAACACGCTCTAATGAGTTGGCTAGTTAATCGTTATTTGTGATACCGCACGCAGCAGCACTGCATTGCCAGTTGATAGCGTCAAAGTCACTCTAGATGTGGTGACGAATGAGACAGTTTGACCATCTTTTACCCAACTTTCGTTAGTAGTGACATTAGCTTTGGCCTGCTCGCCCGTAATGACAATGTTGTCTACGGATATGTCATAGCGATAGTTAGAGGTGTCATTCCAGCTATTTTGTAGCAACTTCAAATAAGCATCTTTGTCCAAGCTAGTAGACTTACCCTTTCTAGACAACGAAATCAGCGCATCATCAGAGACGAGACGAGCAACCTGACTGACATTTCGGCTATTTGCTGATGACTTCATTGCTGAGGCATAGTTTTGCACCAACGCTTCGGTCATGGTCGCCGCTTGCGCACTGATACTTACGGTACTTGCAATAGCTACCACAGCAGCCACGCCTGCGCCTTTGATTAACAACGCCAAAAGCCCTTTTCCCCATAATCGTTTCATGATAATCCTTAGCAATACAGTTTCCGTTGTTGTCATATATTGACGACTAACGTGTTTCTATCATTTGATTCAACTTATTACCTAGTTATGTAATCATAAACTAAGCGAATGCTGTTGGCTCTCATGCTTTGGTTCAATAGCGATACTTCTTAGCTAATGAGACTTCTTAAATAGTGATACTTTTTATACAGTAATAATCTTCAGCTAGCTAGTGATACCTTTAAATAACTATCTTTATCATAACCATATATTTAATAGTCGTGACAGCGTTGTTGTATCATAGAGTGAGCCTATCATTTAATTCTCACAGCTATGTGACACCCTGTGTAATTATTGCGAATGTCAAAACAGGCACAGTCATCGCCTTTAAAGTACTAGTAATATCATGATCTTATAATAAGTGTGCATCAGCGCAGACTGAGTCATCTCTTTCGAACTACAACTCAATCTTCGCTTCAGCTTGAAACCACTGTCTATCAATCGATAACAAGTTTGACGGTGCTATTTTAAAGCCTGGTGTCTGTACTATTATTATCATAGCGCTCATCATCACTGAGCTTCATACCTAGACGCTCTACTCGTCTGTCCATCATTTGTCGAGCCAGTGCCTGCATATCCTCAACGCGATCTATCTCATCAACAATCTCTAGACCCAATAAAGTCTCAAACACGTCTTCTAAAGTAACCAGACCTTTGACCTCGCCATATTCACCGACAGTAATCGCGATATGGATGCGGTTCTTTAGCATGAGCTCTAATAAATCAAACAGCTTCATTTTGGAGAATACAAAAGTTATTTCACGTTTGAACTGAGTCAACGGCTTATCTACAGCGTGGTTCACTTTTGCTAACAACATATCTGTTTTTAATACAAAACCAGTAACATTATCTAAGTCACCATCATAAATTGGTAATCGTGAAAACGTCAGCTTTGGGCGATCAACTAATAATTCAGCGACTGTTTTGTTTTCCTCAAACGCGAGCATTACCGAACGCGGCGTCATAATATCTTCAACTTTAATGGCGCCAAATGCCAGTAAGTTACGAATAATCCGCGACTCTAAGGGATCAATCTGTCCTGACTCTTCACCGATACTCGCAAGTGCTGCAAACTCACGACGACTAAATGCCTGAGGTTCTTTGCCGCGCACCAGCAGTTTTGTCAAACGCTCTGATACCCAAATGAGTGGGTACAGCAGCAAGATAATACCACGGACAAAATAAGCGACAATGCCACTCAACTGACGCCAATATACTGTACCTAGTGTCTTTGGAATAATCTCAGATAAGAATAAAATAGCCAATGTCATAATGGCAGAGAATAGACCAAACCATGCACTACCAAAGACAATCGTTGCCTGAGCACCTGCACCGATAGAACCTAATGTATGAGCGACGGTATTCAATGTCAAAATAGCTGCCAACGACTGGTCGATATTATCAACCTTTAACCGTCTGAGCATATTTGCTTTTTTTGGATTGGTTTCTTGAACGTCAGCGATATAAGACGGTGTCATGCTGAGTAATGCGGATTCTGCTAAGGAGCAAACAAACGAGATACCGATGGCCACAACCACAAAGAATATCAATAACAGAATATTGATCGCTGTGGGATCTGCTGAAGCATCAGCAGCAAATGCCGGATAAGGTAGTAGCATTGCGAGTAACGCTAGTAGCCCAAAAATAGGCTTCATGCTTCTAAGACGCTTAAAATAGTGCAGCGTCGGAGGAGGTTTGGCTGACGCTTCTTTAAAAGCGCGCGGACGACATAAACGAGGTACAAACATAAAAGTGGTGAACAAGTTGGGTAACCTAAACAGAAAAGAGAAAAAGGAATCTTAAGCAAACAGCAGCAGATATAGAGAGCAAATAGCAGCACCAAAATAAAAATACATAAAGGTATCTGCCAACACTTTCTAGATAGCTACTTAAAGCTAACTTCATACTGCATATTAGGCTTAATGACATTCCAATAAATAGTGGGCTAAACACAGCCAATTATTGCCATTTGATAGTAGCACTGATGCTGATATTTCACAATAAGTCGCTTTTTTTAAGTCTTTGCTTTTTGATACCTTGTATTACGCTACTATTGCCTAATATCCACTAAATATCTGAAATTTGCTATAATCGCAGCACTTTGTCATCACTTATCGTATTACAACAAACACAACTTACGTATTGCATTAGAAATACTGTCGTCAGAAATACTGTTATCAAAAATACGGCCACTAGAAGTAATGACCGCTGGCTTGACGATTACCTTAAGAAAAACGTACTCAGGCTATGATTAACAGTTACCAAGTCTGGGATTTTTTGTTACTATGCGTTTAATTTTATTATTATCCATGACTTACTGAGAGAAACTATGTTCTTATTTATTCAAGCTGCTCATGCTGCCGAAACTGCCGGTGCTGCGTCACTATTTGGTCAGATTCTACTACCTGTTGCTTTTTTTGCGATTTTTTACTTCTTGGTTATTCGCCCGCAGTCTAAGCGTACCAAAGAACATCGTGCGATGGTCAATGCCTTGAGCGTTGGTAGTGAAATCATTTTTGCTGGTGGCTTAATGGGTCGCATCAAAAACCTAGAAGGCGACTATGCAGTGGTTAGCTTAAATAATAATACTGATATCAAAGTACAACGTGCTTCTGTTATCTCAGTATTGCCTGCTGGCACTATCGAAAGCATTTAATCATCAATCATTGCTATGAATGATTGTTTGATGGTCGTATCATCAGTAGATGTCGCGACTAAAAATGACCGTACATTATTTACGGTCATTTTTCGCTATAAAGAAATGAGACAAAGTAGTCTTATAACAAAATAGTCTTATAGACTGCTGGATAGTCTATATTTACTCTTATTGAGTAGGTTGTTTTTATTTTTTGTTTTACTATCACCGCGGATGATCGCAACGGTACATAATGATGGCTTTTATACGCAGCATTAGACCTTTGCTATCGCTAACTTCCCATCTGCTAACTTGTGGCCTACGTCGCCAGTTGTTTATCAACTTAAAGAAGTGATTATGCAATATCCCGCTTGGAAATACTTACTTATTACCGTCGTGATACTCATTGCCGGTCTATATGCTGCCCCTAACCTCTATCCTGACGAGCCCGCTGTGCAGATTACAAGTGCTGCTGCAGGTACACAGCTGTCTGAAGAGATATTAACGCAGTCGCAAAGCTTACTCAAAGACGCCGGTCTGAATAACCATGATGGCACGTTTGAGGGCAATAGTGCGCTGGTTCGTCTTGATAATTCAGTCGATCAGCTAAAGGCGCAAGAAGTGCTACGTCAAAATTTGGGCGAAAACTATGTGGTCGCTCTTAACTTAGCACAGACAACACCGCAGTGGCTACGTGACATCGGCGCAAAACCGATGAAACTTGGTCTTGATTTACGTGGTGGTGTGCGCTTTGTACTCGAAGTCGATATGGACAAAGCACTTGAGCAACGTCTGACGGGTGCTAGTAGCGACATGCGTCGCGAGCTACGTGCTGAACGCATTGCAGTCAAAGGTATCAAGACCGAAGATCAAAGCGTGGTACTGCATTTCGCTGATACAGACACTCGCAATCGTGCACAAAACATCCTACAAGGATCGATGGGCACCACCTTTAGCTTGCAGTCTTCTATTGATGATCAAGGTCCTGCATTACTCTTATCGTATAACGATGCGACACTTGACGAAATCAATAGCTATGCTGTCAACCAAAACTTGACAACGCTACGCAACCGTATTGCCGAGCTGGGTGTTACTGAAGCCCTAGTGCAATCACAAGGTGCCAATCGTATCGTCGTAGAATTGCCAGGTGTACAGGATACTGCAGAAGCAAAACGTGTCCTTGGACGTACCGCAAACCTTGAATTCCGTATGGTGGCAGAAGATGCCGACAACTATACAGGTGGTATTCCTCCAGCGGGCACTGAAGCGTTCCCGTTTGAAACACTGGATGGCCCGCCTGTATTGCTCGAACGTCAAGCTATTGTCAGCGGCGATAAAGTGACCAATGCTCAAACTGGCTTGGATGAAAGCGGTCTACCTGAAGTAAGTATTACATTGGACAGTGCTGGCGGCAAGCTCATGCAAAACGCTACTCGTACCGCTGTTGGTAAACAGATGGCTGTATTGTTCATTGAAAACAAGCAAAGAATCACCTATGAAGAAGACCCAGTAACTGGCGAGACGGAAGAAATACGTACGCCTTATGCTGAAACCAAGGTCATCAACCGTGCCAATATTCAAGCGGTTCTAGGTTCCTCTTTCCGTATTACTGGGCTAGACAGCAGTGCTGAAGCTGCTGAGCTTGCACTACTACTGCGTTCAGGAGCACTTGCGGCACCGATGTACTTTGTAGAAGAACGCACCATTGGTCCATCACTGGGTCAAGAGAACATTGAAAAAGGTCTATTCTCTACGCAGGTCGGCTATCTACTAGTCTTTGCGTTTATGATTATCTTCTATCGTCTGTTTGGTGTCATCGCTAACGTAGCACTAGCAGTCAACGTGATTATCATCATCTCTATCATGTCAATCCTAGGCTCATCGCTTACCCTACCCGGTATCGCTGGTATTGTTTTGACCATCGGTATGGCAGTTGATGCAAACGTACTAATCTTTGAGCGAATACGTGAAGAGATTGCCAATGGAGTAAGGCCGAAATCTGCTATCGTGGCAGGTTTTGACCGAGCTTTTAGTAGTATTTTCGATGCCAACATTACAACTTTATTGGTCGCATTTATCTTATTTGCGATTGGTACTGGTCCGATTAAAGGCTTTGCGATCACGCTAGCTATTGGTATTATCAGCTCGCTGTTTACGGCTATTCTGGTCACACGTGCGCTGGTACAAGTTGCTTATGGTAAGCGTAAATCCGTCAAACGTCTGAGCATCGGTTAGGAGAACATTATGGCTATCGAGAATAAAAATCCTCTAGAACAGCAGAATAGTCCAGATAGAAATGGTTCAGGCGGCTCAAATGGCGATGGAAACAATGCAAGCACGCGCCGCCGTAACAAACCACGCCGTGATGGTAAAGGTAGCAATACTAAAGCCAATAACCCTGTCACCGCGCAGCCGAGTAACAGTAAAACTCGTCGCGGTGGCAAAGGTGCTAGTAAAGACAGTCAAGCGCTGGCCACTCAAGCAACTGATCCTAATCTAGCAACAGGTGATGCGGCAGATGATGCGGCGGCACAAGCTGAAGGTGGTATCAAAGCCATTGGCAACCAGCGTATCATTCCTTTTATGAAGATAGAAAAGCCGATGGCAATTTTATCTTTATTAATGGTCATTGGTAGTATCATTGCTATCGCCGTAAACGGTCTGAATTTGGGACTTGATTTCACGGGTGGTGTCTCAGCAGATGTACGTTATGAGCAGTCTGTTGAACAAGTTGATGTTGTGAATGCCTTGTCAGACAATGGTTTTGATGATGCCGTCGTACAGTATCTAGGAACATCACAAGAGCTACTGATCCGCCTACCACCTCAGTCTGATAATGTTGATGGACTCAATACCAGTCTGACCAAAGCATTGACCTTGGCTGATAATAGCGTTGAAATCAGTAACGTCAATATTATTGGTAGTCAAGTAGGTAGTGAAGTCTACTTAAACTCAGTGATGTCGTTAGCGCTAGCACTAGCCTGTATGCTTGGCTATGTTGCCCTGCGTTTCCAATTCAAATTATCGCTTGGTGCAGTCATGTCGCTGTTTCATGATGCGGTTGTCACTATTGGTGTGTTTGCCTTATTTGGCTTTCCATTCGACTTAACTGTGTTGGCAGCTATTTTGGCCTTGATTGGTTACTCATTGAACGATACGATTGTTGTCTATGACCGCATCCGTGAGAATTTCCGTCGCGTCCGTGGTATCACGCCGCGCCAGACTATCGACTTGTCTTTAACAGAGACGCTGCGTCGTACGATTATGACCATCTCAACGGTATTGTTAGTGGTATTAGCAATGCTATTCTTAGGTGGTGATGGTCTATACTGGTTCTCAGTTGCCCTCTTCATCGGTCTAATTGCTGGTACTTACTCATCAACTTATATCGCAAGTTCGATTCCATTACGTATGGGTCTATCTCGTGATGACTTTATTGTAAAAGTAAAACCAGAGTTTGAAGAAGAAATCGTTACTTTTAACGATCCAAAAATGTTTGAATAAATGTTTAATGGTATTCAATCATAATGGTAGCTAACTAAAATGTTATAGTCAGTCCAACATGATTTAGATACAGACAGGCTCGTGAAAGTACTAACAATAGACTGAGCGAGCCTGATATCTTATTTAATTTATATAAGTTTGACTATAAAATTCTGCCATAAATAACAGTAGTAACGTTTAAATCAAAGCACCTGACTCATGAATAATGAGTCTAGGTGCTTTTGTCTTTGTAGCTGTGTTTGTCATAAATAGCACATATGCTACGCTCAATCCTTGTTGGGTTTTAAGTATAAACGAGCCAAAAATGACTACTCCCATATCTAGTCCAATGCCGACCATCGATACCCGTTATACGCGTATTATCGCCATCGCTTTGCCAGTATTATTGGCCAATCTTGCCATGCCTCTACAAAGCGTTATCGATACAGCGATCGTCGGTAATATGAATGATACGGCTAAACTGGCTGGTATGGGACTCGCGATACAGTTATTGTCGTTATTGCTCGTCAGTTTTAACTTTTTACAATACGCATCGTCTGGGCTGTCAGCACAAGCAATGGGACAACTGGCCAATCATACCACCAGTGCTACAGATGGTACGGCAACGTCAGTTAATACGGCCCCTTCACCTCTACTGTCTATCTTGCAACGTGCTTTACTACTGGCATTTGGTATCGGTGCTATCTTGCTATTGGCAAAGCCTTGGTTGATAGATTTTGGTTTGCAAGCACTATCAGCCAATCCAGATAGTGGACGTGCTGCACAGACTTACTTAGATGTTAGGTTTTGGGGCGTGATTGCTGAGCTGATGAACTTTGCATTTATTGGTTGGTTTGCAGGGCAAGGTAAAACTCGCTATATGCTGTATCAACAAGGTTTTATTGCCATACTCAATATTGTCCTAACCTTGTTTTTTGTCTTTACGATGGAAATGGGCTTGGTTGGTGTCGCACTAGGTACGACCATTGCTTTCTGGTTTGGTGTATTACTAGCATTGTGGTTAAGTCGTCATCATCTACAAATATCTTGGCGGGCTTTGTTTACTGCTGATAAGCAATATTTTACTAAAGAGCGCATACTTAGGCTATTTTCATTAAATAAAGACATTTTTATTCGTACGCTTATCTTAACTTTGAGTTTTGCTTGGATCACTCGTCTGTCTGCTCAAAGTGGTGATGTCATACTGGCGGCCAATGCTATTTTACTCCAGGTCCTGAGCATCTCAGCCTTTGCCCTTGATGGTGTTGCGGTATCCGCTGAGACATTAAGTGGTCAAGCCGCTGGGCGCCGAGATTGGCTACGTTTTCGCATTATTATCAAGCGCACAGGTATCGTCAGCTACGGACTTGCTATCGCCTTGAGTGCAATATGGTGGCTTGCAATGCCAACATATTTAGGGTTCATGACCAACATCGAGACGGTTTTTACATTGGCATATAATTACCACCTTTATGCCGTATTACTACCCCTCGTCGGGGTCGGTGCCTATTGGTTAGATGGTATATTTTTTGGCTTAACAGCTGGTCATGTAATCCGTAATGCCGCTCTGATACTCGCCGCTATATTTTTCCCACTCAGTTGGTTTCTCTATCAGCAATGGAACATGACTGGTATTTGGTTGAGTGTGTGGTGTCTATTATTACTTAGGCTAATTATTTTAGGTGGCTTCTTGTACCACGCGCATCAAACGGGTAGCTACGAAAAGCTACAGCCTGAACCTTAATACCACTCTTAACTACATGGTATTGAATAACGTATTTTTATAAAGTGTTTGTAATATAGTCGGTTCAATTTAATTTGAACACAAAGACCATTAGGATATTCTGTGACTACTCGTTCAAAAGAATTACATCAGCCATATAAAATGCGCTATGACTGGGCTGAAGGCTTCAAAAAAAGCTTACCCGTGGCAATGGGCTACTTACCTGCAGGTATTGCCTTTGGTGTACTCGCGCAAGTTGCTGGTATCCCTGTGTGGGCTATCATTATGCTCAGTATCGTATTATATGCTGGCGCTGCGCAATATGCTTGTTTGCCCATGCTGAGTGCTGGTTTGCCGATTGGTAATATCGCGACGAATATTGCGGCTATTAATTTGCGCCATGTGTTCTATGGTATGCCATTATTGCAATATCTACCAAAGAACAAACTTGCTAAAATCTATTGTCTGTTTGCGCTAACTGACGAGACTTTTTCAGTCATGACCAGCTTGCCTAATGAGACGCGACAATCTTTGATACTACCAATCAGTCTCTTTAACCAAAGTTGGTGGGTACTGGCCAGTACGATTGGTATCATGATTGGCAGTACGCTCAGCGATTTGGTACCTCACTTAGATTTCGCCTTGGTTTGCTTGTTTGCAATTTTGGCTTATGAGCAGTTTCAAAGTATCAAACGCTATTTCCCAATTGGTATTGCGGTAGTCTCTCTAGCAGCAGCCTCGTTATTTACGAGTAACTGGTTACTATTAGTTGCGATTACCATTTGTATGTTGCTGATTTTAGCACGTGGATTTTGGGTGCAGCGAGGCATGGGAGAAAAGAACAACATGGCAGGAGAAACTGATGACCAGTAGTTATCTTATTTTCGCGACTTTTGCGATGGCCGCTGTTACCTTTATCACGCGAGCGCTGCCTTCTTTAATACCCAGAAAACTATTAGACACACCTTGGTTGCATCGACTGAATGAGAGCTTACCGCTATCCGTTATGGTGTTGCTTATTTTGACCAGTCTCTCTTATCAAGACCTGTCTGCGACCACGACTCTAAATAGTGCTGAATGGCACTTATTGATGGCACAAATTGGTGCCCTACTTTTAGTCTTACTTGTCTACCATATCAGCCGTCAATTATTAGTCAGCATGATCGTCGGTATCGCCGCTATTAGTGGCTTGTTGTGGGTATTTACGAACTTTCTAGGCTAAAAGCATTAGCTAGAATTTAGTGCCAAACAAAGCGTTAAACAATGTTTCAAACATAAAAAAGGCTGGATTCTTAATAGAATCCAGCCTTTTTCTAAACGTACTGTATAAAGCTAGCTAGTTAAGAAGGGTTGCTTCTTAAAGCTCTTCAACACCCATCATATCGACTGGGGTATCAGCCACTATTTGCACGCCTTTTTTACCTGTCTTAGCCGTGTCATTACGCTGCTCTTGTAGATGATCAAGATAGGCTTCATTGATCTGACCAGTGATGTAGCAACCATTGAATACGGCACAATCAAAGCCTTCAACTTTGCTATGCTTGGTATCTTTTACTGCATCGATCAAGTCATCCAAGTCTTGGAAAATCAAACGATCAGCACCGATGATTTCACGCACTTCTTCGACTGTATGACCTGAAGCAATAAGCTCGCTACGTACTGGCATATCGATACCATACACGTTTGGATACTTAACCGGTGGCGCAGCACTGGCGAAAAATACTTTATTGGCACCAGCGTCTCGAGCCATTTGAATGATTTCATGACATGTCGTACCGCGAACGATAGAGTCATCGACCAACAGTACGTTTTTACCTTTAAATTCTAACGGCACAGCGCTAAGCTTCTGGCGGACAGATTTTTTGCGTTGCTGCTGACCTGGCATGATGAAAGTACGACCGATATAGCGGTTTTTCATAAACCCTTCACGGTACTTAACATTCATCTTAAGCGCCAACTCCATTGCAGAAGTACGCGAGGTATCTGGAATAGGAATAACCACATCGATATCGTGATCTTCGCCCCATTCAGCCATGATTTTATCTGCCAGTTTTTCACCCATACGTAAGCGAGCTTTATAAACTGAGATATTGTCCATGATTGAATCTGGACGGGCAAAATAGACATACTCAAAGATACATGGTGTGTATTCTTTTTGCTCTACGCACTGATGGGTATGTATTTTATGATCGAGATCAATAAAGATAGCTTCGCCTGGTTTGACATCACGAATAATCGTAAATCCAGATCCTGTCAATGCGACTGACTCTGAAGCGACCATATACTCGGTGCCGCCATTTGGAGCCATACGCTTACCATAGATAAGCGGACGGATACCGTTCGGGTCACGAAAGGCAAGTAAACCATGACCAGTAATAAGTGCGACAACACCATAAGCGCCTTCGACACGGCCATATACAGCTGTGACTGCTTCAAAGATATCAGCAGGCGTTGCTTTGGTTTTACCCAAATTTTGCATTTCATGGGCCAGTACGTTTAGCAATACTTCTGAATCTGAATCAGTATTAAGATGGCGGCGATCTTCGATATACAAAGACTTGGCCAAGCTCTCAGCATTGGTCAAGTTACCATTATGCGCAAGGGTAATACCATAAGGTGAGTTGACATAAAATGGTTGAGCTTCAGCACTGCTTGACGTGCCTGCCGTTGGGTAACGAACGTGACCGATACCGAATTTACCAACCAGTTTCATCATATGACGATTCATAAACACGTCACGTACCATGCCATTTTCTTTACGTAGATAGAGTCGTCCATCTTGCAAAGTGACAATACCTGCTGCATCTTGCCCGCGATGCTGTAGCATCGTCAAACCGTCATAAAGTATCTGATTGACTGGTTCGTGAGCTGCAACTCCAATGACTCCACACATAATAGCTATATCCTATTTTGACCCATACATTAGTACTACAATAACGGCAAAAAATTAAACGGCACACTATCTAAAATACGTGCTGCCACTTACCGTCGACCTGATGATATTTACGAAACATTTAACAAGCATTTATCTTTTCGGTTTTCAAAAATAAGCATCCATAATTCACTGATGCTGACTTATGAGCCTTAACTGCTATCAAAAATTATTTTTTCAAGAATGAATGTCGAATACGATGTTATTGATGCTATAAAAGCTTGAGTGGTAAAAAAGACATGATAAAAATAATAGCATTAGGGCTTAAAAATATAATCGATTATCTTATGACTGATTGACTTGATCCCAAGCCATACCAAGCACATCTGACACCAATGCTTTACCCATCGGTGCATAAGGCATTAGCTCTGGCGCTAGAACTGAGGTTTGCCATTGCGGCATCTGTACCAACAGTGGCGCACTGACACTCAGAACGACTAAGACCATCAGTACGTTTTTAGCCGCACCAAGGACGCCACCTGCCATCTTATCAACGATATCCAGACGTAAGGTTTTGAGCACCCCTGAGAATACGAATGCAATAGTGTGCATGATGGCTAATATCACAATCACCACTAATAAAAATGCCATTGCCATTTGTAAGACAGGGTTTTCTACGATACCTGCTAATTGAGGCGACACAACACCCGCCAGACGCGTAGCAGCGACTAGCGCAATCAACCAACCGACCAAACCAATGGCCGTCTTAATCAACCCTACTTGAAAGCCGCGCCACAAGCCAACCAAGACAACAATAGCAATCACAATATCCAGACCACTCATTTTCTATGCCTCATACCCTATGGTATTTTTATCAAGTATTTACTTAAGTGTTTATGACAAGATTAATTTTTGAGCATTCAATTTGTAATAGGTTTATGGACAGTCTAGCTTTCCATGGCATCATAATAGCCACCGATTGCCTGAATACAAGACTGTACCAATCCAGGTCCACGATAGATAAGCCCCGTATAGAGCTGCACCATCTCTGCACCGGCTTGAATTTTCTTGACGGCTTTGGCACCACTATCGATACCACCGACACCGATCAAAGCGACCTTACCATCCAACTGATCAGAAAACTGTTGTAAAATCTGGGTACTAATATGGCTCACTGGACGACCAGATAGACCACCCATTTGATCACCATCACGTAAGTCTTCTACGCCGACACGGCTCAAAGTCGTATTGGTCGCAATCAAACCATCAATCTCAAAATCTATCAGCTGCTGTGAAATATAATCCACTTGCAGAGGCTCTAAATCAGGGGCAACTTTCAGTACCAATGGGACATAAAATCCATACTCGGTCGCCAATTGGCTATGACGGTTTTTAATGGTATCTAAAAGCTGAGTCAATGCTTCACCGCTTTGCAGATCACGTAAGTTTTTGGTATTTGGCGAAGAAATATTGACGGTAATATAAGAGGCATGCGGGTAAGCACGCTCTAAACAATAGACGTAATCATCTGCTGCCTGCTCTACTGGCGTATCGGCATTTTTACCAATATTAATGCCAATATTGCCTTTGTATTTGCAACGTTTGACATTTTCGATCAGATAATCGACGCCTTGGTTATTAAAGCCCATACGGTTAATAATGGCATCTGCTTGCTTTATTCTAAACAATCTTGGCTTGTCGTTACCTATCTGTGGCCTCGGTGTGACCGTTCCGACCTCTATAAAACCAAATCCTAACTCAGCCAAGGCATCAATATAGTCACCGTTTTTATCCAATCCTGCGGCTAGGCCTACTGGATTAGAAAACTGTAAACCCATACAGTCTGTTGGCTGCATCGACTGACCGTACACCAAACCTAAAACACGTGCTTTGTGAGCTTTATCCAATAAGGACAAGGTCATCTCGTGGGCGTGCTCGGGATCCATCTTAAAGAAAAAAGGACGAAGTAAGGCATAAGACATAGTAATGACAGACCCTGCTAAAAAGACATAGTGAATGAAAAGTGCGAATGAAATCAGGCGCTGCGATTATATCAGCTTAACAGAAATAAGAGCAAAGTTTCATACGGTAAATTTCTATATTAAAACCACAGCCTAATAGATAAGTAACGACTAACGGACTATCAAGGCACAGGACGACCATCCGTTAGTGCTATCCAACCACGGACGATACGGTATAGATGCCAGACAAAGGTAAATATCATAATTAAAAAACCAAATGTGGCTAACAGTAACGAGCCAATAGCGATATGATCACTGTCAGCCAACATGCTGACACCAAAGCCGCCCAAGGCAAACGTTATAATCATGATACCAATGACAAATAAAACAATGCTGTACCAAAAAGTCTTAATCTGCCAATCAAAATGTGTGGCCAGCCATGTTCCATCAGCATCACGACGCTTGGCATAGTTCATCACAATCGGCACAATCCACAATAGACCAGCGGTAAAGTAGCTAATCACATATAAAAAATAAGTAATGTGGTTATATGTGGTGAGAGAACGGCGCTTGTCGTTATTCATATTATCGTTATTCATACTGTCGCTCATCATATTACCTTGTCGTTGCTGAGATACACCATAATCAGAACGCTCATCATTAAACCCCTCATTATTAAAACTAGCCCCACCTGATTCATGATGACTGTTATCAGCAGTTTTTGTCTGTTTTTGCAAACGATCATCAGAATTGTGATTAAAGGAAGGATCCATAGTAAATTTCCATAATTAACAGTAACTAATCACTATTTGATGGGAGTAGATGAGCTGCTTTTCAATGAGTCTCATGATAAACAGTGATTTGAGAGCGATGTATTCATAATACTCTGTTGGAAGATAGCACATGCTCATAGAACACACAGGCATGAAATGGTGGGCACTTATCCCTGAATTGGATTATTTACTCTGAATTCCTTTAAGAGTTTCTGATAGATATTGTTTTGCGTATCGGTTTTATGAAATTTTTTGACCGTTCGTATGATACGGTCTAATGGGAAATATGGGACCAATGGTTTATTAATTAGCCTTAAAAAAATACATGAGTAAAGAGCTTAATATGGCTGCTCAGGTACAAAGCGATCAACCTCAGTTGCCATCCCCATCATCACAAACTCCATCTCAAATACTCTGGCTTCTGCCAAAGAAAACGACTCGGGATAATCACCTGTGAGTAGACCAGCGATATAAGCAACGATAGACATATGACACACGACGACCAGACATTCAGCTTCAATATTAGCCAAATCTATGAGAGCCTGACGCGCATCATCAGAAGGAGTAATGTTTTTTAATACGACCGATGGTACTGTAGATGCTCTCGACTGAAATTCAGCTAGTGTCTGCTGCGCTCTATCGTAAGGACTGACGACAAAGTAATCGGGATTGTAATGAGCCGTCACATACTCTGCCGTTTGTATGGCTTGCTGTTGACCAAAATCCGTTAACTGACGCGCGCTGTCTGGGCGCGATTCATCTTCTGCTTGACCATGACGAACGAGTATAATTTTCATAACCTTCCTTGATGTACTGTCATGATGGCGTTGCTTGTAGAATCATCATTCTTAAAACAACGTCATCATTTAACATTGGGGTTTTTACTTACTATCAGTATCGCCACTTTCATCATCAGCGCTGTCGCTTGACGTTTTCATTTGCGCGGTAAGTGCCGCATTACTGTGGTCATGCGCCATGACAAACTCGACATCACTGCGGAACCCTGCTTCCATGAGATGTAACGCCACACCCAATGCTGCTTTATCTTCATAAATAACCGCATAAAGCGCATGAGTAATAGGCATATAAATGCCTTCTTTGGTGGCTTTCTCATGTACTTGCTGAATGGTGTTGACCCCTTCAGCCGTCTGACCAAGTTTTTTCACCGCTGCATCGATGCTCATACCACGGCCAAGCATATTACCGATACGGTAATTACGACTCAACTCTGAGCTACAAGTGGCGTATAAATCGCCAACGCCAGACAACCCTAAAAACGTCAGTGGATTCGCACCCGCTTCGACGCCAAAACGACTCATTTCTGCTAAGGCACGGGTCAGTATCATCGCTTTGGTGTTTTCGCCGACATCGTAAGCCGCTGCCATACCCATTGCGATCGCATAGATGTTTTTGAGCGCACCGCCCAGCTCCACACCTTTGACATCATCACTGGCAAACACTCGAAAGAACGCACTATGTAGTGCGGCTTGTACTGCATGGCGCAGTGGCTCAGATTCACTAGCGATGACGGTAGCAGAAGGCATATTTTTCATGATTTCTATTGCAAGGTTTGGCCCTGACATGACACCAAAATTCACTTCTGGCAAAACCTCTTTAATAATGTCGCTCATCATTGCAAAGGTGTCCTTCTCCATCCCTTTGGTCAATGACACAATAGACTGTCCAGTGATAAATGGCGCAATATTTTTTAAGGTTTCTCGAAATGCCAAACCCGGTACAGCAATAAAAATAATGTCTTTGTCTTTGACGCTTGCCGCCAAATCATGGCTGTATTTGAGGCGATCATCAAGCTTATAACCTGGCAAGTATTTTTTATTGGTTTGGGTTTTTACCATCGCTTTTACAGTGCGTTTATTACGTACCCATAGCGTGGTATCACAGCCATTGCGGGCCGCCAAATTTGCCATTGCCGTACCAAAACTACCACCACCTAAAAATGCCAAACGCAGCTTGGTAGGATTACTGTGAATATCCGCCATGTTTTTTGCCACTGCGGACTCTACCGCACTAGGATTTAGCTTTTTACGGCCAATACCTGATTTGGTTGCACGCTCAATGATACCTGCCAGCAGACTGTTTTGCTTTTCTGGCGTATTCTTATCTGTTTCGCTATTTTCGTGACTGGTTTTTTTATGGCTATTATTGGGGCTGGTCATATTCTTTTATCCATGTTGACTGACTTATTATTAATAGAACTTATCATGACTTAGGCATTTTGGGTGCTGAAGTTATCTGGCTTTTTTGGCTTTTTTGGCTTTTTTGACTAAACAGGCGATGCTCAGAGGCGCTATGACTCAAATCGTACTAACGACTCGATATCAATGGCTTTACGTGGTGCCTCGTCTTTAGGACTGGTCCCAGTATAAACAAAAGCCGTGACATAATCATCTGGACCAACATTAAAGTAGGCTTTGACAGCTGGTTCGTTACATAACAACCCAGTACGCCACACGGTACTAAACCCTTGCGCTTTTAGTGCCAAAATAAGATTTTGAACAGCAGCACCAGCACTTAGCATTTGCTCAAAAGGTGGGACTTTTTTATGCGCTTGTATTTTAGTAACGACAGTAATAATCATGGGCGCACGTAAAGGCATATTATGAGCCTTTTCAATGTCTTTTTTAGACAGCTCTTCTCCTTCTTGCACTGCTTTCACTTGGGCAGCTTCTGCTAACGCATTACCTAGCTTATGACGAGCATCGCCTTCAGTGACGATAAAACGCCATGGTTGTAGTTTCTTATGATCTGGTGCTGTTGCCGCACATCCAATCGCTGTTTCAACTTGTGCATGAGTGGGTGCTGGTGCATCCAGATTACCCATGCTACGTCTTGAGTTGATCCAGCCAATCATTTCTTCACTGGTAATCGGCATACTGTCAGTGGTTACGTCTTTGATAGACAGTTTTTTATCATTGTTGTTAGATGTGGTCATTATCGTTCCTTATTTATTATTATTTTTTATCTAAAAAACTGCTGCCTTTATGCTGGAGTAACTTCGACACGATGCTCCATGCGCAAATAGTCTTCTGACTGCATCTCAAGCAAGCGTGAACGTGTACGCTCAATCTCAAACGCTAGCTTCTCTCCTTGATACAACTCCAAAATAGATTGCTCTGCTCGCACCAAGAGTTTTACGCGGCGATCATAAAACTCATCGACCAGATAAATAAAGCGACGCGTTGGATCACGGTAAGTGTCATCCTCTAATGCGGGCACGGCGTTGACCAATACTGTGCTGAACTGTTTAGCAATTTCGATAAAATCAGACGCTGAACGTGGCTCCATACACAAATGACGGAAGTCGCAAAATAGAATATCTTCGGTGCGAGCATTGATTTTTATTTCTCGTCCATTAATAGTAATTGGCTCATTACTAATTTTCTGGTTATTAGACAAGCTGGCAAAACGGTTGGCTAACCAATGATGATTGGCTTTGGTCATTGGCGACTCATATAGCTCAGCCTGTTGTAACACGCGCAAACGATAATCGATACCAGAGTCGATATTCATTACCGCCGTATGCCGTTCAACTTCAGCAATCGCCGGCATAAAGCGGTCGCGATGCAAACCATCTTTATACAGCCCCGACGGCTCAATATTCGAGGTGGCGACCAACGTGATACCACGATTGAACAGCATGGTAAACAAATCGCCCAAAATCATGGCATCAGAGACGTTAGAGACAAAGAACTCATCAAAACAAATGATGACCGCCTCTTCATAGATAATATCAGCCACTTTCTCTAAGGGATCACTCTCGCCTTGTAGCTTGTGTAGCTCTTGATGCACACGCTGCATAAAGTGATGGAAATGCAGGCGCATCTTGCGATCAATGGTCAATGAATCATAGAACATGTCCATCATCCATGTTTTACCGCGACCTACGCCGCCCCACATATATAAGCCTGTTGGTGCTACGGGCTTGGCTTTTAAAAAGCTAAAAAAACTTTTCTTTTGTGGCACACTATTGGCGAGCTGATGATGTATCTCATCAAGATAGCTCATGGCCTTGAATTGTTGCTCATCTTGAGTAAACTCATCTGTACTGACGGCTTGCTCGTAACGTTGCAATGGAGATAAACTCATAATACGACTCATCATTAGGCTAGGGCGTGTCATCAATTAGTACATGAATACATTTAGTGGTCTTAAAATGGCTAAATTTTGCTAAACATCGTTAGAAATTTTGTCAATATGTGCATATTAACGGCAATTTCTTCCTTGTTTAGCTACAATTTTTCTCATTTTAAGCCTCACAATCTAATTGATGACACACCCTAAATAAATATTAAAATAATAGATAAATTTTACCTGACCACATTCAAGTAAAACCTTTAAATGCTATGTTTTTCTAGCAAACCTTTCAATTCTGACAAACGCCCATGAAAAAAGTGACCTGCTCCGTCTACGATGCTTACAGGAATACCCAATCTATCAGCAAATTCCTGCATATTATTAGGGTCGATGACTTCATCTGCATTGCCATAAATCTCAAAGGTTTTATCAGCAGGCAAGCTAATGTCACTGCTGTCATTTTTTTCAACCGATGGTGCGATTAACGCAACGTTTGACACTTCAAAGTCACTTAGCCCCCATATATGGGATGCCTCGATTACTTGCTCAGCCACACGCGCTGTCACATAACCACCAAAAGAAAAACCACCAAGCCATAACTTTCGTGCATTGGTCTGCTCAGCAATCCATTGTAGCACGGTCATTGCATCCACCACTTCCCCTTCAGCATAATCATGCTCACCAGTTGACTGCCCTACGCCGCGAAAGTTAAAACGCACGACATGCATCCCATTGTCACGGGCAAAACGATACATGGTGGTGACCACTTTGTTGTTCATCGTACCGTCAAATAGCGGATTTGGATGGCAAAGTAATGCCACGGTATCGGTGTTTGGATCGTTAGGGTTATCTTGTTGCCATAGTGCGTCAACTTCTAGCACGCCAGCAGGAGCAGGAATCAATTGCATACAATTACTTATTAATTAAGAGTGAATGGCTCAATTATCCTAGATATGGTTTTTATTTCAAGTGATTTGCTGTGTCCAAGGACGGCTTTTTTAAATTTTTGACGAACGATGAACGGCTAGCATTGGCTATATCTATAATATTAGGGTGTATTATTATTTTGAAAGTAGCGATAGAAATGAGATAAACAATAGCCGAACAAGCAAAGCAGCTATGAAATGTCCCTGCAATACAGAACACAAGAACCGCCTAGACAGCCAAGAGTCGAATAGGTTAAATTCTTAAGCGTTACTGGACGACACATTAGTTGATATATTGCTCACACAATATCTGCTTAACATTGATATTTATGTTCGACTGACAAGGATTGAAAACCACTTATGAATACTTTTAATAAAACTACCATCTTAACCGCGACTATGGCTGCCGCACTTGCTTTAAGTGCTTGCCAAAGTACACCTTCATCACCCGTTATACAGCGTGCCAACTCTATTTATGAGACAACTGGCATCGCAGAGACCAAAGTAAAAGCACAGCAAAATGCGATAGACAGCGCGCAAAAAACCTGCCAAAGCAAGCAGGTCATTATTGTCGATGATACAGTAACTTATAACGGCATTTTAGATGAACGCACTGGCCGTATGGTTGGACAAGTAGGTGCAGTCGTCGGTTCAATTTTTGGTACAGGCTCGCCAGAGTTGTCACGTGATGACGATTATGAGTACATGATTAATTTCCGTTGCCAATAATATAAATATCCCTCAGAAAAAAATTGCTGTTTAGCATTTAGGCAACAAGTCTGCGATTAATATATTATTCTTATCGCAGACTTGTTGGCTTCTCTTTTTGTGTGTACGCTTTTGGGGTAAACTACCCTATTCAATACTCAATAGCTTCTAGTCAATCTATAAGTTATCGGTCTATAGAAAACCAATAAGCAACTCGCTTTTAAGCTTTCATCATCTTCGGTCTACTATTTATGCGCAAACCTAATCTTTCAAGTATCAAACAAGCGAAAGTAATAACGCCTGCTAAAGATTTGGCGACTTTAGAGGCCGAACTGGCTGAGCAGGAAAACAACCTTGAAGTTAACTTAGAAGATACCGTATTGCGTCTGAGCGACTACTTATCAGCGGTTGATATGGTTATCAAACAAACCTTTAATCACCGTGTATGGGTAAAAGCAGAAATTCGTAACCTGTCTAGCAAAGGCGGACATTATTATTTTGAACTGGCAGAAAAAGATGACGACGGCAAGGTCATTGCTAGCTGCCGTGGTAATCTTTGGCGCTTTAAAGCGGCACGTGTCTTAGCAAAGTTTGAGCGCGCAACGGGCATGCCACTCGATCGTGATTTGACGGTTTTATTAAAAGTATCGGCAGGTTTTCATGCGCAATATGGCTTCTCGCTCACCATTGAAGACATCGATCCTAGCTATACGCTAGGTGATCTGGCACGACAATATGCGGAAATGGTTGACCGTTTGACAGGCGAAGGACTATTGCATCTCAATCAGCAACTGCCTGCCCCTTTTGATATAGAGCATGTCCTTGTGATTGCACCTGAAAAAGCGGCAGGATTAGGAGATTTTCAAGCAGATGCGGATCGTTTAGCCAGTACAGGTGCTTGTCATTTCCATTATCATAACGCTACTTTTCAAGGCAATCATGCGCCTGCCGAAATCCGTCAAGCTATCGTCAGCGCTCAGCAGCAGTTTTACGACACGTATCAGCATTTGCCAGATCTATTAGTCATTATTCGTGGTGGCGGTGCTGTTGGTGATCTGGCCTATCTCAATGATTACGAGCTGGCCGCTTTGGTCGCTGAGCAGGCTATTCCTGTGTGGGTCGGCATTGGGCATGAACGTGACAAAGTTATATTAGATGAAGTCGCTCATACCAGCTTTGACACACCCTCAAAAGTTATCGCTGCGATTGGCAGTCATTTGGCGCAACTGGTCTCTCAGACACTACAATATCGAGCGCAAATCAAGCAAGCTGCTCAGCGCCAATTGAATACTGCCGAGCAAAAAACATCACGACAATTGAGCCAAGTACAGTCGCAAACGATTGGTCAACTAACTGCACTACGAAAAGACAGCGATTACGCATGGCGAAATATCCAGCAAAGCGCACAGCGCCAAGTAAAGCAAGCCATTAGACTGACAAGCGAGCTACGCGTACAAACACAAACCTCTGCAGATCAGCAATTAATAACGGCTGCTACTTATAGTCAGAATCATCAGAAATCTGTCATGCAAAGTGCTCAGCAACAAGTCATACAAGCACAACGTGACAGTGAGCATCTCCGTGACATTGTGCTACTGCATCGACCATCTCGTGTGCTTAAGCAAGGCTATACCATGCTGACTGACACAAAAGAAAAGAAGATACTGACCAGTAGCACCCAGCTATCTCCTGAGCAAACTGTGCATATCGTCCTAAAAGACGGTAAGGCAAAAGCGCAGATTATTGATGTCAGTACGGATCAAAAAGCGACGGAAACCTCAGATATGCCAACTCAACCACATAATAATATTTAACGATTACCCAACTACTTATCTTACCTTTAAAAATTAGGAAATTTTATGACTACCCCTACTCGCCGACGCAAAAAAGCCGCCCCAAAAACCTTTAAGGCGGCTTATGATATTCTAAAAACCAATGCAGCTGAATTACAGCAGCAAGACGAGCCTGATATTGATAACTTGATGACGACTGTTGAAGAATCCATTGCGGCTTATCGCGTTTGTGAGACCCGCATCAATGCGGTACAACAAGCACTAGATGCTGCCTTTGCTGAAGACGTTCAATCTGGTGAAGTAGACAGCTAAGTTACACTTATTCCGGTTCATCCACCTCGAAGACTTGGCGAAGATAGGCAAGATACGTGTCATTATTGATCATGGTCTTGCCTGGGCTATCAGAGAGTTTAGCCACTGGCTGACCGTTACACTCAACCAATTTCAGCACGATATTAATCGGTGTAATACCCATATCATTGGTGAGATTTGTGCCAATACCAAAGCTGGTTCTAATGCGATCCTTAAAGTATTGATGCAGCTCCCAAGCCTTGTCAAGATTCAAACCATCACTAAAGGTGAGTATTTTAGTCTTAGGGTCTATCTTCAACTTATCATAATGAGCAATCGCTTTATCACCCCAGATATAGGGGTCACCGCTATCATGACGTAAGCCATCAAATAGCTTAGCAAAATATAAGTCAAAGTCACGTAAGAATGCATCCATCCCAACGACATCGGTCAATGCAATACCCAAATCACCACGATACTCATGTACCCATGCTTCAAGCGCAGCCTTTTGTGAATCACGCAAACGCACATCCAATGCCTGAAATGCCTGCATAAACTCGTGCGCCATGGTACCGATTGGCGTCATGCCTAATTTTTTTGCCAGATACACGTTGGATGTACCACTAACAATTTTTGGTTCAGCGTGATGTAACGTCTGCACCACATGCGATTGCCACGCTTTGCTAAACCGCCTACGAGTGCCAAAGTCAGCGACAATAAACGGTGGTGTATCACCGTCTTCTTTTGTCTGCTCTACTGCATATTGATGCAATAACGTGACTTTTTCATCTAGCCTACGCTGACCTTCTTCAATGACAGTGTCACTGGATAACGCATCAAAATATAATTCATTAACAATGGCTAAGACGAATACTTCAAAAAACATCGCTTGAATCATCGGCCCTTCAATATCGATAAACAAGCGACCTTCATCATCGGTACTGACAGTGATAAAGCGACGCTTTAGCTTAAACAGCTCCAAATAATCGACGAAATCTGAACGCATAAAGCGTAAACTGCGCAAGTAGTCCAACTCTTCTTCTAAAAATCGTAGCTCGCATAAACTGTCTAGTTGCCTCTCTAACTGTTCTTTAATATCAGCCAGTGGATAGACAGTATCTTCATTATTACGGCAGCGAAAGCGGTAAACACCATGTGTCTGTGGAAACTGATGCAGCATGGCTTGTAGCATCGTAAATTTATATAAGTCATTATCAAGTAACGAGGTAATAATAGGTGCATAGTTAGCGGTCATGCTATGGCCTTAAAAAACACAGAAATAAGAAATAAACGCCACCCAATACTCAAAGCGACATCATATGCGAATAATAAAAGATGAAGAGTCATTAACAAGCCGTCAAGTATAACGAAGTTTGCCATTCATTTCAGAGTTCACGATTAATTGCAGCAGAATTACTACGATTACTCACACCTTCCATAAATATACCGCACAAACCTATCAATAAATACTGAACAGGCTTTATGCTTTAGCACGCATAAACTGTGCAACATAATCATCCGCTGGGTTGTGGCGTAAATCATAAGGTGTGCCCGTTTGCACTAAACGTCCGCCATTCAAAATACTGATCCGCTGACCGACTTTCACCGCTTCATCTATGTCATGAGTGATAAAGACGATAGTCTTATGTAGCCGCTCTTGTAGCTCAAGTAGTTGGTCTTGCAATTGAGCACGAATGAGTGGATCAAGTGCAGAGAACGCCTCATCCATCAGTAAGATTGGATTATCAGTTGCCAAAGCACGCGCCAGACCCACACGCTGCTGCATGCCCCCTGACAACTCATCCGGATAGCTATGCTCCAGATTAGGTAACCCCACCTCATTTAGCCAATGCCGCGCGACCTCGTGGCGCTCTTCGGTACTCATTTTTCGCACACGCAAACCGTAAGCGACGTTTTGCATAACCGTCATATGCGGCACAAGGCCAAAGTGCTGAAAGACCATACTGACGGTTTGCTGGCGATAATGTTGTAGCTCCTTATCATTCAGCTCTAATACATTGATAGCAGCAGATGGTTTTTGAGTAGCAGCAAGTACATCGTCATCTGTGATAGTGGTCTGCGCATCGATACTCGTATCGACCCATATCTTGCCACTGGTTGGATCGATTAAGCGATTGATATGCCGTATCAATGTTGATTTACCAGAGCCTGATAGCCCCATAATACAATGTAGCTCGCCCGCTTTAACGTTTAGATTAATGTCATATAGCCCAACCGAGTAACCTGTCTGCTCTTTTACCGCAATACTATCCATACCTTCAGCCAATAATGCCATCACAGACTTTGCTTGCGTGCTGCTGGCATTATAAATCTTACTGATGTTCTGTAGCCGGATGTGATTCATTGCGGTTCTCGCTATTGTTATTTTTTATTGAGGCCTGTCTGCATTGTTAGCCCATTCAAATGTTCATCTTCAAACTCTCATATTCAAACTCTCATATTCAAACTCTCATATTCAAATGTCAGCTTACTTTCTTTTATAGTTAGCCAAACCATTAACCAATCGAGTGTCTGCTCGCGTCAATCGTTTTTTGACGGGCACGTTTGCCTTGACCAAATGCCTGAGTAATACGGTCAATAATAATAGCAACGATGACAATCGCCGTACCAGCTTGTAAGCCTTGACCTATATTGAGGGTTTGAATAGATTGCAAAACATCTTCGCCAAGACCAGGCGCTCCAATCATAGAAGCAAGCACCACCATGGATAACGACATCATTACCGCTTGATTGACGCCCGCCATGATACTAGGCAATGCTTGGGGCAATTTAATCCAAATAAGTAACTGCAAATGTGTGCTACCAAATGAGCGCCCCGCCTCTACCATTTCATGATTGACTTGCGTAATCCCTAATGTCGTCAGACGAATTAATGGCGGCAGTGCATAAATAATAGTGGCAAACAATGCAGGCACTTTACCAATCCCAAACAACATGAGTACTGGTATGAGATAGACAAAGCTTGGCATGGTCTGCATAACATCTAGTATCGGTGTCACAACCTTGCGGAGCAGCTGACTGCCAGCCATCGCAATGCCAATAGGAATACCAATTACTACCGTAACCAATACTGATACGATGAGCAGTGCAAAAGTATCAATCAACGCACCCCATAGTCCAAAGGCACCAATGAGGAACAGCCCTGCACCGCATGCCAGCGCAAACCAAACCTTACGCACGCCAAGCCAACCCAATACCGTGACAAACGCAATAATCAACCATGGTGGAATGGCTGTTAATAGGCGCTCAATCGGTAGCAATAAATAGGTTAATGCCATCGTACTGATGCTGCGAAAGACGTCGCCGTAATTTTGAACAATACTTGCCAATGTGTTATTGAGCGGTGTCTCCAGTGACCATGAGGGGAAGCTTGATGCGAGGCCGAGCTGGTTATCACTGGCAAAGTTATCACTGGCAGAGTTATTATTAACAGCCGTATTGTCGATAGCATCGCCTGTTAAGCTGATACCTAACTTCGCCGCAAGATTGGTAGCAGCCTCGTCAGATAACCATTTTTGCCAAACGTTTGGGTTTTCACGCAAAAAAACCAATGCTTGCTCATCGCCACTACGTTTGCTTTCGCTCATTTCTAAGATAGCGCCATTGAGCTCATCAGAAGTAAACTGTATTTTTTTGAAGACATCTGCCAGCTCAGGATTAGACTCAATAAATGGCGTAGAGACTGCAATACCTAAAGGCGATACAGGGAATCCAGAGACACAATCAACAGTACCATCAGCTCGTAACAAATCTTGCCAGCAGGCATCGTTATGAGCCGGAAAACCCAATGGCGCAAAGTCATATTTTGCCATCAGGCCAGTAGGCTGCCAGTAGTAAAATAAGAGTGGCTTATGCTGCTCAAAGGCAGAAGAAATTTCGGCATCAAGCGCAGCACCTGTACCAGGATGGGCATTGTTAAAGACACTGTCTAGACCTGTGGTTTTTAGCAAACGTGTGTTAAAAATCTCACACGTCCAACCAGAGGGACAGTTCATAAAACGAGACTTGCTAGGATCTTCAGGATCTTTAAACAGCTCAGCGTATTTAGGCAGATCCTGATAACTGCGTAGACCTGGATTTTCTTCTAATACATAGTCAGGGACATACCAACCTTGGGTTGCGCCGCCCTTAAGCGTATCACCAATGATTGCTACCTTATTCTGCTCAATAGCTCGCTCCATAATCGGTGAGCGGCCAACCCACTGCTCACCAATGACTTGGATATCATTTTGTGACAACGCCGTATCAAGCGCAGGGCCTGCTCCTGGCACCTCTTCAACTGTACAACCATAACCCTCTTCAGCGATGTACTTGAGCACCCCTGAGGTGAACTGGCCACTCTCCCATGTCAGCGCGCCAAACTTAATCGGTGATTCGCAAGCTGCTGACGCCGATATCGACAGTAACAGCGAGATCATACAGAGTAAACTTAACGCAATCCATTGGCGCATGGGGTGTCCTATTGATAATTGATGCGGCATTAAATCGATGACACGATACTACTGTCTAGACTTACTATAAAGTGTAGCGACTTATCAGACTGATGACAAATACTTATTTTTCGCTTAGTCAGCACCATTATCACGCTGCTAATAATATTGAAAATAGTGATTAAACCTTATCAATCTACTCATATTTTTGACAAAAAAATAGCACTTACCTAAGTAAATGCTATTTCTTATCATATTGTCTGTTTAGCATATCAATGATATGACCCTGACATAGTCAAAACAGCTGCTTAAACACAGTAATATTAAAAGCATCGCTATTTCAAACTTGAATATATCACTACTTCAAAATACTATTTCAAAAACAGTGCCATAGCCTTTTTGAACAAGCCGCCATAAGGTGGCAATAATAGATTCAGACCGTTTAGCTTCGATTGTACAAACACGGGTTTCATATGGCTTAAACGCTCAAATCCTGCCTTGCCATGGTAAACACCAGTACCTGATTCACCGACACCGCCAAACGGCAGATCATGCTGGGCCACATGTATCAGAACTTCATTAATACATAGACCACCAGAGACCGTGTTGTTACGCACTTTTTCGATACCACCATGGTTATCACCAAAAATGTATAAGGCTAACGGTCGTGGACGTGCATTCACAAACGCAATTGCATCATCAAGCGTCTCATAATGCATCAATGGCAGTATCGGTGCAAAAATCTCATTTTGCATGACGGCACTATCAGCCGCAGGCTCACTCACAATCACTGGCGGCATTAGACGCGTTTCAATATTGGCCTCAACAGCAGTAAGCGGATGTATCTCGTTACCTGACAACGAATCTAGATAGCCTTTGACTCGTTTAAACTGGTCACCATTGATGATGCGCGAATAATCTGGATTGTTTTCAATATTAGGATAGTGTTTTTCCATCCACGCTTTTGCCAAACTGATGAACTGCTCATGATATTGACGTTGAATCAACACATAGTCAGGGGCAATACAGGTTTGACCAGCATTTAATGTCTTGCCCATCATCACTCGATTGACCACAGACTCTAGATTGGCATCATCCAATACAACCACGGGAGACTTACCACCAAGCTCAAGCGTGACTGGCGTCAAATTAGGAGCAGCCGCTGCCATGACTTTTTTGCCCACTGCCGTTGACCCTGTATAAAGCAGGTGATCAAACGGTAACGAGCTAAATGCAGCAGCGATATCGACCTCGCCTAAAACCACACAGACCATGTCTGGAGAAAAATACCGCGCAACCGCATCCGCAAATGCTTGGGCAAATTGCGGTGCTGCTTCACTCATTTTAATCATCACCCGATTGCCCGCCGTCAACGCATCAATCAACGGCCCTACTGCCAAAAACAACGGGTAGTTCCAAGGCACCATGATACCGACGACACCTAGTGGCTGCGGCTGGATTTCGTTGTGAGCTGGCATATACAAGGCTGAAATAGAAGCACGCTGAGTTTTCATCCATTTTTTGCCATGTTTTTTGGCATGGCTGATACCCGTAAAGCTCGGAAACAGCTCGGCAAACTGCGTCTCCGACTCACTACGATAACCAAAATCTGCATTGATTGCCTTAGCAAAACTGACTTGATTATCGCTGAGCATGATCTCTAAGTTGTCGAGTTGCGTCTCACGAGTTGCCCAATCATTGATTGGCTTCGTCCGGCTTAGTGCTTGCAGATGTGCAAACTGTGCGTGCATCTCATCAATAGTATTGGCGGTACTAAGCATTTTAGGCGCTCCTTGTGTGACTAGACTGGTATCGATTGCAGTCTGCTCGCTAGTATTTTGGTTGTTATCTGTCATTTAGCTTCCTTGTTATATGTCTTGGCGTCACTATACTATCTTGGGTTATAGCTTTTATATTGGGTCACAGACTCTATATTTCTAGTCAAGGGATTGCGGCAATGGCAACCTCTAAACGATAAATAATCGTGAGCTTCCATTCATTACATTCTAATGTAGCCTAGTCGATAGCCAATGAACAGCAGATTCAGTTGACTACTGCGTCTGTACACAGCTGGCCTTTATGAGTTTTACAGAGGCGAAATTTATAAAGTCTCAATTTATAGAGATACAGTTTACACAAGCACTTTTTACACAGGCACAAAATATAACTTTGGGTGACAATCTGAAAAACTGCTACACTTCATATCAAGAAACGACACATTCAAAATATTAATAATTCAAACTCTTAAACCAGACAACAATAAGACTGCTACTCTCATGGAAAATACCACGCAACCGCTTAGTGAAACATTTATCACTAAATATCTATCAGCAGCCGACTATAATCCGACCCATGATGCAATGCTTGAGCGTACGCTTGAGCGGATTGCCTTAAAAAAAGAGCAAGGTATACGCACACCTGATGAATTATGGATTGTCGATCACAATGACGTCTATACACTTGGGCAGGCAGGCAAAGAAGAGCACATATTACAGCGCACTGACACCCCAATTATCAAGACTGATCGCGGTGGTCAAGTCACTTGGCACGGCCATGGACAACTGGTTATTTATTGGCTATTCGACTTGCACAGCTTAGGCTGGAGTGTGCGCAACTTGGTATCACATGCAGAACAAGCTATCGAAGATGTGATGAATGAATGCTTACAAGAGTCGGATGCCTCAAAGAGTGACAATATCAGTGCCCACGCACGCCGTGATGCACCCGGTGTTTACTTATATGCGGATATGCCTGAACCAGATAACAATATCGATACGCAAACCAATGATACCTCTCCTGATGATAAAATCATGCTTGGGAAAGTGGCCTCTCTAGGCTTTAAGATCAAGCATGGCTTTAGTTACCATGGTATTGCTGTCAATTTAAATTGTGATTTGTCAGCATTTAACGCCATCAATCCTTGTGGTTATGCAGGTATGCAAATGTTACGACTGTCTGATTTTGTGGCCATGCAGAAAGCGCCAGATGCACAAGATACTCAACAGATAAGCAACGCTTTAAGCTATCAGCAAGTAACTCAGAAGCTGATTGATAATATTGCCAAGCGCCATGCTGGACTGATTGAGTTACGAGCACTCGCACCCAAATAAATGCTTTGAGTTCATTTTTGCATAATCTTTTTTTGCATAATCTCTTGCGCCCTTAGACTTAAGCAATATGAGAAAATTTGTAGCAAACTTGCTATAATCGCTGTCGGTACAATTGGTGCAGCGATGATATGACAATATCGCAGCCCAACCCTTATATATTATTCGAATATTTAAAACAAAATAGAACTGGAGCATTTTATGGCTGATTTTAATAAAATTCTAGACGCAGGCGACGTAGATGGCGGCATCATCAACGTAGTAGTAGAAATTCCAGCTGGTAGCAGCCACAAAATCGAATGGAATCGCGAACTAGCCGTATTTGAGCTTGATCGTATTGATCCACAGATTTTTGCTAAGCCTTGCAACTATGGCTTTATCCCTCAAACGCTTGACGAAGATGGCGATGAGTTAGATGTATTATTGCTTACTGAGCAACCATTACCGACAGGCATTTTCTTAAAAGCCAAAGTAATCGGTGTCATGAAGTTCGTTGATGACGGCGAAGTGGATGACAAAATCGTTGTCGTACCTGCTGACGACCGTGACACAGGCAATGCTTACAACAGCCTAGCTGATTTACCAAAACAGCTGATCAACCAATTAGAGTTCCATTTCAGCCATTATAAAGACCTGAAAAAACCAGGTACTACGGTTGTTGAATCTTGGGGTGATGTTGCAGAAGCCAAAGAAGTCATCAAAGAGTCTATCCAACGTTGGAAAGATTTATAATTTATCAAAGATTGGCAAAAATGCTGATAAAGATAGATATTAAAATACCGCAGTCATGATTATGATTGCGGTATTTTTTTGCTTGAATATTACGTCTGTAAAGCAGCTATAATAAACGCAACACTATATTTATATTTTTACGTCGCAATAAGGACAACCATGTTTAACGCCGATCCTAGCTCAAAACCAGTCAATACAAAGCTGCCAAAAGAAATCACCATCATGATTGAAAAAAACAATCTGGTGATGGCCATCAAAACATTGGCATCTGACGAAAACATCAGCATGGATGAAGCCAAGATACGGATTGATGCTTATGAGACACAGCTAAAGGTAAAACAGCAGCAGAAGCTCAATACTATCGCAAATAAACAAGGCATACCCAGTCAGGCTATTAGTTTTGATAGAGAACCAGAAACGGAAGATAAATCTGATAAATTGGTCAAAAATCGTCTCAAAGTCAATAAGACAGGTAAATCGTTTAAGAACCTGCAAGATGGTGTAGAGAGTCAGCTTGATGACTTAGGATATAAAAAACCATTACTGCCTTATTGGGTAAAACGGTTGCTGGTTATCGCTGTCGTTATGGCAGGGTTGTTTTGGATATTATGGCAAGTGTTTGGTTAAGTAAAAGCACCATACTGTGTCGTTCTTCTTATAAACATTTATACCGACTAGCGGCAGCTAGTGAATCTAATTATCTGCATAGATGACGCTAAAATTCTAAAGAGCTCTGCTAATGGCGTTAGTCTGTTTTGAGTGGTTCCATTATACCAGTCTGTTTTGAGTAGTCTGTTAATAGGTTTGAAGGGTGAAATAGCTGGTTCCCTTGGGGTATACCGTGCACATCTATACAATTTGTATAACTTTTTTTAAATTGTACATTAGTTTAATTTACTTGATTTATATTAACCAATCGTTTAGTTTAGTGAGTTGAGATTAATCCACAAGGTAATATTTTGCATAAAAATAGCTCAAGTAACAAGTAAGTCACTACTAATAACCAAGTCAGTGTCATGACCGTAGGTATGGGTCTGAGCACGGAACAAAGCATCTTTCCAGACACTGGTGGTGCGGCGCGTGCTATCAGTATGGTATAGCTCTGGTGGAACTTCGTCGCGGATAATAAGCAAGAGATCAATTGTCGATTGGAATAACGGTCATAAGCGTTTTGGTAATGTCGACTCTGACATGCAACGTCTGCCAGCGCCTGAATCACATCAAAGCTTTAAAGGTTGATTACCATTTAGCTGTATAACTTAGTTCTTAGACTCATAAATAATCACTGGAGAAAATTATGTCAAATTTAAAAGACTTACAACAACTAGCCGAAAAGCGCCGTTCTATCTATGCACTAAGCGATCAGCTGCCTGTTTCTAACGATGAAGTGGTTAAACTGGTTGAGCATGCAGTCTTGCATACGCCATCCGCTTTTAACTCACAGTCGGCACGTATCGTGGTGTTATTCGGTGAGGATCATAAAAAATTATGGGACATCACTGAAGAGACACTTAAGGCTATCGTCGGTGATGACGAGAAGTTCCAAGGTACTAAAGATAAAATCGCAGGCTTTAGAGCGGGTGCGGGTACAGTATTGTTCTTCGAGGACAAAGGCGTTGTGAGAAACATGCAAGAAGCAGCACCTTTGTATGCGGATAAATTCCCAATCTGGGCACATCAAACCAGTGCTATGCATCAATATGTGATTTGGACGGCATTGGCAAGTATTAATATCGGTGCCAACTTACAGCATTATAATCCTGTCATCGATCAGAAAGTTACTGAGGCATGGAATATTGCTGATGATTGGGAGTTGAATGCGCAAATGGTGTTCGGTGCTATTGAGCAGCCAGCAGGCAACAAAGAGTTCCAGCCCGTTGAAGATCGTATGAAAGTATTTGGCTAACATATTAGCTTTTAATAAAATACAACCAATGACGCTGCTATGAATATATCTGAGCGGTTTCATTGGTTTTTTTATAATTATAAGCTGGAGTAATGTAATGAATGTTTTTGATGCCCAAGCGCTACAAAAAAATATGAGCGTTAGCATGAGCTACATGAATAGATAAAAGGTGCGCAGAAAAAATGGGTGGCAGCCTGTACATTATTGTCTGAGCTACAAACTTACTACCAAAGTGAGCAGTGGAGAGACGGTCATGAAGGCAACCTGATGGTTGATTGCGCAGATAATAGGTGTTCCATCATCAGTGAAGACGCTCTTTGGAGTGCATTAACCGATCACCAAGAACAGGTAGTTTTCTGGATGAGGCTGGAACTAGATGTTATAGACCGTTGATTCTAAAACTTTATTTTTCGAAGTAATATATATTAACCAATCGTTTAGTTTAGTGAGTTGGTCATCTTGAGGTAACTATGAACACTAAAAATGAGAAGCAAATAAAAAAACGCTCCGAACAAGAGCGATCCCAAGAGACTAAGTTAAAAATTCTTGAGGCGGCATTATCTGAGTTCGCGTCTTCAGGTTTTGAAGGTGTCTCTGTCCGAGTGATTGCTAGCCAAGCAGGTGTGAATCACACCCTTATTTCTCATCATTTTGGAAGTAAGGAAGCACTTTGGAAGGCCACAGCGGAATGGGTTTTTGAAAGATACGATAGGCTATCTAAAGAACGGATTATGGCACTGAAAGGAATAGAACCTCATGCCATGATTCGTGTACTCCTCAGAAACTTCATAGAGTTTTGCGCCATCGTTCCAGATTTTAATCGGTTCATGGTGCAGGCAAATCAAAATGGTTCTGAGCGATTGAACTGGCTGGCCGATCGATTCCTGACGTCAGGTTCTGAAGCTGAATTAAGTATTTTGCGTCAAGCTCAAGAGTTGGGATTGATTCCGCAAGGTAATGGTTTGCACATACGGTATTTATTTATTGGTGCTGCGACCTCTATCTTCACTTTTGCACCTGAGTTCGAACGATTATCAGGCGAAGATGCTTTTTCTGATGAGGTTATAGAGCGACATGTTGACTATGTTTTAATGCTCTTTAGTGACAAAAACAGCCTTAGTTAAAAGCGATGAACCACACTCATTAACCAAAAGATATTTCTGGGTAAAATTCCTACTTAAAAGAGGTTCGTAAATGACGGATTATATTAGAGCAGACGCAACACATATCGATTTCCCAGTAACCAATCGAGAAGAACACATGGAGTGGTGGTACTTCGACGCCCATTTTGATAATGGCGACTACCTTGTCGTTATGTACTCGCTAAATGACACTCGGTTAAAACCAAGGCAGCCTTCTATTAGATTAAACATCTACCCTAAGGGGCAATCTGAAATCGCTAGAATAAGAAAATACACAGAAGCAGATGTCACAACGAGTTATGAAAAATGCGATGTGACCTTTGGTGAAGAAGAGTACTGCAAAGACTGTGGCGACTATTTGGAGTTCTATACCATGATTGATGGTTATGGAGCTAAGTTAACGCTCAACAAAGGTAATCACCCGTATACCTCTGAAGGTACCGACACGCCTATGCCTTGGACGGTTGCAGTTCCTTCTGGTGATATAGAAGGTGAGCTTTATAAGGATGGCGAAACCATCCAAGTAAAAGGCACTGGCTATCACGATCATAACTGGGGTGAAAAAAGCCTAGCAGGCATGGTAAAAAACTGGTACTGGGGAAAAGTGCATTCACCTGATATCTCCGTTGATTATTCAGTCATTATGAATTTTGATGACACTATATTGCAGACTGGTGCATTGGTCACTGACCGTGAAAATCTCATCATATCTCCTTCTGAATCGATAACAGACCCAGAGAACGTTAAAGCCACGGCAGTCATTAATGACACCATGAGCGAACAAACGATGGGTTACACTTTCTCAAAAAGCTTGACGCTGACAGGCTCAAAAGGCGATTTAAGCTATATCGTCAATATCGACCTTAAAGAATTAGTAATGGTTGAGCCAGGACAGTTTATGCCCGGAGAAGATGCTTATCGTTACATAGCCAAGGAAGAGCTCATCGTTACTCGTGATGGTGTCACCCAGACCTATCTGTCAGAAGGTTTGCATGAAATTGTTTACCCAAAAAAATAAGAGATATCAAGAATGACAAAGAAAATTATAATAGTCGGTGGCGGATATTTAGGCGCTGAACTGGCCAAATCATTAGAAAATCATCTAGATGTTACGCTCATAGAGCAACGAAAAGCCTTCGTTCATGCACCCGCGATGATACGTGCCATAGTTAACACAACGCTGTTGGATCGAGCTTTAATGCCTTACGATAATCTTCTTTCAGTAGGGAAGGTGTTGCACGGCAAGGTAACTAGCGTCGATGAAAGCGGTGTCACATTAATGGATGGCATACAGGTCGATGCTGACTATATCGTGATCTCGACGGGCTCCACTAATGGCGCTGCATTCAAACCTGCGGGCGATAGTATCGATGACTTCCGTGCTGTCATTACAGGTTTACATGCCAAGTTAAAAGCAGCATCGTCTGTTGCTATTGTCGGCGCTGGTACGGTTGGCTCGGAAATGGCGGGTGAAATCAGCTATGGCATGCCTGACAAACACGTCACGTTAATCTCTAGCGAGGCGAGCCTGTTTCTACAAATGCCACCGAAGTTTGGTGCTGAACTTACATCAAAACTTAATGACGCTGGTGTTGATGTAAAATTTGGTGTGCGAGTGAATAACCTTGAGAGTTTAACAGATCCCTATTCAGGCACTCTTGAATTGTCAGATGGGACGACTGTCATTGCAGATTTGATCATTCCAGCCGTTGGTTCACATGCTGTATCTGACATATTAGCCAGACTACCTAACATTAATATAGAGAAATCTGGAAGAGTGAAAGTCGATAACTACTTACGCCCTTCTTCTTTTGCTAATGTATTTGCAGCAGGTGATGTGGCGAGTGGGGGTGATGCAATGACGATTGTAGCTGTTGGCCGACAGGTGCCTTGGCTAAGCAAAACGTTCAAAGCACTAGCAGCAGAACAGCAACTAGCAGAAATTAAACCTTATGAACCATGGAAAGACGGAAAATCTCCGTTATTTCTACCGCTAGGTCCTAAAAAAGGCAATTCATTTTTGGTTATTGGTACGTTTGGAAACTGGATAACGAGTGCTATCAAAGGCAAAGATTTATTCATTAGTAAATATCGTAAACTCTTTGGTTTGGAAGATTAAAATTGATAGGTTGGAAATTCAACAATGATAAACACAAAATTTCAACAACAAACCATGTGGATGTGTATAGCCTTACTTGCTGTACTAAACTTCATTCTCGGAAGTACTGGTGATGGCTTACTTGGCCCATTAACGCCTTTTTATACAACGATTGTATTGTTCGTATTTGCATGTGTTCACGGAATACACAAATATGGTCTTAAAAAGTTTCTAATATTTTTTATCATTACTTGTGTTGTAAGTTGGACTTATGAAACGATTAGTATTCTGACGGGCTTCCCATTTGGGAGTTATGACTATTCTGCATTTCTTGGACAAAAGATATGGCTTGTTCCAATTCAGATAATGCCTTCATATTTTGCAGTGGGGTACCTAACATGGACAGTAGCACATGTGTTACTAGATAAGTTTGATGCTAAACTTAAAGATTCTTCAGTATATACAGTTCCACTGATAGCATCATTCCTTATGGTAATGTGGGATCTTTCAATGGATCCACATAGAGCCACTATGTTAAAAGCATGGACATGGGAAAATGGCGGTGTATTTTTTGGAGTTCCTTTTAGTAATTTTCTAGGATGGTTCCTATGTGTGTTCACAATATTTCAGATTTTTGCACTGTATCAAAGATCACAAAGTGAGAAGTTTCCTGAAGAAGCAATATCAATATATGACAGAAACCATTGGTTACAACCTATTTTAATGTATGGCGTTATTGCTGTTGAGTTCATAACAACCTATATCTTTAATGAAAATACTTTAATTACGACATTGGATGGTCATCAATGGTGGACTAAGGATTTACTTGGATCTTTGGCATTGGTTTCTATATTCACAATGTTTTTTGTTACTGTTCTAGGTACAGTAAAAGTTTTAAGCAATAAAAACATGAAAAAAAATTAGGCTAATAAGCTTTACTATTAAGGTAGATAAACTATTCCGGCATAATCATAATATTGTGCCGGAATATTATTGGGTAATTGGGTTACTGGTAAACTTAAAGGCAAAGATCTGTTTATAAGCAAATTAGGTAGACACTTATAAGTGTTTTACCGCAACGTCATCTAACGTAATAGAAGAAAATGAAATGTTTAAAAATAAAGTTTTTAAAACGATAACAATTTTTTGTGTAGTTGCTTTTTTAACGGCATGCACGTCAGAACCAATAAATGATGGCGTTCATGAGTTTGCAGGACAAGCGAAATCAGCAGAAATGTATGAAAAGTTAGGCATTAAAGAAGGTGAGACGGCCATATGGGAAGACGGTATGAGAACAGATGGGAAATCTGGCTCATATGAGTGGTGGTATGTTGATATGGAATTAAACGATGGAATAACAGTCGTTGCCGCATTCTATACAACGAGTGGTTTTGATATATCAGGCCCTTCTAATCCAAACGTAAAATTAACGATTACCTACCCTGATGGAACTGAGGTAAAAAGAAGTGTAAATGAGCCAGAAGGGACTTTAATTAATGCCTCAAAAGAAAAAGGAGACGTTAGCGTTGGAGACTCTTATTTAAAATATGTAGATGGAGACTATCAGTTGTATTTTAATGATGGCTCAGTAGAATTTAGTGCTTTTATGAAATCCACTCTTCCTATGTGGAGACCCGATACAGGATATGCCTACTTTGACGATAAAAAAGAGAACTTTATGGCATGGTTTGTTGCACAGCCTTCATCAGATATTACCGCTAATTTAACCGTTGATGGTGTTACTAAAGAGCTTAAAGGCACGGGATACCATGATCATAATTGGGGAAATATCTCAATGGATAAAATTATTAATCATTGGTATTGGGGGCGAGCTAAAGTTGGAGAATACAATATCATTGCCAGTGATATTATCTCGAAAGAAGAGACAGGATTCACTCAGATATCTCAGTTTATGCTTGCAAAAGATGGTGTTATTTTCGAATTTGACCAAAGTAAAACAGTTGTTATTAGAGGCGACACGATACAACACCCAGTGACAGGTAAGTTCTATGATAATAGCCTAACTTATATTCAAGAGTCTGATGACGGTACGGTATATAAAGTAGAATTTATACGAGAGAAGGATATTGCTGTGGATAGTCTTCTTAGCTCTCTTTCCTTTGCAAAAAGAACAATGGCAAAAATGATGGGGGCTAACCCAACGTATATAAGAACACTAGGTAAGGTAATTCTAACAATTGAAAAAGATGGAAAGGTGCAAGTAATTGAACAAGAAGGATTATGGGAGCAAATGTTTTTTGGCAATAATAAAAAGGCTTATATTTGGAATTAAATAAATCTGATTATTTAATTCCTATTTTGGATTATGGAACAAGTCGTGGATTCAACTAGCAGTGCAACATAAAGGTCTGAATGAAGAGTAAGTTGGGGTGTAGTGGTCAACTAATTTAGGACACCTGATAAGAGGTTTTGAGCCCATCCGTCAATCCGGACACATAAACTTGGGAAACTCCCGAAATTTTAGTTACGCAGCCTGAAGATAATAATCAAACCACACCTGTCTTGGCGATTTATTGCAGGTGACTTGGTATTCGACTTCTTTCATGCACCTCCATAGAAAACGGTATTATTTCTAGGCAAATGTATCAGTGTCATCAAGTTTAGAGCCGTATTTATTTAAAATGATTTTGTTATCTATTGTTAAGTATCAGCCGATGCTCAATATAGCCTTGGAATACTGTACAACAACGGCCAAGGCATGCATCAGGATGATGCTAAAGCAGCTGCGTGGTATAAAAAATCGGCTAATCAAGGGTATGCTGATGCTCAATATAACCTTGGAGTGATGTACTACAATGGCCAAGGTGTGCATCAGGATTATGCTAAAGCAGCTGCGTGGTATAAAAAAGCGGCTGATCAAGATAATGCTAAGGCTCAATATAACCTTGGAATGATGTACGACCATGGCCAAGGTGTGCATCAGGATTCTGCGAAAGCCATTGAATGGTATAAAAAATCGGCTAATCAAGGGTATGCTGATGCTCAATATAACCTTGGAGTGATGTATGACAAGGGCTTAGGCGTGCGTCAGGATTCTGAAAAAGCAGCCGAGTGGTATAAAAAATCTGCGGATCAAGGAATTCCTGAGGCTCAATATAACCTTGGAGTGATGTATCTCAAAGGCGAGGGCTTACGCCAGGATTATGCGAAAGCGGCTGTGTGGTATGAAAAAGTAGCGAATCAGGGCGATGCTAAGGCTCAATACAATCTTGGGTTGATGTATGACGCAGGCTTAGGCGTGCGTCAGAACTCTGAAACTGCTAAAGAATGGTTTGGTAAATCTTGCGACAATGGGAATCAAGATGGTTGTAATAAGTATCAACAATTAAATGCAAGATAGAGAATATTAAACCTTTTCAGACAAGATAAAGGGATTATCAAAAATAACCTCTCAACTTTACGCTGCTCAATCTTCAGTGCTACTTACCCAACCAAATTCTTCCATGATACGCAGCCATTGATCGTCTAATCCTGCTTTTAGCAATAACGGCTCGCCAGTGACCGGATGGCTGAGCGCTAACGTTTGAGCATGCAGCAGCATGCGCGTACAGTCATATTGAGTACGGAAAAATCGTGTGTGACGTATATCACCGTGGCTGGTATCACCTACAATGTGATGGAATAAATGTCTCATGTGCCGACGCAGCTGGTGTTTACGCCCAGTCTCTGGTGTCAAGCGCATGAGACTATAACGGCTAGTGTCATGCTTTTTTGACACTGCAAACGGCAGCTCAATTTGTGCCAAACTCTGCCAATGAGTCACCGCCTCTTGAGCGGGTTTGTCCAAATTGGCAAACTTGTCAGCGATGGCATCAGGCTTAAAGCTCAACGCATAATCAACGCTGCCCTGCTCTGACATAAAGCCGCGCACCACGGCTAAATATTGCTTGGTCACTTCGTGTGCCGTAAACGCCTCAGTAAGGCTGCGCGCCACGGCTGGGCTCTTAGCAAACAACAACACACCTGATGTAGGCTTATCTAACCGATGCACTGGAAACACATGACAGCCGACTGCATCACGGGTAAGTTGCATAGCAAAGCGCGTCTCGCCTTTATCCAGCCAACTGCGATGCACCAGTAGACCAGCTTCTTTATTAATCGCTACTAGATGCTCATCTTCATAGATGATTTCTATTGGGTTAGCTTGGTTAGCGGTTTCGCTTTCGATATCCATGTTTTCAGTGCTCATACTTTAGCCGTTTTAACAGTTGTTGTTCGAGTTGAGGACACGCCCTAGCCAAAACGCTGTTGCAAGTAAGCATTGATATCATTAGATTCATACATCCATTGAACATCGTTGTTTTCTTGAATACGTAAACAAGGCACTTTTATTCGCCCACCGTTTTCAGCAAGCTCATTGCGAAATTGCTCATTATTTTTTGCATCTCGAAGTTCAATAGGCACATTTAACTTATGAATTTGACGACGTACTTTTACGCAAAAAGGACAAGATTGAAATTGGTACAACGATAAACCTTCACCAGCCTTATTAACAAGAGCTTGATCTTCTTCAGTACGTTTCATAGCATTACCTTGGGTCATGACACTTATACCAGCAATAATTCGTCCTAGACCTTCTCGTAGCAATTTAACTAACATTCTTACCTCTTCAAATTATCTTATGTGAATTCTTTAACACTCAGAGAATGAGTGCTTAATGTGCATTTGTGTGGCTGTTAGGATTTTTCGGATGTGCAAAGCTTAATTGGTAATCTCGTTGAGCATAGAAGTCGAGATGATTAAATCATGGCAAACTCATTCTACTATACTCTCAACCGCATTGGTTAGCATCGTAAACGAGGCATCTATGCTGAGGTGCTAAAAACAAAAGCTTAAAGCATCTAATAGTCTCGTGGTTCTAGTCACTAGATAGCTAAAAAGCACCGCTGCTCTACCCAGTATTAATATCTCTTCAGGTACTAAAAAAGGATACCGCAGTATCCTCTTTGATCTTATATCAGAACCAATCAATCTGCTGTTTTAATGATACTCACCAGGAAGGATTCTGGCAAAAGCACGCTGGGCAAGGTTTAACTTCTTATCGGTAGTCATTCCAGCGCGGGTGCTTGGGAAAATACGATAACCTATCGATTGAATGCCAACGTTGATCGCTGGTGCCAATGAATAAGTAGCTGACGCAAACTTGCCCATATTACTGGCAATGCTATTTGGCTTATCGACGATAGCTCTTGCGACCATCAACGCGGCTTCATCAGGCATCAACGCAGGCATGTAGCGGTATAGCTTGGTTGGGGCAATCATAGGCGTACGAACCAATGGCATAAAGATATTGGTAATCGTCACATTGTCCCCTTTTACTTCAGCAGCTAAGCAACGACTAAAAGCATCTAATGCCGACTTAGATGCGACATAAGCGGCAAAGCGCGGACTGTTTGCCAGTACACCAATCGAGGATATATTGACAATTTGGCCCGTCTGACGTTCAATCATCGTCGGCAAAAATCCAAGAACTATTTTAACGGCACCAAAGTAATTGATATCCATCGTACGCTCAAAATCATGGAAACGATCGACCGATTCATGAACTGAACGACGAATCGAGCGACCTGCGTTATTGACCAAGACATCAACATGGCCAAAATCTATCAAAATTTGCTCACTAACTTTTTCAATAGCATCCATATCAGTCAAATCACAAGGGTAATAACTGGCCTTGCCGCCCAGCTCCTCAATACTTTCTTTAACGGCTTTCAGTTTGTCTTCAGTACGTGCCAATAGGATAACATGAGCACCGCATTCGCTAAGCAAAAAAGCAGTACGTTCGCCAATACCACTTGAAGCGCCTGTAATAATAATGTTCTTACCTGTTACTGCTTTGGTTATCGCTTGTTTCGAGGGATTGGCCATAAAAATTCCTTTTTGTTTGTCCTATGCCTATGATCATCTCAATTATAGAATAGCAAGAAAGCATGGACTAAAGTGAATAAAACAGCCATCGCATCCAGATAATTTGACGACTTTGGGAATTCAAAAACTTATAATAGTGTGATTACTGCATTTGCGATTTCACCGATTCAATAACCCAATATTCCTGTGGCAGTAAACGCTTGTATTACCTATCACTCATGGGCTTTTAAAAAACTCTCTACAACGCGAAACTGACCAGCGGTACTCTCTTCACCATACATCGCTTGCCTAAAGGCATTGGAGTTTGGAATGCCTGTTGTATACCAAGCGATATGTTTGCGCGCGATACGGCAACCAGAGTACTCACCATAAAAGCCATATAGCTCTTGCAAGTGCGCTAGCACAATCTCTTTGATTTCACTGACACTAGGTGCTTCCAGAGTCTCACCAGTCCGTAAAAAATGCCCGATATCACGAAATATCCATGGTTGACCTTGGGCTGCACGCCCTATCATGACGGCATCACAGCCTGTTAGTTCATATACACGTTGGGCTTTTTGTGCGCTATCGATATCACCATTGGCGATGACTGGAATACTGATGCTTTCTTTAACTTCACGTATCAGCTCATAGCGTGCTTCGCCCGTATACATATCCTCACGCGTGCGCCCATGAATCGCAATCGCCGCAATGCCTGCTTGCTCTGCCCGCTTGGCCACTCGCAAGATATTTTCACGGCCATTTTCATAACCCAAACGTGTCTTTAGGGTGACTGGTGCATCGACTGCATTGACAGCTGCATCTAGCAAGCGCGCAACCAAATCTTCATCCTGCAGCAACGCAGAGCCTGCCAGCTTACGGCAAACTTTTTTGGCAGGACAGCCCATATTGATATCGATAATCTGCGCACCATTATCAATTTGATAACGAGCAGCTTCAGCCAACTTATCCGGTTCCGCTCCTGCTATCTGTGCAGAAATGGGCGCAATTTCATTATCAAAATTGGCACGATAGAGTGATTTTTTGCGTGCATAAAGAGCAGTATCAGCGATAATCATCTCGCTGACTGCGTGACCTGCGCCAAATGACTTACACAATCGGCGAAAAGGATTGTCTGTCACACCCGCCATAGGAGCCACCATCAGACGATTTTCAATCGTCAGACCACCGATAGTTAACGGCTGCAATAATGGATGATCAGACACTGGCAAAGACGAGGGTAAAACAGGAGAATCTATAGACATAAAAAACGGCTTGATCTGCAGAGAAAACAAGCCGTTATTCTAAGGAATCCTGCATTTATTGCAAGCTATTAACGTGAATAACTTGCATCGATAAACACTAACTCATCATCAAGCCGATTATTTATCGAACACACTGCCCTGCTCTAATGTGATGTCCTCATCGTGCTCTTGCATACGCCACGGTAGGCTATCTGGAGACACGTTTAAGAAGTGCAGGTATTTTTCGAACTGGTCGATGATATCATTGATGACAGAGTCTGACTTATAACCATACAAATCATAGGTTTGACCGCCACGGCGCAGATATACTTCTGCACGGTGATGATGCTCTTGTGGCAAATCATTGGCCATTTTTTCAGTGTAATAATCAGGGGCATCATGCTCTGACAAGCGCACTTCATACCAGAACTCGACATCGTCACCGCGCTGTAGTTCCAGTATCGCGCGATTATTAATGGCATCATAATTTACAGATGGCTTCCAACCTGTTTCAGCGAACTTCTCTGAAACCTCAGTCATCGATGGCATGACTACGTTTTTGATATAGCTTAAAACTTTGTCTCGTGTAGGCTGATCGGTGATGTAATCAATACGATCGCGCCATGCTGATGAATTTAATAGATGCGGTGGTAGCTTGCTATTATTATCCAAGCTTTGGTTACGATGACCTTCGATACGTAACGCACGCCACATACCAAACATCGCAATCAACATAATGACGGCAAACGGCAAGGCACTCACAATAGCGGCTGTTTGCAAGGCTTCTAGTCCACCAGCCAATAGCAGTGCTGAAGCGACCGCACCTTCTGTCACCACCCAAAACGTCCGCTGCCACCATGGCGTATCACTACGGCCACCAGCCGCTAGCGCATCAATGACCAATGAGCCAGAATCCGATGAGGTCACAAAAAAGGTAATAATCAATAGAACTGTTAGTGAAGAGACGAATTGAGTAAACGGCAAATTCTCTAATAGCTTAAACAAGGCAATCGCTTGGTTATTTTGCACATCGCCAATTAGTGAATTATAGCCATCAATCATAATCATATTCAGTGCGGTGTCACCGAATACAGCAAACCAGAAAAAGGTGAAGAAAGTCGGTACTAACATCACCCCTAACACGAACTCACGAATCGTACGACCACGGCTAATCTTAGCAATAAACAAGCCGACAAACGGTGCCCATGCAATCGTCCATGCAAAGATAAACAGCGTCCAATTGCCAATCCAGTCATTGTGCTCATAAGCCTGCAAGCTAAAGGTACGCTCAACGATATTACCCAAGTAGCTCCCTGTATTTTCCATAAAGGCATTAAGGATAAATATTGTCGGTCCCACGATAAATACAAATAGCATCAAGGCGGTTGCCAATAGCATATTTAAGATAGACAGTCGCTTTACGCCTTTATCCATACCTGCCAGCACTGATGCCAGTGCAGCAGCGGTAATCACTGCAATGGCAATGACCTGAACGCCCGTACTAACGGGAACCAGATCTGGCATGAGATAATTCAGACCCGCGTTGATTTGCGATACTGATAGACCCAAACTGGTCGCGATACCAAACATGGTACCGACAATCGCAAACACATCGACCGCATGACCGATAGGGCCATGTATCTTATCGCCAATCAGAGGATATAGCGTGGATCGCATCGACAGCGGCAAACCATGGCGAAAGGAAAAATACGCCAGCGATAACCCTACTACTGCATAAATCGCCCAAATGTGAAAACCCCAATGGAAGTAAGCAATTTGCATCGCTTCTTTTGCAGCGGCAATGGTCTCTGGCGCAGACATGGGCGGACTGGCAAAATGCATGACAGGCTCTGCCACACCAAAGAAGAGCAGCGCAATCCCGTAGCCTGCCGAAAACAGCATGGCAAACCACTCTAGGAATTTATACTCAGCCTCTGCATGATCAGGTCCAAGCTTAATCCCGCCATAAGGCGAAAATGCTAATGCGATAATAAATAATAAGAACAATGCTACTGCCAGCATATAAAACCAACCAAACGTTTCAGTGGTAAAGTTCAGCACATCACTGAACAGCGCTCCCGCTGCATCAGGGTTGATAGCCGTACCAACCACCAATAACAGCATAATAATCGCTGCTGGTACAAACACTGGCAGTAAAATAGTCGAACGAGGTAATTTACTCATAAAAAATAATGTCCTCAAAATGAATCAAACGAACGTAGATAGGTATGATTTTTATCACACTCCTTTCAGAAACCCTAGGTAAGCACTGAATTCGTAACATTACTTCAAAGATTGTTACATGACTATTACCAAGCAATAAAAAAAGGCAGCTTGTTAGCTGCCTTTTTATTGCTATAGGCTTATTCGAGATTTATAACTGACATCTCAAGCGAGATTAATGCTTCTAGGGCGTGTCTTCATTTCAAAAATGGTGATAAAAATGAGATAAATTGCCGTCAAACAAGAAAAATAGCGCAGATAATATCGGGATATTAACCAGCTATTTGACGATGTTTGGCAAGATTTAGCCATTTTTAGCCCATTTAGATGACTATCGAGTGCATTGAAGACACGCCCTAATCTCTAATTGTATTTTATTTATTCAGCATCAATCACCGCCGCCAACTGCTTAGCCAAATTGGCCAACTGCTCTTGGTCAGCCATCACAGCAGCATGGCGACCCAGCTCATGAATACTGCTAGGAATCAAATGTATATGATAATGAAACACGGTCTGCCCTGCCTGCGCACCATTTAATTGCATTTGAATAATTCCTTCTCGCGCAAACACTTGGCGCTGGGCTTGCATGACTTTCTTAGACGTCATCAAAACAGCCGAGGCATACTCTGGCTCAAGATCTGCCAAATCAACAGCCTTTTGCTTCGGTATGACCAAAACGTGGCCTTCTGCTTGTGGCATGATATCCATAAAGGCAAGGGTTTTATCATCTTCATATACTTTATGATAGGGAATATCACCGTCTAGCATTTTGGCAAAAATGTTGTTGTTATCATAAGTAGTTTGTTGATTCAATTCAGTCATTATTTTTCCTTTGATTACATGATTATTAGATATTTCATTATATTTATAATGGTGCTGATCACTTTTTATATAGTGGACGAAATCCAAACTGAGTACAAGCCAACAATGTGAGATCAAGATTATTAAATCAATTGTAACTGGCTTTGTTAACGAGCTTTAAAAAAATACTTTTCCAAAAAATGAGCCAGCCATAAAAAAACCGGACACCAAAAACGATAAATATGTATAAACCGTTGATGTATAAATTATGAAACCATGCTTCTTGGTCTATCAAACCTAACGTGAACCAGTTTGCATTGGTTAAAAACGCTAACATGCCAATGGCCATAAAAAATCCAAAAATAAGCGACCAAGCACAACTACGTAAAAAAGACATGAAGCTATGAATATTTCTAGGGTCAATCTGCTGCATTCCCATCCATTTCAATGGCTTCCACAATACGATCGACAATGCCACTAAGATAGGAACAAACATCATCACTCGGATAAAGTGGTAAAACATTGCAGCATCACCAAATGGAGAAGCCAAAAACGCCCATTCGTCGCCAAACTGTTGCTTCAGTTTGGTATCTGCACTATTACCACTAAAATATAAATCAAAAAATTTTCTGTTCTCATTAATTGGTGGTAGCGTCAAGTTATTATGTATCCAACCAATGCAGGCATTGACCCAGTCAGGCTGCCACACTAGGCTCAGATCCCTTATCCAGCAGCGGGTATACAATATATCGAAGAGTATGAATGCAAATAAAAATGCCAGTGATAGCGTTTCTAATCGGTTAGGGGGCAACTTGCCATTGCTAGTAATCTGCTTATGTACCTGCTCTCTTTGCTCAATATCCTCTATGCTGTCTAGCGTTTCATACACTTTGGCAGTAGCTTGAAACAGGTACGCATTTTTGCCTTTTATCAGCCGATACCAAAACTTAGGAACACTTAAGGCCACACATAAGAGCAAGAACCATACTGAGTTGAGGATTAGGTTTTGAATATCGTTGAATACTGGTATGCGTATACCAATAGAAAATAAGCCAACGAAAAACCAAAATAGGCATATGAGTAAATAAAAGAAGAGATACTCTTCATAGAGACGGTCTGATGTCATCCATTCTTGGATAGATTCGTTATCGGAAGGGGTTTTCATTAATTATTCTATCTATATACTTATCTAAAAATTCGGTTATATCCTACATTCTTTTAACAAACAAAATACGACTAGTTCATAATTGACTATTTACCCAATGATATTCTTTTACCAGTATAAATCACTTCCTCAGATCACCAATTTATTAGCGAGCCATGCCCTTAAAATGTTATATTGACCCTCTATTTTAATAACATGATGTTTATGGACTCGCCTACCTTGACGACTCAATCAGATGACAATCACGCTCATTCCACACTTAATGACACGCCATCAACCTCTGTATCCGATGACACAGTGTCTGCGAGCGATGCGGAGCAAACTAATGCTAATAATAGCGCGCAAACCCTTGCGCCTAATACCATTATTTTGGCAGATGCCTTAACTGATAAAACAATCGCTTGGCGGATTCATAATTGTAAAATCAGCAAAAAAACAGTCACTCAAGACCTTCCTTTGCCTTTTCTGTATCATTACGACAGTTTAGATGATGTGATTAAACAGACGCATCCACTCACACCTGCGCTACTGGCTAAATTCAATATACCCATGACAGCTCATGAAGCCGCTCAATTAATTGGTATTAGTGAAGCGCTATTGAGTAGCCCGTGGCATGTTAAAGTCATCGGCTCACTGGTTGTTTTTAGTGAGACTCTGCAACTAGCAGTACGTCTACATTGGACCAATACAGGCAAAGAGACGCAGCAAATCTATACCAAAAATGCTGCTGACGCGCTCGCCGCTTCGTTTAAAGACTGGCAGTTTTTTGGCCGAGTGGATGTGCTCTATAAAAACACTCAGCAGGCGCTGGTCAGTATCGACGAACAAGCACCCGCTAACGCCCAGATTATGAACATCGATGTGAGTAGCGACTATCAGCTTTTGCCGTCGACTCATGCGTTAGCGATTATCGCCAAACTGGATGCAGATAAAGTCGAGCTGCCGTGGTTTGAGACGGCGATATTAGAGCGTCTTGAATAGCACTTTTTTGATCCATCATTTATCATAAGCAACGAATTGTTTTTAGGTATTCATAGCTAATGGTATGGTAACAACCTAGAATTATTCACTAGTCCTCACGCATCATAAAAAGCACACTATCAATATCACAGCTGAGGCTGCACATTTTCACAAACCTCGCCTATTTGTAAGGAATATCACATGGATTATCGCTCAAAAACCTCTACTGGTGGTCGTAATATGGCAGGCGCTCGCGCATTATGGCGTGCAACTGGCATGACTGACGGCGACTTTGGCAAGCCAATTATTGCCATTGCCAACTCATTTACCCAGTTTGTACCTGGTCACGTGCATCTAAAAGATCTTGGACAACTGGTCGCACGTGAGATTGAGCAAGCAGGTGGCGTTGCCAAAGAATTCAACACTATTGCGGTCGATGATGGTATTGCGATGGGTCATAGCGGTATGTTGTACTCGCTACCAAGTCGCGACCTAATTGCCGACTCTGTCGAGTACATGGTCAATGCTCACTGCGCGGATGCGCTAGTGTGTATTTCTAACTGCGATAAAATCACACCGGGTATGTTGATGGCCGCCATGCGCCTTAACATTCCAGTAGTGTTTATTTCAGGTGGCCCAATGGAAGCGGGCAAAATCTTAGCCAGTACCGTTGGTAAGAGCCACAATACTGATAGCAGTGACAGCAGCGCGGTTCGTAAACTTGACCTTGTCGATGCAATGATGGATGCCGCTGATGACAGCATTAGTGATGAAGATGTGGCCGCTATCGAAGCCTCAGCTTGTCCGACTTGTGGTTCATGCTCTGGTATGTTTACTGCCAACTCAATGAACTGCTTGACCGAAGCTTTAGGCTTGGCATTACCGGGTAATGGCTCACTACTTGCCACTCACTCACTGCGTCGCGAGCTGTTTTTAGAGGCAGGTCGTACCATTGTGTCATTGGCCAAACGTCGCTATGAGCAAGATGATGATTCAGTCTTACCACGCTCAATCGCTAGCAAAGCTGCTTTTGAAAACGCGATGACCTTGGATATCGCAATGGGTGGATCAACCAATACTATTTTGCATCTGTTAGCTGCGGCTAATGAAGCAGAAATCGACTTTAAAATGCATGATATTGACCGTCTAAGTCGTGGTGTGCCTTGTCTTGCAAAAGTCGCTCCTGCCTCACAAAAATACCATATGGAAGATGTGCATCGTGCTGGCGGTGTCTTTGCGTTATTAGCTGAGCTTGATCGTGCTGGATTACTGAGCACTGACGTACCAACCATTCATAGTCCAACGATGAAAGAAGCGATTGATAAATGGGATATTATGAATCCTGATAACCTTGAGGCACGCGCACGCTTCCTGGCAGCGCCTGGTGGCGTACGTACCACTGAAGCATTTTCACAATCAAAAGAATGGTCAAATCTAGACGTCAACCGCGAGTCTGGTTGTATCCGTAGTGCCCAACATGCCTATTCTACAGATGGTGGTTTGGCCGTACTGTATGGCAATATCGCCGAGCGTGGCTGTGTGGTTAAAACCGCAGGCGTTGACGAAAGCATCTTAGTATTTACTGGTCGCGCGCGTCTATTTGAGTCACAAGATGATGCCGTCGCTGCGGTATTGGCTGATGATATCGTTGCCGGTGATGTGGTCATTATCCGCTATGAAGGCCCTAAAGGCGGCCCGGGTATGCAAGAAATGCTTTACCCAACGACTTACCTAAAGTCAAAAGGCTTGGGTAAAGAGTGTGCCCTACTCACCGATGGTCGCTTCTCTGGTGGGACATCAGGCCTATCAATCGGTCATGCCAGCCCTGAAGCAGCCGAAGGTGGTGCCATCGGTCTGGTTGAAGAAGGCGATACCATCCATATCGACATTCCTAACCGTACCATCAACATGCAAGTCAGTGATGCCGACTTGGCCGCACGCCGAGATGCGATGGAAGCACGCGGACGCGATGCATGGAAGCCTGTGAGCCGTGATCGTCATGTGACCCCTGCGCTACGTGCCTATGCTGCTATGACGACCAGTGCCGATACTGGTGCTGTCCGTGATGTGAGCCAAGTAGAACGCTAAAACGTGCAGACTGTGTTTTAAGGTCAAGTAAGCTATCTTAAAACACATCAATCTAAAGACCCATGAAAAGCCTGCATATCTTATGCAGGCTTTTTTTCACCAAAAAACAACGTAGCAGACGTTTTAATAACGATTTTTTGCGGTAATTGATTTTTTTTGGCGTCATGATAAGGGTTATCAAAACTGCCCCCTTAAAAACCACGACGTGCCTACTCCTTATGATCGAAAACTATAATTTATTCTTATTAATTTGCGGTGTCGCTTTTTTACTAGGAGCGTTATTTCCTATTATGTTTAGACGCACGCCCGTCTCATTACCGATGCTACAGGTCAGCTTTGGTCTAATCATGGGCTATTGGTGGACGTCTTTGTCTTTTTTAGACCCGATGGATAACGGTTTAATCATCGAAAAACTAACCGAAATCGTGGTGCTCGTGTCATTGGTAGGCGCTGGTATTAAGATTGATACCAAGCTGTCTTGGCGATTGTGGAGGCCGACAGTACGCCTATTGCTAATTACCATGCCGATTGGTATCTTTGCGATGGCCATTTTGGGATATTATGCGTTTGGTTTGAGCCTTGGAGCAGCTATTTTGCTAGGGGCTGTGCTAGCCCCAACCGATCCAGTCTTGGCGTCTAGCATTCAGGTAGGGCCGCCTAATACAGGTGGCGAAGACACACCGCGCTTTACCCTCACCTCAGAAGCAGGACTTAACGATGGGTTAGCTTTTCCCTTCGTTTATTTGGCCATAAAAATAGCGGAAGCATTTAGTGAGGGTAATAGCTTCACTAGTGAGATGCTTTGGTCGTGGTTTACCCATGATGTACTGTGGAAAATTGGCGCAGGTTTGGTGGTGGGTATCGTCGTTGGTAAAGTCATGGCAAAGCTAGTATTTTCGAAATATAGCCAAGACACTACTATTTCTCAAGGCTATGTGGTCATCGCCCTGACACTTGTAGCATATGGATTAGCAGAGTTTGTACACAGTTACGGTTTTATCGCCGTATTTATTGCAGCATTTTCTTTCCGGCGTTCAGAGCATGAGCACAGCTACCATCATAAACTCCATGATTTCGCAGAGCAATCCGAAGGTTTGCTTATGTCGCTTGTACTGGTTATGTTTGGCATTTTTCTAGGTCAAGGATTGCAGTCAGGTGTGGAGCTGACGTGGCGGGTTTACATTGTCAGCTTCACCTTCTTATTATTGATACGTCCCATTGGTGGGTTTATCGCTTTATCAGGGTTGAATCTTCCTCGCACTGAAAAATACGCTATCTCAGCATTAGGTATCCGTGGTATTGGTACGTTGTATTATTTATCTTATGCGCTAAACCAAGGGTTCTTCGGTGATGAAGACGCACTCAAGTTATGGATTGTCTGCTCAATTGTGATTCTAGCCTCAATCTTCATTCATGGCTTGAGTGCAACTAGGCTACTTAAAATGACACCGAATAAGCCTCATTGAACTTATCAATAAGGTTTTTAAAGCGCTGCATCAATCATACTCAACACAGATTCCGTTAGCGCAAACTGACGGATATCATTGAGCATCGTTGAATCAAAATTATGGACAAAGGCAAATGATAACTGGCGCTCAGGGTCACACCAAGCAACTGAACCGTTGTAGCCCATGTGCCCAAATCCTTGCTTGTTTACATCAGCTGTTTCATTGGCTTCGTTTTGACAAATATCAAACCGGCGGTGATAACCCAAGCGCCAATGCATCGCTGCTGGCATGACAGCATCCAGACCTTCAACTTGCGGGGTAGATAACTGTGCAAAAGTGTCACTATCAATCAGCGTTTTCCCTTGCCATTCGCCGCCACTGGCAAGCATGGCATAAATGGTTGCCAAGGCCTGAGCTGAGGCGACACCATTGGCGGCTGGAATCACGGCCTGTAGCGTCTCACGACTATGATAATCGATCGCTTGTTTGCCAGCAGGTATCAACGCTGCCTTATAGTTTTTTAGATTAAGCTGACTCGTGTCAAAGTACAAACGATTAATATAAGCCGTGTCCAACACAGGCAAGCTGGTTTGCTCATCAGCTTGACCAATATCTGCTGATTTCATATTTGCTAAGGCTTGTTGCTGCCAACACGCGTAACTAGGCAGGTTTTCGTAAGCACGTAAAACACTTTGTGAATCTACCTTTAAGGTTGGTTTTTGACGTTTACTACGCAGTTGTGAGTTGTCTTCATTTGATGACTCAAAATCTTTGGCCAGCTTTGCCACTTGGTTGACTTTGCTTGCTGGTACGCCAAAGTAACAGCTATCAGCAATACCTAAAGGCTCAGTGAGATAATGGTGCAGCGCCTCAGCCAAAGACAGTTCAGTAACGGCTTCTATCACACCGCCCAATACCCAACCATAGACTAAAGCACTATAGGCGCTGTCATATAGCTCGGCATGGTCTGGTGCAGTGATTGGCATTGCAGCAACCGTCCTAAGCATGTATTCCCAGTCAAGCAAGGCTTCACTGTCTACCTCGATACTTTGAATGGAAAATAAATTGGCTTGGTGTGACATCACATTGCGTAGCGTCAGCTCACATTTACCCTGTGCCGCAAATGCTGGCCAATAGTGTGCAATAGGCGTGTCATAATCAAGCATCTGCTGCGAAACCAATACATGCACCAGCGTCGCCAATATACCTTTACCTGTCGAAAAGTTAATCGCTAAAGTGTCAGGCTGCCATGACATGTCCAAACGTGCCAACCCCGTACTTGCCTGAGCAATACACTTGCCAGCCTGATAGACAACCACCGCACCACCTGCTGGCGCATCATCAAGCTGTAAATCGGTGAGCAGTTGCTGTAAGTGCTGCTGAAGCTGTGTATTAATCTGATTATTATGATCAGTTTTATTATTATCGGTCATAGTTTTCCTGCTCTGTTTTGTAGAATAGCTAAGTATGAAAAACCTTAGCGCTTAGTATTATACCAACCCCAAAAAGTACGATTAGCGGTTCAAACTTGTTTTTATTTACTCAAAAAAAAGGCCACCTATCGGTCGCCTTTTTACTCGTCAAACGTGCTTATACTTTAACGTGGTACCAATAGACGATTATGGACTTCTTCGGCAAGCTTAGTCAAACCATGACTGCGCCCACGTTCCATAGCAGTATCCATCTTACGCCCACGTAACCAACCTGCACGCAGCGCAATTGCCGCGCCTACTCTATTACCAGTTCCACAATGTACGGCGATTTTCTTGCCATGATTTTGGCGTAAAATATTGTCAAACGCCAATATTTTCAGCTGTTTTAAATCCGCTGCACCGCTGATAGGCAAATGCTCATAGTGCATACCTGCCTGCTCGACCGCTGATGACTCATCAAAGCTTAATTCGTTATCAGGCTGCAAATTAATCACTAGCTCGACACCCGCTTTCGCTAAAGCTACCACCTTTTCGTCATCGAGTGCACCGCATACAATGGTGTTATCATCAGGACGAAAATAAGGCTCAAAAATGGCAGCTAGATCGACACCATTATCAGGAGCGTCTTGGTCAGGTGTGACGTTTGTAGTCTCAGCCTCATTGTTAACAACGTCGTTGTTAGCGACATCGTCATTGGCAGCTGAATTATCAAGTTGTTCTGGGCTTTTTGCTTTCGTATGTGCAGTCATAAGTATAAAGTTGTTCGTTAAGTTTGCTATTGAAATAGTTGTTAGTTAAACGGCAGTCATGTTACTGACTTCTATGCTAGCTTTCGTTAACTATCACTCTGTAATGTAACCGTACCTGCCAAATGCGGCTTGTCATTCTTAGAGCTATATAGGCCAAACTCACAAGTGCCATCTGCGCTCTCAAGCTGTGCCACTGGATCAGCAATGAGTTCGACTTCTGCTGGCAAAAAGATAGGCAGTTTAAACGACACATCAACAGTACAAGCGTCTGGCAACTCATCCATCATGGCAAGACACTTGGCCTTTGACCACATACCATGAGCGATGGCTTTAGGGAAGCCAAAAGCGCGCGCAGATAATGGATGTAAGTGGATAAGGTTAAAGTCGCCTGACACAAAGGCATAACGACGACCGATATCTTCTGGTACTTCAAAGATACTGTGAACGCCTTTTGGATTGACTGACGGTTTGACCACGACTGGGCGCGGCGTGCTTTTTTTGTCTTTGCTGCGGCTTGGTTGTTTGCTACGTGACAGATAAGTCGACGTCCCTTCCCAAATCACCTTGTCTTCTGATTTAACCGTTGTCACAAAATCAAACTGCTGACCTTGAGCATGGTCACGCAAATTATCAAAGGTGACAGACATAGCGACCGTTTCACGCTCACCAATTGAACGATACTGAGTCACACTGTTATCGACGTGTACCAATCCCAGCATAGCAAATGGGAACGGCTCTTTGACCATCATGTTCATTTGTAGCGTTTGAGACAGCACCGAAAAGTACGTAATCGGGATATTGCCATTATCAGCAAAGCCACAAATTTTACGATAATCGTTTAAGTTACCCTGATCGATGTGCAGATCGTCCACATAATAGGTCGATTGCGGCAATTGATCTCTACTAACTTTACCATTATTGACGATAGGCAATAAACTTTTGACGATATTGGCGTAGGTCGTATGCGCTTTTGGCAGCGCATCATAATGCTTGTCTGACATAATAAATCCTAAGTGGGGCTTGAGCAAATTTTCTTGGTGCATACAGAGATGCTATAAAGTCGTTCGTTAAGGCTTACCAGTAAACAGTATCTTAAGCGCTATACTCAATCCAAAGTATAAGTAATCTACGTGATTTTTAATACAGGTTACAAGCACTTATTATAACGAAACATAATTTGGCTGATGGTTTCTGTGTTTTTATCATAAAAAAGCCACCCTCGGGCAGCTTTATTACGATTTATCAGCAATTTTTTCGTAAGCATATGTGAGGTAAATAATAAATAATGCACTACATTATATATTTACTATAGGCTTAATCCTTACCTCTGTCTACTTAGAAATAGGTGTTAGGCCCCTAGTAAGCTCTGACCACAAACACGAACAACGTTGCCATTCAAGCCACCAGAAGCAGGTGATGCAAACCATGCGATGGTCTCAGCAACATCTACTGGCAAGCCGCCTTGGCTCATTGAGTTCATGCGACGACCGGCTTCACGAATAGCAAATGGAATCGCTTCAGTCATTTGAGTTTCGATGAATCCTGGTGCCACTGCATTAATTGTCATGCCTTTAGCATTGTTTTCTAGTTGCTTAGCCGTCGCATCAACCAGACCAATAACACCCGCTTTCGACGTGGCATAGTTGGTTTGACCCATGTTGCCTGCAATACCTGAGATAGATGATACACATACGATACGTGCATTTTCTTTTAGCACGTCATTGTCTAGTAAGTAACGATTTAGCCTAGCAATACTGCCTAAGTTGATATCGATAACCATGTCCCATTTTTTCTCATCCATGTTTGCCAATGTCTTATCACGTGTGACACCAGCATTATGGATAATAGAATCTAGACCGCCACGCTTTTGTGCTGCTTCAGCGATTTCTTTGCCTGCGTCTTCACTAGTAATGTCCACGGTCACGACAGAACCGCTGATTTCACTCGCGACTTTTTGTAGATCAGCTTGCTGCTGCGGCACATCGAGACAGATGACGTGAGCACCTTCACGAGCCAACACACGAGCGATTGCTTCACCGATACCGCGACTTGCGCCAGTCACTAGCATAGTTTTGCCACCTAGAGGCTGTGTCCAATCTACTTCAACTGATTCGCCTTTGTTAACACGTACAACTTGCCCTGAGACATACGCTGAACGAGCTGAGGTGAAAAAGCGTAGCGTCGAATCTAGATTTTGCTCTGCGCCTTCTTCAACGTAGATAAGCTGTGCCGTAACACCGCGCTTAAATTCTTTACCAACAGACTTTACAAAGCCCTCAAGTGAGCGCTGAGCCATTGCTGCTTCGATGTCAGTAATGTTTTCTGGTGTACGACCAACGATAATGACTCGACCAGATTTGTCGACACGGCGAGCAACAGCATGGAAGAATTCATACACTTCTTTGAGCTGCTCGGCATTGACGATATTACTGGCATCAAACAATAGAACTTTGAATTTGTCATCACCACCAGTATTGGCTTTTGCTTCAATGCTCGCATCAGCTAATTCATCTTTGATATCATCGCTGCTATTTACATAAACATCAGCATGTACGTCTGACAAAATACGTGAGATCGATGCGCTAACGCTTTTATCCTCACCCTTAGCACGACCAACCAACACACTACCGCGTACTAAATTCTCACCACTCTCGAAACGATCAAGAGTCACTGGTAATGGCAAACCCAAATTTTTGGCCACTTTTTTGCCAAGAGAAGACTGAACAAAATCACCGTAACGGTCTGACATAATATAATCCTTATAAAAATGATTAAAATAAAAAATGCAATGTGCCTATCATATAGACTCGGCAACATTATAATTATTGATATTTAGTAAGTGCGTACAAAACTGGCCTAACTATACACTGCCATCATAAACAAGTCCAAAAACTGACAATGTCCACAAAAATCTGTAAACAAGCAAGTACACAAGACGGCCGCTTTTTCTAGATTTAAAAACCACAACATTATGCTAAAATCAGACCTATAAGTTATGGTAAATAGAATTATCGATAACAATATATTATCAAAACAGCTTTTATGCAATATTAATAGTCAATACCAGCCAGTCTACGAAAGTTATATTATTAACTGTTTTCAAAGCCAGTATCAATCTTATATATAAGTGTCACATAGTTTGCTAAAGATATACAGTAAGGTCGTAAAAACGCTTTATCCTAAACAGCCATAACGCATAATAAATGATAATATTTACCTCTTATCTATTTTGAATCTCTTAACTGTATTTTTTAATTCAATTGAATTTTTTATTATTACCCTCTTTTTCTTCTACCCATATTTTTTAAGGATAATATTATGAGTAATAAAAATAACCACCCTGATAGCCCTGTTATCGAAAGCACTGTCGTAAAAGCCAGTGATACAAAAAACGAAAACTCACAAGCAACCTCTACTGACAGTACTAAAAAAGAAACAGCTGTTAAAAAAACCGTGAGTGCTTCGACTAAAGAAGCTGAAACGGTTGAGGACAAAAAAGCAACTGAAGATAAATCAGCAACTACTGCTGTCAAAAATTCTGCTGCTAAAAAGACCAGCAAAGCGAAGCCTGCCTCAAATCTAAACCGAGTGGCCATTTTAGGTGGCAACCGTATCCCATTTGCTCGCTCAAACGGCTCATACGCTGATGTCAGCAACACCGACATGCTAACGGCTGCTTTAGATGGTTTGGTTGAACGCTATAACCTACAAGGCGAAATCGTAGGTGAAGTAGTGGCTGGTGCTGTGATGAAGCTAAGCCGCGATATCAACTTAACTCGTGAGGCCGCGCTAAATACCGCACTGAACCCACATACCCCAACTTATGATATCTCACAAGCTTGTGGTACTGGCTTGCAAGCGACCTTTGCTTCTGCAAACAAAATCGCATTAGGCATTATCGATTCAGCCATTACTGGCGGTGTTGATACCACTTCTGATGCGCCTATCGCAGTTGGTGATGGCCTACGTAAAGTACTTATCAAATTGGGTGCCGCAAAAGACAACAAGCAACGCCTAAAAGCATTGATGGGTCTAAATCCAAAAGATCTAATTGATTCACCACAAAACGGTGAGCCACGCACTGGTCTGTCAATGGGCGATCATCAAGCGATCACAGCACTTGAGTGGAATGTCAGCCGCGAAGCGCAAGATGAGCTGGCTTTTAATAGCCATCAAAATCTAGCACGTGCTTATGATGAAGGTTTCTTTGATGACTTAATCACGCCTTACAAAGGTCTGACTCGTGACAACAACTTGCGCCCAGACACAACCTTAGAAAAACTGGCTAAACTTAGACCTGTATTTGGCAAAAAGAATGCCAACCCAACGATGACCGCTGCCAACTCTACCCCATTAACTGATGGTGCCTCTTGTGTGCTGTTGGGTACTGATGAATGGGCAAAAGAGCATGGACTTAAGCCATTGGCTTATATCGTCCATCAAGAAACCGCTGCCGTTGACTTCATAGGCAAATCAGGCACGACTGAAGGTCTGCTAATGGCACCTGCGTATGCCGTACCGCGCATGCTTGAACGTGCTGGCCTAACCTTACAAGATTTTGATTTTTATGAAATCCATGAAGCCTTTGCGTCACAAGTATTATCAACATTGGCCGCTTGGGAAGATGAAAGCTTCTGTTCAGAGCGTTTAGGACTTGATGCGCCGCTAGGGTCTATCGACCGCACTAAGCTAAATGTTAACGGCTCATCATTAGCAGCAGGTCATCCGTTTGCTGCCACTGGTGGTCGTATCTTAGCAACTGCTGCTAAATTGCTAGATCAGAAAGGCTCAGGCCGTGCCCTTATCTCTATCTGCGCAGCAGGTGGTCAAGGTGTGACTTGCATTCTAGAAAAATAATCTGGATTGCATTTAGTTTAAAAAAAGAGATATGCTGACCTATTATTTCAATCAGTATCTGTCTGTAAAAAATGCCCTTTAAGTTAATTAAAGGGCATTTTTTATTGCCTATAGTTTGTTATTATAAAAGTGAACCAGGAGTAGTATCTTACAAAATCCAATATGCCAACCAAAGGTAATATTTATGGGTAAGACAAAATATTTATTAGAAAAGCTAAGGGAAGTCATCTTCGGTTCTGAAAAATTTGTGATGTCAGAACCACGTACAACGACTGATTTTGAATCTTTAGCGACTAAAGAGCATGTAGATCAATACAATCGAGAACAAGCTATTCTTTCAGAGCGTATCGAAAAAGAAGTTCTGGATGATGAGTTGCGTCGAAAAATGCATCAAGATTTAATCGATACCTATGATGAAGAGCTAGAAAATGAAATAGATGACTGTGCACGTGATTTTCGTTTTGATGGCCGCGAGATGAGCGAGCAGGAAAAGCTAGACCGACGAACATACTTTCATGAATTGGTCCGGCTACAACGCGAGCTTATAAAGCTACAAGACTGGGTCGTTGATCGCGGTGAGCGCATCGTTGTTATCTTTGAAGGGCGTGATTCTGCTGGTAAAGGTGGTGCCATTAAACGCATCACTCAGCGTTTAAACCCTAGAGTGTGCCGTGTTGCCGCATTACCCGCTCCCACAGAACGCGAGCAGACGCAGTGGTATTTTCAGCGCTATGTCGCCCACTTACCAGCAGCTGGTGAAATTGTACTGTTTGACCGTAGTTGGTATAACCGCGGCGGTGTTGAGCACGTGATGGGCTTCTGTACAGATGCACAGTATGAAGAGTTTTTTCAATCAGTACCTGAGTTTGAACGCATGCTCGTACGCTCAGGTATTCGCCTAGTAAAATACTGGTTTTCTATTACCGATGATGAGCAGCATGCGCGATTTATGAGCCGAATATATGATCCGCTTAAGCAGTGGAAACTCTCACCGATGGATTTACAGTCGCGCCGACGTTGGGAAGATTACACCAAAGCCAAAGAAACCATGTTTGAACGAACTCACATTCCTGAAGCGCCATGGTGGGTAGTAGAAGGCAACAATAAAAAACGTGCTAGGCTAAACTGCATTGCCCATTTACTCGAACAAATTCCTTATAAAGAAATACCTCGTGACGAGGTCGAATTGCCGAATCGTAAGCGTGATGATGAATACTACCGTGAACCTATCCCAAACGATATGTATGTGCCACCGCGCTATTAGAACACTCTCACATTCCGCCAGTTTTTTATATGTTTGCTAAAAAGCAGCCTTATACCAAGTATAAGGCTACTTTTCTATAGCGGCATTTGTTCACAACTAATTATCGTAATGGATAAAAATATTAATGGTTGTAAAGACTACATCGTATAAGTCGCCTGCAAACCATCTACTTTACCAGCCAATAGGCGCTCAACTTCGTTTTTGATCCGCTGACCAGAAATATCTGTCCCAATTTGTACGGCAAAACCTGCTGGACGACCACCTTGTGTTTTAGAGTTTATCCAAACCACCTTACCGTTCATAGGTAAACGCTCGCTAGAGTTCGGTAAGGTAACTGCGATAAACACTTCATCACCTAGCTGTTGGTCTTGAGTCGAAGGTACAAACAATGCCCCATTACTTACAAAGGATAAGTAGCTAGCATATAGCATTTCGATATTTTCAATATGGCAGGTTAATACCCCACCGCGTCCTGGCATCGCCATAGTTAGCTTCCTTTATTAATTGGGTTAAGTATATTTTTATGAGTGACTAACGGTATGTAGAGCAAAGCATTAAAACCATTCCCAAACGATTATCAAATGCCATAAAAATTGCTTTATAAGTATGCCAGTTCTTGCATTAGCTTATCATAGGCAAATTTTTCTTGCACATTTTGTTGTAGTGCAATTTTGGTTTGTTGCAAGCTATTAGCAAATGCTTCCAACCCACTATCAGTCGGTTGATAAGCCTCTAGCAATGCTGATAAGTTGACATCTTTTTGTAGCTCATCCAGCCCTAGACAAACACGGCGTATATCGAGCAGCATCAGCTCAGACAGTTGGATGAACTCTGCGATGTTAAGCTGATTTTGCCAATAATCACTGGCTGCGATACTGCTACGTTTACCACTACGTAACGCTTGCCACGTCGTCAACCACAGTGCACGCTTGCTATACCAAGGCGCTTGTGCCAGTGCTATCGCCGCTAAAGGCGCACCATTTGCCAGCTGAATAAGTTGATGAATGGCAGCGGTACTGACTGCTTCACGATTGATAGTATGGCCCAGCTCACCTGTTACATAGTCAACAGCTATCGCAGGCTCAATCGTTTGTAATGCCAGCTGTTGTACGCGGCTTTTAATGGTCGGCAGCAACTGGGCAGGCGTATCACTGATCAGAAACAGATGAACTTGTGCTTGTGGCTCTTCTAAGGTTTTTAGTAGGGCATTGGCTGCAGCAATGGTCATTTTCTCCGCATGATCTAACACGCAAATCCGCATTCCTTGTCCACCTTGATAAATAAAAGGTTGCAAGGCACGGATATCATCAATTTTAGTCTTGAGAGCACTATTGCTAGCAGTTTTACTAGATTTTTTGTCTTTAGCGGTGTTGCTTGACTTTTCTTTGCTATCAGCATGCTCTGCACTGATAGGCATACTGACCAGTGGCAATACTTGCAAGCTCGGATGGGTGCCTGATCTCAGCCATTGACAGCTCTCACACATGCCACAAGCACCTGTTGGATGACTGTCACGGCTGCGACATAGCAACCAAGCGACCAGTCGCCATACAAAAGCACGCTTGCCCATACCTTGCATACCTGCTGCTAGTAGCGCATGAGGTAAGGACTGCTGCTGCAATACTCGCTCTGTCAGTTGTGACCATAACGACTGCTGCCATGGTAATAAGGGCGCAAAATAAATGCCGTCGTTGATATCTGCTGTACCCATATTTCCCGTTGCGTCATTCATAGCTGTCGCCCTATAACATTGCTCGATTATTCAGGATATAGCGCGTTGATAACGCTTTAAATAAAAGATATAAATTTTTAATTGGGTTATTAATCTATAGACTACCGATAGGATTTAAAAAGTCAGCTAGACTCATATCATTTAAACGATCTAAGTCTTCTTGCGTATCGACACCTGCTGGTAAATGACAAGCGGCGGCAGCAATCGCGATATGACCACCGTTTTCTAACACACGTAATTGCTCTAAGCTTTCTAGCATTTCGAGCGGTGTCTGTGGCCAATGGACAAACTGCTGTAATAGACGCACGCGATAAGCATATAAGCCCAAGTGACGATACGCATTTTTCGGTGGTTGTCTTTGATTATCCTCAGCCAACACGACATCACGATCGCAAGGAATGGGCGCGCGACTAAAATAAAGCGCTCGCTGTAAATCATTGGATTGTTGACTGACCACTTTTACTACTGATGGGCGCATAAAAGTCTCATAGTCATCGATAGGCTCACATAAAGTGGCCATCACACTCTCATCATCTGCGACTAGAAGTGCTTTTACCTGCTCTAATAATAACGGTGGTACCAACGGCTCATCGCCTTGCATATTGACCACAATATCATGGTCAGCCCAACCTTTTATGGCAGCCACTTCGGCTAGCCGATCTGTGCCTGAGGCATGATCAGGGCTAGTCATTACGACATCAAATCCTGCATCCGTGCATACCTTCGCGATATCTGCATCATCAGTTGCAATGCACATATCATCTGCAAAGTGTGCTGTCTGAGCTTTTTCAGCCACCCAAAGAATCATTGGCTTACCATGTATCTGTAGCAATGGTTTGCCAGGTAGTCGTGTGCTTTTAAAGCGAGCAGGAATGACAATATGAGTTTTGGCAGGTATGGCGACTGATGACATGGTTTGTTCCTATAAAATTTTGCGGCAATGTAAAGTATTAGCGGTTATCTATCACGTAGTTTTCATACTGATATCAGGATCAGACTGAATACCTAGTGTCTTTAGTTGCTCGTCTAGATTGTCATAACAATTATCAGAAAGTACGGCTGTCACTGGTAGCACCCACAGTCTACTTGCCAGTTCTTCATACTCATCACTCAGTGCTTGCTTACTTGTATATTCGACTAGCAATGCTCTAATTTTCACTGCATCTTTACTGGTTATGACTATCGGATCATCGCGATACTGCAGGAGCTCAGCCAAGCTAAAATCATAATGGTCAGGATAAGGATGACCTATGACATCAAAGCCTAGTGAACTTAGGGTATCGAAGAACCGCTGCGGATAACCTATGCCACTCACAGCATGTACCTGACTACCCTTTTCAGGCATGTCAATTTTCACTTTGGAGTCAGTAGCTCTAGCATCAGTTAATTTAAGTTGCCACAGGCGCTGCAATTTATCAGGCACTAAATGCATAGTCGAACGACTGGCTAGAGGCAGAGTATTATTATCTTGATAAACTGCTCCTGTTTCTAACTTTTCATGATAAATGACATTTGCGCCTTCTAATCGTGACATTGGCTCACGTAAAAACCCAGTGGGAAGTAGTTGCTCATTGCCAAAACCGCGTGCTGCATCAACGACAATCCACTCGATATCACGTTGCAATGCATAATGCTGCAAACCGTCATCTGCAATAATTAATTGTAAATCTGGATAAGCATCTAATAAGGTAGTTACTGCTTGCTGACGATTGGGGCAGACTGCCATCGCGGCACCTGTCATGCTAACGATTAAACACGGCTCATCGCCAACTATATTAGGTAAGCTATCTATATTAACCAATGCTGGCATCTGACTGGTATCACCACCATAACCGCGACTAATGACCCCCACCTTGACGCCTCGTGATTGTAGCTCATTGACCAAAGCAATAATCAATGGTGTCTTACCGCTACCACCGACACTGATATTTCCGATGACCATGATGGGAATGGGCGCACAATAACTTGATAGCAAACCAATTCTATAAGCTTGACGACGAAGCATGGTAATGAGTCCATACAACCAGCTAATGGGTAGCAATAGCCACAACCAAAGAGCTTGGCGTTGCCATGCACGTGTCACTGTCGCTTCAATGCTCATGTTTATTGACCACTTATTCTATAAATTCAGTGCTGCTTTATCATAAAATGCATATTGAAATAGAGTCACATGACTCTATTCGAAATCACGGTCATACATCTGTGCATAATGGCCTTGTAACTGCATCAACTCTGTATGCGTGCCTAGCTCGACAATCTGCCCTGCATCCAACACGGCGATACGATCAGCAGACTCAATAGTAGTCAATCGATGTGCAATCACTAATGTCGTGCGGTTTTTCATCACATTATCCAATGCTTGCTGAATATAATGCTCTGATTCATTGTCTAGCGCACTGGTCGCTTCATCTAAAATGAGAATTGGCGCATCTTTTAGTAGTGCACGCGCGATAGACAAGCGCTGACGTTGCCCACCTGATAGTTGCAAACCTTCGGCACCGATTTCACTTTGGTAGCCATTTGGCATCTTCATTATGAAGTCATGAGCGAATGCATCTTTTGCGGCACGCTCAACGTCGGACTGACTCTTATTTGCTAAACTGCCATAAGCGATGTTGTTAAATACCGTCGTATTAAACAGAACCACTTGCTGATTGACCATCGCAATTTGAGCACGTAGGCTCTCTAGTTTGATATCTTCGATTGGTATACCATCTAAAGTAATTTGCCCTGCAGAAGTTGATAAGGTGCGTGTCAATAGATTTACTAAAGATGATTTACCCGCACCACTACGCCCTACCAGTGCAACGGTTTCTCCTGCACGTATATCTAACGTAAAGTCGCGCAGTGCCACTGTCGAATCCGGATAGATCAGACTGACATTATCAAGCTTCATCTCACCCGTTAGGGCTGAGCTGATCACACCCGTGTCTTTTTCTTCTGGCTCATCTAGTAGAGCAAAAATTGACTCACCAGCCGCGATACCTTTTTGCAGCTTTTGATTAATATCCGTCAGTGAACGCACTGGTTTACTGAGTAATCCAGCAGCTGCAATATATGAGATAAACTCACCGGCCGAGATGTTATTGATGACTGAGGGACGCAGTGCGAGCCACACCACAACAGACATGGCTATTGCCATCAGTAGCTGTACTGCTGGCGTATTGATACTATTGGTAACGACTACCTTCATACCTTGGAGCAAGTTCTTTTTTGATGTTTTGTCAAAACGTTCGGCTTCGTATGCTTGTCCGCCATAGTTTTTAACCACCTGATAGCCACCAATAACTTCGTTGGTAATATGACTAACATCACCCATCGTCTCTTGAATACCCTTAGACAATTTTAGGTAACGCTTAGATGCTATGCGAATGAGCCATAATATCGGTGGCAGTACGAGAAATAAAATTAAAGTTAAGCGCCAATTGCTGTAGAGCAAAAATCCAATTAATGCCAATACTGTCAACCCATCACGCAGCAAGGTCTTCATTGACTCTGTACTGGCTGCTGTGACCTGTTCAACGTCAAATATCAACTTTGATGAGATAGTACCTGCTGGATTGGCAAGATAAAATGAGCTTGGCAAACGCAACAGCTTATTAAAAACTTCTACTCGCAATTCATATACCAGATTTCGTGAAACCAAAGCAGAATAGTAATTACCCAAAAAACTACCCAAACCACGCACAAAGAACAATGTGATGATCAATAATGGAAACAAATTCTGTTTGCTTTGATCACCTTGATTGATAGCATCAGTGATGTACTGTAGAAGTTTGGCCACCCATATCTCTGTTCCAGCATTGATAGCGAAACCTAAAACCACTAATGCTAACGCCCACCAATATGGCTTAAGATAGCGTAACAGGCGCAATAATGTCGTACGCTTAGGTACATCTGATGGCTCTGCTGACAATTTTTTAGCAGATTTTTTTGTAGAGTCGGATTGATATGTTTGGCTCATAAAAGCCTCAATTTGGGTATCATGATATGAATAAACTGTACTCAAAGCACAGTTTTATAGGAGTATTTATGACACTAATATAGCCATACATTATTGCGGTAACGGTTGGCCAAGTGGTACAACCGTACTGATATTAAGGTTCAAAAACCCTAGTTTTCCTGCGACATCCATCACCCGTACCACAGATTGATGGGTAGCGTTAGCATCAGCAGCGATCACAAATAGCATATCACGATTACTACCCGCCTCTTGCTGTAGCATGCTGATCAATTCAGCCTCATTGCTACTGCCAAGGGTGATACCATTTACCAAATAGCTGCCGTCTTCTTGTACTGCCACTTCAATGCTGTTATTTTGTTCTGTCAGTGCGACACCTTCAGCTTCAGGAAGAATAATATTCAAGCGACTAAAATGATTAAATGAGGTCGCAAGCAGCAAAAATACAATTAAAAATAATAAGCAATCAATCATTGGTGTTAGATTGATTTCAAGTGGTTCAACGGTTGGTTTTCTAAAGCGCATATCACTCTCTTTAATATTTTTACTATGCTTAAGGCGTGTTTAAAATGCAAATAGGATGACTAGATAATTCATCTGACCCTTAGTACTAAAAATAATACTAATAGTATTAAAAATAGTACTAAGAAGTCACTGTGACTCCGTCGCTTAAACTTACCGAATCATTACCTATCGTGCCATGTAATGAAACATCAGGATTAAGCGTATCAAAGCCAGAAGTATGCACATTTCCTAGCAACTGATAGTCATACAACTCTTGAATCATCAATCCTGCTTGGGTTTCAAACTGGGCATTGATATCAATGATCCGGCGCTGAAAATAACGATAGCCAACCAATGCAGGAATCGCAACAATCATACCAGCAGCAGTTGTAATCAATGCCTGTGATACGCCAGCAGCAAGCATCGTTGGGTCTTGCATCGCGCCATCAGTAATCGCTAAAAAAGAAGAGATAATACCCAATACCGTACCCAACAAACCAAGCAACGGTGCAATCGCACCTATAGTGCCAAGCATATTGATATTTTTCTCTAACTGATGAACTTGTACGCTCGCACGGTTTTGCATATGCATCGTCATTGACTCTAAACCATACTGACGATAAAGCAAACCCGTTGCCAAAATATCACCCAAAGGTGTTTTTTCTTTCACGTTCATTAATTGTGTACGGCCGATACCGCCGTTTTCGCGTAGGCGCGTTATCAATTGTTCGCGCAATCTGTTAGGTACAATTTTATTAAATTGTAAAGTATGGCTACGCTCAATGATGATAACCAATGCCAGTATTGAGCACACCACGATAGGCGTCATCAACCAACCACCCGCTTTTACCAACTCCCACATACTCGCTCTCTTTTATATTTTTATAAAAATAGTGGTAACCAAGATAGTTTAGACTTGTGCAGTCATTACAAACTGGATGAATACCTTAAGCCTGTGCTTCTATGTGCTTAATCAAGGCGGCCAACTGATCTTGATTTTGGAAAAATATCTCAACACTACCCTGTCCGTCTTTTTTATGCTTCAACTTTACTTCGGCCCCAAGCATATCCGTTAACCTTTGTGTCAAACGTTCCGCGTCATGAGACTGTGCTTGTTCAGTACGATTGGCTTTGGGAGCTGGCTGCAAAATTGACTTCACGAGCTTTTCAGCTTCGCGCACGGTCATGCCACCATCGATGATTTTTTGTGCAATAATCGGCTGCTGTTCAGAAGATAGAGCCAACAGCGTGCGGGCATGACCCATATCTAGCGCACTAGTGGCTAAATGATCTTTTACGGTATCGTGTAGCTGATTCAAGCGCAGTAGATTCGATACCGTCGTACGTGCCTTGCCCACAACTTCCGCAATCATCGCATGACTCATACCAAACTCAGTATGAAAGCGTTGTAATGCTGCTGCCTGCTCAATCACGGACAAGTCTTCGCGTTGAATATTCTCAATCAGTGCCAATGCAATAGCCAACTCATCTGACAATGCACGCTCAATCGCAGGTATTACTGCTTTACCTGCCATTTTTGCAGCACGCCAACGGCGCTCGCCAGCGATGATTTCATGAGTAACAAATGCTTCACTCTTGTCTTCATTTGCCAATAATGGACGGATAACGATAGGTTGCATGACACCATGCTGTTCAATCGAAGAGGCTAGTTCAGCAAGCGCCGTTTCACTCATATCACGGCGCGGTTGATACTTACCTGCTTGCAATCGTGTCACATCGATTTGTACCAAACTGATTTGATCTTCAGAAGCACTGGTGTCTGTTCCACTAACACGATTTTTATTAGCGGCACTCTTATTCATCGTACGCGGCACCCGCGCCTTACGATTAACAGAATCAGTAGCTTCCACAGCCGTTGGCTTTGCAGTCAGCTTTTCTTTGTCTTTTGCACGACCTGTTTGAGCGGGTGTGCTATCGCTTGGTGTATCAGTATCTGGCGTTACAGCTGGCAAAGTATTATCACGCGCTGCCATATCATCTTGTAAGGCAGACGCAGTGATTTGCTTTTCTTTTTTGATTGACCCCAATAAGGCATCTAAGCCTCGATTGGCAGCCAATCCTCTTTTCTTCGCCATGATTACCTATCCTATAACGCTAAAATAAAAGCCAAATGATTGTGAATACGGCTTACTCATTACTCATAAATACGATATTTAGTGCTTTGTTATTTAATCTGGTTGATGCTTTTATCACCAAATTTTTATCTATAACCAAAACTAGCTGCTCTGCTTCATCACTTCAGCGGCTAGCTTTTGATAGGCACGTGCCCCTTTTGACCATCTCTCGTATGCGATAACTGGCAAACCATGCGCAGGTGCTTCTGCTAAGCGAATATTTCTTGGAATATGAGTCTTATACATGATATCGCCAAAATGTGCTTCCAATTCAGCGGATACATCGCGAGCCAAGGTATTACGCGCATCAAATAGCGTTCTCACCACACCGCGAATATAGAGCTTCGGATTCAGCTCCGTGAGTCGCTCAATCGTCTGCGACAAATCTGCTAGGCCTTCTAGTGCATAGTACTCACATTGCATCGGGATAATGACGCTGTCTGTGGCAACTAAGGCATTGATCGTCAATAAATTCAAGCTGGGCGCACAGTCTATCACGACATAATCGTAAGCAGGTTTTTTAGCCGCTATCTGATCGTTAACCAAAGCCACCATCGCTGTTTTAAACAGCTCATGGCTATTGGTCTTGTTCATCAGGGTGATGTCCATCCCAGCCAAATCACGATTGGCACCGATAACATCAAACCCTGCTGGACTGGTAACAATAGCATCCGACAACGATACACCATCGAGTAGAACATCAGCGATGGTCAGCGCGAGTTCATTTTTGTCCACTCCCGTACCGCTGGTGGCATTGCCTTGTGGGTCTAAGTCAATCAGTAGTACATGCTTACGCTTTGCAGCCAAGCTAGCGGTCAAATTTACCGCCGTCGTGGTTTTGCCCACGCCGCCTTTTTGATTCGCAATCGCTATGATTTCCATACACTCACTCAGTTTAATTAGAATTTATTACTATTATTTTTTTAGCTATCTATTTGAAAATCGAGGCATACTCAGTCATTCGTTATACAAATAACTCGCTCTGTCTCAATACCATTTAAATATTATGTCATTTAATTAAAGACGTAAACTATGTTTCACAATCGGACAGTCACTGTTTCATAGTTGCGATTTCATGACTGAAAGGTGCTCATAGCTTAGACATTTTTACGAGACAATTCAATTAAATGACGACTATCATGCAAACGTGGTACTTTTAGCTTGATTGTTTTTATGTGCCAATCACTATCCAATGCTTGCAGCTCTTCTTCACTCGGCGCCTTACCTTTCATAGCACATAAGTGACCATTATCTGCTAGTCTTGGCTGCGCCACATCGACGAAATCTATCAAACTGGCGAACGCTCTAGAGGTAACCACCTCATAGCTTGCTTCATGTGCTTCGATACGAGAAGCAATCGGCTGCATATTACTCAAACCAAGTTCACTACTGATTTGCTTAATAAAACGGATTTTCTTCTGGTTACTATCAAGTGCTGTGCATTGGCGCTCAGGCTGACAAATAGCAATAATCACGGCAGGCAATCCTGCACCCGTACCAATATCAAGCAATGACCCCGATGGCAAATGCGTTATAATAGCCAAACAATCAATCACATGCTTGATTAAAGCTTCTTCAGGATCAGTAATAGCGGTCAGATTATACGCTTTATTCCACAACAAAAGCTGGTCTAAGTACAATAATAGTGTGCGCTGCTGCGTCTCACTTAAGGATAGACCTAGCTCATGAATGGCTTTCGTCAGAGTATTGGCCAGAACTGGCAATTGTGATCCAAGCTTTACAAATCCAGTAGGATCAATATGGATAGTACCTGTACTAGCAGATGATGACGTGATTTTATCGGAAGCTGACATACAACGAGTTATCCAGTTTTGACATGTGAACCGTCTATTTTATCATGCACTCTGTCTATTGAATAGTTGCAGATTGCGCCAATGTGAGACATCTTATACTATCTAGGCCTGTATTGAGGCGTTATTCTGCTTTGATAGCCATAAACTCACTGTTAATTTGTCTCTCATTTATTCATCATAGACACTGGTATATCTGATAATGATACAAAATTGCGTTTAATGATTTAGCTAAAACGTTGCTGTATCTTGTAAAATACCTTGTAAAATCTCTTGGTTAACTATTCAATATAAAGTATAAAAAGTTCAGCATGAATGTGAATACCTGATAGCATAAAACCAACTATAGAGATCAACACTCCACCTTTTTAAGAAGATATGTCCTACGCCTATGACCGAACAGCCACACGCCCCTATCTCTACAGTATTAAGAGACGCTAATAAAAAAGACGCTAAAAATATGGCAACACCCATCGCTGAATTGACAGACACATTGACGAATGACAAAAAAGTAAAAGCACCGCACCCACTCTTTATTGAGGTAAAGCAGCGCTGCCTTATTAGCGCTGAGCAATTAAAGCGTTATAGCGAGCTAAGTGAGCTACCGACAGACACACGTACGGCACCAGATTTAGATGTTGGCTTTGGTCAGGAGCGCGCGCTCAAAGCCCTGCAAACTGCTTTGGACATCAAAGCCAGTGGCTACCACGTGTTTGCAGCAGGTGAAAACGGCTTAGGCAAACGTACCGTAATCAGCCGCTTGCTGACACGCATTGCAGCCGATGCACCGACACCTGATGACTGGGTCTATGTGCACAACTTTACCGATCCACGCACCCCGTTGGCATTACGTCTGCCTGCCGGTCAAGCTTCGCTATTGCAGCAGCAAGTCAATAACTTGTGGCAACAAGCCAAAAAGCGACTGAGTCAACGCTTTCGTAGTGACCAATACCAAAGTAAAATCGAAGCCATAAAAAATGACACGCATCAAAAAGAAAGTCATGCTTATGAAGTGCTCAATGCTGAAGGTAAACAGTATGACTTAGCGCTGACGTTCCGCTCTTTCGATAACAAAGCCATGTTTGTGCACCCAAGCAAGCTACCTACAGAAAATAGCGATGCTGATGTCAAACATGAAAAATCCTCTAACAATGATGAAGCTCCTTCGACGATAGAGGACAATGATACCGCTGATATTTCTAATATCAATACCAGTATTGACAACAATGACGATGACAGCACTAACGCATATGGCAACAGTGAATACGAAGCTGAGCTAAATAACTTTGTCCAAAAAAACCACATGCAAAAACGCTTGAGTCAGTTGACTATTGCCTTAGAGCAGTTAGAAGACGAAGCTAATGATGCAATAGAAGCACTGCATCGAAATATTGCACGCCGTGCGCTACAACCTTTATTTACACCTGTTTATGAGCAATTTGCCAATCACCTGCTGGTTATTAATTATCTTAAAGCGATATTTTCCGATATGGTCACTCATGTAGAGCGTATCGTTAATGGCGATGATGAAGAGTTTGTGACGGCCGTTCTGACCACAACACCTAGTCGCTATGCAGTCAATGTCATTGTCAGTCATACGCCTGACAGTGGCGCACCCGTTATCTTTGAAGATTTGCCGACTCATTTAAATTTGTTGGGGCATGTCGAGCAAATCACGCAACTGGGTACTGTCACCACTGACGTCAGTATGATTCGAGCGGGCGCCCTACATCGTGCCAATGGCGGTTACCTATTATTGGAAGCCAGTCATTTATTAGAGCACCCATATGCTTGGCAGGGTCTTAAGCGTGCACTACAATCCCGTAAAATTAAACTCTCAAGTCTTGAGCAGATGCTCACACTCACAGGAAGCTTATCGCTAGCGCCTGCTCCTATCGACCTTGATATTAAAGTCATTTTACTTGGTGAGGCAGATTTATATTATGAGCTGTTAGAGCTTGAGCCTGAATTTGATGCAGTATTCAAAGTTCGTGCCGATTTCCACGATGATGTGGTTCGCACCAGTGAACACGAACTGGCATTGGTCGCGAAAATGGCTGACATTATTGATTATGCCAACCTCTATCCGTTCGATCGTAGTGCGCAAGCCACTCTACTTGAGCATTTGAGCTTACAAGCAGAAGACCAAGATCGACTCAGCTTGCACAGTGATTTATTGATTAAGTTGTTGCATGAGTCGAATCGCCATGCACGTTTGAGCGGTAATAACATCGTCAATGCCAATCACGTCACCCAAGCCATCGAAGATATGGATGAGCGCTCAGGGTACCTACGTGACCTGTATTGGGATGAGCTCAAAAACGGTCAGCAACTTATCCAGACGCAAGGCAATGCGGTTGGACAGGTCAATGCGCTAACGGTGGTCAGCTATGCCGATAGTGAATTTGGCATGCCAGCACGTCTTACTGCAGTTATCCAGCCAAATATTGGTACGGGTGAGATTTTAGACATCGAGCGCGATGTGGACTTAGGTGGTAGCTTACACGCCAAAGGCATGCTAATTATGACCAGCTACTTGCGGGCCCTATTTAGTCAACATCATGCCTTAAACTTTAGCGCGTCACTCGCTTTTGAGCAGAGCTATGCCCATATCGATGGCGATAGCGCCACCGTTAGCGAAGGTTGTGCGTTGTTATCTGCCTTAGCAAATGTACCGATTGATCAGTCCTTTGCGATTACTGGCTCTATGAACCAGTTGGGTGAAGTACAAGCAGTAGGCGGTATCAACTCCAAAATTGCAGGGTTCTTCGATGCTTGCCGAGAGCAAGAGTTAACGGGCCAGCAAGGTGTTGTCATTCCGATGGCCAACGTCAAACAACTCATGCTACGCGACGATATTATTGCTGCCGTTAATGCGGATGAATTTCACATCTATGGTGTCCATACCCTGAGCGAGGCATTGACGCTGATGACTGGCCTACCTATCGATACCATGAACAAAAAAAGTCGCTATCGTAAAGAAACATTATTTGGAAAAGTCTTAAGCCGTCTGATGCTGTGGGATGAGAACCAAAATAGCGATGATGATATTGATGATAAAAAATCAAAAAAGAAAGACAAAAAGCAGAAAAAAGCTAAACGTCAAAAGAAAGCAGATAAGAGAAAAAAAGAAAAACGTAAAGATAATGACAGCACTATAATCATTGATAGCGAAGCAGATACACATAACGAACCAAGTACTCAGGATAGTGACACTTAGTGAGGTATTGACGCTATATAAGTTAATATACAGCAGAATCATTGAATAATCTCCGTTGCTAGACGCTACGGGGATTTTCTGCGATGATATAGGGTCACTGACCCGCCGCTAGCATATAAAATTGCCCTATAAAAACTGACTCGATACTTCATAAAGGCTACTTCCTAATGACTGTACATCCGACTGACGCCGATCACATTCAAACTCAGACAGACGCTAACGAGCAAACCAAAGCGCTTGCGGCTGAGAGCAGTAGTACCTCGGAAGTGAGCAACGATAATCGACATGGGGCAGCGACGACTGCTCGCCAATGGCAAGTACTATCGCAACTACAGCGCAATCGCTGGGTAGGCACCACGCATATCTACGAGCAGCTGATGATGGCAGGTTTTGATATCAGTCTACGCACGGTACAACGTGATTTAAATGCGCTGGCAAAACGTTTCCCTATCGAAAAAAACAATGCCAATCCACAAGGCTGGCGCTGGTGCGATGACGCGCCGCTACAAAGCTTGCCGCATATGAACTTATCACAAGCGGTGGCATTTAATATGGTGGAGGCTAATCTCACCCAATTACTACCCCCTGTTATTTTGGATGAACTGTTTCCTTGGTTTGACTTAGCACGGCGCCAACTTAAAAACAGCAAAGTCACCCATTCATGGATCGATAGAGTACGCATCGAACCTGCCACGCAGCCATTGATTGCCCCGCATATCGATTTGGATAGCAAAGACAATATTTATCACGCGCTATTTTATCAATTACAAATTAAAGCCTGTTATACGCGCAGTGATAAGTCGCAATCTAGTGAATATATCCTAAACCCTATTGCTATCATTCAACGTGGTGTGATTATTTACCTGCTGGCAACTCGTACCGACGATCCAGAAGTGGTCATCCGCACCTTTGCTCTACATCGATTTGCCAGTGTTGAGATACTCGAAAGCGCGGCAAAAACGCCTGACAATTTTCAACTCGACACTTACTTAGATGCAGGTGGCATGGGCTTTAGTCACCCATTATTCAGTGAACTGCCTGATCATGGTAAAAATACCGCTATCGAGCTACAATTCACCACACAAGCAGGCAAAAGCCTCACTGAAAGCAAGCTCAGCGACGATCAAACAGTTACGTTAGATGGTGACAAACTGACTATACAGGCAACGGTCAATCTAACTTCACAATTGGTCTGGTGGTTGCGCGGTTTCGGCAGTGGTCTATTAGATGCAAAACCTCAGCTGCTATATCAAGCGGTATTAGACAAGTCTTTAGATGATGAATAGCGGCTGGATAAATAACGACTAATAGCTATGACGCTAACAGTTAAACGTATTCAAACTTCTAAACTAAATATACCTCTATTAAAATTTAAGAACGAATAAGGAACACTATGTCGATCACTGCCCCATCACCATTACTGTCAGACAGTTTAAGAGGACTGGGCCTAGATGCAGGAACCTTGTTTTTTTCGTTAAACTATGAATTTACTAAGATTGAACCAAAAGGGTTGTTCAAGCGCTTTAAAAAGAATCAAAGCGCGATTGATATTGATTTGGCCTGTGTGCTGTATGACAAAAACTGTACTATTAGTGATATCGTTTGGTTCAAACAATTGCGTGACAAAGCTGAATCGGTTAAGCATCAAGGTGATAGCTTAAACGGTAAAGATCGCGGTGAGCAAGCGATGTATTTGGCCCCTCTTGATCAAGAGCAGATCAGACTATACTTAGATAAAATTCCAACACATATCACTCATATTGCTATGATTGCCAACTCTTACCATGGTCATCCATTTTCTAGAGTGAAAACAGGCGAGATTCACTTAAGTGATGATGAGGGTAACCATTGTTTTGAAGTCAATCTCAAAAAGTTACCACGTGATTGTACAACGCTTTGGGTCGCTCATTTACGTCGAGAAGTGGATGACTGGCATCTAACATTACAAAACTTACCGCTGCCTGCCGAAGATTTGGCCAGTGCCGCGCAAGAAGTGGCTCACGAGCTGGCACGTGCACTCCCTTTACAAGGGATATAGCATTCGTACGATACTCACCAAGTAATAGTGTATAAAAAGGGTGCGACGTTATAAAAACGCTGCACCCTTTTTTGAACACACTTCATAGTAAAAAAAGTAATTTTCTACAATCGCTCACCACAATGTGAGCAAAAATTCTTCTGCCCTATTTCTACCTCTTTTTCACGGCGCTCAAGCTCTTGCTCACGCAGTACTTGCAGTACAATATTTTGTGCCTGCTCTTTATCTAACCCTAGCTCGCGGCGAATCTTATCGATCATCATCTGATTCTGTACTAAATCAAAATCACTATCGATCAGTTGCTCTCGAAAGTGCTGCTCAAGCCCTTCACGTCGCTGAGCAAGCTCATTGGCCAGACCTGTCGCGAGGATACCTGCAGGTAATGCTGCTAACCCCACACCCAATATCGTAATTACTGCACCCAGTATTTTACCAGCATTGGTAATCGGCGTGACATCACCATAACCCACTGTCGTGAGTGTAACCACAGCCCACCACATCGCTTTAGGAATAGACTCAAACTCTTCTGGCTGTGCATGATTCTCAACCAAATAAATCCCACTAGAGGCCGTTACGATCATAATAATCAAGATAAAGATAACCGCTTGGAACGATCCTTTTTCCTTACTGATGACCACCAGCAGAATACGCATCGAAGCAAAATATCGTGTAAGTTTGAGAATACGAAATAAACGCAGGATACGTAAAAAACGTAAATCGATAGAGACAAAGAAGTTCAAGAATGCAGGAATGATAGCGATCAGGTCAATCAACGCAGACGGGCTTTTTAGCCAGTTCCAACGCTGTCGCCAAGTCGTGCCATCTGGTTTTACTTCAGCCACGCTCCACAACCGCAGCATATACTCGATGGAAAATATCACAATGGAAAAGTTTTCAAACCACGTAAAATAATCTTGGTAAGGGTAATACCAACTGTCGACTGACTCTGCAATAACCGCCGCCACATTCGTCATGATCAAAAATATTAAAAAATAGTCGATATAGCGACTGAAGAGCGTGTCATGCTCATCATTTTGTAGAATATTATAAACAAAAATACGCAGGCGCCGTATAGATTGGAATAGCATACCGTCCCTATGCGGTGAAACACCGGTCTTATATTAGTAGATACTCAACAGTATAGTACTATAAGCGTGCTGCCAGTCGCGAAAATAGAAATTTATGAGAAGTCACGGTAACGTACTATAAAAATAGTAAATATAGACTGCCGTAAATAACGTACAGATAATCACCATAATGGCAAATCTTAGGAACTGCTCATCGGCATTCAATTGCTGACTGACATCCTGCGCAGGTAGTAGAAACAAACAGCATTCAGGACAGCAAGAGTCCATCCGATTCAATATCTTTATAGAATAGGCATTGTCACAGCGTAGAGGAGAGTTACTACAGTAGCCAAGCATAATATATTACGCCTATTTTTATACCATAATCATTCATTCAAGAAATGAAACACTAAATATCTTAGAACCTTAAAGCAAATAGTCACACATGTACCTACTACATATTAGCATCACAATAGTTGGTTATTTAAAAAAATGCCAAACATATCAATGTAAATAACTTTATATTGTAATTTATGAGATAAAAATCTTTAATATACATTTAAAACCTTACAGATAAAACGGTTTTGTACTATAATAGAGTCATAATGTTACAGTTTAATCAACAATCATAACATTGTGTATCAGTAACTAATGCTATCCCTTATTAGAAACTGGCCCATAATCATCTATCACATTGAGGAACTAAACGATGAAACTACAATCCCTAGTTTTAGCCACTGCTACTGCACTTACTATGACAACTGCTTTTGCAGTACCTGCTGGTACTTGGTCAGTTGCTGCCGGTGCACATTATGTTGACCCTAAGAGTGATAACGGTACTCTTGCAGATGGCGCACTCTCTGTAGATGTTGGTGGCGATGCGCGTCCAACACTTACTGGCGAATACTTCGTTGCTAATAACGTTGGTATTGAATTGCTAGCAGCGATTCCATTCAATCATGACATCACATTGACAACTGCTGATGGCGATACAATTAAAGGTGAAACTCAACATTTACCACCTACTTTGTCTGTCCAGTATCACTTTGATGGTTACAACATCCCTTTAAACATCAAGCCTTTCATTGGTGTTGGTGTGAACTACACGACGTTCTTTAAAGAAAAACTATACACTGGTAGCTCAGCTAACTTAGATATCGACGATAGTGTTGGCGTTGCTGGCCATGTCGGTGTTGATTTCCCATTCACTCCAACGGATGCTTTCCGTATTGATGCACGCTATATCGACATCAAATCAGACGTAAGCCTAAATGGCGATGATCTTGGTGAAGTAGATATCAGCCCTTGGGTATATGGTGTTGCTTACGTAAAAAGCTTCTAATTAGAAGTCCGTTTTACTAAGTCGTACTTATAGTAATGAAAAAGCCGGTATCTACCGGCTTTTTTGTGTCTGTTGTTTAGCGACAATACAAGCAGTTACTACCCAAGTGTACTGCAAATGCGCTAATGGAGCCTGTTTGTGCATACTCCATATATCTTAATTACGCTCAAACTTTAACGCATAAAAAAGACCGTCCGTAGACAGTCTTTTTTCAAACCAACACTATTATGTATTTAGATTTATAGCAAAATGCGGCGTGGATCAGCCAGTAGCGTTGCGATATAACGAGTGAATACGGCAGCATCCGCCCCATTAATCACACGATGGTCATAAGATAGCGACAACGGTAGCATCAGACGTGGCTCAAAGCTTTGCTTCTTAGCATCCCAACGTGGCTGCATACTTGCCTCAGACACACCTAAGATACCAACTTGTGGCCAGTTCACCAGTGGTGTAAATGCTGTACCACCTAGGTTACCTTGGCTTGAAATAGTAAAGCTCGCTCCTTGCAAATCTTTGGTGCTGAGCTTCTTATCACGCGCTTTAACAGCAAGCTCACCGATCTCAATTGCAATCTGCTTCAGACCTTTATCTTGCACGTTTTTGATAACTGGTACGATGAGACCGTCATCAGTTGCCACTGCTATACCCATATTGACACTTTTACGCAAGATAACTTGAGTATTATCATCGCTTAAATGACTATTGAAGCGTGGATGCTGAGTCAATGCATAGGCAGTCGCTTTGACCACAAAGGCCAAGATGGTGAAGCCAATACCTTCTGCTTTCATGCCACCTTTTAGCTCGCCACGTAGTTTTTCTGTTTCAGTGATATCTGATAAGTCAAACTGCGTCACTTGCGGTAGCAATGTATTGTAATTGAGCTGTGGTATCGATACTTTCTGTAGACGGCTAAGGTCTAGTGTCGATGTTTTACCCCAAACCTCAGTATTACTCATGTCAGGCAAGCTCGGTAAGCCTGAGCTTGCCACACCGTTGCTAGCAGGTGCTGCTTTTTGAGTGGTCAGACTCTCTTTCACATGCGCAAACAAGTCTTCTTTTAGAATACGATCATTCAGTGCCGAACCGCTCACTTGTGTGATATCTACACCTAGCTGACGTGCAAGCTTACGTACGGCTGGACCTGCATAAACATCGACCAGCTTTTCATTTACTTGTGTTTCTGTCAGCTTGTCAGCTTTCTTACTGGCGGCCACATCAGGCGTTGTAGATTTTTCTGCCTGTTTTGGTTCACCAGTTGTTTTAGCAGCAGCTTTCTCTTCTGATTTGGCTGGTCCTGACTCTTTCGACTCAGAACTATCTGATGCAGACTCACTCTCATCAGCAGCGTCTGTACCACTGCTCATAATAACGATAAAGTCTTGACCATTGGCGACCATGTCACCTGTCTGGACTAAGATTTTTTCAATCTTACCGGCTTCTGGTGCTGGTACTTCGACAGAGGCTTTGTCAGATTCAATCAATAGAATCGACTGATCTGCAGTCACTGTATCGCCCACACTGACCATAATTTCAGAAACTTGCGCTTCATCAACACCTAAATCAGGTAGTGCATGAGTCGTTGACTTACTAGCATTCGCAGCTGGCTTGGCACTGGACTCTGATGGCTTTGATTCAGTCTCAGCTGGCTCAGCTTTTGATTCTGACTTAGCAGTAGCTTCTGCATCACTCGCTGCTTGATTGTCATCAGCAGCGCTATCATCACTTTCCGCACTGTCTTCTGCACTCTCAAGCTCAATCAGCACCATGCCTTCGCTAACTTGATCACCAATAGCAATATTAATTTTGGTGACTTTACCAGCAGCAGAGCTTGGCACTTCAACTGAGGCTTTGTCAGATTCCAATAATACAATGTTGTCATCTTTTGCAATGACATCACCGATTTCTACCATAATCTCGCTGACTTCGGCGCTATCAACACCCAAATCGGGGGCTTTAATGTCCATGATTTATCTCCTAGTCTTATGGTTATTATTCTTTGACATCACCATCATTGAGTACATTAGCATCTGCTTGATCTTCAGCACGACCTTCACTACTGATTTCTTCGTCGTCTTCAGCGATAAACTCAGGGACAGGCGTTGGATTGACATTACCTGGTGCTGGCGCATCTGGAGAATGATCCGAATAAGACTGCTGTTGCCATGCAGGTGGCTGATCGACATCGATACCTAGGCTTGAAATCGCGTCTTTTACCAGACGCATCTCAACTTCACCTTCATCCGCTAAACGTTTAAGCGTTGCAACAACGATATGCGCGGCATCAACGTTAAAGAAACTGCGTAAGTTTTCACGAGTATCAGAGCGGCCATAACCATCAGTACCCAACGTGGTATAAGGACGGTTGTCTGGTAACCAAGCACGGATTTGCTCTGAATAATTGCGCATATAATCTGTCGCTGCAACTACGATACCTTCGTGCGGTGCTAATTGCTCAGTAACCCAAGGCACTTTCTCTTCATCCATTGGATGCAGACGGTTGTAATCATCACAAACCATACCATCACGAGTCAACTCGTTGAAGCTGGTCACGCTCCATACGTTAGACGTAATATTGAACTCGTCTTTTAGGATCTGTGATGCTTTTTGCACTTCACGTAAGATAACACCTGAGCCCAATAGCTGTACTTGTGCTGAGCCATTGTCCTCGAGCAAATACATACCACGTTTGATACCTTCCTCGGCACCTTCTGGCATTTCAGGTTGCTCATAGTTCTCATTCATTAGCGTTAGGTAATAGTAAACGCGCTCGCCTTCACCATACATGCGGCGTAAACCATCATGCATAACTACTGCTAACTCATAACCAAAGCATGGATCATAGGTCACACAGTTAGGCACGACATTGAACAAGATTTGTGAATGGCCATCTTGATGCTGCAAGCCTTCGCCGTTAAGCGTCGTACGGCCAGCCGTTGCACCCAATAAGAAGCCCTGTGCTTGACAGTCGCCTGCCGCCCATGCCAAATCACCCACACGCTGGAAACCAAACATCGAGTAGTAGATATACATTGGAATCATCGGCAATGCGTTCACAGAATAGCTGGTTGCCAAAGCAATCCAAGTACTCATTGCGCCTGCTTCGTTGATACCTTCTTCTAGCATGTGACCATCGATGGCTTCTTTATAGCCCATCAATGCTTCACTATCTTCTGGCGTATATTTCTGACCAACAGCCGAGTAAATACCCAATTGACGGAACATACCTTCTAGACCGAAAGTACGTGCTTCATCAGGTACGATTGGTACGACGCGATCTTGGATGTCTTTGTTTTTTAACATCGCTGATAGTAAGCGGACGAATACCATGGTCGTCGATTGCTCTTTACCATTACTTCCTTTTAGCACTCGATCAAACATCGATAATTCAGGTATATTCAGTGGAATATGACCACTGCGACGGTTTGGTAAATGACCACCCAACGCTTCACGACGGCCTTTGAGATACTTCATCTCCGCTGAACCTTCTTCAGGACGGTAGAATGGTAGGGTCTCTAGCTGCGCGTCGGTAAATGGCAAATCAAAACGATCACGGAAATACATCAAGGCTTCTTGATCAAGCTTCTTGATCTGATGCGACTTATTGACCGCTTGCGTTTGAGCAGATAAGCCATAACCTTTAACGGTTTTAACCAAAATAACCGTTGGCTGACCTTTGGTTTTCATGGCTTCACTAAATGCAGCATACACTTTAACTGGATCATGGCCACCGCGGTTTAAGCGCGAGATCTCTTCGTCAGTCAAGGCATCTGCCATTTCTTCTAACTCTGGATATTTACCGAAGAATTCTTTGCGGGTAAATTCAGGCGTGCGCGCTTCGTACAACTGATACTCGCCATCAACCACTTCTTCCATACGTTGCTTAAGCACACCTGTATGGTCTTTACCGAGTAATGAATCCCAGTTGCCACCCCAAATCACTTTGATGACTCGCCAGCCTGCACCGCGGAATACTGACTCTAGCTCTTGAATGATTTTACCGTTACCACGGACTGGACCATCAAGACGCTGCAAGTTACAGTTGACTACCCATATGAGGTTGTCCAACTTCTCACGACCTGCAAGAGAAATGGCACCTAAACTTTCTGGCTCATCCGTTTCACCATCACCTAAGAATGTCCAAATCTTACGACCTTCTTTTTCTAGTAATCCACGGTTTTCCATATAGCGATGTACGTGGGCATGATAGATAGACATGATTGGGCCAAGTCCCATCGATACCGTTGGGAACTGCCAGTAATCCGGCATGAGATAGGGATGTGGATAGCTTGATAGACCTTTACCACCCACTTCACGGCGGAAATTATCGAGCTGATCTTCGGTCAAACGGCCTTCTAAATAAGAACGTGCATAGATACCTGGTGCTGAGTGACCTTGATAATAAATCATGTCACCACCGAAGTGATCGCTAGCCGCGCGGAAGAAATGGTTAAAACCAGTTTCATAAAGTGTCGCACTAGAAGCGAATGTCGCTAAGTGACCACCTAGATCATCGTCGTTTTTATTGGCACGCATAACCATAGCAAGTGCGTTATAACGAATCAAAGCACGTATCTTACGTTCCATGCCTAGATCGCCTGGGTACATTGGCTCATCTTCGACAGCAATACTGTTAACGTAAGCGGTGTCTAATCTATTGAACGGCAGTCCTTCTTGAACCGCCATGTTGTACAAAGCTTTTAGCAAAAACTGAGCACGATCTTTGTCTGCATGTTTGAGTACAGACTCAAAAGCTTGCAGCCATTCCTGTGTTTCGGTGCTATCAGCATCCTTATAATAATTCATCTTTGTTGTCCTTGTTTGTCAGTCAATCCTACTCAATAGCAGGAATTTATAAAATCAAAGTATTACTCAATACTGTCTTACATACATGATGTGCTCAATGACTTCCTTGTTAATTTTAAGAAGTTACGTTTCATATTGAAGCTTGTATGACTGTACTTCACCGCTCCACAATATCGAACCGTTCAAGATAACGATTCTAAAAGCAACAGTACTATCCATTACATACGAATGGAATAGTTAGGTAGTTAGGACAAAGTCATTACTCAACGCCTACAGCCAATTATCAAACGATAATAACTCTCTATTATAGGCGCTTATGACATAGATGTTTATAGCTGTAAAGAAATGACAATATGACAAGTATTTTTAAAATAAATAATGATTAGTTTTTTTAAAAATGACTAATATAGCGATAGCTTAAAGTCAAGTATATAAAAGGTAACAGGTTAATAATCAAGACGTCTTGATGTGATTGGTCATAACAAAACTACCATTCATCAACTTCCTATGATTTTTACGAAATTATTACCTAATATACGTATTATGTAACATATAGAGCGGTTTGGTAGGTAGACATTTATACCGAGTTTTCGTTTATAGGAACAGCAGCATGCAGCAAACTCAACGACTTTTAGACTCAATTAGCACATATTTATTCAGTAAATATATATGTCGAATGATGGCATTGATAGCCGCTGTTCCTATGCTTTTAGTCAGTAATTTGGCCTTTGCTGAAGCCAACCCTACATGCCCAAGCGATCATGCGATGTACTATCTGGGCTCTAAGAGCACTACTCCTGCACCCAAAGCAACGCTCAGCTGGTCAGCAGCAGGAAATGCTAGTACTACCTATAGCTTCGATAGCGGTCTTAAGTTAGTACTATCATTTTCTGATATTAACTTTGTTAGAACTGGCTATCCAGAGGTCAGCAGTTTTAGCGGTGTGACAACGAATGCTCTTAATATTCGCCATAGTAGCGAGAAAATCGACATCAATCATAGGCTGACAGCTACTATTAATAAACCAGTATCAAAATATGGATTTGTTGTTCAGGATTTAGATGCAAACCTAAGTGGAAAATATACTGAGTCAGTCTCACTTGTCACTGCTGGTGGTGCTTTTAGCAATTATACTACATCAGGCACTACAACCAACTTCACATTATCTAATTCAAGCAAAACGATTACTGCTAACCAATGGACGAACTGTAACCCCACTAGTCCATGTAACTTTAATATTGAATGGGGAGCACAGTCAGCAAACACACCGTTTGTTACCACTCATGGTAATACCTATACGGGGGCTTCTACAACCGCATCCACTGGTGACCATGTAGTGGGCTACTCAGACTTCTACTTTTGTCTTGCACCACCTAAATTGACTGTAAGAAAACAATTAGAAGGTACTCGTTTTAACGACAGCGATACTAAACGTGACCAGTTCAATATTAAAGTAGCTGGTGGAAAGTTGACTCCTGATACTCAAGGCTCTACAGCTTCTTTTACGACAACAGGGATAGGTTCAACCATAACTAACGGAAGCACTGTTACCCCATTGGAATTAGCTCCAAGTACTATCTATACCATATCTGAAAGTATAATAAATGGTAATGCTAGTAACTACAGCACTAGCTATACTTGTACCAATGCGACAACCGGTAGCACGACTGTGATGCCTACTGGCACAGCCAGCTCATTTACGTTGTCCAATCTAAATTATGGTGATGAAATCACATGTACTATCACAAACAGCCCTAATTATGTGTTCACAGGCACTGTATTTAATGACAATGGTGGCATTACCGACGCCCAGGCTGATGCTACCAATAGCACCATCACGAGTGGCGTGTATAACAACTCTAATTATTTCAACGGCATATTGAACGCCCCTTCTGAAACAGGTATCTCTGGCAGTACAATTACATTAGTAGATAAATGTGAGAATCCAACCAAAACCTACGGCACACAAACCTTAACCTCGACAAACGTAAGCGATATTGGTACTTACCAATTTAACATCGCTAGCAGTGTCATCGGTACTCAAAGCTCTGTTTGTCTCATCGAAACTTACAGTGGGAGCGCCTACCCTGTACGCACAACGATTGATAAACGTAGCATCAGCTTAATAACCAATACCTATAGTTACTCAAATAATAATTTTGGCCGAGTGATTACTAAAAATTCAGCCATCGTACTTGAAAAAGAGCAAGCAGCAAATACATGTACTATTACAGACTTGACCAAGGTCACCACATATAGTAAAAACGCATTATCTAGCTCAACGAATGGTGCTGATGTGCAGCCAGGTCAATGTATTGCTTATAGAATTACAGCCACAAATCGCGCAAATATGGATATTAGCAATTTTATTATGCAAGATGTACTACAAAAAAATGACGCTAGTAATCCAGCAGACACTACAGTTACCTCTGTATTGGCAGATCCAACACGAGCCTCTGGCATTTACAGCGATGGTCTCGTTAAAGGTCAAAATGGAACTATTACTACCATAGCTACTGTGTTGACAAAAAGGAGCATTCGCAGCTTTNCTCCACTACTATTATTAAAGCACTGTTTTACTTCTTGCTCGGTAACAGCATGTTTGTTTTCTAACTTTTCTGTAATTCTATTAGAAAATACGTATTTTAGATCATTAGCTGATTGATAATGCACAAATATCTCACTTAATAAATGATGGTTAATTAAATGGTGATGCGCTTATCAAAAACTAAATGAGATTTAAATCACTNGTTTTTTTTTACCTATTTGACGAGTCAGTTTTACCATTCAGCTGTTTTATAACTCACTCCATCTGCTTTTTCTGAGCTTAAATAATAAACGATATATAATTACCTTAAGAATACTAAAAACGTATTTTACTTACATCAAACATACAGAAAATTCTGAAAACACGTTGGAAAAATTCACGAAATGAATTGGTTTGTTGAAGTGAAATAAATATTTTTTACTGAAAGAGAGACGAATTATGAAATTTTCTGCCATAACAACCAAATTAGTCATGACATCTATATTATGTGCCAGCTTTCTGGGTAATGCACATGCAGCAGATGCTCTAAAAATGGAACTAACAGCCAATCAAGTTACCAAAAATGCAGACGGTAAGACAGTATATTCTCCGGTACGTACCGCACCAGTAGGTACTGTCATTCAATACAAGGCAACTTACACCAATACTATTAATAAAGATATCAACGACTTGATGGTCACTCTACCTATTCCTATAAATATGACATTCACTGGTGAGGCATACCCTACAAGTGCACAAGCCAGTACTGATGGCAAGAATTATGCCGATATGCCTTTAATGAAAAAGGTAGATGGCAAGATGGTAAAAGTTCCATATTCTGAATATCGTACTCTACGCTGGAATATCAAGTTATTACCGGCGAAGAAGACAGCTGTTGTTGCTATCAATACTACCGTTGACCGATAAACCTATTGACTCTTAACACCTCTAATTAAACCCCTAGGAAATTTACCGTATGAAACCTAATTCATTTAAGTACTCAGTGTTGGCTGTTGGTCTAGCCGCAGCAATGAGCATCACTACTGCCAATGCTGCTACCCCGACGGGTGGTACTTCTGGTTCATTTAATGTAACGAACAAAGCAACTGCTTCTTATACGGTTGCCGGTAATACCACTTCACAGACTGCAGAGTCGAATGTAGTTACGGTGAATGTTACTGAAACTGGTTCGTTCTCTTTAATATCAACAGTAGTTGATGATGTAAAGGATGATGATTTTGGTAAAGACCGTACTATTAATGCGCAAGCGAGCTCAACAGTAGATTTCACTCATACATTGACTAACGGTGGTAACGTTAACGACACTTACAAGATCACTCTTGCTAATGTAACTGGCGATAACTTTGACTACAACCTTGGCAATAGTGTTATTAAGTATCAAAAAACCAATGCAGCTGGCACTAACATTGGTGGTGAAGTAACTATTGCTAATAACGATTCAATTGCATTGGCGCCAGGTGAAAAAGCGCTCATTACCGTTACTGCTCAGTCTGATACTAAGCGTGTTGCGGACGCTAACGGTATCTTGACGGTTACTGCTGAAAGTACTTACTTAAAATCGAAATCTGCAAATACAGCTCCTGCTACTTATACAGCAGTCAACACTGATAATGCTAAGACAACAACTCCGATATACAAAATCGTAAAATCAGCTCAAACCAATCTTTTAAACAAGAACTTTGATTTAAATAATGCCAATGCTTATGTTGATTACACTGTAACCGTTAAAAACGAAGGCAATATTGATGGTACTGCCATTGTTATTTCTGATGACTTACCTACAGGCTTAGTTGCCATAAAGTCCACTGAGGCTAACTACATTGCACCGACCACTATATCTTCTAACGGTAGCGCAGCAGTTGCACCTGTTATATCTAGTGATGGTAAAACCATCTCAGTGACAGGTCAAAACGTTAAAGTAGGCGAAACTATTACGCTTACTTTCCGTGCTAAGAAAGCAACTAGCGCAACAACTAGTAGCTTATTTACCAACTATGCAGTTGTTAAAGATAATACTAAGAGCGATGTAAACGCTAACACCCCGGATATCATTGATAGATCTGATGATGGTACTACTGCAGGTGGCCTAACAGAGAGCACTTATGAAAATACAGCTACGCCTACAATAGGTAAAGATGACAATACTAATGCAACCGTGACAACGACTAATCAGACTCGTGCTATTGCTATTACTCCAGGTGTAAACAAAGAAGTAGCTTTAGTTACTCCTTCAACTAACAACGAAGTTACCAATACTTATACTTATACCATCACCAACAACGGTACTGATGTCACAGAAGCAGCTGGAACAGGCGATAATGATAGTTCTGTAAAACTGTCTATAAAGCCGACTGCTACTAGAAATAATGGCATTATCGATGATCCTAATATCAGTATCACACGTGTATACGTGGATGCTAACAACAATGGTAAATTTGACTCAGGTGAAACTGAACTCGTCGGTGTGAACGGTATTTATGAGCTGAACGCTGCTACTCCTTTCATAACAGGAAGTACTACTAATCGTAAAGGCCTAGCTCCTGGCGAAAGCGTCAAAATTGGCGTGCAAGTTGCCTCGTCAGGTGAAGGTAGCAACGATCCAAACTCTACACAAGCTAATGTAAATAACATAGGCGACTTTGAGACTTTGACAATAGCCATTCAGCCTAAAGGTCCAGTTAACGGTACTGCTGCACCTACTAGTACTGGCGATAATCCATTGTCCACAACGTCTACTACGACTATGCAAGGTGTTAATCTGACAAAATACCAAATAGTAGATAGTTGTGGTGCGAATCCTGCTGTTAGCTCTGCTGCTTGGTCAACTGGAAATGTAACAGCGACTGCTGCTCAGTGTATCTTCTATAAGTTAGAATCTAAGAACACTTTTACTGATAGCGCTAGAGTAATTAACAACCTTGTCGTATCAGATACTTTAGCATCTACGCTTACTTATCAAGCTAACAGCTTTTCAGCTTCGCCGACAGCAACCGATCAATCTCTTGGTCAGGTGATAAAAGTTACGTTTGCAACTGTAGCAGCTAATACAACCGCTAACGTTGTATTTTCTGCGAAACCTTCACAGACCGGTACCAATCAATAATTAATTCAATAAATCTATGAGTAGCGAATGCTGCTTATAGAACACCCTTCTAGCTTGACCTAATCGATTTTTATTAGCCAAGCTAGAAGGCTCTTACCCTACCCCTTTATGTTTTATTGGATAAGCGACATATGACTCTATCTATCATGACACCGTCTAATCGTATCACATTGTGTACAGCGAAGATTTCTGCGCTGTCATTAGCGATGTTGCTTATGCAATCAAATATGGCGTTTGCTGCGCCTATTACTCTCGTGCAAACTATCAATAATATTGCTAATGTGGCTTATGACGTTGAGTCTATCAAACAAAACGGTATTTCAAATCAGGTACAGGCTAAAGTCTCAGACCTACCTGCATACGGTATCAGCTTAACTCAGCAGCCTCTACGTACTGTCATGCCTAACACAGAGGTAAGTTGGGTTAACGTACTGAGCAATACAAGTTATAGCGAGCAAACGGTTGAGCTAACACTTGCTATCTCGCCAACAGTTTCTAATTTAAAGGTCTATCAAGACCTTAATAACAATGGAAAAGTTGATTCAGCAGATAGACAAATCATGCTCGATAACCTGAGCGCTCAAATCAAACTTGGTCAGAGCGAAAGCATTCAGCTTATCGTACAAGCGCTATCAGATATCAATGGTGAAGATGGCGATACTGCTGATGTAAAAATTGGCGCTATCATACTAGAAGACCCATCAATAGCAGCGGTTGAAGCGATCGACAGACTTGTTATCATCGAGCCTGAGATAAAATTTACCACGCCTCAATTTGATGAAACCAAAGCCACCTCACAAATCAATGAAAACGTCTACATTGACGCAAGCTATGCTCAGTGTAACGTGCAGACTGATAAGCCAGATCAAGTATGGATCACGGTTAAGTCTCCACTAACGGGTGACACCTACTCTCTCAAAGGCATCGAAACAGGCAATAACACCGGTAAATACCGCTTATCTGCCCCGACACAAAATAATGCCAATGCGATTGATGATAAATTTATCCAGACTTTGGTCAACGATACCTTAACGGCCAGTTTAGATGCTTGTATCGACCCTTCTGTCGGTACAGGTACTGATCAGTTACCAACTGCTAGCGACTTTACTGTCCGTATCGATGATCTAAATACGCAAATCAATATCATTGATGATAATGCAAGCTTAGTCGTGACCAAAGAAAGTGACGTCAAAAGCGCTGATCTTGGAGATTATGTCAGCTATACCATCAATGTTACGAATAACGGTAATGCTACAGCTTACGATGTACAGCTAAAAGATGCCCTACCACGTGGTTTTGATTACGTTGATAACAGTGTGCGTGTCAGCCCAACGACCAATGTAGATATCAATCAAGCACAGACTACTGAGTTTAAGACTGATGGCAAATATCAGGTGCTAAGCTTAGGTAATATGGCAACTGGCGAAAGTAAAAAGATAACTTATCGTGTGTTGATTGGTGCCTCATCATTAGGTGGTGACGGTATCAACCGCGCGACTGCGGTGGCTAGCAATGACCAAGGTCAAAGTGTTGCTTCAAGAGAAGCACAATGGAAAATTGATGTAGAACGCGGCGTCATGAATACGGATGGCATTATCATTGGTAAGGTCTATCACGATATCAACCGTGACGGTATTCAACAAAAAGAAGACGGCGAGCTGGGTGTCGCAGGCGTCCGTATCTACATGGAAAACGGTAACTTTGTGGTTACTGATCCTGAAGGTAAGTATAATTTCTATGGGATCAGTGCAAAGACACACGTCCTGAAAGTAGACCGCACCACCATCCCTCATGCAACCGAGATGGTCACCCAAAGCAATCGAAATGCTGGTGATGCTGGTAGCCGTTTTGTCGATTTAAAGTATGGCGAACTCCATCGTGCTGACTTTGCTATCGTTGGTGGCATGGGTGATAGCACTGAACGCTTGAATACTGAGCTAGTCGCTCGCAGCAAATCAGTAGGTACTAAAAATGATACCTTAGAGCAAGCTATCAAAACGGAGCTGACTCTAGAGCCTGACTATAATCGTGACTACGAAGATAATGTCGATGCTAGTGGCTGTAATATCAATGGCGATTTAGATCTTGGTAATAATTGCGACTCTGCAATCGTCAATGATATGGTTGGTGAAGCAAGCAAACGCGTTGACATGGCTGTGACGACAGTAGCACCACCCGTCGAACAAGAATTAGAGCTATACCTAAAAGAAGTCGCTAATAATGATGTTGCCTTTATCAACTTAAACGAAGGTCAACAGCTTAGTTCTTATAAGCAAATAGTACAGGTACAAGCACCGCTCGGATCAATATTCACACTATATGCCAACGGCAAAGCAGTATCAGAGCAAAAAATAGGTAAAACAGCTGAGCAAGAAAAGCAAAACGTCACTGCTTTCGATTATTACGCAGTGGACTTACAACGCGGCAAGAATACCTTGCGCGGTGTGGCTACCGATATCAATGGTAAAGTCATCTCTGAACAAACGATCAAAGTGTTAACGCCAGATAGCCTTCAAGCGATTGACTATCGTACTCAAACCCAGCTAGTAGCTGCCGACGGTATCAGCGAATACCAAGTCGTCATCAGCCTAAAAGATCGTGATGGTCGTCCATACATCGCCTCGACCCCGATTACTATCGATACCAATATCGGTCGTATCAATCTAAAAGATGGCAGTAAAGACACGGCCGGTACCCAAGTTATCGTATCAGGCGGCGAGCTATTGATTCCTGTGACCGCGCCTAGCGCACCGGGTAAAGGCGAGCTGGTTATCGACACTGGCAGTAGCAAACAGGTTATCCCTCTACAGTTTACCGCTCAGCTGCGTCCACTGATTGCTGTGGGTATTGTAGAAGGTGCTATCTCGCTCAAAGACTTTGATGGCGGCAGCATCACTGATGCTCAAGGCGCATTTGAGCAAGAGCTAAATGAAATTTCTGGCGATGATAACTATTCAGCGACTGGTCGTGCTGCTATGTTCCTCAAAGGCAAAGTACGCGGCGACTATCTGCTGACATTAGCATATGACAGTGATAAAAAAGGCGAACGTTTATTCCGTGATATCGATCCTGGCGAATACTATCCTGTTTATGGTGACTCATCAGCTAAAGGCTTTGATGCCCAATCTACTAGCAAGCTGTACGTACGCCTTGATAAAGGTCGCTCGTTCGCTATGTATGGCGATCTAAAGACTCAGATTGATAATGATGAAGGTATCAAGCTCGGTCAATACAACCGTACTTTGACAGGCCTAAAAGCTCAGTTTGAAGACAGCAATACTCGTGTTACCGCTTTTTTAGCAGAGACCAGTACAAGCCAGCGTGTCAATGAGACTCGTGGCCTTGGTATCTCAGGCCCTTACCCATTGGCTGAAAACTTTGATGCCGTACTAGAAAACTCTGAAACCATCGAAATCATCACTCGTGACGCAAACAATTCTGGACTGATCGTCAGCCGTGAGACACTGACACGTTTTGCTGATTACGAAATTGACCCTATTAGCCGTAGCCTATATTTAAAGAGTCCTATTGCCAGTCAAGATATTGATGGCAACCCTGTCTATATCCGTGTCACGGTAGAAGTAGATGAAGGTGGTGAAGATTACTTGGTTGGTGGTATCGCAGCCAAGCAACAGTTAAATGAGAAAATTTCTATTGGCGGTAGTTATATCAATAGTGATGATCCACTTAACAAAGAAGAGCTTGCTAGCCTGAATAGCGTCATTAAATTCAATGACAAGCTAAAGCTAGTCGCTGAATATGCCATGAACAAAGCTGAAAATCCAAACTTCCAGCCAAGCAACCAGATTAACACCACAGAGTTGAACGACAGTAATGTCGAAGGCAACGCATTCCGTATCGAGCTTGATTTTGATAACAAGAAAAACACACGTGCCAAAGCTTATTACAACGATGCTGACGAAGGTTTTGTCACTGGTTCATCGCCACTGACTGCTGGGCGTACCGAATCTGGTGTAGAAATCACCCGTACTTTAAATAGCAAGCAAACTGCATTAACGTTAGAAGGTATACGTACAGAAGATCATACTACTGATGCTAGCAGTGAAGGTGTACAAGCCAGTATCGAGCATCGCTTGACTGAAAACGTCGTTGGTGAAATTGGTGTGCGCTACTACAAACAAGACGCAACCGCTGCCTCACGTAACACTCAAGCTGCAACAGATGTTTTGGACATCACAAACGACACCTTGTTCAATGACGACATCATCAATCAGTCAGCGTTAAGCAGTATCAGCAGTGCGGACGAGGACATCGAAGGCACCACTGCTCGCGCCCGTATCACAGCGCATTTGCCAAAGCTAAATAACTCATTGGTATTTGCAGAATATGAGCAAGATATTGAACACAGCTCACGCAATGCAACGTCTATTGGTGGTGAAACGCCAATGGGAAGCTTGGGCCGACTATATGCCCGTCATGACTTGATCAACAGCTTATCTGGTACTTATGGCCTTGATGACACTGATGAACGTCAGCGTACGGTTTTCGGTTTTGATGCCGCTTATATGAAAGATGGCAAAGTCTATAGCGAATACCGCATGAGTGATGCCATTAGTGCTCGCGAAGCTGAAGCTGCTATCGGTCTAAAAAACAAGTGGTATGTTCAAGAAGGTCTGACTTTAAATACCTTATTTGAGCGCGTTGAATCTCTTGAAGGTGAAGAAGATAACACGGCAACGGCGGCAGGTATCGGCGTTGAGTATCTTGCAAAAGAAGACTACAAAGCATCAGGACGTTTTGAGAAACGTTGGGGCGAGACGAGCGATACATTACTCGGTAGCGCAGGTATTGCGTACCGCTATACCGACGATATTACTTTACTGGCTAAAGACATTTATTCACGTATTGACTATGACGATGGTGATCGTACGATCAACCGTTTTCAGCTAGGTGCAGCATACCGTGATTACGATAGCAACCAGCTAGACATGCTTGCAAAGTTTGAATATCGTTTAGATGACAATAATACTGGCGATGATATTTATCAGAAAGATACCATGGTGTGGTCATGGAACGGTAACTACCATCCTACGCGTGCTATGACATGGTCTGGTCGCTATGCAGGTAAATATACAGAATACAAAGCAGATGGGTTGACGAGTGATAACACTGCTCATGCCGTCTATGGTCGCGGTCTTTATGACATCAGTGAGCGCTGGGATATCGGCATGCAAGCGGGTACTTACTGGAACGAGCAAGCAAATGACTTGGCTTATATGCTTGGTGCTGAAGTAGGCTATAGCCCAATGACCAATCTTTGGTTATCCATTGGCTATAACTTCATGGGCTTTGAAGATGAAGATATTGCCTATGATGACAGTACGCAAGAAGGCGCTTACTTCAGATTGCGCTTTAAGTTTGATGAAGACTTATTCAAACGTGAAGATCCACGCAAGAATAACCGCCTAGCCAGTGACTCTACCTTATAGTTTGACAACATTGTTCTCAGTTACTGAGAACAATGTTGCACTTACTCTGTTATTTAGCATCAACCGATAGGTCATAGTTCTAGCCATAATGATGCTAAATATCAATACTTATTACCTTAATATAAGGTTTGCACCATGTTTACATCTGTAATTAAAACCATTTCTCGCAAACAGTCGATATATACTGCGCTGTCGGCAATCGTACTGCTGACAACTGTCTCACCTGTTTTGGCAGAAAATGATACTGCACAGATCACAGATAAACATAGCTTTACTGACTGTCGTAATGATGCTCAAGATCAAAAGCCTTCTTATAGATACCAAAGTAATGAGCAACGCGTCCTGAACTGTATGGTAGATCAGCTGAAACCTTACCAACAAGCTGATAAAACTGCGCAGCAACAGTATTTTGCTTACCAGGCACAAGGATGGCTAAACTACGCTATTCATCAAGACAGTATGAATAGCAAATCATCTGCTGGTAGTATAGCGACAGAAATGGCCGAGTCGATACTGCAAGCGCTAGAGACTGATACGATACAAAACATCGCACTACATCAAGACATACCTTCAAACTCTGCTCTCATGCGACCTGATCTGTGGGCGACTCTAAATGCTCTTAAAGATAGTGATGGTATCGCCTCAGCACCACGTGAGATAGCATTTAGCGAAGTGACTCTCATTTGGGCAGCCACCAATCAATGTGAGCGCGGCTGGCGAGAGTCAAGTATGCATTTTCGTATGGCAGATCGTTGGCTTGAACAAGCACGCGAGGCTTATGTAAACGCACACGACTCACAAACCAATGTAAATTTAGAACAGCTAATCGTCCGCTATTATAAGCAATATGCCCCTTTGGACACGGGTGATGATGTTTGCCAAGGGCAAGTGTTGACCCCAGTTCCATAAAGTAATCATAGCCATATTCATTGCTAATGGAGTTATTAAAATCTTAAACACAAAAAAGCCGACATATTATGTCGGCTTTTTCTATACATTCTTAAGGCGATTCTTCTACACTGATACTTTTTTACGTGGTAGCTTCTCTGGTAAGTAGCAACGTAAATAGGCAATAAATGCAGTGTTCGCTTCTTGGATATAGTCGTCAGTGATTTTCTGATGACGGCGATAAGATAACGTAAATATAGAATTGACAATACTATAAGCAATCAACAACGTATCTTGGATATCGTGGAAACCTGGCATCTCATAGCGTTCTGATAGACGTTTGTAAACCAAATCAACGATTTGATGATTAATGTCTTCACCAAAACTATCACCTTCAAAATCAGGCGTGTTGGTGTCATAAATGAGCTTTGCTTTTGTTTCATCATTATGAAATATCGTCACACACTGGTCAATCAGTGCGGTTAGATAGCCCTGCCATCTATCATAATTACCAACATCAACCGTCTCTACGATTTCTAATATTTCAATAGCATTCAAAAAGCGCAATGCTAAAAATATGGCTTCAATATTAGGGAAGAAATGATAAGCAGATGCTCTTGGTATACCCGCTTCTTCACAGACAGCAGCCAAGGTAATATCATTAATTGGTAGCGTTTCGCTCAACTTTTTGGCACCAGCCAACAATTTTTGACGGCGCGCACGGCCTTGCTGACTCGTAAACTTAAACTTATTCGGTACAAGTTTTTTTGCCAGTTCCGAGTCTACCAACACATCTTCAATCTTTTCGTCTTTATTTTCGCTCATTATAAGTCTCTTAAGGTTACACCCTGTTTTATAAATACAATTTTCATTGGATAATACTTATCCGAAATGAAAGAATTACATCCTATTAGTGAGTAATATAGCGTCAATGCGAGCGCTACTACATCTAACGGAGACGCATCATAAACGCTTGTACACCATCAAGCAAGGGAGATAAATGGGTTAAAAAATAATGTGTAAATCAACAATCTAATAGAGTTGACCATTTAGTGCAATTTAATATAATAAAACTAATTATTAAGTTTTATTTTCGCTCTTATAATACCATGATCGATGACTCTATCTGCATAATCCCATTTTAAATGGTCATTAAAATAGTCCACCCGTTCAACCTGACCAAGTGAAAACTTACTGTCAGGTAAAAACTCTTCTGAAACAAATAGTTGATCAATCACTTCTGGCATGCCTTGATAGATATGGGTATATGCCACATCTTTCATCCAGCCATAGCGTGATTGAATTCGAGCAGCATCAAACAATGCGATATCGCGCATGCTTTTGTCATAGTTAACTTCACCCGTTTCTGCCATTAGTTGGGTGGTGACGCTACCAGTAACATCATTCATGTCACCCAATAAAATCAATGGCTCATGAGTATGCTGCAAGCGCTCTATAATAGACATACGAATAGAAGCGGCTTCTGCAGCACGCATACATAAACTGCGTAGCTTGGCACGGACTCTAATATTAGGATCGTCCATATCTTCTAACAAGATGCCATTTTTATCACGTAAGAAAAAAGCACGCTTACTCTTAAGATGAGCAGTGATAATCGTTATTGGTTGGCCATATGCATTAACACGTACCACCAACGGCGGACGATTAAATCGCTGATAAGGACCTATATCAGGAACCTCAATCACCGCTTCAGGTAAAATCTCTTCTAACAAGCTGCTTTCCAGCTGTTCAAAACGGCTGATAATGCCAACAGCAGGCGTGTTCTGTGCGCCTTTACCTTGGGTATAAGGACTCGACACGTCATTACTGGCCAAGGGAACGACCACATGCTCCGCCTTAAATCCTAACGAGACTGCCAATGCTTCAAGCGCATCACTGTCCCATACTTCTTGCACAGCGATGATATCAGCATGTGCTTTTGATAATAAATCACTAATACCCTGTAGTTTGTGCTCATACTCATCACTATTATAAGCGGGGGCATTCTCGTAATAAATACGATCTGGATTAGCAAAATTTAGCAAATTAGCCGTGGCTATGTAAAACTGCTTTGAATTATTCTCTTTTATATTATTATTCATGGATTACCTACTATTATTATTCTTAACATTTGTTTTTAATAGTGTTTTTTGGAAATAACATGCATATATAACAAACAATATACAGCAAAAAAGCCCCCAAAGAAATCTTTGAGAGCTTCGAAAATGCATAAATTCAAGTTATTCTGTCTGTTAATAGAGCAATATCTACAACTTTACTCAATCTGGTCATAAGAGTGCAAGCTTACACACTGTTTGCTTACTTACACTTAATATGCTGTTAGTTTCACCTAGTTGATTTTAGTTCACTAATTAACATAAATAACTATATTGTTCATTATGATACACGGTTCCATGCGTCACGTGATGCTCTACGTGCATCGTTCCATTCCATGCGCGATTCGCCTTTTACTTCGTGCCATGAACGCTCTAGCTCTGATTCATGATCTTCAAACCGAGCATCTACGGGATAGTTAGCACGATTAGCATAGCCTACTGCATAAGCTGGATGTAAGTCACGGTCAAAGTCATAGCCTTCTTTGTAGTAATCCGCATTGGCATGCTCTGCGCGCCAGTAGGCTTCTTCATGGGTAGGATCGATAGCTTCTGCTGCTGCATGTCCAGCGCCGCCGCCAACAATAGCACCAATAGCGCCACCAATTAAGGTACCCAGTGGACCTGCCATTGTACCAATAGCTGCACCTGCCGCTGCACCGCCTACACCACCAATACCTGTTCCTAGTGGATGTGAGCCTGGCTCACCAGTGATGATGTCAGCATTTAGGTCTTGCTTTGCCTCTTTTGACATATGCTTTACTTCACTGCGATCAATACTGTCATGGTTACTCATATTATTATCCTTAATTGTTTATTATATATTCGATTTATTAAGTGCCTATTTCTTAAGTACTTATTTATTAAGTTATGAATCTTAAAATTGTAATTTTACCAATTTCTGAAGAATCAGCACGTTTGCTTAATTCGACTAAAGTATAATAATTTATGGATAACAACGGATAGGCAGATTATGTAAACTGTGTCCAAGTTGCGATTGCGTTGCGTTACAGCCTGTATCTTTATAATGTTTTTGTAGAACACTCGACAACGTTAAGTAATCTTCCGCTAAATAACTACAGGGCTTTGATGATAATACTCAACCGTTTATATCGTTCTTAATGCTCGATCAATAGCTTGTTTCCACTTATTGAGGTGTTGCTCACGAATATCGCTGGACATTGTAGGTTCAAAAATCCGCTCAACTTGCCATGATGCTCGCATCGTTGCTTCGTCATATAGCCCAGTCTTTAGACCTGCCAGTAATGCAGCGCCTTTGGCAGTAATTTCTGTGTCTCTCGGGCGTAATACTGGTACATTCAACAAATCAGCCTGAAACTGCATCAGCAAGTCATTGTTGGCAGCGCCGCCATCTACTCTTAGCTCAGTCAGCGGATGAGGGCTGTCTTTTTGCATGGCAATGAGGACATCGTAAGTTTGATAAGCCACGGCTTCTAGAGCTGCACGCGCAATATGAGATTTAGTAGTGCCACGGCTCATGCCCGTGATACTCGCGCTGATATCAGAGCGCCAATAAGGTGCACCCAGTCCGGTAAATGCAGGCAGCAAAACCACATCTTCACTACTGTCTACCTGTCGTGCCAAATCTTCAACATCGCTGCTTTTTTGAATCATACCCAAATTATCACGCAGCCATTGGACGATCGCGCCCGCCATAAACACACTGCCCTCTAACGCATAGGTCACTTCTTTTTTGGGTGGCTGTAGCATACGCTTGCCCGATTGTACGATTTGATCAAACGATAGATTCTCTGGACGAGTTGGCATAGATTTTCTTTGCCAAGCGATGGTTGTCAATAATTTATGCTCACTGAGTTTTGGTTTTTGGCCAATATTCATCAGCATAAAACAACCTGTGCCATAAGTGTTTTTTGCCATGCCAGCATCGAGGCAGCCTTGCCCAAAAAGCGCTGCTTGCTGGTCACCCAGTACAGCCTGAATGGGTATCTGCTTGGCGAACAATCCTTTTTTAGTTTTGCCAAAATCACCGTCGGATGGTAGGACTTTAGGCAAGATATTCATGGGTATGGCAAACCGTGCACACAGCTCTTGTGACCACGCCAGTTTATGAATGTCATATAGTAACGTACGAGAAGCATTGCTCACATCAATGACATGCTCTCCGCCAGTCAGTTTATAGATAAGCCAACTATCTATCGTACCGACCGCGATTTCACCCCTATTAGCACGCACGCTCAATTTGGGATTGTTTTCGAGCAACCAAGCAATTTTACTGGCACTAAAATAAGGATCTAGACGTAAGCCTGTGATGCGTTGCACTTCACTTGCCATGTCTTCATCGCTATCATTAGTAACCTTTTCCACAGCCAATGTTTGACAATAGCGTTCCGTACGGCGATCTTGCCAAATAATAGCAGGCGCTAAGGGCTTGCCCGTTTGCTTATCCCAAATAACAATCGACTCACGCTGATTGGTAATCGCAATACTGGCCACATCGGTAGCAAGTAGGCCTGCCCGATTAATCACATCATGTGCACAGCTAATCTGAGTCTGCCAAATTTGTTGGGCATCTTGCTCGACATATCCAGCTTTGGGTGTTTGCAGCGTTGTCGGCTGTTGTACCATTTTTATCGGACGTGCATGGTCATCGTACAATATCGCGCGACTCGATGTTGTCCCTTGATCTAAAGCCAAAATGTATCCTGCCATGCCACCCACCTTCTACTGGTATTGTTTATACGATTCATTAATCGGTGCAATGATTCAATCATTCATTACGTATTACTGCTGACATTAGTTAATAATGTCATTTAAAAATAATAATTATTTAATACTAATCCGCTCAAACTTAAAAATACGCCACCCATGGTATTCGCTATCACATTACTTATAAACGAATATTTTAAAACTAAATCAGCTCTCTATCATACTGCTATTGACTATACAATAGAAAACAGGAGAATATTGAGCATTGACCCGTCACTATTGTGGCACTACAGTGTACGCTTTGTTATTGATAACAAAGTTCTGGTCTCTGTAATAGACTGGTATTTCGGCTTTTCTCCATCAGTAAATAGCTACAATGGTTCATACTTTCGCTATAGTTAAGACGTTATCTGACACCAAAACACCTTGCACTCTAATTAATGGCTTATGTGACTTATGAAATTTGCTTTATCGACTCTATCTAATTCGGTGATGATGGTTGCGCTTATAGCTTCAGCGGCATCCAATGTCGCAAGCGCAAACGAGAGTAATACTGAGCTCCAGAATAATGTGACACAAATTACTGATGCCGACTATCCAAGCGATATTCAAAAAACCCATGCCCAAGACAGCTCACTCACTACAAACCAAGAACTGAATAGAGCTCAGCAACCAATTGGCCTATCTACGGTTATCGACCCAATTACTCATAAAAGTATCGATGATAGTTATTCTTTAGAAGTACCAAGCTTATTAAGTCTCGAACAAGCCCAAAATATTTTATTACAAGTATCGCCGAAAATCGCTGCCAATCAAGCAGCAATCGCCGCCAGTGACTATCAGACTGATGCGCTAAGCACCTTAGACAACCCACTGGTGTTTGCACGCGTATCAGCGACTGCTTACCATCTGGACACTGATGTTGATTTATCATCACTCAAAAGTGGTGTTGTCAACGAAATAGATAGTATTGTTCCGGCTATACCGAACTTGCCAGATTTTGATGGATTGGTTGATGAGCGTATCCCAGATTCTTATAACATAAAACGCTCGGGATCAACGTCGGGTGCAGGACTTGGGGTCTTATGGCCTATCTATACCGCTGGACGCACAACTGCCTTAATAGGCGCTTCTGATGCTCGTACTCAAGAAGCCGTCGCAGACAGCTTGTTGGATAAAAATGAGCTATATAACACGTTGATTAAGCGGTATTTCAAAGCGCAGTTGGCTATCATTGCGGCCTACTTACGCGAAGATGCTTATGATACTCTGCAACAGACTGACCATATGGCTCAGCGACTGTTTGAAGAAGGCTTCATCTCTCGTGTTGATCGGTTAGAAGCACAGTCTGCACTGGCCGATGCAAAAAGCGAATCCGTCAATGCCAACAATGATGCACGCCTTGCGATGATGGCCTTGCAACGCCTATTGCGTACCGAATATCGCATCAAACCTACCACCCCACTATTTGTCTCTAGTCGTCCATTACCAGATGTGAATTACTTTCAAGACTTAGCACTGACCAATCATCCAGGTTTACAAAAAGTAGCGGCCAAGCGTGCGCAAGCACAGCAGTTACACGCATTGTCCGATACGGGTTATAAGCCCACTGTCGTGCTGTATGGCTATAGTCAACTTGAAAAAGACCCCAGTTGGGTTACTGGTATTTCGGCAAGCTGGAAACTATGGGGCGGACTAGATAAAACGGCATCACTGGCATCGAGCAATGCCAAAATTCGCCAAGCAGATTTGTCTGAAATTGAAGTCAGTGACAATCTATTATTATTAGTAGAAAAAAACTGGCACGATGTCAACAATGCTCAATCACGTTATCAAGCATTACAAAGCAATGTTGATCTGGCTGCAGAAGTATTACGTTTGCGCCGATTGGGGCTACAAGAAGGCGTGAATACCCCTATCGAGGTGGTGCAGGCTCAGACACAGTCACTCAAAGCACGTACTGAACAAGCACAAGCAGCAAACAGCTACGTACAATCACTGGCGGCGCTCATGCAAAGCTGCGGCACGCCTCTCGCGTTTAACGCTTATCTGAATGCTGCCGACATTCAATTGCCGACTTTGTATAACGAATAATAATTTGATATGAGTAATTAATTAATCAGCCTATTGCGAATACTTGTCTTATGAAAGAACCAACTTCTACATCAACAAATAGCTGGCTACAGACTTTACTAGAAACCTGGCGTATCGCAAACAGCTCTAATGTTTGGGCACATTGCGCGAGCGTGGGATTTTTTGGGTTTTTGTCCATTTTTCCAGTAATGGCTGTGTTTGTACTGCTTTATGGTCTTGCGTTTTCGCCCGCTGAGATGCAAGAACAGATTGCGCTTTTACAGCCATTTATACCTGACACAGTATATGAAATCCTAAATTCACGTCTGAGCGACTTGGTCTCTAGCACCACGTCCACACTAACACTCAGCCTTGTTTTATCGAGCTTACTCGCTCTTTATGCTGGCTCTAAAGGTATTAAGTTTTTAATTATTCTGATCAATCTTGCCTTTCATATCACTCAAGAGCGCGGCTTTATACAAGGCACCATCAGAGCCGTTGGTTTGACCCTTGCAGCAGTAGTTGTGTTGATTATCGCGGTTTCCTCTATTGCTATCATACCTTTGGGGGCAGCCTATTTCCCTTTCCCTCAAATAGCTAAGACAATTGCACTTTGGAGCAGATGGCCGATATTGGCAGGTATCATATTTTTAAGCTTTTTAGGCCTGTATCGCCTAGCCCCCAACCGTGATGCGGTAGCGCTAAAGAAACTGATGCCCGGAGCAGCATTGGCAACCGTTCTTTGGATTGTGTTGTCTGTTATATTTTCAATTTATGTACAGAATTTTAATAACTATAGCGCTGAGTTTGGCGCACTTTCAGCGGCTGTGGTCATTATGTTGTGGCTTTATTATTCAGCATTTATCGTGGCCTTTGGTGCGATTTTTAATTCTGAAGCCATAGAAAGCGCCAAACCTTATGCTACCCGTGTTTACTAGGCCGTGTCATCAATTAGATTCTGATTCTGAGGCTAAAAATGAGAAAAATTGTAGATAAACAAGGAAGGAATTGCCGTTAATATGAACATATTGACAAAGTTTCTGACGATGTTTAGCGAAATTTAGCCATTTTAAGGCCACTAAATGTATTAATGTGCTAATTGATGACACGCCCGAATTATAAACCCTTTATTTTCAACTTTGCTGCTTTAGGAATCTCACCGTCATGACTGAATTTCCAAACGAATCAGACCACTCACAAAAACCAGCTGATTCAACCGAGCCAGTAGTCTCTCAAGATGGTCAAACTTTAGTTGATGCTGCAGAAGATATACCTGAATCTCAACAAGAGCAGACAGTGCCTCACTATAAGCGCGATGCAGCAAAAGCTGATAAATCTGCCATGATAAAAAAGGGGCTTCTAGCACTATTTGTTTTGATTGTATTAGGCATGGTGGCTTACGGTCTATATAAGAGCAATCAGCACAGCGAACCTGAAGTGATCACCTTACAAGGGCAGATGCAAATGCAGCAAACGTCCATCGCTGCAAAAGTACCGGGGCGTATTTCTAAAATCTTGGTCACAGAGGGTGATGCTGTCACCGCTGGTCAACAGCTCATTGAAATGGACTCGCCTGAGATTAATGCCAAAATTGATCAAGCACGTGCTGGCAAGCAAATGGCACAAAGCCAGTTAGATAAAGCAGAAAATGGCGCCCGCCCACAAGAAATCGCTCAGGCAAAAGCGGCATGGCAAGCCAATAAAGCGGCATCAGACTTGGCAGAAAACACCTATCAACGTGTCAACCGTCTATATGAAGAAGGACTAATGGCAAGACAAAAACGCGATGAAGCGTACGCTCAATATCTGGCCACCCAAGACCAAACTGAAGCAGCACGCTTGCAATACGACTTAGCGATGGAAGGTGCACGTAGTGAAGACAAATCAGCTGCCACCGCACAAGTGGCACAAGTCGATGCAAAACTCGATGAAGCACTAGTTGCAAAAGAAGAAGCCAATTTACGAAGCCCTATAGCAGGTATCGTAGATAATGTCATTGTCAATGCAGGTGAAGTCATCGGTCAAGGTGTGCCGCTGCTCACTTTAGTCGATACCAGTGACCAATGGGTGGTGCTTAATGTCACTGAGACGTATTTGAACCAGTTGGCAATTGGTCAGCAGTTTACGGGGACGATTCCAGCACTATCCTCAGCGAATAAACCTTATACAAAGCAGTTTACGGTCTACGCCACTTCGACGTTGTCTGACTTTGCCACTTGGCGTCCGACCAATAATGATGATGGCTTTGATGTACGTACTTTTGAGGTAAAAGCACGCCCAACGACGCCTGATGCACGGATTCGCTCAGGTATGAGTGTCATTGTGCGCATCAACCCTACTCTTACTAATAAAAGCCCAGAGTAGCCCATGCGCCTGACCAAGCTAAGTGGGGCTTTCTTACGTAGTGCTGCCTATGAGCGACGGTTTTTAGCCAAAAATCCGTGGGACTTAGCCATGGTAGTTTGGATACCATTAGCAACGGTGCTGCTGATTTGGTGGATATTTTCACAAACTCAGATCACAGATTTGCCCATTGGAGTCATCGACCGAGACAACAGCCCAGTTGCCAATACGGCTGTACGCTACTTAGAAGCCAGTCCGACGCTGATGGTAAAACAGCTTTATGCCTCAGAATCTGATGCAGAGGCCGCTATCTTGCAACGCGATATCTATGCAGTGGTCATTATTCCTGAAGACTTCTCTCGTCATATTTTATCTAGCGAGCCAGCCCCGTTGGTGTTGCAAGTAAACGCGCAGTACGGTACGCATTCGGGCATTATTCAAACCAGCGTGCAAACGGTGGCTAGCACGTTATCCGCTGGTGTCGAAATACAGCGTTTGGTCAAGCAAGGCATGGCACCCTCGCAAGCAGCAATTGCCTACTCGCCAATTAGCATACAGCGTATCAGCCTTTTCAATGCCGCGACTAACTATCAACAGTTTTTAGCCTCAACCGTCATACCTGCCCTGCTGCATATTTTGGCAATGGTGATTGGTGCAACGACGATAGGCCGTGAGCTACGTGATAAGAATATTGGTCACTGGTACGATGTTATTACTAATAACAAGGTTGATGAAAATCAGCATGATAATCAGTATGACATTACTAATGAAAAAACAGGCTTTTCTGAGAATGGTACTCAGTCCAGACAAGTGAGTGTTTCAATATTATTATTCGGCTTATTAGGCAAGTATTTTTGGCCATTATTGGCTTATAGCATCTGGTCGATGTTGGCACTTTGGTTCGCTGCACCGCAAGCGTCCGTTGCTATTAGCTCGATTGTTGCCACTTATATTGGTCTATTACTATTGATGATACTCTCGTTCTTTCTCGGTGCTATCTTAACGTTAAATTCGTTTTCACTGCGCATGGGCTTGTCTTCTACCGGTTTTATTTCCGCACCGTCTTACGCATTTGCGGGTGTGACTTTTCCGTATATCGCCATCAGTGACAATGCTCAGCATTGGTCAGATGTGCTCCCGCTTACTCATTACTTAAAATTGCATATTGCGCAGTTACAGATGCATGCGCCTGCTGCGGTGTCATTACCGATTGTCTATGGACTTACCCTAGCCACGACGATTGCGATGCTCCTGACCACATTATTGACCAAACGTGCACTGGCACATCCTGAACGCTGGGGAGCACGCTAATGTCAGTTTCACCGAAAGAGAATGCATCCACGACTGGTGCAAAATCACACGCACAGACGCAGAATTTTCTTGGTGGGTTTTTGCAAACCCTAAAAGACATTTTTACGGATAAAGGCGTTCTGTTACTGTTGATGATTGCTCCTATTATTTACGGTTTCTTTTATCCTTGGCCGTACTCAACCGAAGTCATCAATCATGTGCCCGTTGGCATTATTGATTATGACAATAGCAATCTGTCACAGACTATCATTCGTTATGCGAACGCTAGCCCGCAATTAGATACAGAGCGTTTTCTAAATGAGCAAGATGCTAAAGACGCCATATGGTCAGATGAAATCGCTGGATATATGGTTATCCCAAGCGGACTTGAGCAACAAGTCATGTCTGGTAAAAAAGCCAGCGTCAGTGTATTGGGCAATGGTGGTTATTTTTTATTAAATAAAAATGTACAAATGGGATTTCTGAAAGCCGTTGGTACGGTGTCAGCAGGTATCGAGGTTAAGAAAAGCGTGGCTCAAGGCATCTATCCAACGACCGCGAAGGCCAATACCCAAGCGGTGCCATTGCAGATTATGCCTTTATACAATCAAACTGAAGGATATGGTGCATACGTCGTGCCAGCCGTGTCTATTCTAATTTTGCAACAAACGCTTTTGATGTCAACGACGATGTTGATTGGCACATGGTATGAGCAGCGTCGCCATAGGACTACTGTCCGTGGCTGGCTGGGTCGTATTGCAGCGCTTAGTATGTGCAGTTTTATCATCGGCTGCTTTTATTATGGCTGGGCATTTGAGCTGCATCATTATCCGCGAGGACAGAATATGCTCGGCAGCTTATTGTTTCTACTGTTGTTTTGTCCAACCGTGGCAACTCTTGGTTGTGTATTGGGGTTATGGTTTCGCCAACGTGAACGTGGTATGCAGATTCTCATCTTCAGCTCTCTGCCCATGTTTTTTATCAGTGGCTATCCGTGGCCAGCTGACCAATTACCCGCGTTTTTACAAGTCATACGCTGGTTGATACCCACGACACCTGGTGTCAACACATCAGTACAGCTTAACCAAATGGGCGCAAGCGTCTCGCAGGTCGCTATTGGTTTTTATGCACTTGCTGCTCTATGGCTATTTTATTTTATGCTGCTCATGCTTATTCGTTGGTATCACACTGATAAACAAAGTCAGACAGTCGCATAAAACATAGCTCTATTAAAAGTTCTGCATATATGCTTGGATTACAGACTCTGAGCTATGCTTAGATTAATAAATAAGCCACAAAAAAGCGCCTACACTATTAATAATATAGTAGCAGGCGCTTTTTTATTGATATTACTTGATTTAAATAAGCTTGTGTTAAAAGACGCGATTCAAACCGTTCAATGCTGCAACACGATAGGCTTCTGCCATCGTTGGATAGTTGAATGTTGTATTCACAAAGTACTCAAGCGTGTTATTGCTCTTACACTTCATGACTGCCTGACCGATATGGATAATCTCTGACGCGTGGTTACCATAACAATGGATGCCCAAGATTTCTAGCGTATCACGATGGAACAAAATCTTTAGGACACCCGAACGTTCACCGATGATTTGTGCACGTGCCAGATGTTTAAAGAACGCCTGACCCACTTCATAAGGCACTTTTTCATCTGTCAGCTCTTGCTCGGTTTTACCAATACAAGAGATTTCAGGAATCGTGTAGATACCAGTCGGTACGCTAGATACTGGCTCAGCATCATCGTCGCCTACCATAAAGGCTGCGGCACATCGCCCTTGGTCATAGGCAGCAGAGGCCAAAGAAGGCCAACCGATCACATCACCAGCGGCATATATATTTTCGATACCAGTGCAATAAGTATCATCGACTTTCAGCTGACCACGGCTATTGGCTTTTAAACCAATGGCTTCTAGGTTTAAGCCTTCTGTATTACCTGAGCGACCATTTGACCAAAGAATGGCGTCTGATTTGATGCGCTTGCCACTCTTTAAGTGCAAGACCACATAATCATCATGAGTTTCAAGGTGATCAATCTCCTCGTTACTACGAATAAGCACACCAAACTGTCTAAAGTCATGCGCGATGGCATCACTAATTTCGCTGTCTAAGTAATTCAGCAGCTGATCTTGGTTATTGATTAAGTCAACTTTATAGCCGAGACCGGTAAAGATAGACGCATACTCACAACCGATCACGCCTGCACCATAAATGATGATTTTTTTAACGACATAATCCATTTGCAGGATTTTATCAGAATCAAAAACGCGTGGATGATCAAAGTCTAGAATATCAGGACGGTAAGGACGGCTACCGACGGTAATGATGGCTTTATTGAAAGTAATGGTTTCATAAACATTGTCATCGGTTTCAATGCGTAGCGTGTGCTCATCGACGAAACTTGCCCACCCTTGGATAACTTCAATGCGGTTGCGCTCATAAAAACGTGTATGCGTGCTCACTTGACGACGTATCACTTGACGCGCCTTGGCTAGCACTTCATTTAGCGGTACTTGCTTATATTCCATCGCTTTGGTAAACATCGGATCGCGGCGAAAGTTGATTAAGTTAAATACTGATTGGCGCAGTGCTTTACTTGGGATGGTACCCACATGAGTAGAGTTACCGCCCACTTGGTCACGCGGATCCACGACCACAACTCTTTTGCCAGATTTCGTCAGTTTCATGGCAGCAGCTTCACCAGCAGGACCTGCCCCTAAAATAACTGCGTCATATTCATACGCATGATTATCGCTTTTTAGGCGGCGAGAGTCTTTGGCAAAACCAGACTTGATATCAATCCGCGTATCATCGAGCGGATTCACAAGATCAGGGTGATGCATGACATCATCAGTGACTTGCTCATGGGTTTGTTCAATCTTTTGTTGTTTGTTTTTGCCTTCAGTGTGCTCAGGATTAGGTATGTGACCATCCGCTTTATTAGATACTTCGGTATGGGTATCTTCACCGATATCATTAGTCGCGTCGCTTGGTTTTTTACTTCCCATCGTATCCTCTTTATATTTACTGGTTTATTTGATATCTAGACCGTGAGTGAGTCAATAGTTAAATGAGTCAGAGTCACATTATTGAGGGTTGCTCACCATACGTTGTGACACAATATTTTGTAATGTCCAATACCCAGTGAGATTCTGCTTTCCCTCATCGATCTGCGGGCGAGCACTGATCACATATTCAGTACCGAGCGTTGGTTGAAAATCTTCAATCCAATCGTAAGGAATCTGAAACACACTACCATCTTTGGACTTGGCCAGCAGACACTGCATCGGTAATGCAGAGGCACAGGCCACCCGATTTGGCATAATCGTTAACGTTTGTGCATCACCCAATACGATGGACGGCACATAACGTGGCTCAGGTACTGGATCCTTTGCAAAAGGCGATGTCTGGCAAGCACTCAATAAAGCAGTCGCACTCAACAAGCCTACCAATAGTAAAGGGGTTTTGCTAGATTTATAAGCTGAACTCATAATGTTCTCTATATGATAATGAGATTATATTGAACCGACTATGGTCAAATCGATTAACATTTGATTTGATTAAACGAACCCTTAACCGATACGACGTTTGAGGCCTGTCTTCTGTAAAATACGAGTCGCAATTTCTTCGACGGACATCTCAGACACATCCAAACTTGGGATGCCGTGAGTGATATAAATGCCCTGTATCGCACGCTGTTCTTGCTGACATTGCTGATAGCTCGAATAACGACTGCCTGCACGGCGCTCTTGGCGGATTTTTACCAAGCGATCGGTATCGATGAGCAAGCCAAACAGTTTGTCTTTATGTTCACGCAATGCTTTTGGTAATTGATTGTCGTACAAATCATCTTCGGTCAAAGGATAGTTAGCTGCTCGAATACCGAACTGTAATGCTAAGTATAAAGATGTTGGTGTTTTGCCCGAGCGAGAGACCCCAACCAAAATGATATCAGCTGCATTATAGTGACGTGTACGTGCACCATCATCATTGTCTAAGGCAAAATGAACCGCGTCAATACGTTCTTTATAGGTCTCAGAATCGACATTATCGTGGGCATGACCTGAATGTCCATCTGGCTCTACACCTGTCTCTTCTGCGACACGGCCAATCAAACCTTCATACATATCCAAATTACAGCTTTGTGCTGCGTTAATTTTTTCACGAATATCAGGGTTAACAATCGTATCAAATACTAAAGGCAAAAATCCGTCTCGTTGATAGGCCATATTGATTTGCTCAACGGCATCCTCTGCCCGCTCAATACTGTCCACATAAGGCAATACGCGTGTCTCAAATGGTATTGAAGCAAACTGACTCAAGATAGCACGGCCAAGTGTCTCAGCTGTAATTGCTGTACCATCTGAGATAAAAAATGCCGTTCTAACCGTTTGAGAGCTGTCCAAATTCAGTGCATGATGATTTTGGATAGTGGACTTGACTGGTTCAGATGGATTGCTTGAGTACATAACGTTGACACCTCAATTAGAAACACACATGGTGATCTTTATTTGGTTTTTATTTTCAATCTACTTTAGACTCATCTAACTCTCGATATAAGCACTAAAAGTCGACACATATATAATGGCAGGCCTACATTCTTGATGCCCTACATTATACGCATAATAGCCACCTAATAGAAATTAATGTTACAGGCGCACACTTAGAAACCCACACTGCTTTTGATGTCTTAATTGATGCCAATAGGTCTGCTAACTGCACCTTCTTGCTCGTATCGCTTTAGTACTTTCTACTATATATAGGTATTTATTATGAGTCGCTGCTAACCCGCTTTTTCTTCACTCCCAAACCCTATATTTATGAACCTATAAACGATCATCAAATGGCATTTATATCAGCTTTTACTTATATTTCATAAAAACTCTAAAAAGTAAAATCTGTGATACTTGCCATAAATTATGTAGCAAATGCCATAATTTGTGTGTTTTTAACAATTTTTTTGATTTAAGCCCTCGAAATTCTCAAAATATAGCGGTATAATCCACCGTTATAATCTTTACTAAATAACCTTATTTTCTGGAGTTATCATGGCAGCGCAATCTACAGCACTTGTAATCAATCTTGATCAGCTAGGAAAAGACGACATTGAAATGGTCGGCGGTAAGAACGCTTCATTAGGTGAAATGATCAGCCATTTGTCTGATTTGGGTGTTAGTGTACCAGGCGGCTTTGCCACCACATCAAATGCGTTTAACCGCTTTTTGAATGAAACTGGCCTGCTTGACAAAATCAACAGCGAACTAAAGACGTTAGATGTTGATGATGTAAAAAAACTTGCAGAAACTGGTAAAAAGATTCGTACTTGGATTATCGAACAAGAATTGCCAAAAGATCTTGAGCAAGAAGTGCGTCAGTCATTTGAAGCCATGAGTGGCGGCGAAGACATCGCTGTTGCTGTACGTTCTTCTGCGACTGCCGAAGATTTGCCAGATGCTTCATTTGCTGGTCAGCAAGAGACATTCCTAAACATTCGCGGTATTGATAACGTCCTTATTGCTATTAAAGAAGTATTTGCTTCTTTATACAATGACCGTGCTATCTCTTATCGTGTACACAAAGGTTTTGAGCACGAAGGTGTTGCACTATCTGCAGCCGTACAACGTATGGTACGTTCAGAAACTGGCGCAGCCGGTGTTATGTTCACGCTAGATACCGAAAGTGGCTTTGATCAAGTGGTATTCATCACGTCAAGCTACGGCCTAGGTGAAATGGTCGTACAGGGCGCTGTAAACCCTGATGAATTCTATATCTCAAAACAATTGCTAGCCAATGGTAAACCGTCAGTTATTCGCCGTAACCTAGGCAGCAAGCATAAGAAAATGATTTATGGTGATGAAGGCAGTACTGCCAAATCAGTGAAAACTGTCGATGTTGAAAAACAAGATCGCATGCAGTTCTCATTGTCTACTGAAGAGCTAACCTCTCTTGCCAAACAAGCTGTAACGATCGAAAAGCATTACGGTCAAGCAATGGACATCGAGTGGGCAAAAGACGGCGATACTAACGAAATCTTTATCGTTCAGGCACGTCCAGAGACGGTTAAGAGCCGCCAAGACAGCAATGTCATGGAACGCTATATCATCAACACTACTGATGCAAAAATCTTATGCGAAGGCCGCTCAATCGGTCAACGTATCGGTTCAGGTAAAGTACGTATCGTTAGCAACCTAAACGAGATGGACAAAGTACAAGAAGGTGACGTACTCGTATCAGACATGACCGATCCGGATTGGGAACCAGTCATGAAGCGTGCTTCTGCCATCATCACTAACCGTGGTGGCCGTACGTGTCACGCAGCTATCATCGCGCGTGAGCTAGGTGTTCCAGCCATCGTTGGTTGTGGTAATGCAACTGAATTATTGGTTGACGGTCAAGACGTAACTGCTTCTTGTGCTGAAGGCGATACTGGTTTCATTTATGAGAGCCAAATTGACTTTGAAGTACAGACCAACTCTGTTGAAACAATGCCAGAGCTAGCATTCAAAGTAATGATGAACGTTGGTAACCCAGATCGTGCGTTCTCATTCACGCAAATGCCAAACGAAGGTATTGGTCTTGCGCGTCTAGAGTTCATCATCAACCGTATGATTGGTGTGCATCCAAAAGCGTTGCTAAACATGAACAGCTTGCCACGTGAAATATCACAAGCAATCCAAGAACGTATCGCTGGTTATGCCTCACCTGTTGACTTCTATGTTGATAAATTGGTCGAAGGCGTTTCAACGCTAGCCGTTGCCTTTATGGATCAGCCAGTCATCGTTCGTATGTCAGATTTTAAATCTAACGAATATGCTAACTTGCTTGGTGGTAAGCTATACGAGCCATCAGAAGAAAACCCAATGCTTGGTTTCCGCGGTGCCAGTCGTTATGTGTCTGACAACTTCCGTGACTGCTTTGAGCTTGAGTGTAAAGCACTGAAGCGCGTACGTGATGAGATGGGTTTGACCAATGTCGAGATTATGATTCCTTTCGTACGTACCGTTGGCGAAGCAGCACAAGTCATCGAGTTACTTGAGAAAAACGGTCTGAAACGTGGCGAAAACGGTCTGCGCATCATCATGATGTGTGAGCTACCAACCAACGCGCTATTGGCAGAAGAGTTCTTAGAATACTTCGATGGTTTCTCAATCGGCTCTAACGATTTGACTCAGTTGACACTTGGTCTAGATCGTGACTCAGGCATCGTCTCACATTTATTTGATGAGCGTGATCCTGCGGTTAAGAAGCTGTTGACTATGGCTATCGATGCTTGCCGTAAGCAAAACAAATATGTCGGTATCTGTGGCCAAGGCCCATCAGATCATCCAGATCTTGCTTACTGGTTGATGGAACAAGGTATCAGCTCAGTGTCATTGAACCCTGACTCAGTATTAGATACTTGGTTATTCTTGGCTGGTGAAGAATCAAAGTAAGCCATTACGTTCATTCGTAGCGGTCATTTACACAGTCACTAAGAGTACCACCATTAGGGTCTATTTGATTTTTTCAAATAGACCCTAATATAATGTACGAAGACATGACTAACTATGCAGGCAATTATGCAGATTTTCCTTGCTCGAAATAACGTACAAGCTGGGCCATATAGTTTGGATCAGCTCAATATCATGCTAACCTCTGGTGAAGTATTGCTAGACGATTTGATATGGCATGACGGCCTAGACCAATGGCAGCGCGTCGGCAACTTGACCAATAACCAGACGGTTTATCGACCGACCAACGTTAATAGCCCTCAGGCCAATGACTCTATCATTAATAACGTTACCGTTTTTCCTGAAGATAACGTCAATGATGCACAGGACGGCAAGTCAGTATCGTTAGATAGATTATATGGCAAGCCTGAACGTCCAAAAGACACCAGTAAGGATGCAAAAGCAGACATGACAACCAATCGTCATCATACGCCGCATCACAATGTGTCATTGAATAAATCTACTAACAGTAAAGCTACCTCGAGCAAAGACAAAGTCGTTGGTAATGTTGTCCTTGCACCCATCATGTCACGAGTCTTGGCAACTGCGCTAAATGGCTTGTTATACATACTGGCTATTTTTCCGCTAGTCATGGCATTGACTAAAATGGATGTGGATTACACTAAGTTCCAAAACATCCAAGATATGGACGCGGCTTATCAATACTCAATGACGCTGATGGAGAGCCTTCCTAGCAGCACATTAATGATGTCGCAAGTCATGGTCTTTGGCTTATTTGCGTTACAGTTAGTATTCATCACCATGCGTGGTCAATCGCTAGGCAAGCTAATCACTGGTATTCGTGTTGTAGATCAAACTACGCATCGTCTGCCTTCTTTTATCAAGCTCATCGGCATGCGTACATTGCTGCTATTTATTATCTATAATTTGCTATTCTCATTCACGAGCTTTTTAGGTTTTGTGATTATTGCCATTCACTATTACATGGCATCGAAAAGCCCTGAAAATATTGGTTGGCATGACAAACTTGCTAAAACCTTAGTTGTAAAAGCAGATAGCAGTCAGATAGTGAAAGAGCCAAAAATAAAATAGCCGTCTTGTGAGTTTGGTTATTTTTGATATGTCTTATATATGATAAAAAAGCAGCGTACGATCGTTGCTTTTTTTATTGGTAAAGACATATTTACCATTTTTATTTTTTATTGACAGTACCGTAGAGATTAACCTTTGTGTTAATGGCTAAGTACTGTTATAATACGGCGCTTTATAAACTAAGCTTATTCCTCATTATTTTTTATAAAATTTGATAGGATTCGGGCTTACCTTATAAATCTCCTTGCTATTAACATAGGGTTAATAGCTACTAATCCGTAAGGAGTCATAATGCGACATTACGAACTGGTGTTACTTGTACACCCAGACCAAAGCGACCAAGTGGTCGGCATGGTTGAGCGCTATATCAAGTTAGTTCAAGACAACAACGGTGTTATCCATCGTTTAGAAGATTGGGGCCGCCGTCAATTGGCATATCCAATCAACAAGATTCACAAAGCTCATTACGTTCTTTTCAACATTGAAACTGACGGTGAAACTTTAGCTGAACTTGAAGAATTATTCCGTTATAACGACGCGATCATTCGTAGTCTAGTTATGCGCCGTGACGACGCTGTCACTGAAGAGTCGCAGTTAGCCAAGAATGCCGATGAAAAACGCGCACGCAAAGCAACTACTCGTCGTCCAGACAGTCGTGAAAACGATAACGACGACAACGACAACAGTGAAGACTAATTAAAGGAGAATACTCATGGCACGTTTCTATCGCCGTCGCAAATTCTGCCGTTTCACTGCTGAAGGCATCACTCACATCGATTATAAAGATGTTGAATTGCTAAAACAGTATATCAGTGATAATGGTAAAATCGTACCAAGCCGCATTACCGGTACATCTACTAAATATCAGCGTCAACTAGCTACTGCTATCAAGCAAGCTCGTTATTTATCGCTACTTCCATACACTGATAACCATCAGGGTTAACCGTTAATTAACTAGGAATGACTCATGCAAATTATTTTGTTACAGCGTATCGTCAACCTTGGTAAACTCGGTGAAACCGTCGATGTGAAACCAGGTTACGGACGTAACTTTCTTATCCCTTTGGGTAAAGCACTACCTGCTACTAAAGCTAACATTGAAAAGTTCGAAGCACGTCGTGCTGAACTTGAAGCTGAAGAAGCGAAAGAAGTAGCTGTTGCTCAAGAACGTGCTGACGCACTAACTGACGTTAATGTCATCATGCGTGCTAAATCAGGCGACGAAGGCAAGCTATTTGGCTCTATCGGTACTCGTGATATTGCTGAAGCATTGACTAACTCAGGTCTAGAAGTAGACCGTGCTGAAATCAAGCTTCCTGAAGGCACTTTACGTCAAGTTGGCGAATATAATGTTGATATTCAGCTACATCATGACGTTACTGCTAGCATCTTAGTTACTATTCTTTCTGAAGAAGGTAACAACGATGACGAAGACGACGTTGCAGACGAAAGCGAAGACTATTCTGAAGAGTAATCTTTAGCATATCTAGTTTTAGTCTACATAAAAAACCAGTGATGTTATGTCACTGGTTTTTTTACGTCTGCACTTTGCGATAGTAGCCTGATATTGATTGAAATTGAGGTTTAAACAAACAATATTCTCCTTTCAAACACTGCGATAATTATCCTTTTATTAATTATTTCTGTAATGACATAATCCAGTAACTGGCCATAATAAATATCCAAAAAACTTATACTTAACAACAAGATACCATATATAAAGCATCTATATTATCGTGCAGTGAATTGCTATTATAGCCATATCTAATCTACTGGTTCCGAGTTGTAGATAATAATAAGGTACGATAATATGATAAACACTAACGACAAATTAATATGTATCAAAGGTAATGACGTGTACTCAGAAGGTGAGATATATACCGTGGGCAGAATAGTCAGCGATAAGTATTTCCAGCTAATGACAGGTAGTAATGACGACCATTGGTACGCAACATTAGATAACGAAGGTATCTGTGTGAGTTTCGACTCGATAGTAGCAGAAGGTAATAAAGCACGATTTGATAAAATCGCGTAAATACCAACTAAATTATGCCTGCTATCTTGATTAGCGTTCAAATAGTATAAATATCCTTTGCATAACAACTGGTCATTAAATATGGCCAGTTTTTTTGGTTAAAATTCAATCATCACTGTTCTGTAAGCTAACAATCCTCTTAAAAGCAGCTTAAGATGTATGTACTACCTTTTCGCGATACCTAGTAAATCGTAAAAACCCTATCGATAACCCCATATATTTCACGAATGTATTTCCTAGTAGCGTCTATTTACTATAAAATATGCCCCTTTAAAAATTCGTATCGTTATTGATGCCTGTTCACGTGAATAATTCATTAAGATATAAACCATATTGAGACAGTGATGATTGTATTTTGGCTTGTGCTGACCATTCTTTTTATTATTTTCGCTACCGCAAAATTAAAGTGGCATCCTTTTTTAGTGTTGATATTGTCAGCATTTTTGGTAGCACTATTCTACCAAGTACCACTTAATACTGTCGCCAAGACGATCTCTGATGGCTTTGGTGGTATCTTAGGTTATATCGGTCTAGTGATTGTATTCGGTACCATTATCGGCTTAATCCTTGAGAAAACTGGTGCGGCTATTGTGATGGCAGAAACCGTTATCAAAGTTTTGGGGCCACGCTTCCCTACTTTGACCATGTCTATCGTCGGTGCAGTCGTTTCAGTACCTGTATTCTGTGACTCAGGCTACATCATCTTAAACTCTTTGAAAGAAACATTAGCCGAGCGTTTAAAAGTCTCTAGCGTGGCGATGAGTATTGCCTTAGCCACGGGCTTATACGCAACGCACACCTTCGTTCCACCTACTCCAGGTCCAATCGCGGCAGCGGGCAACTTGGGGCTAGAGTCAAACTTAGGTTTGGTCATCATGGTCGGTGTGGTCGTGACAGCCGTTGCTGTATTGGCTGGCTGGTGGTGGTCTAATCGTTTTCTGAATGTGATGCCTGACAATATAGATGCGCTGGATGCACCAGCAGCAACGTTACCTGAAAACATGAAAACACGTGATGACTATAGCAATATGCCGTCAGCAACGATGGCGTTTTTACCTATTATCGTGCCTATCGTATTAATCTGCTTATCGTCTGTTGCCAACTTCCCAAGCGCACCGTTTGGTAGTGGCACGTTGACAGATATCTTAGTATTCATTGGTAATCCACTAACGGCTCTGCTCATTGGTCTATTTTTATCATTTTTACTTATTAATACCGAGCAAAAAACACAGCAGATCAGTGACAGCATCTCACAAGGTCTGGTCGTAGCCGCTCCTATCTTATTGATTACTGGTGCTGGTGGTGCATTTGGCGCCATGCTAAAAGTGACACCTATTGGCGATTATTTAGGTACGACATTGTCTGCGTTGGGCCTTGGTATCTTTATGCCATTCATCGTCTCTGCTGCGTTAAAGACTGCGCAAGGCTCGACCACAGTTGCTCTAGTCACTACCTCTGCGATGGTTGCACCGTTATTGGATCAAATTGGTCTAGACAGCGAGCTGGGTCGCGTATTTTGTGTAATGGCAATTGGTGCAGGTGCTATGACTATCTCACATGCCAATGACAGCTTCTTTTGGATTGTCAGTCAGTTTAGCCGTATGAGTGTGTCACAGGCATATAAAGCTCATTCAATGGCCACTGGTATTCAAGGTGTGACTAGCATCGTATTTATCTGGCTATTGACGCTAGTGTTTATCTAAACAGATACAAAGAGACATTCATGAAGATTTTAATCGCCCCCGACTCGTTCAAAGAAAGCTTAGAAGCACTGGATGTTTGCCACGCCATTCATTCTGGCTTCAGTCAGGTGTTTCCAAACGCTGACTATACGTTATTGCCGATGGCAGATGGCGGTGAAGGCACCTCTGCGGTATTGTCTTATGTATTAGGCGGACGCTGGAAAGAAGTGGTGGTACACGACCCACTTATGAGACCCATCACTGCAAAGTATTTATTATTGCCTGATGCGACAGCAGTTATCGAAATCGCTCAAGCTTGTGGGTTACATCTACTGACCGTCGCAGAGCGTAACCCTGTCATCGCTAGCAGTTACGGTGTCGGTGAGCTGATTGCCAATGCTTTAGATGAAGGCGCCGAGCGTATCATTATTGGGCTGGGTGGTAGTGCCACCAATGATGCAGGTCTTGGCATGTTAACGGCATTGGGTATGACATTTCATGATATTAATGACAGTCCATTAGCACAAGGTGGTGATGAGCTTGCCAAGTTGCACAGACTTAATGACACAAGCTTCCATGCAAAAGTGGTAGATACCGTGTTTGAAGTGGCGTGTGATGTGACCAATCCTTTGTGTGGCCAATTAGGGGCAAGTGCGATATTTGGACCACAGAAAGGTGCCTGCCCGCAACAAGTTGACGATTTGGATAAAGCCTTAAGCCACTTTGCAGCTGTTCGCGCGAGCAGCTATCAGGACTGTCAAGAAGTCGCAGGTGCTGGCGCAGCCGGTGGTCTTGGCTATGCATTGATGAGCTTTTGTGGTGCGCAGCTGAAATCTGGTTTTGATACGGTCGCTGAAGTGACCAAGCTATCACAGCATATTGCCGATGCGGATCTTGTCATTACTGGCGAAGGCAAGCTCGATGCACAAACAGCCATGGGTAAAGTCGCTGGTGGTATCAGCCAACTTGCCAAAGCCAGCCACACCCCAGTGATTGCTATCTGCGGCAGTGTCGATGGTTTAAAACCTGCTCAGACTAGCCAGTTCGAGGTAGTCATGCCTAGCATTCAAAAGGTAGATACTATCGATAATGTGCTGAGTCAGGCTTATGACAATATTGAAACCACGGCTGTAAATATTGCTGCGAGTATCAGACTTGGGCAGACTTTAAAATAGCTTAACCTTTAAAGTAAGGACAAGCTTTATACATAGGGTCATTAGCAATATTTGACGCTTGTTTAGACGTTTATCTTAAAATCTCTACAGCCATTTTTGCACTTCATGAATAACGGTTTGCATTCTGTTAGGCAGTACAGACTGACTCCGTACAGCAAGGTATAAAGTTTCGCTGACAGGTACTGGTAGATAGTGACTTTTGATAGCTTGAGGATTTGGATATGCGGCAACCGCATGCGCCGGTAAAACGGTAAACCCAAGTCCTCTGCTCACTGGCTCCAAAATCAAGCTAATCTGGTTTGAAAATCCTTTTTTATCAAAATCATTAATGTGCTGGAACTCAGTATAATTGGCGCTTAGCAGCATACTTGCATGGTGCGCACCATCTGGATGATCTATAAATCCAAGCTGAGTCAATGCTTCCCAATTTGTCTCAGTAATTGGCGCTGGGGTAATTAACATTAACGCTTCTTGAGCCACTGGCTTACAACTGACTGTCTCATCACCTGAGATATCCGTCATAAAACCAATATCAATCTCATGCTTGGCAAGTGCCCGCTCTATATCAGCATTGGGTGCAAAACGGTAATCAATCACTAACGTTGGATGCTGCTGCTGTAATGTTAATAGCTTTGGATACAGCTTGAGTCCTACACTACCAGGGGACATCAATCGTACCAACCCTTCATAAGCAGGGTCTTCCCCAATGCGCTGCTCTAAGCGTGCCAATCGCTGTAAGATATCTTCTGCTTCCTGATAGAGCTGTTGACCGGCATCAGTCAATGAGAACTGCTTACCCTGACGAATAAGCAAATCAGTATCTAACTGATTCTCTAGCTTACTTATATGTTGACTGACACCTGACTGGGTCATGTGTAAGCGCTCGGCTGTGTGCGTAAAGTGACCGACGTCAACAAGCGTACAAAAAGTACGTAACCATGTGATATTTATCATTACAATATATACTTATCTTTATAATAAATGATAATTTTACGTAATTATCTTCTGTTTGTATACTGGCTCCACGTTAAAGAAAACGCACACCAAACAGGAGCACAAGCTATGAACAACGTTTATCCAAGAAGCTTTTCGCACATCGGTCTTTCAGTCCCTGACCTAGATGCAGCCGTGAAATTCTATACTGAAGTAATGGGTTGGTACACTATCATGGAACCTACTGAGATTGTCGAAGATGACAGCCCTATTGGTGAGATGTGTACTGAAGTATTTGGGGCTGGTTGGGGTAGCTTCCGTATCGCCCACCTATCGACTGGTGACCGTATCGGTGTTGAGATTTTTGAATTTAAGAATCAAGAGAACCCTGAAAACAATTTTGAATACTGGAAAACAGGTATCTTCCACTTCTGTGTCCAAGATCCAAATGTTGAAGAGCTGGCTGAGCGTATGGTGGCAGCAGGTGGTAAAAAACGTATGGCAAAACCACGCTACTACTACCCTGGCGAAAAGCCCTATCGTATGATTTATATGGAAGACCCATTTGGCAACATCGTCGAGATATACAGCCACAGCTACGAGCTTATCTATAGCGAAGGTGCGTACTAAATTCGCTTGAACAGACTATGGTATGTGATAGTAAAATAACAACTTAATAAAATAGCGTATTCAGATTATGAATACGCTATTTTTATTTATTAACGTCACGTAGTAAACGACTGTAAATAGCTGACTGCTTTATTTCCTACTGATGCTTTATTATGATATCGATGGTGAAGCCATCACAGCTCCTAAGATTATAAATACAAGAGCTACCAATGATCTCAAAAATGGTGACTTACATTCTGGCCAGCGAGTGATAATAAAATATAAATTGGCAAATGGAAGAAACAGATACAAAAGCCCCCAGAGTATTGATTCTTGGAAGGCAATGATAATTAACTTAATGCTATAAACAAGAAGCATAATACCTGCGATTATAAGTATAATAGAACCTAAAATTTCCACGTGATTTTCCTCAAAATTTTTAATAAAAAAATAAACTACAATCTGTTTAAAAACGCTATTTATAATAGATAATATGACTGCTATCCGCTCTCTTGACATCAAGAAATATAATGTGTCTTAAGGCATCCAGATTATCTCAGAATTGTTTCTGGCGTATAGTAACAGGTAACACAAAAAATTCATAATTTTATAAAACATAAGTTGAGCAAATTTATTTTAGACTACTTCGATAGCTTATAAAAAATGCTGACAACCAATACATGAGAAGACCGAAAAAATAAAAAGGCCATGATATCGCTATCATGGCCTTTTTGATTTCTATTTAATACCGGTACTACAGATACTACGAGCAGTTTTTATTCAGCAGCAATAGCGATCATCTCAACCAATAGCTCAGGGCGTGCTAGGGCTGATTCACCACAAGCACGAGCTGGAGGCTGAATGCCTTCAAAAAATTTGTCATAGACTTCATTCATAGCAGCAAAATCTGCCATGTCTTTGATCCATACTGTTACTGACAGTAGCTTTGATTTGTCGCTACCCACTTCTTCTAACAACGTTTGGATTTTTTCCAAGCAAGTCAATGTCTGTGCTTTGATATTGTCTTCAGCATTACCTACCTGACCACATAAATAGATAGTCTGGTTATGAATTACCGTTTTGCTCATACGTTGAGTGCTGTGTAGCTTCTTTATCATATTATATACCTTCAGTTTATTAATTTAAGTCTGTGCTAAATCTAGCAGATATGTGCTTATTTTGAAAAACGCTGAGCACTAAATGGTGCAAGGTTTACTAATGATGGCTTTTCATGAATCATTTCTTCAACCAGACGCCCTGTCATAGGCCCTAAGGTGAAACCCTGATGGCTATGACCAAATGCGAACCATAATTTTTCATGCTTGTCTGCAGGACCAATAACTGGCTTCATATCTGGCATACAAGGACGCGATCCTGCCCATGCTTCAGATTCTACCGCGTCTTCTAATGGTAAGATTTTGCGAGCCAGCTTCAGAACCGTTTTTAATTGACCAAAGTTCTTTGGCGCATCCATGGTGGTCATCTCAGCACCAGTCGTAATACGGATACCTTGCTGCATTGGGCCCATCACAAAGCCTTTGTCCATATCAAACATGCTGTGATTGATGGTGTTTTTTTCTGTCACTTTGAAATGCTGATGATAACCACGCATTGGGAACAATGGCAGATTATAGCCTAGCGGTCTGATCAAGTCGTTCGACCATGGACCCGCTGCAATTACCAATTTGTCACTATAATAAGTGTCATTATCAGTGATGATTTTCCAGCCTTCACCATCTTGTACGATTTCTTTTACATCGCTCTCTTTGATCGTGCCGCCCATCTCTTGGAAGTTTTTCGCATACGCTTTTACTAGCGAGCTTGGGTTCGATACTTGCCAAGAGTTTTTCCAATGAATCGCACCAACGAAACCTTCAAAATTGGCACTAGGTTCCATTGCTTTTAGTGCTTCAAGGTTTAGTACGTTATGTTCAACCCCTTGATTGCGTGCATCAATGGCTGCTGCTTGCGCTTCTTTAAACGTCTCTTCAGAACGATGCAGTTGTAACCAGCCGTCACGCGTGATTAGCTCATCAGCACCAGAGGCTTCGATCATCGTTTGATGTTCACTGGTGCAATGCTCAATCAGTGTCTGCCACTCTGATTCGATTTGCTTAACAGTCGCAGGTACAGAGTATTTCCAATATTGTAGCAGCGCTTGATGGTAACGCAGAATCGCTGGGATACGATAGCGAATATCAGTACCTTGGTTCGGTAATACTCTGATCATCTCAGTCAATTGACGAGGAAAAGGATGGGTATGAATGGCTTCGCGCTGAATCAATCCAGCATTACCATACGAGGTCTCTGACCCTGGCAGCTTCTTGTCTAGCATCAGTACTTGTGAATTGTTCTTTTGTAAATGCCACGCAACTGACGTGCCAACCATACCTGCACCGATAACGATCACTTCATAGCGCATAACCTATCCTTTTCTTAGGGTGTTAATACAGAGTATCAAATATGAGGGTCTAACAGAATTAGGTGGTAATAGTAACGCATTAAGCCAGATATTAAACCCTTATCTGAAAAATATTTTTGAGTTAAACCCTTTTAGTTATGTGGTTTAAAAAAAGACATTCTTGAAAGGAATAATACTGGCTTTTGAGTAATAATTTAGTAAAAAAATTGACGAAGATAGGGGCAAATCAGTTGACTTATAACCATAATAAAGGCTAATAGCGATAAATCTAACAAATATCAGATGCAATCTATCGATATAAATTTCTGTGCTATAGTTTGGTTTTTTCTTAAAGTTACTTTTAGTTGAACATAGAATAAGCGATATTGGAAAGATAAAATTAGCAGGATTTCAGTGATATTAATCGATGGTTTTTTGATGATTGGGAAGATTTAATAAATGAGTATTTACGCACAAAGACTGGCTTCTCAGATTGAATTCATCAAACAGTGTGCTTTGATGAAAAAAGCACCTACTCAAGACTTTACGAAGCACAGTGACTTCACTTGTATAGAAGAGCAAGTATTAAATCTGCCTGGTATCAGCCTAAATATCATAGATGATAGCTCTGAGGATGTTTGGTTGCGTTTAGAGCGATTGCGTGAAAATCCAGTGCCTAAACCTAGCAGCTCATTGTTAGCACATTGGTTAGTATCTCCAGTCAAACTTAGCGACCAACCGTCATTAAAAGAAAAAACATCTGTGCAACCATTCATCGATGATGGTCTAATGTTTGCAGACTCTACAGAGGTATTCACTCCGTTTGAAGTTGACAGTAATCATAAAAATGAATCGTTAGAGTTAGATGAACCATTACAGGCAGAGATTTATTTAAAAGATTTTCCTGCACGGGACGCTGTACGAGATGAATTCAATACGTACCTCAAAAATATTTGGCAACCTTGGCTAACACAAGAGAAGCTCATTCGCCAAAGCATTGCTCTGTATTCTAGCCTATTTATGCTGAATCAACAGCTTCAGGGCAATCTCGCCGATGCACAGCTAGAGCTAGTATGGGGTGTTGGTATTGCCCTACGAAAAAGCGCTGACAATGAGCAAAATGGCAAGCAAATAAAGTATCCCTTATTGACACAATCTGTTGAAATCACCTTAGATCAGAAAACGATGGCGTTACTCATCAAGCCTACCCTATCTGCGCCTACGCTTGAAACTGAGCCTTTTTCTATAGAAGAAAATCAAGGTTTAGCCAAGTTATTAAAAAACAGCAAAGCGTTTTATGATTCAGAAGATGTGTCATTAAGTCCTTTTTTGCCAAGTAGCTATGAGCCTATCTTAAAATCAGCCGTTACTTTGCTTGACTCGTCTGGCGTTTATCAGCCAGATCATACTAATGCAGATGATCGAAAAATACCTAAAGCGCAGAACGACCTAATCGTCACTGATACTTGGGTCATTATGGCGCGCCCCAGAAGTAATAATATATTTTTGCAAGATTTGAACAATTTATCTATTCAGCTCGAAACAGCCACTGATATCGATTTGCCGAGCGCTCTTAAGGCAATGCTGACAGAACCTGCTACAGAAAATAAAGACATCATATTGCCTGCTTATCGTGGTCTATCTATGGTCAGTGGCAGTGAAAGGTATACAGGCATGCCAGCCGAGCTATATTTCCCCAAAGCATTCAACGATGAACAAGTACAAATCATACAGCAGTTGGATGTTCACGATGGCGTGGTCGTTCAAGGCCCACCCGGTACAGGCAAAACCCATACTATTGCCAATGTCATTTGTCATTACTTAGCACTTGGCAAGCGGGTACTGGTCACGTCGATGAAAGACCCCGCGCTAAAGGTACTACAAGGACAACTGCCTGAATCTATTCGCCCGCTCGCCGTTAGCCTGCTGACCAGTGAAAACGAAGGCCTAAAACAGTTTGAACATACCATCAAAAAAATTTCGAGCGAAGTATCTAGTATCAATCGCGAGGCCTACAAAAAAGACATCCTCATGTTTGACAATCAAATTGATACCATCCATGCACAGTTGGCCAGCACTGATCATAAAATTACGGCTTGGGCACGGTTAAACCTTGATGATATCACCATCGATAATGAAACTATTAAGCCCATAGATGCCGCGACTGAGGTTGCTCAAAACCGGCAGCTTATCGAAAGCTTTCCAGATAAATTGGGCATAGAAGAGACATTTAAGCCTCGATTTACTCATGCTGATATCACAGCGCTAAAAGACGCAAGAGTAAACCTCGGCAATGATTTGGATTATCTTAATAAAAAGATTCCTGCTGTTGCAGACATGCCGCCTACCAACGCTATAAAGCAACTTCATAAGGATTTAAGTTACCTTAATGAATCGCAAACAGCTGAGCAGCAAGGAGAACTACCAAGCTTAATCAATGACAGTGCTAGCACGCTAGATATTGCTCAGGAAACCACTGCTAATACATCTCGTTTAATTGATTTACTGCAAAAAATTGGAGCGGCTGGCCAGAATTGGACCACAGATATTCAACAGCATTTAGCTAATGAGACTAAGCAAGACATCATCGACCATTTCACTATACTAAACGATGAGATCAAAGCACTTTTTGATGAGAGAACTATTTATTTAACCAAACCTATTACGATTCCTGATGATTTTGATAAAAATCCAGAGCTCGTTGACGCGGTGAAAAATTTATCTGAAGGCAAAAAACCATTTGGTCTCGCTGGTATTTTTGGTAAATCTGCTGAAAAGAAAAGCCTTGAGTCTATTACGATAGTCTCATCAGCACCATCAAGTACGGCAGATTGGCAGTATATATCCAACTTTATAACGTTTAGAAAAAAATCTCAAGCGCTTATCCTTCGCTGGAATGCCTTATCAAATGAGCTGTCCTTACCGATATTTGAGGTAGCGCCTGATAATCTGTCTGCATTACATTCAGCCGTTCATCTATACGATGAAATCGTTGCTAGTAACCACTTGCAGCACAGTATCAAGCAGGCGTTAAGCACTATATTCATAGGTTGGGATGCTATTTCTGCAGCACCTTATGACACCGATATCTTGGCTGAGATTGAAAGTGTTCTTAAACAACATTTAAAGAGACATAATCTGGCTGAAAGTCTCACGCTAAAAGAGACATTACTTAATAATCTCACTGATTGTAAAGGCGCGATTATTGAAAAAATGACGGTCTTTATCACTCAAAATATTGGTGATCCACGTTTATCTGACGATCAATTACAAACAGACTATCAAGAACTGTTAAATGAGCTGCAACGCGTGAATAACCTTGCAACAGACTTACAGACAGTCGCTGACGTTACCCAACTCATTGAAGATAACGGTGCACCACTTTGGGCAAAGAAATTGCGTTTTGAATCTTGTCATAACTCTCAAGGCACATGTGTGTCGGATAACTTGCAATCAGATAATTTACAACCTGACGACTTACTGCCTGATAACTGGCAGCAGATTTGGCGAATTGGTAGATTGACAAGCTTTATCGACAGCATAGATGGTCGTAAGGAATTGGTTCAACTGGCAAAAACTCGTGGCAATTTAGAAGTAAATCTGGCAAGACTCTATCAAGAAGCCATCACCAAAAGAGCTTGGCTAAAAGTTGCAGAAAATGCGACACCAAACGTAAGAGCATCTTTAGAAAAATACCGCTCTGCCATTATGCGTATCGGTAAAGGAACGGGCAAAGGCGCGCACTATTATCGCCGTGAAGCGCGCGAAGCCTCTGCAGGAGCAAGTGCTGCTATCCCGTGTTGGATTATGCCGCATTATCGTATTTCTGAATCCTTGCCAGCAGAATTTGGCAGTTTTGACTTGGTTATCATCGATGAAGCTTCTCAATCTGATTTAACGGCATTGCCAGCCATTATGAGAGCCAAGAAAGTATTAATCGTTGGTGACGATAAGCAAGTATCGCCAGAAGGCGTGGGCCTCGATATCGAAAAAATTCGCAATCTGATGTCACAGTATCTGAGCAATCAAGTCCCTGTTTATCGCTCACAAATGTCACCTGATCGTTCAATATATGATTTATTCAAAGTCGTTTTTGCAGATAGCAGTGTGATGCTAAAAGAACATTTTCGCAGTGTGGCACCTATTATTGAGTTCTCAAAACGTGAGTTTTACAACCATGAGCTGATACCTTTGCGTAAAGCCAAACCCTCAGAACGCTTAGACCCGCCATTGATTGATATTTATGTCACCGATGGCTATCGGATTAAAGGCTCTGATATTAACCCGTCAGAAGTCAGATTTATTGTCGATGAAATCAAAACCCTTGTTTCTGATCTAGCTTACAAAGGTAAAACCATCGGTGTTGTCTCATTGCTAGGCAATAAGCAAGCACATAATATTATGGAGATACTCAATAAAGAGTTGGATGAAGCGGTAATGACTGCTTTTGATATTGCTTGCGGTGACGCCAGAACCTTTCAGGGTAAAGAACGCGATATCATGTTTTTGTCATTGATAGTGGCACCTGGAGCTGCTCATGCACAAACGAGAGATACCTTCGCCCAGCGAATGAATGTCGCTGCTTCAAGAGCACGCGATAGAATGTATTTGGTACGCAGTATTGAACTGGATGAGCTAAGCCAAGCCGATCACTATCGAGCAGAGCTTATCAAACACTTTCAAGCCCCTTTCATGCAAGATGAAGAAGAAGTCTCTGATTTGCGTGATAAATGTGAGTCTCCCTTTGAAACAGAAATCTTTGATCTTCTGATTGAGAGAGGCTATCGAGTGGTTCCGCAGGTTAAAGCAGGTGCCTACCGAATTGATATAGTTGTCGAAGGTGAAAACGATAACAGCCTAGCCATAGAATGTGATGGTGATAGATATCATGGGCCTGACAAATGGGAAAGCGATATGCAACGTCAGCGTATTTTAGAGCGTGCGGGCTGGAAATTCTGGCGCTGCTTTGCCTCCACTTTTGTCACTCGCAGGAATGAAGTTGTTCAAGATTTATTGGCAGAACTAGAGCGTTTAGAGATTTATCCAATCACTACCGACACAGCATATAGCAGCTCATATGTTGAATCTAGAGTCGTCACAACTGTTGATGCACCACAGATCGATATTGAAACTGACATTGATACCAACATAGATAGTGAAACGGAGACTGACGCTTAAATATATAAGAGTCAGTCAATGCCAGTGCGATAGTAATATACTCACAATATCACCACCACACTGGATCATCATTTTCCAGACTAGGATGTTTAGCCGTCTCTACCGTTACCTCATCAGCAGACAGCTCCGCGATAAAACGTGATGGCTTGTCAAAATACCCTGAATAACTGGCGAAGTAATCAGGCGCCGTTAGATATAATCTGGTCTTAGCTCGACTACAAGCAACATAGAATAATTTCCGTTCCTCTTCTAGCTCCTCAAAGTCATCCAAAGAGCGATGGTGCGGCGTGATACCGTCGACCAATGAATTGACAAACACCACTGGCCACTCTAGCCCTTTCGCACTGTGAATGGTCGAGATAGTGACTTTATCTTTACTTTCTTCCTCAGGTTGACTGGTTGTGGCTACCGAATCATTGGGTGGATCGAGTGCCAAGTTTTCTAAGAAGTTATCTAGGCTGCTGTGTTCTGTTGCCAAATTTTTGAGCACACGAAAGTCCTCGTTACGCTCTCGCCAATTCTCTTCAATCGTTTTTAAGACAGGAATATAGAACTCTAAAATATGCTCAATGACTGTCTCTACTGATTCGGCCTGACTTGCCTTAGTAAGCGTATGATATAAAGGCTCAAGCTGTTCGCTTTTTTTAGCAAACTTCGCTGTGAGTAGTGGCTCAAAAGAGTTGTTATCGGCATTAATCGCTTGGGTCAAACGCGTCGCGGTAACTGTCCCAACGCCTTGGAATAAGGTCAAAATTCGATGCCATGCAATCGTATCATTGGGGTTATAAAGAATTTTAATAAAGGCTAAAACGTCTTTGATATGTCGCCTTTCAACGAACTTAATACCGCCCACCACGATAAATGGAATATGACGCTCCATAAACTCTAGCTGGACATAGTTAGACTGAAAAGACGTACGGCACAGTACCGCAAAATCATTGTACTCATGATCTGACTTTAGCTCGATGATTTTATCAGCGATATATTTGGCTTCTTTTGTCTCATTGGTTAGGCGGCTAAATACTGGCTTATGCCCACTTATCGATGCGCCAGAGTACAGTTGCTTTTGATAGCCTAGCGTGATTTGCGCTGACAAGGCGTTGATATAATCTAAAACAGCGGGCGTACTGCGATAGTTTTGTTCGAGCTTAATCAGCTTGGCATCAGGATAGGTCTCACCAAATAATAGAATATTTTCGTAATTGGCACCGCGAAAAGCATAAATACTTTGATTGTCATCACCGACCACCATCAGTGATACCGAATCAGGCTCACAAATCAAATCTATCAGCTGCTTTTGCGGAATATTGGTGTCTTGATATTCATCAACCATGATATAGCGATATTGGTTTTGTAGCATTTGGCGAAAGGTGTCATTGATCTTTAAATGGCGCACGACCTGGCTAATTATGTCATCAAAATCATAGAGATGATTGGCACGCTTATACTCATGAAAATCGACCGCCAATTGCTCGATAATCGGAATATGTACGGCGATATCAGGATAATTGCTTTCGATTAAATCGCGGATATGAATACGTCTATTCCGAGAGCTAGAAATGATATTTTGCAGTGTCTTCTTACGGGGAAAGGCTTGGCTTTTGGTTTGCGCAGGATACTTTTTTTCTTTATGGATTAAGTCGATGGCATCTTCACTGTCGCCAGTATCTAAAATCGTAAATCGCGGATTGATACCGAGTAGACCTGAATATTGGCGCAGCAACATATTGCAAAATGAGTGAAAAGTACCACTGGTAATATCGTTGAGCCGCTTATCAGTTGGCAGTTTATCCTTGGCCAAATCCTCATCAGACAAACTATTAGTCAATAAAGTCTTTGCACGATTTTTGATTTCATTGGCGGCTTTACGCGTAAAAGTCAGTAGCAAGATGCTTTTGGGCGTGACCCCGTTTTCTAACAAATAACTGGTCCGGTACGTGAGCGTTTTGGTCTTGCCAGAGCCTGCACCTGCAATGACCAACACTTTGCCTTCAATAGTTGTGGCTGCTAATAATTGGTCGGGATTTAACTCACGGGCATAGTTTACTTTCAAGCCTAATTCACTATTGAGCTTTTGATTCAGTAGCTCAATATTTGCATCATCATTAGCATCGATTAAATTTGCCTCTAGCTTTTTAATCGCCTTTTCCAAACGTGCCAGCTTGGGCTTAATCTCCATGAAATTCTGCGGATAATTATAGTGGCGCGTATCAAAGATCGTGGTAGTCATTGTAGGGTTTTGCCTTTCATTTTATTTTAGCTGCCTTTATCGATACGGCGCATTTATCATTTATACCTAGGGCGTGTCGTCAATTAGCACATTAATACATTTAGCGTTCATAATGAGGACTGCTCGTACAGTGTAGCGAGTCGTAGGCGCTTACCTGTCATACGCCTACAAGCCAAACTATTATTTTATAACACAGCTTACCATAATCGATAAAATGGCAAAATTGCCAGTCATGAGAAGAAGCAAAATTTCAGTATACAATACAACAACCTCACCCCTATTCCGGTAAATTTGCTACAATGTGCCCAATTTTGATTTATCATTTAACCAATCTTTATACCAACTGATTTTATTAATACATTGAGAGAATGTTATGGGTTTTAATTGCGGCATCGTCGGCCTACCAAACGTGGGTAAATCTACCTTGTTTAATGCGTTGACCAAAGCGGGAATCGCCGCTGAAAACTTTCCATTTTGTACCAAAGATCCCAACACGGGTATCGTACCAGTACCAGACCCACGCCTGAAGAAATTGGCTGATATCGTTAATCCTGAACGCGTGCTACCAACGACCATGGAGTTTGTTGATATCGCAGGTCTAGTCGCAGGCGCGTCAAAAGGCGAAGGCATGGGCAACCAGTTCCTAGCCAATATTCGTGAGACTGATGCGATTGCTCACGTCGTGCGCTGTTTTGATGATGATAACGTTGTCCACGTTGATGGTCGCGTCAGCCCGATTGATGATATCGAAACCATCAATACCGAGCTAGCATTGGCAGATCTAGAAGCTGTTGAACGCGCTATATTCAACTTGACCAAAAAGGCCAAAGGCGGTGACAAAGACGCTGGTGCTATGCTTGATATCTTCAAAAAAATCGAACCATTATTAGCAGATGGTCAGGCAGCACGTGCCGCCAATCTCGATGCGGATGAGAAAAAACTCATCAGAAGCTATGGTTTAATCACACTAAAGCCAACCATGTATATCGCCAACGTCAGTGAAGATGGTTTTGAAAACAATCCTTACCTTGATGCCGTTCGTAACTACGCCACTGGTGAAGACTCTATCGTCATCGCGCTGTGCAACCAAATCGAATCTGAAATCGCTCAGCTTGATGAAGACGACAAAAAAGATTTCCTAGCTGAGATGGACATGGAAGAAGCCGGTCTTGATCAAGTAATCCGTGGTGGTTATGACTTACTTGATATGCAAACTTACTTTACCGCTGGTGTTAAAGAAGTGCGTGCTTGGACTGTCGCTATTGGCGCAACTGCCCCACAAGCTGCTGGCGTGATTCATACTGATTTTGAGCGCGGTTTCATTCGTGCCGAAGTCATTGCGTATGATGATTTCATCGAATACAACGGCGAAAAAGGCGCAGGCGCTGCTGGTAAATCGCGTTTGGAAGGCAAAACATACATCGTGCAAGATGGCGACGTGATGCATTTCCGCTTTAACGTATAACTTTAAGCGGTAAATAGCATTTAAAGTTAATAAGCCGATGTTGGAGATTCTCCATCATCGGCTTTATTTTACATACTAATTGTTATATTATAACATATCTTTATTTTTGCTTATTTGAGGATTTATATTATGGCTGCTTATTTCTCTTTTTCTAAACTCGCAGGTGCTGCGCTCATAGGCAGTGTGGTGACAGGTTCACTATTGGGCTGTCAACCCAGCACTGACACTGAGGTAGTAACCGCCGTAGAGGATCAAGAAGGCCATGAGCATGATCACGAAGGTCACGAAGGTCACGAAGGTCACGAAGGTCACGAAGGTCACGAAGGTCACGAAGGTCACGAAGGTCACGAAGGTCACGAAGGTCACGAAGAGCATGACGAACACGATCATGAAGAACATGAAGGGCACAATCACGAAGATCATGAAGGACACGATCATGAAGGACATGAGGGTCATGACCATGCCAGTGCAGGCACGCCATTCTCTTGTGAGCCTACTGCTACTATCGATGTTTCTTACGGTAACGACAGTACGCCACAGACAGCGACCCTACTCATCGATGGTCTCGAGTACGATTTAACAGCTGCTGCTGATAGTGACGCTGATAAAGCCATCTATACGAGTGATATTGGCTTAGATGATACTCATGGCATCATATGGCAAGTAAGTGGTGACAAGGCAACCTTGCTCAATAAAACATTGGACAGCAATGTGGCTATCGACGAGGAAGAAGTACTTTTTAACTGCCAGAAATCTTAATGTAGTTCTCTGACTATATATCTGTACCAAGGGCCCTATTTTGCTATGCTATAGGCTCCCTTGGTTTCGGATGTTTAATATGCTAAGTACACCAACCTCTTTGCCGTCTCCTACCACACAATGGTCTCATCTGCTCAACTCGCAGCGTCTTGGCGCTGCCAAAAAATTTAATGCCAATACGAGTACCCGCTCCCAGTTTCATAAAGACTATGACAGACTGGTATTTTCGCACTCCTTTAGACAGCTCAATCAAAAAACTCAAGTCCATCCGTTGACCAATCAGCTCGGCATTCATACTCGCCTAACACATTCGCTTGAGGTCTCATGTATTGGACGCTCTTTAGCAATGATGGCAGCAGAAAAGCTCCATGATAAATTAGGCAATGGCCTACCAGCAGGTATCTCGCCAGCGGATGTCGGCGTTATCGTACAAGCCGCCTGTCTCGCTCATGATATTGGCAACCCGCCTTTTGGTCATGCAGGAGAATACGCCATTCGGGACTGGTTCAGGTTGCCTGAGCCGCAGGAGATTTTGCAAACCTTGAGCCACCATGAGCAGCTAGACCTACTGGCATACGAAGGTAATGCGCAAGGGTTTAGATTGCTCGTCAATAACGAGCACCATCCGGATAAAGGCGGCATGCGTCTCACTTGTGCGACCTTAGGTGCCTTTATGAAATACCCTTGGTTAGCGACGCATAGCAACGATACTTCTCACAGCTTACATTCAAGTGGCATTGCAACTAACGTGCAAAAATTTGGCTGTTTTTATAGTGAGGCTGAACAGCTAGAAGAGCTGGCAGCGTGCTTGAATCTACCGCGCTCTGAGCAACATGATGGTTTTGCGCGGCATCCACTGGCTTACTTACTAGAAGCGGCAGATGATATCTGTTACGCACTCATAGATTTAGAAGATGGCATCAATCTAAACATGCTCACTTATCAGGAGGTTGCCACGATATTTTATGAGCTGATTGGTGAGCGCCCTGATAGTATCAACTTACCAACACACATGTCCGTTAGACAAAGTCTTGCGTCATTGCGAGCACGAGCCATGATGCGTTTGGTAAACACGGTGACCGATGCCTTTGTCGCCAATAGTGATGCCCTGCTAGCCGGCAAGCTCCAAGGCAGTTTATTTGACCACTGTGATATCAGTGTGCAAAGTGGCATCAACCAAGCAAAGCAATTGGCACGTGAGAAGATATTTAATCACCCAAGTAAAGTACGCATGGAGCTAATGGCCAATCAATGTTTGCATCGTCTATTAGATGCTTTTATGCCATTGGCTTGGACAGGTAGTAGAGCGACATCTAACCCTCAATCCATGTCCTTTGAGCAGCAACGTCTGTCAAAGTTGCTACAGCCCCACCTGTGTGAACATCGCCGCGTATTGTCAGACAATGTCTATCTCAATATTTTAAATATTTTAGATTTTATTACTGGCATGAATGACCATGAAGCGTATCGATTGGCGCAGGAATTGCAGGGTCATTGGGGCACAATGGTTTAAAAGACCAGTGCATGGTTTAGTAAATGAATACAAGTTGCGTATTTCATTCGTATTTTTACGCTGAAATGAGTATGATAAACACCTACCGGACAATTTTGAAATATTATGAGCAGTCGCGAACAAAAGAAACTTCAAACTCGGCACGCCTTTTTTAACGCCGTGCTCGATTTATGTATGACAGGACAATCTTTTAGCTCTATCAGCCTAAGACAAGTCACGCGCGAAGTCGGTGTGGTGCCGACCGCATTTTATCGACATTTCGATGATATGGAATCGCTCGGACGTGCGTTGGTGGTTGAAGAATTAGGAGGCACGTTGGCCATATTAAGCGATAGCTTACAGATTGGCCGCAAGCGTAGTTTCGATCGTCAAATTGCCAAGAGTATTCAGCTGTTTTTGTATATGGTGAGCGATCAGCCTTATTACTGGCAGTTTTTGGTCAGTGAACGTTATGGCGGATCAGAGTCTGTCCGTAAAGCCATCAATGAGCTCACAAAAAAGCATGCTCAAGGCTTGGCGGATGATCTAGCACTACAGCCAGCATTTACTCATATCAATGACTATGACCGTCGGTTATTGGCCGAAGCTGGGGTCAATATGTTCTTCTCTTGGATTATCGACTGGTTGGAGCTGACGTACACGGAAGACCATGATGACGAGATCGACTTGAACGAGATTGAAGAAAACAAGCAGATGATGCTCCATAACTGTACTCGTCAAGCACAGATGCTATTTTATGGTGCTTATAATTGGAAATCTACGGAAGAAACCCTATTAGAAGACTAGCGTGCTGTAGGTCTCGGTATGTGTAATTAATTCTTAAAAGCTATAAAAAACTAAATGCTGTGTGTTGCCATAATAAATATGACAACACACAGCATTTATAATGATATTGCTTACGACATTAAAACTGAATAGACAGTATTAAGAGTCAATATTAAAAGTCAATAAACCGCTTAATAATTAGTATTGCGATGCTCTTCTGACTCGGTCTCAATCTGTTCTACCAATTCTTGCATATCTTCATCCATTACCTCATCGTCCACAGCAGGATAATGGCTAGGCAACTCTAGTATTTGCTGGACAAACGCATAACGCAAAGTATCTCGGCGACCCAAATAACGCTGATAAAAGCTCGAATTTAATAGTCCAGCACCACCTTGACCCATCGCCCAAATAGACGATAAATAATCTCGCGTACTCAAACTGCTGTGCTCATCTTTCAAATAAGCACTGATGATATCAATCAAACGTTTCATACGCTGACGGCGGATATCATATAGCTCACCAAATAAGCGATTTAGGCCCGTTACCGATGCAGCCAAACGCTCTTCGATTTGATTCAGTAGCATGGCTTTTTGTGGATTAAATAACTGCTGAAAAATCATCCGAGCCACACCGGCCGATGGACAGTCATCGATGCGATTGATATCAAACAGGTGCTCTTCGTAACGGATAATAATACGCAAATAAAGCTCATCTTTGCTGGAGAAATGCTTATATAGTGTACCTTTAGCCAAATCTAGCTGGTCTGCCAAACTGTCTAAAGTGATATCACCATCGCCCGACTCAAGTAGCAATTGCTCTGCCATTGCTAAGATATTTTCTTCTCGTACCTTGAACTGATGCTGACGACTCATAGTCTCTCCTAAAACTTGATAAGATTAAGCATACGACTGTCGTTTACGTTAACACACCAACATCAAGAGTATGGATCCATACAGAGACTGCGCGAGGACGACAAGGAATATGCTTATATTTTCTAAATAGTCATTAACAATCATATAATTACGCCTGCTTGAAACAGGTCATTATAAGGCTACATGATAAATGACTGACTGGTCATAGCATAACCATTTTAATGATACTGTGCCAGTAAATTTTCAAAGTTTTTTGCAGTCAATGCGCCAACCTCTTCGCTACTACAGCCATACATCTCTGCGATACAACTGGCTACGTAGGGTACATAGGCTGGCTCATTGGGCTTACCACGTTTAGGCACAGGTGCTAGATAAGGGCTATCAGTTTCGATAAGCAGTCTGTCTCTAGGCATATTCTTTGCGGCATCTTTGATTTGTTGCGCACTTTTAAAACTGACGATACCCGAAAATGAGATATAAAACCCTAAATCGAGTGCTTTTTTTGCGGTATCCCAATCTTCAGTAAAGCAGTGAATGATGCCATGTTCTGCGCCTTCAGCTTTTAAGATATCGATTGTGTCTTCTTTGGCATCACGCATATGGATGACGAGTGGCTTTTTTAGACTTTGGCTAGCATGGATATGACGAGCAAGGCTGGCTTGTTGTTCCTTTTTATTTTCGGTTGACCAGTAATAATCTAATCCAGTCTCTCCTATCGCCCATACATGATCAGCACTAGCCGTTTCTATCAAACGGTCTACAGTCGCTGACTGTAATACAGCTATATCCTCACAAGGATGAATACCCACACTCATGCCTAGATTTAAGACGTCATCACTATAGGTGCTAACAATATTAGCTATATCATCATATTCAGCAAAATCACACATAATTGCCATCGCACGAGTGACATTGGCTTCTTTCATAGCGGCTATCGCGCCAGACAGTTGACCATCATATTTCGTCAAATCTAAACGGTTGAGATGACAATGCGTATCAGTAAACATAAAAATCTCGTTAATAAAAATTGATAAATAAAAAACATTAAAGTTAAAGCTTCGAATATAGTTGATTCAGTTTAAAAGAGATACAAGGCAACCGAGTGCAGATGTATATCTGATACTTCAAGCGAGGTTAACGCGGTAACTCTTTTATAGAGGATTGACTATAGATAACTGTATTTATTGCTCTAGAATAGGCTATTTTCAAGTGCTGTTTGACGGTACACTATAAAACGCTTAACCAGCAGACACTTTTATCCTTTTGACGACTTCTATTTGATTACTTGCATAAGCCCTTTATTATGACCCATAAAAAAACCATTACCCTGCCTCCTATCATCAAGACACTATTACCTAAACAGCTATATGTATATGGACAACGGTTTTTATTACAAGACAAAGGGCATCGTAATCATATCGATATTGCCGCAGATGCCCGTATTATTGGCAAGTCAGTTATTACCATTCGTCAAGGTCATGACAATCAAATTACCATCGGTGAGCATGGTAAATTTAATAAGCTAAACATAGACATCAATGGCAGTCATAATCGCATAACCATTGGAGAGAAAGTCAAATTCTCTGGGCAACTATTGATTGTCGGCAACCATTTACACATTCATATCGGTAACCATACTACGGCCATTGACTGCTATATTTTGGCACGTGACAAAAGCGTGACCATTGGTGAATCTTGCATGATATCTCGTGGTATTGAGATTCGTGCTACTGATGTCCACAAGGTTTACGATATAGACACCAATGCACGAGTAAATAACGCACATTCTGACGTCATTTTAGGTGACCATATCTGGATTGCTGCCAATGTGACCGTTTCTAAAAACGTCTCTATTGCCAGTGGTTGTATCATTGCAGCAGGTGCTTTCGTCAATAAGCCAGTCGAAACACCAAACTGCATGGTGGCCGGCACGCCAGCAAAAATCATTCGTCAAAATGTACGTTGGGAGCGCTAAAAGCGATTTACAATTTGATTCTTAATTCAATGGCACTACTCGCATCACCTCTTCTATGGTCGTCACCCCGTCACTAATGCGCTTCGCACCAGACAACCTTAGTGGCTGCACACCTTCACGGTATGCTTGCTGCTTAAGTACATCTAAGCTCGAATCAGCAGCAACCAGTTTTTTTAGTTCATTTGACAACGGCATGATTTCATAGAGACCCACACGCCCTTGGTAACCTGTATGACGGCAGTGCTCACAGCCATTTGCAGTATAGATTTGTGCTGGGGCTGGCGCGCGCCAAGGCTGTACCAACTCTTGCCACTGAATCGCAATCTCACTGTCTGGCGTGACATCAACGGCTTGCTTACAATGCGTACATAACGTACGTAGCAGGCGCTGTGCCATCACGCCTAGTATGGTGGCAGAGGTTAAAAACGGCTGAATACCCAAATCATGCAAACGGGTAATGGAGCTAGGTGCATCATTGGTATGTAGCGTCGAAAGCACCAAATGCCCAGTTAGAGAAGCTTGCACAGCCATATTAGCTGTTTCCGCATCACGGATCTCCCCGACCATAATAATATCAGGATCTTGACGCATCAAAGAACGAATACCCTCCGCGAAATGCAAATCAACACCTGAATTCACCTGCATTTGGTTAAAAGCAGGTTCAATCATCTCGATCGGATCTTCAATCGTACAAACGTTAACCTGCTCTGTGGCGAGCTGCTTGAGCGTGCTATATAACGTTGTAGTCTTACCCGATCCCGTTGGACCTGTGACCAAAATAATACCGTTGGGATGCGCCGTCAGCTCATGCCACGTCTCAAGCTGCTTGCCGGATAAGCCAAGCTGCGCAAATGAACGCACCAGCACTTCAGGGTCAAAGACACGCATGACCAATTTTTCACCAAATGCGGTAGGCATCGTAGATAGACGCAGCTCAGTCTCTAGCCCTTTTGGCGTACGGGTTTTGAGTCGTCCATCTTGTGGCTTGCGCTTTTCTGCGACATTGAGTCGTCCTAAGATTTTGATTCGTGCTGTGACTGCAACGATAATTGCTAAGGGCATCTCATAGACGGTATGCAGCACGCCATCGATACGAAAACGTACCTTGCCAGTCTCACGCCGCGGCTCTAAATGAATGTCACTGGCACGCTGTTCAAAAGCATATTGCAATAGCCAGTCAACAACTCTGACGATATGTTGATCGTTCGCATCGGGATTGGTGTTGTCACCTAACTGCAGTAACGCCTCGACGTTAGTGACATCAGCTGCAGCACGCTTGTGAATACTATTCGCGCCTGCAATGGCTTGTGTGACTTGATAGAACTCTTGTCGATAACGATTGATCTGTTCAGGATTAATATAGACCGTACGATAAGTTTTAGACTTAATCAGCTTTTCAATATTTGAGTGCCAATCGGTATGAAACGGCTGATCTGTACCGATGACAACTTCATCCAGTGTGACTTCAATGGGCAAAATATGCTGTGAGCGTGCATACTCAAAGGACATCAGCTGCGTCACAGCAGGGACATCAACTTTTAGAGGGTCGATACGCACAAGTGGCATACCCGCTTTAGCTGCCAACCATTGATTGAGCCACGGCAATGTTAATTTGCTCTCAGATTCATTATCAAGCGCATGGCCATTTGGCAAACCAAACTCGTTGATCGTCAACAGTGGATGCTGTGTCTTATCACGGCGACTAGTAATGACTAAATTATAGCCCCGTTGGTCAATCACTTTATCTGCCAATAGCTCATCTAGACACCAACGCAAATCAATCACTATTGAATATTTCTGCTCAGACATATTTTTCTTCTTTTATCGTTTTAGAATATATGGTTAAAAATGATATCAATTTACATCACTTCTACAACGGCGGTTATTTGTAGTTCATCTACTGCTATCAACTGAAAGCTCACATCAACAGATTTATAGCGCATAGTAAACGGCATATTTATTTGAGTACGACGATACGCTGGACGAGGATCTTGCGCAATGAGTGCCTTAATAATATCGATATCAGAGAGTAATAACTGACTTTGCACCTGCTGCATAAGCGTCGTAACCGTATCCTGCTCTATATTTATCGCTTTCTCATTATCAATAGGCTGTCCAGTATCAGCTAACGCTACAAACTGCTCATAAGCAGGCTCAGTCATCGTCACTGCTAACAGCGTAGGAGCCGTAGGTGCAAAACCACTCTCTGCCTCTACAAGCGCATCGCTATACGCCACATACGGTTTAATATCTATAATCGGTGTGCCATCTATCATATCTGCACCGCTAATAATAAGAAATACTCGTCCTTGTATAACCTCTACGCGCTCCAGCTTGACGACAGACAGCCCTAGTGCCGACGGACGATACATACTACGACTGGCAAACACACCTATTTTTTGATTGCCACCTAACCGTGGTGGTCGTACTTGTGGGCGAAAACCAGTGGTTTTTGTAGTATCCGCATTTTTATTAGCCGAATTGTCTTTTTTTATATAGTTATGATGAAACTGCCAACTGATCCAAATATGGCTAAACGCTTCCAAGCCCACGAATGCTGCTGGCGTATCGTAAGGCGAGAGCATTTCGATAACACTGGTTAGTGCTACCAAATTTGGCTGACGTGGTGCACCAAATTTTTGTGATAATGGTGCACGGTGGTAGCCCACTATGGGCGCATGATGATGGCTATCTAACTGTGCATCGTCACCAGACATAAAAGTCTCCAAGAAATCTACTAATAACCAAAACCTGCTAATATAAACCAGTTTTATCCAGTGATACACAATTACTCACTAACGATATTCCATTTTATCATGCCACATAGTAGCGGCTAGGCGGATTTTTATTTTAAATTTTGGTATTATGAGCGAGAATTATTATTGAGAATAGATTGCATCACGATAATAGTGGCCTTTATCTCATTAATAATGATATAAAATATACGTCGACATTTGGACACTGCCTGACCATTTAATCGTCATCATAATAAAAGTTTGATGCAGTGCTAACCCCTAATGACACATTCAATTAATACTGTTGACGCACACAGCGACTACTTAACGAGGACTTTATGTCAAAACTTCGCACCGAAACGGTTACAGAGGTTCGTCATTGGAATGACTCTCTATTTAGTATAAAAACCACTCGCGACGACGGCCTACGTTTTCGTAATGGTGAATTTGCGATGATTGGTATCGTCGTCGATGGCAAGCCATTATTACGTGCTTACTCGATTGCTAGCCCTAATTACGAAGACCAATTAGAGTTTTTCTCTATCAAAGTGCCAGATGGTCCACTGACCTCACGCCTGCAACACATTAAAGTAGGCGACGAGCTGTTGGTTAGCAAAAAACCAACTGGGACACTAGTACTAGATGATTTATTACCAGGCAAGCATTTATACATGCTATCGACAGGCACAGGACTGGCACCATTTTTGGCGTTAGCACGTGACCCTGAAGTGTACGAGCGTTTTGATAAAATCATTTTGGTACATGGCGTGCGTCATGCCAAAGATTTAGCCTATCGTGAGATGTTCGAAACCGAGTTGGCCAATGATGAAATCTTTGGTGAATGGTTCCGCGAAAAATTCATTTACTATCCGACTGTGACTCGTGAAGAGTTTAGAAACCAAGGCCGTATCACTGACCTTATGAAATCGGGTAAGTTCTTTGAAGATATTGGCTTACCAACGATGAATAAAGACGATGATCGTGTGATGATTTGCGGTAGCATGCCATTCAACGCAGAAGTTTCTGCTATTTTGGATGACTTTGGTCTAACCGTTTCACCACGTATGGGTGTTCAAGCAGATTATGCGGTCGAACGTGCCTTTGTAGGATAAATAACATATAGAATATATCGGTTTTTTTGATTTAATCGCAAATTATCTAAAATAATTCTTGACGATCAAAAATAGCCTGCTATAATACGCAGCCTATACAGAGTTAACCCTGTAGCCCAATTCGATAATACCTATCTAATAGATATTATTACCTAACATGCCAGTGTGATGGAATTGGTAGACATGACGGATTCAAAATCCGTTGCCTAATAAGCGTGTCGGTTCGAGTCCGACCACTGGTACCAATACATAGTTCTATACTATCTTATAGAATAGCTAAAGCCCCTGATATCAGGGGCTTTGTTGTATCTGGCGTTCTATACTGTCGTGCTCTATCTATGCATATTAAGTGTACTGAATTTGAAGAAGCATTCTGCTCTGCTAAAACACTCATACTTTCAAAAAACTCATCGGCTTCAGCTGACAGAGTTATGCCAAATGATAACCTCTTGACTAACACTTAATAAGTACATATCTATTTTAAGTTTTTAAAATCACAGTCTCTCTTATTCAATTGGCTACAACTCATCACAACTCGGCTGATATCCGTTGTCACAAGATTTGCTATACCACTCTTGGGATTGAACTTTATCTTGCTCCACGCCTCTGCCCTCAAAGTACATCAAGCCAAGACTGTTCTGCGCTTCGGCTATTTCTTGATTGGCAGCTTTCAGATACCATTCAGCCGCTTTCGCATCATCAAGTTTAACCCCTCTACCAGTTTCGTACATATCACCAATATTATTTTGAGCTCCCGCATATCCTTGAGCAGCAGCCTTTCTTAACCATTTGAGTGTCTCTGCATAATCCCGACTCACCCCTTGGCCTTTATCGTACATTCCAGCAAGATTATACTGAGCTAGTGCAAAACCTTTATCAGCTGATTTTCGATACCATTGAACTGCTTTATCATAATCTTGAGGAATACCTTCACCGTGCTGATAAAAAGTTCCAAGATTGAATTGAATCTCAGCATTGCCCTGATTGGCAGCTTTTTCATACCACTCAATGGCATTGGCATCGTTTTGACGTACACCAGTGCCATTGCTATACATCTTTCCAAGTGTATATTGGGAAAATACCCTTCCTCTATTAGCAGCGGCTTTAGTCCATTCAAATGCTTTAACATCATCTTGACTAATATCATCACCAGTACTGTACATATAGCCAAGAGTGGCTTGAGTAGTAGCGAGTCCTTCGTTCATTAACATATTTACAATGCCAAGATCTGCAACAGCAGGTATGGTTAAACCACTTGATAATCCTACTATCATCATTTTATGAATTAATATCTTATTAAGTTTTTGCATGATAACTATTCTTTCTCATTCAGTTTTTGATGAGCGTCACAGCTGAGCTTATAGTCGATTTGATTTAAAAGTAGTACCAGGCAACCGAGTGTAGATGTATAGGTGATACTTCAAGCGAGGTTAATGCTGTAATACTTTTATAGTGGAATGACTATATCCCCATTTTTTAAAGCTTTGCTGTACCACTCTATCAATTCGACCTTGTCTTTAGCGATACATCTGCCTTCCAAATATAACTATATAGAAGTATATAAACATTTGTTTTTTAATACATCTTTTATTTCATCTTGTTACTGATAAATACAAAAAAAATAAACCGCCTCATTCTTATCGTTAAGGCGGTTCAATAATTTTAAGCTGAGCACTATGCAATATTAACTTGCTCTGCAATCTCACTTGCTATCCACATTACCCGCACCTGTGTCAGCTGTACTTTCTTAGGGAATGTTGAATCGCAACGATCAGAGCTTTCAGTAATCATTGAAAGTGACTGCTGAAAAACTAAGCTATAAAAAATTATCGATTTGTACTAAAAAATTGACCTTTGACTTTTACTAAAAAATAACATGGAAAGTTTTATCAAAGAGACCCATCCGCCTTTATTTAAAGCTATAACTTTTAGTAATAGATAATTGAAATGTTTAACGTAAAAATTAGCTTTAACTTGAATAAGAATATCAGTAGCATGAAATTAAGACTCGATCAGGAAGATCAGTTGAAGGCATTTAACATGCCTTTCTCACAACAAGGAGCAGTTAATGTTATATCCCTATCCAAACACAGAAAAAAGCCAAGTCCAATTCCGCGAAAAATACGACAACTTCATCAATGGTGAATGGGTTGCACCCGTTGATGGTGAATACTTTGACAACACCAGTCCCATAGATGGCAAAGTCATCT